>NZ_BAABJW010000002.1:0-909105 GCF_039543505.1 Litoribaculum gwangyangense | reverse complement strand
ATTAGTGGGAGAGTAGGTCGTTGCCTTTTTTGGAGGCCCTTCATAGAAATATGAGGGGCCTTTTTGTTTGTGTTAAAATCCTTATTTTTTTTGATAATTGTTAAGTAGATTGTGAAGTTGCTTCTTGTTTTGTAAGGATATTGATGATATAAGACTAAGTATGAAAAATTGAATTTATTTAGTTATTTTAGTATCCATGAACGTTATTATAAAATCTACTTTAAAAACACTCAATCAAACAAAATCATTATTAAGCAGTTTAGAGGATGACGTGTTAAGTAATTCATCTGTATCCCCTTATTATTCTAGTATAGGGAGCCATGTTAGGCATATTTTAGATTTTTATGATTGTATTTTTAGTATCAATACTGAAAACAAGATTGATTTAACTGCTAGATCTAGGAATATAGACGTTGAATCCAAATGTACTAGTGCTGAAGATTATTTGGATTCTATTATTAACAAGTTGAAAAATTTTGATTTTGATGACAATAGATTGGTTAATGTCATTGATGATTTAGGCTCTGGTAAGATTCAAATACCTTATACTTTTGGGGCCTTATTTGCGCAAGCCAATAGCCATACCATTCATCATTACGCCATTATTAATTATATAGCTAATAGTTTGAAAATTACACTCAGTAATACCGACTTTGGATATAATCCCACAACACCCAAGCAAGTTTCAGTGGATTAAACAAGAATTTATTTCTTTTTGAACATACTATTTATAATTGTTTTGATTCCTTTAAACAATAAAAAAACAGCAAAGGCAGAGATTAAGCACCCTACTATAAGTATGGGCACGTAAAGAGGCTTTTCTGGATTATTGAAAGCAATACTCATTAAAATTGGCCCCATAAATAAACTCATTAAAGCAAATATTAATGTTTTGATACCTTTTACTAAAATTGTTTTATCGGTTTTATTATTTTCCATTTTTATAGTTTTGAATTGCTAATCTAACGCTTCCGTATTCATCTAATAATTTTTTTGCTTCTATATCTGAAATATTCAATTCCTTATTTATCATTTTTATTCCTCTATCAACAAGTTTGTTATTACTTAGTTGCATGTCAACCATTTTATTTCCTTTTATATGTCCCAATTGAATCATACAACATGTGGTAATCATATTTAAAACCAATTTTTGTGCAGTACCAGCTTTCATTCTTGAGCTTCCAGTTACAAATTCTGGCCCTACAATAACTTCAATAGGAAATTTTGCTGTTTTAGAAAGCGGACTATTATGGTTACAAGTGATACAACCTGTAATAATATTATTTTCATGGCATTTTTCAAGGGCCGCAATTACATAAGGAGTTGTACCTGATGCAGCTATACCAACTACTACATCTTTTGTACCTACATGGTGTTTTTCTAAATCATTCCAACCTAATATTAAAGAATCCTCAGCAAATTCAACAGCTTTTCTTATAGCTGAGTCACCACCAGCAATTAGACCGATAACCAAATCATGTGTAACACCAAAAGTTGGTGGACATTCAGAGGCATCTAAAATACCCAAACGGCCACTGGTTCCTGCTCCAATGTAAAATAACCGGCCACCACTTTTTAATTTAATGACTATTTGTTCAACCAGTTTTTCAATTTGAGGCAATGCTTTTTCAACAGCTAAAGGAACCGTTTTGTCTTCGTTGTTTATATTTTTGAGTAATTCTGACAGGTTCATCTTCTCCAGATTATCATAATAAGAGTCCTGTTCAGTGGTTTTTGTAAAATGCATTCTACTTTATGAATTTATCAATGTAAAGGTCTAAAAATTATTTGCAAAAAAAAATTTAGAAACCATTTATGTAAGAATTGATTTTATCTGGCGACAAATTTGTAAATCAATTTTATGAAAACCTATTTATTAATATTAGCTCTAACATTTTCTTTACTCGCATCTTCACAAAACATAAGTCATTTTTTCAATGAAGCTGCTGATTTTTTTTCATTATATGTAAGAGATGGATTAGTTGATTATCAAACAATTGCCAAAGATCCTAAAAAATTAGACCACTTGATTGTATTATCAAAAAGAACAAAACTGAATGATTTAGATTCGGAAACAAGAAAAGCATTTTGGATTAACCTATATAATATAAATACAATTAAGCAAGTCATTGATAATTATCCAATTAAATCTCCTTTAGATGTCGCTGACTTTTTTGAAAATAAAATATATGAGATTAATGGGGAAAAATTGTCATTAAATGATATGGAAAACAAAAAGATTAGAAATCATTTTAATGATGCTAGGATTCATTTTGTATTGGTCTGTGCTGGCTTGGGTTGCCCGCCAATTATAGATAATGTTTATTTACCTGAAATATTAGATAACCAATTAGAAAGTCAAACTAGATTGGCATTAAACAATCCAAAATTCATTCAATTGAATGTAAAGAAAAAGAAAGTAGCTATATCTGAAATATTTAAATGGTATTTAAACGATTTTGTTTCGAAAGAAACTGACCTCATTGGGTATATAAATCAATATAGAAATGAGAAAATACCAACCGATTTTAATATAACCTACTATTCTTACAATTGGAATCTCAATAAAATTCAATAATAAATCCAAAAAACACATGAAAGTATCATTTAAAATGGCAATAGTATTCTTGCTATTAAATTCTAATATTGTTTTAACTCAAGAAATTGATAAAGAAGAATCCTATAGAGGTTCTGTAATTCAAACTCTCACACCATCGAAGTTGATTGCTAAAGGGCAATACGATGTCAAATGGTTCAATAATTTGTACACTCAAACCAAAGAAGCAAATAGTAGTGGAGATGTTAGCAAAAATTTGCCAAGGCAAACTTTTTTTACATCAACTCTAGAGGCATACACAGGGGTATCTGAAAATAGACGCGTTAATATGGGTTTGATACTCGAATTTAGAAGCAATGTGATTGGTGATAGAGATGCCTTAGATGTATTTAAATTTGATGGTGAAAGTAATTCTGCTCGTAGTGGATTAACCTCTGTTGCACCTTCCATTAAATTTGTTCCTTTTAGTAAATTAAACAATTTTTCTATCCAAAGTGCATTAGTAATTCCATTAATCGATAATGAATTTAAAAACAATGTGTTTTTTGACCAAAAAGGTTTTACATGGCAAAATAGGTTTTTCTATGATTATACATTTAATGGAAATCAATTTCAAATATTTAGTGAGTTAAACTCTGAATTCAATTTTGGAAAAGGACTTGTTTTCGGAACTAGCGGTAATAGTTTAGAAGGTAGTTTTGCAAACAATAGTTTACGATTAACTCCGGGTGTTTTTTTTAGCTATTTCCCTAGCTCAAAATTTACAATATTAGCTTTGGCGCAACATTCCCAACTCATAGATTTGGGTAATGATTTTGAGCAAAACTTTACTGCCGTAGGAGGTGGAGCCAAATATCAGCTAACAGATACTTTAAATATCGAGACATTATATACAAATTTTGTAAGAGGAAATGATTCTGGTCTTGGTCAAACATTTAATTTAGGAGCTAGATTGGTATTAAATTGATCGTTTCTTAAATGAGAAGAATAATAATTATCCTATTAAGTCAATTAGTTACTATCTTGCTATTTTCACAAGGATCTACTATCGCGACCTTAGATATTCGTGGATTGAAGAAAACCAAGATAAGTTTTATTAAAAATGTAATAAACACCCACTCTGGAGGTGTTTTAGATTCATTACAGTTAGATGAAGATATCATTAGATTGAAGCGATTACCTTTAGTGTCTCATGCTACATACCAGGTAATTGCTCACAAAGGCAATAGCTATAACGTAATTATTGATATTGAAGAAAATTTCACTCTTATTCCAACAGTAAATATTTGGACTGCTACCAATAGGCAATTTGCCTATAAGTTAGGTTTGTATGATTTTAATCTTTTAGGAAAAGGTATCGCTTTTGGGGGCTTTTATCAAAATAATGGTTACGATACCTATAGTATAAATTTACGCGCACCGTATTTATTTAATAATCAATGGGGTATTGCTATTAATCATCAAAATTGGAAAAGTGAGGAACCTCTTTATTTTAATAATGGTAGTGCAAATTATCTTTACAATAACAGGTCTTTTGAAGTTTTAGGTTTATTTGAATTGAATTTTAATCATAAATTCCAATTTGGAGTTAATATTTTTACAGAAAAATATAAATACATAACTGGATTGACGGCCGATGATATCCCAACAAATTTTGAAGTTGATAAAGAATTATTCAAGTTTATTTATGATTTGGATTTTCTGGACTATCACTATCAGTATGTAAATGGCTTTAGAAGTTTGTTATATGTACAATATGTTACAACTGAAAATGTATATCAAGATGATTTTTTTATTGCATGGAATGATTTTTTCTATTACAAGAGAATAGGTGAAAAGGGGAATTGGGCGAACAGGCTCCGATTGGGTTTATCGACTAATAATGAAAGTCCTTTTGCACCTTTTTCTGTAGATAATAATTTGAACATTAGAGGCGTAGGTAATTTAATTGATAGGGGTACAGGCGTTATTGTTCTAAATACTGAATATCGGCATACCCTTATCCAGAAAGGATGGTTTGCTATGCAGACCAATGTTTTTTTAGATGCTGGAACATGGCGCAATCCTGGGGGAGATTTTAGTGATTTTGCCAATGCACAAAATATTCGCATGTACCCAGGATTGGGATTACGGTTTATGCACACAAAAATATTTAATGCAATTTTTAGAATAGATTATGGTTATGGAATAACTGAAAACGCATCAAGAGGCATTGTGTTTGGAATAGGTCAATACTTTTAATTTTGAAAAAAATAAGTCAATCAATAATAATTTTAAATTTAGTGATGTTTTCGTTTTTTAATTCACTGTTTGCTCAGGAAAGTTCAAATGGGTTTGATCAATCCGAACGCATTATTAATAAAATAATTCGCAAGAAGAAAGTACCTGGGTTAGCCATAACAGTCTCTAAGAATAATGAAGTGGTCTGGTCTAAAGGCTTTGGGTTTGCAGATATAACTAATAAAATCCCAGTTGATCCAAATCGCACAATTTTTAGAATTGGAAGCGTGTCTAAACCCATTGCGGCCGCGGGGTTGTTAAAAATAGTGGAGGAAGGTAAGATGACACTTGATAGCTCCATTTATAATTACGTGCCCTATTTCCCAAAAAAGGATTATGATATCACTATTAAACAACTAGGGGGGCATTTATCTGGTATTAGGAATTATCAAGGAAATGAATTTAAAATAAATAAACCTTTGGATATTCGTGAGGGTATCTCACTTTTTGAAAAAGACGCATTATTGTTCCAACCTGGAACCAATTATAATTACACCAGTTATAACTGGAATTTAATTTCGTTGGCCATTCAAGAATGTGTTAAAATACCGTTTGAAGATTTTGTAAAATTTAAGGTATTGATTCCCTTTAATATGGATAAAACTTTTGTGGATAAGAACCAAGATATAGATGGGAAGGCTATTTTCTATGAAAAGTTTCGAAGAAGGCGTTTTAAACCCGTGCAAGAAACAAACAACTATTTTAAGTTGGCTTCGGGCGGTTATCTATCCACATCCAAAGATATTAATACATTTGGTAATGCTTTGTTAAACGATTCTTTGGTTGATTCCAATCAATTACAACCATTTATAACGGCACAAAAAATTAATAATAATGAGTCCACTTCTACATATTATGGTATAGGTTTTCAAGTTAGCTACGACAGTAGTGGAAGACCTTATTTTGGCCATATTGGAAATGGTTTAGGTGGTTATGGAATTTTTTATGTTTACCCAGAGCAAAAAGTAGTTTTATCTATTTTGACAAATATATCAAACCCCAATATAGATAAGGAATTTGACAAATTGATTGACACTATATTTGAGTCAATGAAACTTAATTAATGGTATAAGTCAGTTCATCAACTTCTGAAACTCTGAAATATCCAAAAGGATAGTTTTCAGGATTGGTTTGATTAATACAATTACCTCTTACGGTAGCGGGTTGTGTTTGAAAAGGATCTCCTGATTGATCATCGGTTTGTTGCAAAAGGATATTCATAAACTCGTAATGGCGTCTGGAGATTCCTAAATTTCTTATGATAAGCTCATCACCAGCTTCTAGATTTTCATCTGAATAAAAAGCGAAAATTTGATTACCATCGGTAAATTCATCATCGTAAACCTCAAGCTGTTTAATACTTTTACTATTAACCAAAAACTCAAATAGATAAAAGTTATCCATATCAAGCGGGTCTGTATAATAGGCTTTAATTTCTATTTCATCACCTGTAAAACCTCCTTCATTTTTTTGTTCAACAAACTCTATTGGTACTGTGGGTATTAATGTTTCAGAAGCTGTGTAAATCTCACTGTTATAATTTATGGTTAAATTGTATATGCCGTTAATTTCAGGAATAAACGAATTGTTTTTGTAAATACCTGAGATACCTTCTTCAATGAAATTAAACGTATTGTTATTGGAGTCTGTAACTGTTACGGTGGCACCTGTTGCTGGAGGGATATTTTTATCAAAAAAAGGTGCAGTTAATGTGAGTTTAATTGTTTGATTACTGCCATCAGTTCCTTTTAACCAATTCATAGAGGCATCAATAACCAATCTTGGTTGAGCATTGTTTAAATTTATGTCAATAACATCTTCACACGAAACCATTAAAAGGCCCAAAATTATAACTAATACTTTTTTCATAACCTAAAGTTTAAAATTATAAGATATAGAAGGAACAATTCCAAAAATTGATAATCGAGTAGCTTCATTTAAACCTGTTTCATTATTTTGACCAAAATTTATGCTCGCGGCATTTCTTCGATTATAAATATTGTAAATTCCAAATACCCAGTAACTTTCCAAGCCCTTATTTTTATTAGGTTTTGGTGTGTAATTTAAAGCAATATCCAAACGATTATATGCAGGTAGTCTATCAGAGTTTCTGTTATTAAAACTGGGGATAATAATTCCATTGTATTCATATTGTGCATTTGGAAATGTACCAGGTTGCCCAGTTTGAAATAAAAAATTGGCATTTATTTTCCATTTATCACTCCAGTTATAGCTTCCCGTAAATGAGATGTCATGGGTTTTATCAAAAGGTGTATTGTACCAATTACCGTTGTTTATTCCTATTTCTGATGGTGTTCTACCTTTGGTTTGCTGTTCAGATTTTGAGAGTGTATAAGCTAACCAACCTTTGAATCTGCCTTCGTTTTTGCGTAAAAGTAACTCTAAGCCATAGGCTCTAGCTTTTCCATTTAGAATTACTTGTTCAATAGCATTATTTGCTATTAAATCAGCTCCATCAATATAATCAATTCTATTTTTTATAGTTTTGTAAAAACTTTCCACTTCTAAAGAATAGCTATTACTGTCAAAATTTTTAAAGTAACCAACTGCAAATTGATCTAGTAACTGTGGCTTAATATACTTGCCACTTGGTGCCCATACATCTAAAGGTGTGGGGGAATTTGTATTGGAAAGTAAATGTAAATATTGACTCATTCTATTATAGCTCATTTTAATTGAGCTATTTTCTTTAAGTTGGTAAGCTATGGAGGCTCTAGGTTCTAAGTTGAAAAAACTTTGAATTACATCGCTACGTTTGAAGGTTTGAGTATCTATGGGATCTGCTTTTTCATAAATTTGAAAGTCGTTGTTAAACACAACAGCTTGATCGTTTTCATATATATTAAGTTCATCTTGACCTAAACGTTGAAAAGTACTAAAACGCAAACCATATGAAAGTGCTAGCTTGTCAGATATTTTGTGTTCGGTATCTATATATATGGCGTTTTCAAAAGCATATTTATCAGTCAGTTTGAAAGGATTAATTCCAGAAGTTTCAACGGTTGGTTTTATATCACCAGGATTAAATTTGTAGTAAATACTATTCAAACCATATTGTAATTTTATCGTATTGCTTAAGTAATGTTTTAAATCGTATTTTATATTAAAGTTTTGAATACCAGATATCCAATCGAACTCAACAAAATTCAATTTTAAATCGTAATAATAGTCTGAATAAATCAATGATAAGTTTGAAAATAATTTATCTGAAAACAGATGGTTCCACCTGAAGTTTAATACGGAATTTCCATAGGTGTTTTCAAAGCTATCTTGAATTCTAAATACATCTCTTCCAAAATACCCTGATAAGTAAATATTATTCCGATTATTTAATTTATAACTCAATTTTGTGTTTAAGTCATAGAAATAGGCAATATTATCAATATCAAAAAGGGGTAAAAACAAATGGGCATAACTGGATCTGCCCCCTAAAAGAAATGAACCTTTTTCTCTTTTTATAGGTCCTTCAGCAAGCAACCTACTGGATACAATACCAATACCTCCGTTTACATGAAAATCATTACTGTTACCTTCTTTTTGATAAATATCTAATACCGAGGAAACACGACCACCGTAACGTGCGGGTATACCACCCTTGTATAATCGTAAATCTTTTATGGCATCGGGATTAAAAACTGAAAAGAAACCAAATAAATGTGATGAATTAAAAATAGTTGCTTCGTCCAGAAGAATTAGATTTTGATCCGCAGCGCCACCTCTTACGTTGAATCCGGAAGCACCTTCGCCTGCATTAGTTACCCCAGGTAGTAAAGTAATGGCTTTTATAATATCAGACTCACCAAGAACAACGGGAATATCTTTAATTGTACTTGTGGTGAGTTTGTTAACACTCATTTGCGGTACTTTAATGTCTAGTTTTTCAATATTTTCGGTAATTATAACTTCATCTAAACTTTCTGTTGATTCAGTTAAGCTGAAACTTTTATTGATATTTTCTGTGAGTGTGATAGTTTCGGTAATGGTTTTAAAACCTAAATAACTTATTACCAAGTTATAAGTACCTTGAGGTAAGGTAATGGAGTAAAAACCGTACTCGTTTGTTATAGCACCTGTCTGTAATTGGGGAATGACAATATTAACTCCAATAAGTGTTTCGTTACTTTTTTCTTCTGAAACAACACCACTTATTGTAAATTTTTCTTGGGCATTTAGCGAAATATTACAAACGCCAAATAGCATAAGAAACCACATTAGGTTTTTCATTGAGCAATTTTTTTGTAAAAATACAAAAAAGCCCCTTTTAGGAGCTTTTAAAATATGGGTTTTAATTGAACTAAGACTCTAGAATCGTATTAAAAGTTTTACTTGGCCTCATTACTTGATTGATTAGTGATTCATCCGGTTCGTAATAACCACCTATGGTAACGGGCTTACCTTGTATTTCTTTTAATTCTTTTATAATAGATGTTTCATTGTCTTCCAGTTGTCTAGCTATGGGAGTGAATTCAGCTTTTAGAGCTTGGTCTTTATTTTGTTTTGCCAATTCTTGAGCCCAATACATAGCTAAGTAAAAGTGACTGCCCCTATTATCCAATTCTCCTACATTTCTAGAAGGCCCTTTTTTATTTTCTAAAAGTTGTTCGGTAGCATTATCTAAAGTTTCACTTAAAATTTTTGCTTTATCATTATTATTAACCTCACCAAAATGTTCTAATGATACTGCTAGCGCCAGAAATTCTCCCAAAGAATCCCAACGCAGATGATTTTCCTCTAATAATTGTTCAACATGTTTTGGTGCAGAACCACCAGCTCCTGTTTCAAACAAACCACCACCATTCATAAGTGGTACAATAGACAGCATTTTTGCACTGGTACCAACTTCTAAAATAGGGAATAAATCAGTAAGATAATCTCGCAAAACGTTGCCTGATACTGAAATGGTATCCTTTCCTTCTTTTAATCTTTCACAAGTAAAAATAGTAGCGTCAACTGGGTTTAGTATTCTTAAATCTAAACCTGAGGTGTCATAATTTTTAAGATAGGTGTTTACTTTTTTAATGAGTTCAGCATCATGGGCTCGATTTATATCTAACCAAAAAACGGCGGGTGTTTGAGATGCTTTAGCACGTGTTACAGCTAGTTTTACCCAATCTTGAATGGGGGCATCTTTGGTTTGGCACATGCGCCAAATATCACCAGTTTCAACCTGATGTTCCATCAGTACTTTTCCAGAAGTATCTACTACTTGAACAAACCCATTGGAAGGTATTTCAAAAGTTTTATCGTGAGAACCATATTCTTCAGCTTTTTGAGCCATAAGACCAACATTAGGAACAGTGCCCATGGTAGTTGGATCAAAAGCCCCATGTTTTTGGCAAAAATCTATGGTTGCTGCATATACTCCTGCATAACTACTATCTGGAATTATAGCTTTTGTGTCTTGAAGTTTACCTTCCGCATTCCACATTTTTCCTGAGGTGCGAATCATGGCTGGCATAGAAGCATCGATTATAACATCACTGGGTACGTGTAGATTTGTAATGCCTTTATCGCTATTTACCATAGCAATGGAAGGTCCTTTTTTATATGTAGCGGCTATATCAGCCTCAATATCTTTTCGTTTATTTTCTGGTAATTGCTGAATATTTTCTAGTAAATTACCCAAACCGTTATTTACATCTACTCCAATTTCGTTTAAGAGCGTTCCATATTTATCAAAAACATCTTTAAAATATGCTTTAACTGCATAACCAAAAATAATAGGGTCGCTCACTTTCATCATGGTACCTTTCATGTGTAATGAAAATAACACCCCTTTTTCTCTGGCATCCGCTACTTGTTTGTCAAAAAAGGTTACTAATGCTTTTTTACTCATTACCGTAGCATCAATGATTTCACCTTTAAGTAATGGAAAACTATCTTTTAAAGTGGTTGCTATTCCATTATCGTCAGTATGAATGATTTTTATGCTGGTGGCTTCAGGAATAGTTACGGATTTTTCATTGTGTGCAAAATCACCTTCACTCATAGTTGCCACGTGTGTTTTGGAATCACTAGACCAAGCACCCATGGAATGAGGGTTTTTCTTAGCATAATTTTTTACTGCTTTAGGGGCACGTCTATCGCTATTACCTTCTCTAAGTACAGGGTTTACGGCACTTCCTTTAATTTTATCGTAACGGGATTTTATATCTTTTTCAGAATCATTTTTTGGTTCATCGGGATAATTAGGTATATTAAAACCCTTTGATTGTAATTCTTTTATAGCAGCTTTTAATTGAGGTATGGAAGCACTAATGTTTGGTAATTTAATGATATTAGCTTCTGGTTTTTTTGCAAATTCACCAAGTATCATTAAATCGTCTGAAACACGTTGATCTTCATTTAAGAAATCTGGGAAAACCGCCAAAATTCTTGCTGCCAACGATATATCCTTGGTTTCAATATCGATACCAGAAGATTTTATAAAAGACTTGATAATAGGAAGTAAGGAGCGTGTTGCTAAAGCAGGTGCTTCATCAGTTTTTGTGTAAATTATTTTGGACATTAGTGTTATTTTTTATTAAATCCTTTGCTGTAAACGCATTATAATAAACCGTCTAGTTTTAAGCGTTGCGAATATACAAAAAATGACTTTTAATAATGCCCTCAAAATAGATGAAAATACGTCGTTATATTCGATTTATGTGGGATTTTGAATAGCTCATGAAACGTAAAATCCAGAAAGAAGAAAATTCACATAAAAACAAAAGCCATATCAAGACAGAATTTAATCTGCTATTGACATGGCTTTTTTGAAATAACATAACATAACTTATTTTAGTATTTAAACTAAATTGGTTTAAAATTTTCATTCAAGCCATTTCAGTTATATGCTGTTATTTCAACGAAACACTTCTGTAATTTTCAAAATGTATTGACTTATTACATGATGCTTCTGTTAATTGTTTTTCTTGATGCTACCAACTACCTCTTCGTTTTCACGTCAATTGTGTTCATAGCATTGCTTTATTTTCAACATTCGCTTTCACTCCTGTTGCCTTTCAAGCTTTTTACTACACTAGTTAATACCTGCTTTCACATGCATTACTTTTTGCAGTGTCATGGTTTGCTGCTTGTCACGCCTACACGTGCATCAACATAACCTCAAAAAACAATTTTATAAAGAACGTTACCTTATTTAGAATATAATGTAAATTCGTTGTTGAAACGAAACCAACTTGCATTGTCATTATTTCTGTTGCTAAGATAGCATCACATTTTTAAAAAGCAAATTTTTTAAGGTATTAGATATCAACTTTTTATAAACCATAGTTATTAACAATAGTTAATAAAAAAAGCCTTGATTTTATCAAGGCTTTCAACATGTTTAAACAGTATCTTTTATTAATTTCTACTTTCTTTAATTCTTGCTTTTTTACCAGTAAGACCTCTAAAGTAGTAAATTCTTGCTCTACGAACTTTACCACGCTTGTTGATTTCAATTTTTTGCAATGCTGGCAAGTTAACAGGAAAAATACGCTCTACTCCAACAGTACCCGACATTTTTCTAATGGTAAATGTTTCAGAAGTTCCAGTACCTTTTCTTTGTATAACTACACCTCTAAAAAACTGAGTACGCACTTTATCACCCTCTCTAATTTCATAGTAAACGGTAATAGTATCTCCAGCACTAAAATCTGGAAAATCCTTTTTTGCTACAAATTCGTCTTGTATATACTTTACTAAAGATTCCATATCTTTAAATTTAATTGTTAATTCAGAACAACATTCACGATTCTCGCCAGAGGTTAACCCGAAATTGGATGCAAAGATAATTAAAAAGTTAAAAGTTAAAAGCTAAAAGCTAAAAGTTTTTAAAAATAAAAAATTAATCTTCCAACAAATCTGGTCTGCGTTCTTTAGTTCTCTGGAAAGCTTGTTCTTCGCGCCATTTTTCAATCTTTGGTAAATTTCCACTAAATAATAATTCTGGTACTTTCATGCCCTTATACTCACGGGGTTTAGTGTAAATAGGTGGTGCTAGTAAATTATCTTGAAATGAATCGGTTAGGGCCGAGGTTTCGTTTCCTAAAACGCCAGGTATTAATCTTATAACCGCATCACAAAGTACGGCAGCGCCCAATTCTCCACCCGATAATACATAATCACCAATGGATATTTCCCTAGTTATAAAATGGTCCCTCACACGTTGGTCAACACCTTTATAATGGCCGCATAAAATGATGATATTTTCTTTTAAAGAGAGTTGGTTGGCTATACCTTGTTTTAGGGTTTCGCCATCGGGTGTCATATAAATAACCTCATCATAATCTCTTTTAGCTTTTAAAGCTGAAATACATTTATCAATGGGCTCAATCATCATGACCATTCCTGCGCCTCCACCAAACTGCGTATCATCAACCGATTTGTAATTATCAGAAGTGTAATCCCTTAAATTATGTAAATGTACTTCTACCAAGCCTGCCTCTATAGCACGTTTTAAGATAGAAGCTTCAAATGGACTTTTAAGTAATTCTGGTAAAACGGTAATAATATCAATACGCATGAGCTACAATATGTGATACAAAGATAATTTAATTGTTTTTCTTTTTAGACTTTTATAATTTGCTTCATATATAGAAGATAATTTCTATATCTTTTTGTTGCGTTTTTAAAATAAAAAACTTTTCATCTTCAATTATTTTTACATTTTCTTTATTAACAATTTCGTACGTTATGTAGTCCGCTTTATTAAACTTAATTTCCAAAGTCCAATTATTACTCGTTTGTAGAACTTTTAACTTAAGGTTTTTATTGTTTTTATTAAAAAACACCGATATATTATTATCGGCAATTTCGATATTTTCAAGCGAAGCGTTGTTCCAACTATTTGGCATTTGAGGGTTTATAGTAACTTTTTGCTGAGATGCCATAGGATTGATGCCAAAGAACTGCTGAATTATTGGAATCGCATACCCATATATATTCCATGCTTGTGTTATCATTCCGTAGTCAGGAGACACTTCATACATGCTTCCTGGGAAAGCATAACTAAAACTTTTAGTCATGCGTTTCATGTAATCAAGCGCTTTATCTGGATTTCCGTAATTGTTTTCAGCAATTATTAAAACACTTGTGGGCAGCGTCATAACGGCTCCTGTATATGAAAACTGCTTGCTTCCTTTAAAAGAGCCTTCTTCAATTCCTGCACTTTTATCTCTATCAATGCCTGTGACAAAAACACCAAACGGATTTACAAAATTTTCAGCGGTTTTCAAGGCTTTTTTAGCTTTATCAGCATCTGCAATTCCCATTTCCATGGGTGTGTTCACAACCCAATTATGATGCAAAACAAATGGTTTTAATTCTGGACTTGGATTTGATAATATTTTAGACTTTGTTTTTTTTAATTCTTCAACAGCCCAAGGTTTATTTAAGGTGTCTGCCCTTATAATAGCATCATCAATAAGTTTTAAAGCCTCTTCATCAGTGCCAATAAAATCCGCATAGGAATGGAATTCTTTATTCCAAAATTCAGTATTGATTTTAGTTTTTATTTCATTTGCCAAACTTGCATAATATTTAGAAAGTTTAACATCATTGAGTTCTAAAGCAATTTTGGAGGCATCATCAAAAGCACGTTGTGTATAAACCGCAACATCAATCATTTCAGAATCCATTCCATGAATTTCCATCATTCCGAAACCATCTGGGAACAAATTTTTGTTATCATCATTTTCTTTTAACAACCAATCTAAACCTTTTTTAATGGTAGGATAGTATTCTTTTAAAAACAATTTATCGCCATTCCATTTATATATTTCCCAAATTAAAGAGACAAACTGTGGTGTTTCATTGATATTACCAGTGTTAAAAACAGCACCGTTACTGGACATTTCATGAATGATCTTACCGTTTGCATTGATAGCATGAGATACACTATCTAATAATTTGATGGTACTGTAAACTACTTCTTTTTGTCCAATGGCCATATAACCTTTTAATGCATATTCACTATCCACTCCAAACCACCATGGGTAGTCAGGGATTCCGGCAGTAATACCTGTACCTATCGAGGGCACCGTTCTAATGAGCCAATCACAATTATATTTTAACCATTCAAATGCTTGTTCTATATTTTTATCTGGAATTGTGAGTTTTGATTTTTCAGCCAATGATTCGTAACGCTCTTTTTTGGAATTAAAATCTTGATTGATGCTATTTTTAATATCGTTAAAAGTATTTAGAGCATCACTTTCGGAAATATAAGAGCCAGCAATTACATAATTAATAATATGGGATTCTCCAGAATTAAGAAAAATAATATCTTCAATGCTATTAGAAGTGGTATTATTGATGGTTTTATTTTCTGATGGTATCGATTGATTATCAAATTCTAATTGAGACCCAAATATGTTAAACCAAAGGTTTAAACTGTCTTTAATAGTCCATATGTTTTGGGTTTTGTCAAACTCAGCCATGTCTTTACCATCAAACATATTAGTTCGTTCACCCAACCAGGTTGGTCTTAAATCCGTCAATCCAGTATATTTAACTTTCATGCGTTTTTCTCCTCCAAGATTTTTAAAAATGAGTTGGATTACAATACCTTGTTTATCATCTGGTACAAATTGCCAACGCTCTATTTCTATATCTTTTTCTTTCCATATAAAATTATGCTTGTTGGCGAATGGATAATTGACAAAACTTTCAGCACTATTTAGTTTTAAGGTATCCAAGGCATCAAAAACTTCTATATCAAAACCATCCATAAGTTTTATAGGATGATTCCAAATCCCACCCATTTCTCCTTTAATATGCCAACCTAAATCAGGAAAACTACCATCTTGATGACCCACCATATAGACTCTATTTCCAGCTGTAACGTATGGTGATTCAAGGTATTCCGTTTTTCCATTTATGCTCGGTGAGTTTTCAGATAATTCAACAAAAGTTTGATTTATATCTTTGCCACAATTAAAAAAAGTTATCAATAATAATGTAAAGGAAAAGTTTAAGAGTTTCATCTTTTTTTATTTGACTGAGCAGTTTCTACGAAAATAAGGTATTTGAAGCCCAAATTAAAATCATTTTTAAACTGTTAAAAACTCCTTCTTAAATAACTTAAACAATTCGTTAATAACTATTTTAATTTTGTAAATTTGCCTGCGTTTATAAGCGCAACATGACAACTAAAGCAAAATACATATTTGTAACCGGAGGTGTGACCTCATCCCTAGGTAAAGGAATTATAGCTGCATCTTTAGCAAAATTATTACAAGCCCAAGGTTACAGAGTTACCATTCAAAAATTAGACCCCTATATTAATGTAGATCCAGGAACATTAAATCCTTATGAACACGGAGAATGTTATGTTACTGAAGATGGTGCTGAAACGGATTTGGATTTAGGGCATTACGAGCGTTTTTTGAATGTACCAACCAGTCAAGCTAATAATGTTACTACAGGCCGTATTTACCAAAGCGTCATTGATAAGGAACGACGAGGAGAGTTTCTTGGTAAAACCGTACAAGTTGTGCCACATATTACAGATGAAATTAAAGAACGTGTTCAAATTTTAGGAAAATCTGGTGACTATGACATTGTGATAACCGAAATAGGAGGTACCGTTGGGGATATAGAATCATTACCTTATATTGAAGCAGTGCGACAATTACGTTGGGATTTGGGAGAAAATAATGGTATCGTTATTCACTTAACATTAGTACCTTACCTTTCTGCTGCTGGTGAATTAAAAACTAAGCCTACCCAGCATAGTGTTAAAACGCTTATGGAAAGCGGAGTGCAAGCCGATATTTTGGTTTGTAGAACCGAACATCATTTACCCATAGAACTAAAGAAAAAATTAGCCTTATTTTGTAACGTAAGGGAAGAAGCCGTAATTCAATCTATCGATGCTTCAACTATTTATGATGTTCCAAATTTAATGCTTGAAGAAGGTTTAGATAAAGTCGTACTTAAAAAGTTAAATCTTAAAAGTTCAAAACCTGATATTGAGCGTTGGAACCAGTTTTTAAAGCGTCATAAAAATCCAATTTCTGAAATAAATATTGGTTTGGTCGGTAAATATGTAGAATTGCAAGATTCTTACAAATCTATTTTAGAAGCTTTTATTCATGCTGGGGCTGAAAATGAGGTAAGGGTCAATATAGAATCCATACATTCAGAATATTTAAACAGTGATAACATTAAACTAAAATTATCCCATTTAGATGGGATTTTGGTTGCCCCTGGTTTTGGAGAACGAGGTATAGAGGGTAAAATTGATGCTGTAAAATATGTACGAGAAAATAACATACCTTTTTTTGGTATATGTCTGGGTATGCAAATGGCAGTTATAGAATTTGCTCGAAATGTTTTGGGTATTAAAGATGCAGATTCTACTGAAATGAATCCTCATACCAAAAACCCTGTAATAGATTTGATGGAAGATCAAAAAAATATTACCAAAAAAGGAGGAACCATGAGATTAGGTGCCTGGGCTTGTGACTTAAAAATGGGTAGCTTAGTTAGAAATATATATAAGGCAGAAAGCATTAAAGAAAGACATAGACACCGTTATGAATTTAATGGTAAATATAAGGCTAAGATGGAAGCTGCAGGTATGGTCGCTTCAGGTTTGAACCCTGATACCGGTTTGGTTGAAATTATTGAGTTGCCCAACCATCCATGGTTTATTGGTGTTCAGTATCATCCAGAATATAGTAGTACAGTAGCAAAACCTCATCCTTTGTTTGTGGCCTTTGTAAAAGCGGCCTATAATTTTAAAAAAAAGAATAAAAGTGTCAACATGGCACAAAATAAATAAGTGGATAGTTTTTTGATAAACAATCATAATTCCTGCTTTATGCAGGAATCTTTTTAATTTATACGGAAAGAATACATGGAAGAAAAAAAATTAGACATTAATTCGATAATTGGTTTTGTGCTCATATTCGGAATTTTAATGTACATGCTTTGGCAAAATCAGCCTACACCTGAAGAACTTGAAGCCCAGGAAAAAGCCAAACAAGAACAGGTTGAAGCAGATAAAAAAGCCAAAGAATTAGAGCAGATTAAAGTCACTACTGCCCAAGATTACAATATTGGAAGCGATTTAGATTCTTTAGAACAAATCAAATTACAAAATAAACTTGGCGCTTTTGCATACGCCGCTTTAAATAGTTCTGATGAAGAAACCATTGTTGAAAGCGATTTGTTAGCCCTAAAATTTAGTAATAAAGGAGGGTATCTTTCGGAGGTTAAATTAAAAAAGTTTGTAGATTTTGATTCACTTCCTATCTATTTAATAAAGGATAACAACACCCTTTTCAATATCAATTTTGGAACAACGGATAGTAGAATTCTAAACACCAAAGATTTACCGTTTTCACCAACCGTAACTAAAAACGGGAATGTCACTGTAGTTTCTATGAAACTGAAGGTTTCAGAAAGTAAATTTTTGGAATACCGTTATGAAATTAAGGATAACGACTATATGATGGATTTCTCCATTCGTTCCCAAGGTTTAAATGATGTGATCAATAGTTCTCAAGCCATAAATCTGGACTGGGATTTAAAAGGGTATCGTCATGCAAAAAGTATCTCATATGAAAACAGATATACCGATATCCATTACGAGTATGAAGATGGAAAAGATGATTATACGGGTATGGGGGATACCGAGGAAGACTTGGAAGACGTGACTTGGATTGGTTATAAACAGCATTTCTTTACATCTGTTTTGTTAACGGATAAACCTTTTAAAACAGCTAAAATAAAAGCTGAAAATTTGGTTGATGATGAGGCCATAGATACTGTTTATACAAAACAATTTACATCAAAAATTCCTTTGGAATTACAGGGCGGTGAATTCAATGAAAATTTGGATTGGTATTTTGGCCCTAGTGATTTTAAAGTTTTAAACACCTACAATAGAAATTTAGATGAAATTGTGCCCTTTGGTTGGGGTATTTTCGGTTGGATAAATCGCTATGTTTTCATGCCATTGTTTGGCTTTTTAGGAGGTTTTATGCCTTACGGAATAGCCATTGTGGTTATGACCATTTTGGTGAAAATATTATTGTCTTTTGTGCAGTACAAGCAGTTTTTATCTCAGGCTAAAATGAAAATTTTAAAGCCAGAATTGGATGAAATTCGCGAGAAGTACAAAAACAACAAAATGAAAGCACAACAAGAAACTATGGCGTTACAAACCAAAGCAGGGGCAAGCCCTATGGCAGGTTGTTTGCCAGCGTTAATTCAGCTTCCAGTATTTTATGCGTTGTTTCAGTTTTTCCCTTCAGCTTTCGATTTAAGACAAAAAAGTTTCCTTTGGGCAGACGATTTATCATCCTATGATGTTATTGCTAACTTACCTTTCAATATTCCATTTTATGGAAATCATGTGAGTTTATTCCCGATATTGGCTTCTATAGCTATTTTCTTTTACATGCGTTTAACAACGGGGCAAAACATGCAAACGGCACCACAACAGGAAGGCATGCCAGATATGGCAAAAATGATGAAGTATATGATGTATTTTTCACCCATCATGATGCTGTTTTTCTTTAATAACTATGCCTCTGGCTTGAGTTTATACTATTTCATTTCAAACTTAATCAGTATAGGAATTATCTTGGTCATTAAGAATTATATTCTTGATGAAGACAAGATTCATGCTCAAATTCAAGAGAATAAAAAGAAACCTAAAAAGCAGAATCGTTTCCAACAAAAAATGGCTGAAATGATGGAACAAGCTGAAAAGCAAAAACAAGCGCAACAAAAGCGTAAATAGATAATTATTAGGAAATAAAAAAGCTGTCAGATAATTTTTTGACAGCTTTTTTATTTACACAATTATGAATTATTTTTAACGTTTGGTTGTTGTTACTTCTTTAGAGTAAAAATTTTAATTGTAATATTGGTTATGAAATTTTTAAATATAGGTTTATTAATATTCTTATGGAATATCACTTTTGTTTTAGCTCAAGATATCAATCAGTTTGATACTCAAGGAAAGCGCCATGGAATTTGGCAAAAAAAATTTGATGGTACTAAAGTTATAAGGTATGAAGGCGAGTTTTTACACGGAAAGGAAATAGGTGTTTTTAAATTTTATAAGAATATAAAAAATAAGGCTGTGTTAACGGCAACCAAGGAGTTTAACGAAAACGATAATATAGCCTATGTGAAATTTTTAGCTTCGAATGGCAAGGTTATAAGTGAAGGAAAAATGAATGGTAAAACTTATATTGGCACATGGAAGTACTATCAAAAAAACTCCGATAAACTTCTTACTTTAGAAGAATATAACGGTAATGGCCAGCTTGTTGGTAAGCGATTAGTTTATTACCCAAATGGTCAAATAGCTGAGGAACAGAATTATACTGATGGAAAATTAAATGGGGTTTCTAAGTGGTTTTCTGAAAAAAATATAGTTTTAAAAGAGTACTACTATGTTAATGGAGAGTTACATGGCATGTCAAAATTTTATAACTCTAAAGGAGAATTAATTACAGAAGGAGAATATAAAAGAGGAAAAAAAGATGGTATGTGGAAGTTCTATGAAAACGGTAAATTAATCGAAGAAAAAGACTTTACTTACAAACCTAAATACATAAAAAAAACTCCTTAATTTCTTAAGGAGCCTTCTTTTTCATAGACAACTTGCTTTTTTTCACAATATTTGCCTACAAAATCAACAAACCAAACTAACTTTTATTCGCTTGCAGGTAATATTACTTTATCTATTACATGCACAACGCCATTAGTACCTTGTATATCTACTAAGCTTGTTACTATGTTACTAATTCTACCATTACCATCAGTTAATGTGAAAGCTGGAACGGCCGCAGTTAAATCTCCACCTAAAGTTACTACTGTTCCACTTGATAACTGGCTAGATTGAACATTAGCATTTACTATATGGTTTAATAATACTGCATTTACTGTTGAAGTTGGAATATCTGTAAGTGCACTTACCTGTAATTCTCCCAATAAAGAAACAAAAGCGTCATTTGTTGGAGCAAATACTGTGAAAGGGCCAGCAGTGCCATTAGATACGGTACTTATGTAAGGTACAGTAGGTTCTCCAGTATCTGCATAAGCTAAAGCATCTACTAAAATTGATAATGCAGGATTAGTTGTAGCAAACGTAGCGATGGTTGGTAAATCTATAACTTCATCAATAACGTGTACAATTCCATTAGATGTAATTACGTCTGGAATTTCAACACTAGCACCACCGTTAAAAGATACGCCAGAAGTTCCGTCATAATATATACTTAATTTTGTATTATTAGGACCATCGGCTAAAGTATTAGCATACCCTGTATTTCCGATTAGTGCAGAAGATTCAATATTAGCATCTGCAATAACATGATTTAATAAAATTTGAGTTAATACATTGTTAGGAACTTCAGCCAAAGAATTAAATCCTTTATCTGCTAAAAAGTCTAAGAAAGCCTCATTTGTTGGAGCCAAGACTGTTTTGTCGCCAGCAGCGGTTAGTGCATCCACCAAACCTGCTTGAATTACTGCGTCAACCAAAATACTTAAACTTGGAACAGCTTGTGCAGTTTCAACAATATTCAAAGGTTGTGGAATAGTCGTGTTGTCATCGTCACTACAAGAAGTGATTATCACTAATGCTAATAATGATAGAATTGTTTTTTTCATAAAATTTAGTGTTTTCATTTTGTAAGGTTTTATATTGTTCAGCAAAAGTAAGAATTAATTAAACAAAAAACCTAATTATGTTTAATAAATTTAACAAAAATTTAAACAAAAATGTATTTCATCGATTTTTTACTCTTGATACTAATTATCAAAAGTTTGTATTTATATGTATCTTTGTAATCTAATTGTTTATGAATGAAACGAGTTATAATCGGGCTATCAGGTGGCGTAGATTCTAGTGTTGCAGCCTATTTGTTAAAACAGCAAGGGTATGAGGTTATTGGGTTATTTATGAAGAATTGGCACGACGATTCTGTAACTATTTCCAACGAATGTCCATGGCTTGATGATAGTAACGATGCCATGTTAGTAGCCGAAAAATTAGGAATTCCTTTTCAAACAGTCGATTTAAGTGAACAATATAAGGAAAGGATTGTAGATTATATGTTTCATGAGTACGAAAAAGGAAGAACACCAAATCCAGATATACTTTGTAATAGAGAAATTAAGTTTGATGTTTTTATGAAAATAGCCATTGAACTTGGTGCAGATTTCGTCGCAACCGGTCATTACTGTAGAAAAGCAATAATTGAAAAAAATGGCAAGGAAATTTATCAATTACTGTCAGGGATTGATAGTAACAAAGACCAATCCTATTTTTTATGTCAATTATCTCAGGAGCAATTAGCAAAATCGTTGTTTCCTATTGGAGCCTTAACTAAGCCTGAAGTTCGTAAAATTGCCATGGAATTAGATTTAGTCACTGCAGAGAAGAAAGATTCTCAAGGTTTGTGTTTTATTGGAAAGGTAAAATTGCCAGATTTTCTTCAACAACAGTTAAAGCCCAAAGAGGGTCTTATTATAGAAATTCCAAAAGAGCAAGAGATTTTCAATGATAATAAGGTCAATTTTGATTCTGAAGAAGAAAAACTAAAATATTTATCTAGGAAAATTGATTACAAAATGGACCACGGTAAAATTGTTGGTAAACATCAAGGTGCTCATTATTTTACAAAAGGTCAACGCAAAGGGCTAGCTGTTGGCGGCACTAAAGAACCTTTGTTTGTTATTGAAACCAATGTTGAGGAAAATATAATTTACACGGGGCAAGGTAAAGAGCATCCCGGTTTGTTAAAAAAAGGGTTGTTTGTTTCTAATGATGAGTTGCATTGGGTTCGGGAAGATTTAGCCATAAAAGTAGAGGAATCTTTACCAGTAAAAGCCAGAATTCGTTACAGGCAACCCTTAGAAAAGGCTACATTATATAAAGTTGAAAGTGGTTTGTACGTAGAATTCGAGAATTTTCAATCTGCCATAACCGAAGGGCAATTTGTTGCTTGGTATATAGGTGAGGAACTGGTAGGCTCTGGAGTCATTTCGTAAATAGTTATTTCTTAATATACAGATATATGAAGAATTTAATATTCTTAATATTTATATTTTGTTTTAAATTTAGGGGGTTTTCTCAACAAGATGCTTGGGTTTACCTAACTGGTAAACAGAATGTTTCTGAATCAATTTCAAATCCTATTTCCATACTTACACAAAAAGCTATTGATAGAAAAAACACTCACAATATAGCTATTGACTTTCGTGATGTGCCTGTTAATGAAAATTATATTACTCAATTAAAAAATGCTGCTGGAATTACAGTTATGGCTAAATCCAAATGGTTTAATGCCGTACATGTTAGAGGAAGCCAGATGGATATTCAGGCTCTTTCTTCTTTAGGTTTTGTTGCTTCCATCAATTTTGCTGATAAAAGTTTGAACACCGTAAAAACCAGTTATAAAAACAAAACAAAATCGAAATTGGAAAATGTTTTTACAGCATTCAATTATGGAAATGCCGCCAATCAAATTCAAATGCTTAAAGGCAATACATTACATCTATTCAATTACACTGGAGCAGGAATGACGGTAGCCGTATTAGATGCTGGATTTCCTAATGTGAATACTATGTCTGCATTTCAAAGATTGCGAAATGGAGGCAAAATTCTTGGAGGATATGATTTTGTAAATAGGGATGACAATGTTTATGCAAATGTGTCGAGTAGTCATGGTACCTGGGTACTAAGTACCATGGCGGGTTACATTGAAAATCAATATGTTGGAACGGCTCCAGATGCTTCTTATTATTTGTTTATTACTGAAGATGCTCCCAATGAAAATCCTGTGGAAGAAAGCTATTGGGTAGAAGCAGCAGAACGAGCTGATAGTTTGGGAGTAGATGTTATTAATACGTCATTGGGTTACACCACTTTTGATAATCCTAATTACAACTATTCCATGAATGATATGGATGGTAATACGGCATTCATTACCAAAGGTGCCAATATAGCTTTTGAAAAAGGGATGCTTTTAATTAATTCTGCAGGGAATTCTGGTAATGATAGTTGGCAAATAGTTGGAGCTCCTGCTGACGCTGCCGGTGTTTTAAGTATTGGAGCCGTAGATTCCTATGGTATTTATGCGTCGTTTAGTTCAAGAGGAAGTTCCTTACAGCCCACCCAAAAACCTGATGTGGTCGCCCAAGGACTCTCTAGCTATGTTATTGGTATTAATGATGCCATTGGCACACTAAATGGTACAAGTTTTAGTGCTCCAATTTTAGCTGGTGGCGTTGTATGTTTGTGGCAAGCCTTGCCTCAAAAAACAAACACAGAAATTATGCAAATAGTCAGAGAATCGGCATCACAATATTCAAATCCAGATTATTATTTGGGTTATGGCATTCCCGATTTAGAATTTGCGTTAAACCTTGGATTCTTCAGTGTATCAAAATCAAATGAAAATGAATCTATTTTCCTATATCCTAATCCTTCACGAGATAAAATATTTGTAAAATTACCAGATTCAATTGAAAATAGCATCCTCACTATTTTTGATGTTCTTGGGAAAATGATAGCAACTTATAATTTTTCTAAAGGTGATAATGAAGCTAATATAAGTTCTCTCTCAAAAGGTATGTATTTGGCAAAAATAGAATATAGTGGAGGTTACAAGTCCTTTAAAATTATAAAAGAATAATGCAAAATAGAATTACCCAATTATTCAATATTAAATATCCTATTATTCAAGCAGGTATGGTTTGGAATAGTGGATGGCGATTAGCCTCGGCATCAAGTAATACTGGGATTTTAGGATTGATTGGTGCTGGTTCCATGTACCCAGAAGTACTTCGTGAACATATACAAAAGTGTAAAAAAGCTACTAACAAACCATTTGGTGTTAATGTTCCCATGTTGTATCCAAACATTCAGGATATCATGAATATTATTGTAGAGGAAGACGTTAAAATTGTGTTTACTTCTGCAGGAAATCCAAAAACTTGGACATCTTGGTTAAAAAACCGTGGTATTACCGTTGTACATGTAGTAAGTAGTGTAAAGTTTGCTTTAAAAGCCCAAGAAGCTGGTGTTGATGCCGTTGTAGCTGAAGGTTTTGAAGCAGGAGGTCATAACGGTCGGGATGAAACCACTACTTTAACCTTAATTCCGATGGTTAAGGAACAAATTAAAATCCCATTAATTGCCGCAGGTGGCATAGCCACGGGTAAAGCTATGTTAGCTACTATGATTTTAGGAGCTGACGGCGTACAAATTGGTAGTAGATTTGTAGCTAGTGATGAGAGTTCGGCACATGATGCTTTTAAACAGGTAGTTGTTGATGCTAAAGAAGGAGATACCCAATTAACATTAAAAGAATTAGCACCTGTTAGGTTAATCAAAAATAAGTTTTATGATGATATTCAGGAACTTTACAAAAAGGCACCAACCGTTGAAGAACTCAAAAATCTTTTAGGAAGGGCAAGAGCTAAAAAAGGAATGTTTGAGGGTGATTTAGTAGAAGGGGAACTGGAAATTGGTCAGATTGCGGGTTTAATTCACGATGTAAAACCAGTAGCCAAAATCGTAGAAGATATAATACGAGAATTTGAAGAAGCCAAGGGAATATTACCAAAGCTTTAATTAAAATCAAAACAAGTAAAAAATTAATTTTCTCCTTGTTAAATATTGAAACTTTAGGCTTTTTTTTAATCTCCTGTAAAATTTTGTAGTGCTAAATGTTTCTACTACAGCTTTTAAAAGTTAATAGACAGTGTTACTGTAAGTTTAGTTATTTTATTAAAAATCTCCATATCAGGCGTTGATAATTACACAAAGCTATTATCATTTGTCAATTTTTATAGGGTGCATGATATTTATCTTTATAAATAGTTATTACTAAAGCTAAAGTTTACTTTTGCAAAATGCAATTAAGCGAATATACCAAAGAGTTTAAATATAATTGGCAACTAGCAGCTCCTGTTATGTTGGGAATGTTAGGTCACACTTTTGTTAGTTTCATTGATAACATTATGGTTGGTCAATTAGGCACTGCAGAACTTGCTGCAGTGTCTTTGGGGAACAGTTTTATGTTTATTGCCATGTCTTTAGGTATTGGGTTTTCAACAGCTATTACCCCTTTAATTGCCGAAGCAGACTCAGCTGAAGATTTTATTAAAGGGAAATCAGCTTTCAAACATGGATTGTTTTTATGTACAGTTCTGGGGCTGTTGCTTTTTTTAATGGTTTTTTTTACCAAACCGCTTATGTATTTAATGAAGCAACCTTTAGAGGTTGTAGAATTGGCCATTCCATATCTGGATTTAGTGGCAATTTCTTTGGTCCCATTAATCATTTTTCAAGGGTTTAAGCAGTTTAGTGACGGCTTATCTATGACACGATATCCCATGTATGCCACTGTTTTAGCAAATATTGTTAATGTGATTTTAAATTATCTGTTGATTTTTGGAAAATTTGGTTTTCCAGAAATGGGTATTGTTGGCGCAGCTTATGGAACTTTAGCATCTAGAATTATTATGGTATGGTACTTATGGTTTTTATTAAAGGGTAAAGAAAAATCTAAGGCTTACGTCACTAACATTAAATTTTTTGTTCTCAATAAATTGATGATTAAAAAAATCATGAATCTTGGGGCTCCCAGTGCCATGCAAATGTTTTTTGAAGTGGCCATATTTACTGCAGCTATCTGGTTAAGTGGGTTATTGGGTAAAAACCCACAGGCAGCAAATCAAATAGCATTAAATCTATCATCCATGACTTTTATGGTAGCCATGGGCTTGAGTGTAGCATCCATGATTCGTGTGGGTAACCAAAAAGGACTAAAAGCTTATTTTGAGTTACGCAGGATAGCTTTTTCTTTATTCTTAATGGGGCTTTTATTTGCTATTAGTTTTGCTATTATTTTCTTTCTTTTTAATAATTATTTACCTAAAATTTATGTAGATTTTGACGATCTTGAAAATTTATTAGATAATACTGAGGTAGTTAGTATAGCTTCAAAATTATTAATTGCTGCGGCAGTTTTTCAAATAAGTGATAGCATACAAGTCCTGGTACTAGGGGCACTCCGTGGTTTACAAGATGTTAAAATACCAACTGTAATAACTTTTATTTCGTATTGGTTGGTTGGTTTTCCAGTTAGCTGGTTTTTAGGAAAAGAGAATGTTTATGGTAGTTTTGGAATATGGTTGGGGTTATTAGCTGGTTTAACTACAGCTGCTATTTTATTGTATATTCGGTTTGATTATTTAACTAAAAAATTAATTTTGTCTAACAATTAATAATACAAAAATGAGCCTTCCAAAATTTATATTAGGAGACAATTCGGATTATCCAAATGCTATTTTTGTCATTCATACTGAGTTTCCAAGGTTTATAATCAATCTAGAAAACGATGAGGTTGAATGGTTTGAAGATTTTGATGATGAGGACCAAAAGGAACTTCAAACCGAAACAGAAAATGCAATAAAATTGGCAACAGATTTTTATGATGCCGAAATAACAAAATATGAAGATTAGAATGGATCTTGTATGATTGAAAAGCTTTTACAATACGATAAGGACTTATTTTTATATTTAAATAATTTGGGTTCTGATACTTGGGATGGCTTGTGGTTGATAATAACCAATAAAGTGTACTTCGGAAGTTTTTTAGGACTGCTTCTTTTTTACCTATTCTACAAAAAATTTGGTTGGAAGGCATTGTTGCTATTCATTATCGTTGTTGCTTTAATGATAACATTTACCGACCAAATGACCAATGTTTTTAAACGAGGATTTGCCAGACCGAGACCCTGCGGAGAGGCCAATTTAATAGAACATATACGGTTTATTGCGGTTCGATGTGGCAAATATGGATTCTTTTCTGGGCATGCCTCAAATTCTATGGCGGTAGCTATTTTTGGTGGATTATTGTTGAGACCGTATTTTAAAAAACTTATTTATTTATTAGTTTCAATTAGTTTTGTTGTGGCATACAGCAGGATTTATATTGGGGTTCATTATCCTTTGGATATTGTTTGCGGACTCACGTTTGGAGCCTTATCTGGTTTTTTGTTTTACAAAATGGCCAAATATCTATTAGAGCGATTTTTCAGATTTGATCTTCAATAGAAAATCAGCCGCCGCAAACGGTGTAGTTTGGTTGTTTTCTATAAGTTTAAGTTGCTCCGCCAATTCTTTTTTGATATTCGGCGAATTAAAAAAATCTGACTTCAATTGGTTTTCGATGGTTTGAAGGAGCCAAAATTTATTTTGTTCGTTTCGCTTTTTCTGAAGGAAATTATTTTTTGTGGTTATTTCAATATACTCTAAAATAATATCCCAAATAGCATCGATACCCTCATTATTTAAAGCACTACAAAGCGTTACCTTCGGTGCCCATTGCGATTCTTTTTCAGGATAGAGGTGCAGTGCTCTATTAAATTCTACCTTGGCAAGTTTAGCATTTTTAAGGTTATCCCCATCGGCTTTGTTAATGGCAATGGCATCGGCCATTTCAATAATACCGCGTTTGATGCCTTGTAATTCATCGCCAGCACCCGCTAATTTCAAGAGTAAAAAGAAATCGACCATACTGTGAACCGTAGTTTCGCTTTGCCCAACCCCAACGGTTTCAATAATGATAACATCAAAACCAGCGGCTTCACATAAAATGATGGTTTCGCGAGTTTTTCTGGCAACGCCTCCCAAGGTATCACCTGAAGCTGAAGGACGAATAAAAGCATTTTCATCTTTTACCAAGGCTTCCATTCGGGTTTTATCACCTAAAATACTACCTTTTGTAATGGAACTAGTGGGGTCTATTGCTAGTACCGCAACACGCTTCCCAAGTGAGGTTAAGTATGTTCCAAAAGTTTCAATAAAAGTACTTTTTCCAACACCTGGTACCCCTGTAATACCTATTCTGATAGATTTATTTGCGTGCGGTAAACAGCCTTTTATTATAGTGTTCGCCTGCTCTAGGTGTTTCGGATTTTTACTTTCCACCATGGTAATGGCTCTACTTAAAGCAGTGATATCTTTATTTAAAATAGAATTTCTTAATGCTACTGGATCAATTTCAACTTTCCGTTTATCCTGAATGGCTTTGATGGAAGATAGATTGGTAATTTCAGAAATGGAAACCCCTTTTTTTTCCTTTAAAGACGATTTGTTTTTCTTTGCCACTGGTACATTAATGTGAGCCTAATTTACAATATTATTTTCATTAGACTGAGAATTAAATGCTGCGAAATAATACTTACTTTAATGGCACAGAAATTTTAGTATCATCCCAAGCCATGGTTAAAAATAAGTTATCCGTAGAATTATCGAAGGCTATAGTAAATTGCTCAACAGGTTTATCAAGCTTTTGTACAGGCACTTCAATGTCTAAAACGTCGTAATTAGGATCCCACATGGGTTTCATTTCTGCATTAACACCCCATGGATATTGTTTAGAGTTAAATATAACAGTCCATACCGTATCTCTTGGAACCGTCCAAAGAGTATATTTTCCTGCAGTTAATGGCATACCATTAACTTCTAGGTTTTTATTGGTCTCAAAAGTGGTAGCTTCATTGGCACCCGTTCTCCAAACCTCGTTGTAAGGAACTAAAGCACCAAAGATTTCTCTATTTTTTTTGAAGGGACGGTTATAAAAAACCTTTAGTTTTAAATCATTTAGTTCAAACTTAACCGTGTCTTTAGGGCTCAATCGTTTTGCAAAAATATTTTCAACAAAAACAGAATATAAAAATAAGCCCAAGGCAATAATGGATAAGATAATTAAGGTGCGTTTCAAAAAGGTATTCATATAGAGCAATTTAATAAGCCGCAAAGATACTTTAAAAAGTAATAATTAAAGAAATACAAACGTAGTTTTCTGTAGCTTTGTTATATATGCAAAAAAAATAATTCTTTTTTGCAACACTGCTCTTTTTTTGTCGTCTTTAAAACGAACTAACTTAAACCAAAAGTAGAATAAGCATGTTTCAGGTTGACATTATCGAACAATGTAAACAAAACAATCGGAAAGCACAATTGCAGTTATACAACCAGTACTGCGACGGGATGTATATTGTTGCCAAACGATTTTTGAAAGATGCTGCCGACGCCGAGGATGTGGTACAAGAATCCTTTATTAAGGCGTTTACAAAACTGCATCAATACAAGGCAGAAGTTACTTTTGGGGCATGGTTAAAACGTATTGTTATTAATAAAAGTATCGATTTTTTAAAATCCAAAAAACAAGAACTTGTTGAATTGGAGGAGGTGCACCTAAAAGTAGTTGATACCCCTAAAGATGACAAATGGTTAGTTGAAGATACCATTACATTAAACGATGTAAAAGAGGCTATTAATAAATTACCAGATAAGTATCAATATGTGGTGATGCTCTATTTAATTGAAGGTTACGACCATCAAGAAATTTCTGAGATCTTAAATATTTCAGAAGTAGCGTCGCGCACACAACTTTCACGAGGTAAGGTAAAATTACAAGAACTGTTAACACTTAAAAAAAATGGCACGAGACATTAGAGAGTTATTTAAAGATGCCAAAATAGCGCATGAAAAAATGCCCATTAATCATCAAGATCGATTTCTTGAAAAGTTAGACAAAGCATTACCAGAGCCTAAACAGTCTCGTTTTAACTGGATGAAAATAGCGGCTAGTGTAGTGGTGCTTTTAGGTTTGAGTTATGGTGCTTTTAAATACTTTCAACCCAAACCAATCCATGGCGATTTACCTAATCAAGTAGCGTCAAACAATACGGTAGAAACAAAAACATTGGGGGATATTTCGCCAGGATTAAAAAAGGTTGAGGATTACTATCTGGCCAGTATTAATTTAGAGTTATCAAAAATATCTTATACACCAGAAACCAAGGATTTGTTTGACGGCTATTTGGCTCAATTGGATGAACTGGATAAAGAGTACAAGCGACTATCGGAAGATTTAACCGAATCTGGTCCAAGTGAGTTAACAGTAAATGCCTTAATCGATAATTTAAAACTTCGATTGAATCTGTTGTATCGTTTGAGGTCTCAATTAAAAGACCTGAGGACCTCAGATGAAGACGTAAGACAATCCATCTAAAAAATAAATCAAAAAATGAACACGACAATCATAAAAATGAAACAATTTGCATTATGTTTTCTTGTAACAGGAAGCTTAATAGCGCAACAAAAATTAACCAAAGTATCTCAATCTATTAATGTTGATAAAGACGTGGTTATAGATCTAAATACCAGTCACACAAACATTGTATTTGATACTTGGAACAAAAATACTGTAGAAATTGAAGCTTATATTGAAGGCGAAAAATTGAGTAAAGAAGCTCTACAAGACGCTTTAAAAGCCTGGAAATTGGATATTGATGCTACCAGTAAATCAGTGTCCATTAGCACAAGAGGAGGCTCTCCAGTTGTTTGGGGGTATAGAACCGATGGACAAGTAGATGGTGAAGCGGTTACAGCCATGCTTAAAGAGTTAAAATTTGAACTGGCAGATATCCCAGACATAAATTTTGAATTGCCTCAAATGCCTGAGATTTATTTTGAAGTGCCCGACATGCCTGAAATGCCAGAGTTACCCGAATTGCCTAAAGGGGCTAATAACATTCAATTTGATTACAAAGCATATCAAAAAGATGGTGATAAATACCTAAAGGAATATTCTGAGAAATTTGAAAAACTCTATGGTAAGGATTATGTAAAAAAAATGGAGGCATGGGGTGAAAAGTTTGGTAAAGAATGGGGAGAGAAGTATGGTAAACAAATGGAGGAATGGGCTAAACAATTTGAAGGACAGTTCAACAACGAGGATTTTGCCAAAAAAATGGAGGCATGGGGCGAAAAGTTTGGTAAAGAATGGAGTGAAAAGTATGGAGAACAAATGGAAGCATGGGGAGAGCGTTTTGCAGCTCAAATGGAAAGACAAGCTGAAAGAATGGAAGCGCAGGTAGAGCGCACTCAAGCGCAAAAAGAAAGAATGGCCCGAGAACAAGAAAAACGAGCCGAAATGCAAGAGAGAATAATGCAAGAACGAGAGAAAATTCAACAGGAACGCTCCATTTTGGCGAAGGAACGCCAGAAGAAAGTGGAAAAGTTATTTGAAGATAAATCGAACAGTAATGTTAAAAAAACAATCAAAATAAAAATGCCCAAAGGCGCCAAATTGAAAGTGAATGTAAGACATGGAGAAATTGAATTTGCCGCAAACATTGACAATTTAAAAGCAGATTTATCATATACTAAATTAACTGCAAATAGCATTAATGGAAGTTCAACTTCCATTAATGCTTCTTATTCACCTGTTTATGTTACCAATTGGAATTTAGGGGAATTAAACTTAAACTATGTTAAAAGTGCAGAACTTAAAAATGTGAAACATTTAGTTTTAAATACGATTTCATCCAATATTGATATTGAAAACTTAACGGGTAGTGCTATTGTTGACGCCAATATTGGCGACTTACATATTTTAAATATTGATGATGCTTTTAATAATTTAAATATGATTCTTCAAAATAATGATGTGATTATAAAATTGCCAAACGTAGATTGTAATGTTCAATTTAAAGGTGCACGCTCTAGATTTACCCATCCTAAGAAGGCTTCAAAAGAAAGCGTGTCTAATTTTTCTACCGGTAGTTCAGCAAGTGGTAAAAGTATAGTACTAAATGCCAAATATAGCAATGTTGTAATGCAATAATGCAGGTTACTTTTTTTCTTTATAAATTTCAGTGGCTATTTTGTCAATAATCGTTTCAACATCGGTTAAATAGTCAAACCACAAAATTTCTTCATTTTTTTTGAACCATGTCAATTGGCGTTTTGCAAAACGACGCGTATTTTTCTTTATCTCTGAAATGGCAAAATCTAATTCCCATTCGCCATCTAAGTAATTAAAAAGTTCTTTGTAACCAACAGTATTTAAAGCATTAAAATTTTTGTAAGGTAAAAGTTTCTTAACTTCTTCAAGTAATCCTTCTTGCATCATAATATCCACACGTTTATTTATTCTTTCGTAAATATCTTTTCTATCAGCGGAAAGCCCAATACTTATAGTCTTAAAAGGGCGTTTGTTTTTTTCTTTATTTAAAAAGGATGAATAAGGTTTACCGCTTCCTAAGGTAACTTCCAAGGCTCGAATAACGCGATGTGGATTATCAATGGCTATGGATTTGAAAGCAACATGATCTAAGTTTTTTAATTGATTCTGAAGATGTTCCAATCCTTTAACCTCTAAATCATTATTTAAAGCTTCACGGATGTTTTTATCAATATCTGGAAAATTATCCAAACCCATTGTAACGGCATCTATATAAAGACCAGAGCCACCAACCATAACTGCGACGTCATGGGTCTTAAAAAGTGTGCTAAGAAGTTTTAAAGCGTCTTTTTCAAAAGCACCCACATTATATTGGTCTTCAATAGATTTATGGTGAATAAAATGATGTTTAGCTGCTGCCAATTCCTTCTTTGATGGCGCGGCAGTACCTATTTGCATTTCCTTATAAAACTGACGGGAATCTGCTGAAATGATTTCGGTTTTAAAATGGTTGGCTAGCTTAATGCTTAAACTAGTTTTTCCAATGGCGGTAGGTCCAACAACAGAAATGAGGTATTTTGTATTTGAATTAATGGTTTCTAAGGCTTAAAATGAGTACGAAATTAGTGCAAAGGATGCCCACACTTATGGCAAAATTTAGCGTTATCTGGATGCTTATCAGCTAAACAATTGGCACACGATTGCGAGTTTAAGTGCAACTTGGGTTCTTCAACCTTATTTGGTTTATTCTGGTTGGTGTATTCTGCAGAGACTATACCGGTTGGTACTGCAATAATTCCGTAACCTAATATCATAACCATAGAGGCTATAAATTGTCCTAGAGGGGTTTGTGGTGCAATATCGCCAAAGCCAACGGTGGTAAGTGTTACTATACACCAATACACACTTTTTGGGATGTTACTAAATCCATTTTCCTCACCTTCAACCAAATACATAATAGTGCCCAGTATAATGGCAACAATTATTACGGCAAATAAAAATACTGATATTTTAGCTCTACTGGCTTTTAAAGCCCTAACCAAATTATTTGAGGCTCCTAAGAACCTTGCCAGTTTTAAAATCCTGAAAACCCTAAGCAATCGCAAAGCTCGTAAAGCTGCTAAAGCATGAACACCTCCAAAAATTAGTGAAATGTATTTAGGAATGGTAGACAATAAATCAATGATACCATAAAAGCTAAAAATATATTTAAAGGGTTTTTTTACCGTAATAATTCTCGCTATGTATTCCAAACTGAACATGATGGTAATCACCCATTCTGAAATATCAAGAAACGTATGGTATTTGTTATCAATACTTTTAACACTCTCCAACATGACTAGTAGGATACTGGCGAGAATTACAATTAAAAGCACTACATCAAATAACTTACCTGCAGGCGTATCCGCTTCATAAATAATATCATGAAGTTTAGTTTTCCAATGTTTTTTGGCTGAGTACATTTATTCAAAAATAAGAAAAAGATAAGCTAATTTTACGTTTCCTTTAATTCAATCACTTTCAAACGTTTATTCCTTCTAATATAACTTTGAATAATATGTTGTGTATCACGGTTATTTTGCATGGGCGTTATAATAGATTCTAATACCTCAATATTATTTATTTGATAGTTTAAATTGAAGAATCCAATACCTTTAAAAACACCATTTTCAATAAGGATGGCACTGCGCTCATCTACATCACGACCTTTATCAACAATCACCATATTTTTATTGGAATAACTATTTTTATCAATCAAACTTTTTACCCTTTTATTGTATGTTTCTGGTGATTCCTTTTGGACGCAAGCACCTAAGCAAGCCTTTATCTCGAAATTAAAACAACTGGTTTTCGTTTTATACAATCCTGCCAACTTCTGGCATAAATTATAATCCTCTACCGCATTCATAATAAAACTTTTGCCACTTTGACGATTGCTAAATGTGGTAATTGGTTTTTTTCGGCCATCAGCAATATCAATTTTTAAATTGATATAATCATTTTCATCTGTAAAACTATAAAGGGCATGGGTGAAAATAGAACGTCTGAGCGCCCTGTTGAATATAGGTTTGTTACGTTTTATTTCTTCACTTTCTTTTAAAAGCGCAACTAGTTCGCTACCGGTTGCTTCGTAGGTTACGGCATGAACCTGCGCTTGAATTTTTTTTGATTTATGATTGGTTCCCGTAAAATGTTGGTTAATGCGCTTTTTTATATTGTTACTTTTACCAATATATACAATTTCTCCATCGCTGTTATGAATGTAATATACCCCGGTGATGGAAGGTAAATCCTCTAAAATGTCCAAATGTCTGGGTTCTAATTGAAGTTTTGGATTTAACCTAACGGATTCTTTTATGATCGTTTTATTGGTGTCCTTATCAAGCAACATTTTAAACAGCTTTACTGTTGCTAACGCATCACCCGAAGCACGATGCCTATCAGTTACAGGTATGCCCAAAGAACGCACTAATTTCCCTAAACTGTAGGATGGTTGACCAGGAATTAAATGTTTCGAAAGTTCGACGGTGCATAACGTTTTACGCTCATAATCAAACCCTAAACGCCTAAATTCTGTCGATAAAATTCTGTAATCGAATTGAGCATTGTGGGCAACTAAAATACAATCATCGGTAATTTCAACAATACGTTTTGCGACCTCGTAAAATTTAGGGGCATTCCTTAACATACTGCTATTAATACCTGTTAAGTTTACTACAAATGCTTGAATTTCACGTTCTGGGTTCAACAGACTAATAAATTGATCTACAACTTTATGACCATCATATTTGTAGATGGCAATTTCGGTAATACCCTCTTCATTGTATTTGCCCCCCGTGGTTTCTATGTCTAATATTGCGTAAATACCCTAAGTTTTTAATTTGTGTAATTTCTATCTCCAAAAATACTGCTTCCCACACGAATCATGTTACTGCCGCATGCAATAGCCAATTCATAATCTCCACTCATTCCCATGCTAATAGTTTGTAATTCGAAGTTTTCAGTTATCAGTTTTTTTAATTCATCAAAAGTGTATTTGAGGAAACGGAATTCTTTTTTAATTTGATCTTGATTATCTGTAAAGGTTGCCATACCCATAACACCTACAATTTTCACATGTTTTAATTCTGAAAATTCTTTTGATTGAATGATTTTGGAAGCATCAGCCGCAGACATGCCAAATTTCGAATCTTCTTCAGCTATTTTTATTTGAAGCAAACAATCAATAACCCTATCGTTCTTTTTGGCTTGCTTGTTTATTTCTTTCAATAATTTGAAATTATCAACCCCATGAATTAAACGCACAAAACTTGCCATATATTTTACCTTATTACTTTGAACATGCCCAATCATATGCCAGTCAATATCTTTAGGCATAGCTTCATATTTTTCAACCATTTCCTGGATTTTATTTTCCCCAAAAATACGTTGACCACCATGGTAAGCTTCCATTAAATCGCTTACAGGTTTGGTTTTTGAAACGGCTACTAAAGTAACTTTTTCAGGTAAAGTGGATTTTATTTTGTTCAGGTTTTCTCGTATTGACATCATTTGTTTTTATTGCTGAAATGCTTAAACTCGATAAGGATGATATTAGCCTCAAAATTCATAAATCGTGATACCGCTGCGTAATTTAGGCTCTATAAAAGTACTCTTTGGAGGCATTGTTAGCCCTTCATTAGCAATTGCTTTTAATTCTTGAATTGTTATGGGAATAAGTCCAAAACCAACTGTAAACTCCCCACTATCTACTTTACTCTTGATAGTAACTAAATCATTTTTCCCATGCGAGTAATCTATACGGGTATCATTGCGCAAATCGGTAATTCCTAAAATGGGTTCTAAAATGGTTTTGAACAGAATTTGGGTGTCTAAAGCATCCAAAGAGTTGTTGATTTTATAATTGTTTTTCCTTAAATAAAGCGAGTAAAATTCGCCATCTAAATACATGCTAAAATGATGTTTATTTGTTGGAATATATAATTCTTTACCTCTATTTTCAATACGAAACATGGCATCCAATTCAATTAAAAAAGACTCTTTAGTTAAACCATTCAAATCTTTTACCAATCTGTTAAATTCATGAATTTTTAAATCGGATTCAGGAATCAAGTAGGTCATAAAATAATTATAGGCCTCATTACCCTGATGGTTTTTATTCTCGGAATTTAGTTCTTCGGTTAGCAAATAAGAGGATGCCGAACGGTGATGACCATCAGCAATATAAATGGTTTTCATGGTTTCAAATGCCTTTTGAATATTTGTGACATATTCATTGTCATCAACAATCCATAAATAATGTGTGTCTCTAAAATGGGTGGTAAACTCAAATTCGGCACGTTGTTTTTGAACTTTAGAAATGATACTTGTAATTTCAGTATTATCAGGATAGGTTAGTAATACTGGTTCGGCATTAAAACCAACAATTTTTAAATAGTCTTTGAAGATGTTTTCACGAAACTCAATGGTGTCTTCGTGCTTTTTGATGATATCATTTTTATAATCTTCTGAACTTGCAGCAGCCAAGATCCCCGAAAATGTGTTTCCATCCCTATTGACTATTTTGTAAATATAATAACTAGGGGTTTCATCTTGAATAAATATCCCATCTTCCTTAAACTCTAAGTATCTATTCTTAACCAAGTTATAGCGTTCTTTTCCTATAATTTGCTTGTCGTATTTATAACCAGGATTTACAATATGTAGAAATGAAAATGGGTTGTATTCCAAACGGGCTTCTAGCTCGGCCTGTGTGTAACTTTGGTAGGAGCGCGATGCTACTAAACTGACTTTATCTCTTGTTGGTCGAACTGCTTTGAAGGGAATTACTTTAGCCATTTAAGTTATTACTTCAAAAACTGATTAGAAATTTTTTCTGCTTTTTTGCTTTCGGAATATTCATAAAAACCTTCTCCGGATTTAATGCCCAATTTACCTGCATTGACCATATTTACAAGTAACGGACATGGTGCATATTTAGGATTTTTAAATCCATCATACATCACATTTAAGATGGATAAACACACATCCAAACCTATAAAATCTGCAAGTTGTAAGGGCCCCATTGGGTGGGCCATTCCCAACTTCATCACCGTATCAATTTCGGAAACACCAGCAACACCATTATAAAGTGTTTCAATAGATTCATTAAGCATAGGCATTAAAATGCGGTTGGCTACAAACCCAGGATAATCATTGACTTCGACAGGAACTTTTCCCAAGGTTTTTGAGAGTTCCATAATGGTTTTGGTAACTTCTTCGCTGGTGTTATAACCACGGATGATTTCAACCAATTTCATTAGTGGGACGGGGTTCATAAAATGCATACCAATAACCATGTCTGGTCTGGAAACCACCGATGCAATTTGCGTAATGGAAATGGATGAGGTATTAGTGGCTAAAATGGTATCTTCTGGACAGTGCTCACTTAATTGTTTGAATATGTTTAGCTTTAAGTTTAAATTTTCTGTTGCAGCTTCTAACACTAAACTGGCATATTCAACACCTTCTTTAATAGTTGTGAATGTTGAGATATTGGATAATGTTTCAGTTTTTTCATCTTCTGAAATAGTTCCTTTGGCAACCATTCTGCCCAAATTTATGGTAATGGTTTCCAATCCACGTTTGAGAGATGCTTCACTAATATCAATAAGCTGAACTTTAAATCCGTTTTGGGCAAAGGTATGTGCGATACCGTTTCCCATGGTTCCAGCTCCTATGACTGCAATATTTTTCATTTTTAATTTATTTTTTTGTCATTGCGAATCAAACTTTTTTGTTTGATATGAAAATCTTTAAATTGAATTTAAATGCCAAAAGATAACCATGTCTTTTCTCTCATCGTGATGACGTGATATTTTAAAAACAATTTATTATTTGAGTTGCTACACGTAAAGCTTCGGTGCCATCGTGTAAGGTTACCACAGGTGTAGTGTTGGTATTTATGGCGTGAGCAAAAGTTTCCAATTCATCTAAAATGGAATTGTTATCAGCTACTTTAGGGTTATCAAAATAGATTTGCTTTTTAACACCTTCAGCATTCTGTAAAATCATGTCGAAATCTCCTGGGTTTTCTGGGGCATCTTTCATTTTAACCACCTCACACTTTTTAGTTAAAAAATCAACAGAGATGTAAGCGTCTTTTTGAAAAAAACGTGCTTTACGCATTTTTTTAAGTGAAATCCTACTAGCTGTTAAATTGGCAACACAACCGTTCTCAAATTCCAAACGGGCATTGGCAATATCCGGCGTATCACTTATAACTGCTACACCACTTGCTGAAATACTTTTTACTTTAGATTTTACAATACTCAAAATGATATCAATATCATGTATCATTAAATCCAACACCACCGGAACATCGGTGCCTCGTGGATTAAATTCTGCCAACCGATGTGTTTCAATAAACATAGGGGATTTTATATCATCTTTAACTGCTAAATAAGCTGGATTAAAGCGTTCTACGTGACCAACCTGTCCGCGTAAATTATGTTTTGCTAAAAGTTCCCTGATATGTTCCGCTTCTTCAACCGTATTGGTAATAGGTTTTTCAATAAAAATATGTTTTCCTTTGGTGATAGCTTTTTTAGCACAATCGTAATGCGAAAGTGTGGGCGTTACAATATCTACCACATCAACCGCATCAATGAGCGCATCAATGGAATTGAAATATTTATAACCAAATTCAGCCTCTACCTTTTTTGCGTTTTCCTCATCGGCATCATAAAAACCAACCAGATGATATTTTTCAGATTGATTGAGAAGTCTTAAATGAATTTTTCCAAGGTGGCCAGCACCTAGTACACCTGCTTTAAGCATAATTTTTACGTTTTAAACAAAAATAAGATAATTAGAACGTCAATTTAAGGATTTACTGCTAATTTTTCCTCTAAAAAATGTGATAAATAAATTCTATGTAATAGTTTCAAGCTTTAAAATGTTTGACTAATTTTAGCTTTGTAAAGACCACCAAAATTGAAAGATACTTTTAAGCACAAAGGATTAAGACAGCAACTCGTTAACATTATAAAAAACAAAGGGATAGCCGACGAAAAGGTTTTGAATGCTATTGGTAAGATACCTAGGCATTTGTTTATGGATTCCAGTTTTTTAGACCATGCTTATCAAGATAAAGCGTTTCCTATTGCGGCAGACCAAACGATTTCACAACCCTACACAGTGGCATTCCAAACGGAATTAATGCAAGTAAAACCTGGAGATAAAGTACTAGAAATTGGCACAGGAAGTGGTTATCAAACGGCGGTTTTGTGTGAATTAGGGGCCAAAGTTTATAGTATTGAGCGTCAACAGGAACTGTTTAAAAAAACGAGTAAATTTTTACCTAAGTTAGGTTACAGAGCTAAAAAACTCATTTTTGGTGATGGTTATAAGGGTTTAAAAGAAGAAGCACCTTTTGATAGTATTATCGTGACTGCTGGGGCGCCTTTCGTGCCAAAACCTTTGCTGAGTCAGTTGAAAATAGGAGGTAGACTTGTGATTCCAGTGGGTGATGATGTACAGGTGATGACGCTTTTTATTAGAAAAGGTCCTAAGGAATTTGAGCAACACGAGTATGGTGAGTTTCGTTTTGTACCCTTATTAGAGGATAAAAATTAGAATGATGTTTAAGTTTAATTATCAAAAATACCCGTTTTAAACCCATCAATACTTTTGGTATTTTTTTCTTCCCAATAAGATTGTATTTTTTCTTTGCCTTGTTTTTTAGACCATGCGTTTAGCTGTCCGCGTTCTTCTTTGAAATCCATAAACGGAATGGAATACCCGCAGGAAGTTTGTGCCGAATCAACATGAACTTCTATAATTTGACGCGAACCTGTATTTTCTTCAAATAGGTCTATATATTTTTGATATTGAGCATCTCGTTCGTGGTAGGCTTTGGCATGACCATACAGTCTTAATATGAGCGGTTTACCTTCAAAGGCACACATCATAATGGTGATTCTATCTTTCAATAAAAGGTGAGCTGCGGTTTCATTACCACTACCTGTGAGGTTTAACCAAACCAATTTATTGGGGCTTAAAACACGAAGTGTATCATGACCTTTGGGTGATAAATTGATACGCCCTTCAGCAGCGGCTGTGGCTACAAAAAAGATTTTTTGATTATTTATAAAGTCTTGTAATTCGCTTGTTATTTCTGAGAAAAATTGGCTCATTAAATAAAATAATTAAAATTTTAAAACACCACCAACAACGGGCAAGGTCAAACTGGTTCCATCCAAATCAATAGTTAATTCGGTTCCGGGTTTTGGGTGTAAGGTATATTCTTTATCACTTGAAAAAATCATTAAACCAATTTGTTGGCCAGCTTTAATAACTTGGTCGTCGGGTTGTAAATCAAAAGTGATTTCATAAAATTTACCCGGTTTTAAAGGTTCGCTCTCGGTTAGTGATTTATAGTTTTGCGGATCTGCCCATCCACGTGTGATGATATTATCGGTAATTTTTGAGCGTCTGCCTTCATTCCATGGCAACGACACCAACCAAACCGATAAATTGGCTGCCGGTTTATTACTAGCCACTTTTATCGTAATTTTTGGTACACCTGAAATATGGATGTCTTTAGTCAGTTTTGGGGTTAGATAAAGTAAACGATGATTTGTGATTTCTGCCTTAGCCAAGGCTTCGCCGTCAAAAGAATAATTATCAACCAACGTTTCTTGTCCTTGGTTTGTAGACTTGTTAGTTGTTAAACCACCTGTTTTGGGAGCACCAGAAGTTAGGTAAAGCGATACGTTTTTAGCCTCAGGGTTTGGGTAATCTTTATAAGGTGTAGGTTCCTCCATTTTATCATCTTCACGAACAATCCAGGCTTTATTGGATTCGTTTTCAATACCATTATCCACTCCAAATAAATAATGAGTAAACCATTTGTTCATCATGCTTACAGGTGGTGGCCCACCATGACCAAACTGGTGGTAATAAATGGCTGTTTCTAAGCCCATGTCCTTGGCCTTTTTGTAAATACGGTAACTATGTTCGGGCATCACGTTCCAATCGTTAAAGCCATGAGACATTAAGAGCGCAGCTTTCATGGGCGCCATATCATTTAAATAATCGCGTCCTGCCCAAAATTCATTATAATCACCAGTAATTCTGTCCATACCGTTTTTCAATTCGGAATCTCTTACTTTAGCATTATTAGACGCCCGTTTGGATTCATCACCACTATGGATATAATCGTAAAGCACATCAATATCTTCTCCTAAATAACCACCAGGGGAACGCACCAATCCATTGGAACGGTAATAATGATAATATGAGGTGTTTGGAGCCACAGGAATAATCACCTCCAAATCCTCAACCCCTGTAGTGGCAGCCGCTAGCGGAATGGTGCCATTGTATGAAGTACCTGTCATGCCCACTTTTCCTGTGGTCCAATAGGCTTTTACCTCGTCGTTTCCGTAGGGCTCTGTATAACCTTTAGCTCGACCATTTAACCAATCAATGACTGCTTTCGGTGCTAACGATTCATTATCGCCACCAACTGTGGGAGCACCTTGTGATAATCCTGTTCCTGGAGAAGATGAATGTACCACAATATAACCTCTAGGAACCCAAGTTTTAATTTGCGAATTCGATATGATGGGACGCACGCCTAAACGTGCGACTTTTGGGTGTACACGCTCTTCAGCCATTTCGCCTAATTCGTGGTTCACATTCCAAAAAACCCCATCTACATCTGGAGCTACACCAGCATAATATGGACTTGACTCGTAAATTACTGGTAATTTTAGGCCTTCAGTCTCGGTTTGGTATGGTCGTGTAACAGCCACATGCATGTGGTCTAGTTTGCCATCACCATCACTATCAAAAGTAGTTTCTACAAATAAATCGTGTCGTATCCATTTATCAGGATCGTTAAAAGCTTCCACAATCTGTGCTTCACCATCTTTAAAAATAGGAGTTGCTTTTTCTTGTGCAAAACTCGGAAATGTAATGAGGGCTAATATGAAAAAAATAATATGGTTATTCAATGTTTTTATCATGATAAAAATGATTAGTTTAAATAGGTTTTAGGAATGGGGTTCGCTTCGGTTTCTTGTGCCCAATAAATATTAATAATCCACCAACGTTTGCTGTCATGGAATAGTTGTATGCTATTGATACCGCGCATGAAAGGTTCTAAATCAGCTTCGCTTCGAAAGGATTCATAGGTACTGAATACTTGGGTAATATTGCCAAAACTATCTACTTTTCTGTGGATTTCCTTTTCAAAAAATCCATTATCTACTAACCATTTCCCTGAATTTTTAATGTAATCTTCTGGTTTTAGAAATCTAACCATCATAACGCCTTCTTTTGTTTTTCCTGAAGGGATCAATTTGGCATCGGGATGAAAAAGATACTTGAACTGTTTCCAGTTGCGTTCTACACCTTTTTCACCGGAAATAACATTATAAAGTGATTTTAAGGTGCCATCTAAAGTTAACACACTGGAACTATCTATTTGAAACTTAATTTTAGATTTTTCAGGATTATTTTGGGCTTGTGTTTGAAGAATAATGAGGCAAAATAATATGAGTGGAAGAAATGGCTTCATAAAAACTTTTTTTGAGTTTCGAAAAATATGGGTTTTAAAACTTTTAGAGCGTTAATGAACCCTTAAATTATTTATATATTTTTTTTACTCTATCCAAGTTACGCTTATTGTCTCTGTCTTTTATGGTTTCGCGTTTATCATAAAGTTTTTTACCTTTAGCTAGTGCAATTTCCATTTTGGCAAATCCTTTATCGTTAATGAATAAACGCAGAGGGATTATGGCATTTCCTTTTACATTGACTTCCTTTTCAAGTTTTTTAAGTTCTTTTTTATTTAAGAGTAATTTACGCTCTGCTTTAGGTTTATGGTTGTAATAATTTCCAAAGGCATATTCTTCAATGGTCATATTAATTACAAAAAGCTCGCCACGCTCATTAAACTCACAAAAACTTTCAGCAATGGATGCTTTACTGCTTCTAATAGACTTTATTTCGGTACCGGTTAAAACTATTCCAGCAGTGTATTTATCCAGTATTTCATACTGAAAACGCGCTTTTTTGTTCTGTATGTTGATGTTTTTTTGCATGAAGTACAAAACTACATAAATTTACACGGTTTATTAAACAAGAATATAACCAAAAGTTAAAGATTAATTAAATGCAATCCAGTTCATCATAAACTGTATATTTTAGCACTCATGATGAGACCATTCTGTTTTATTTTTCTTTTGATGTTGTTGGCGTCGTGCAACAGTGTTAAAAAATATAATGAACAACTTACCGCTTCCCATGCTGTTGAGGATTTAAGAAACGATGTTGATAAACTCTACACACAGTTAAAAAAGCATCACCCCAAACTATACCAGTACACACCTAAATCTGATTTGGATTTTAAGTTTGATAGTTTAAAAACTTCTATAAAACTACCTTTATCAACACAAGAATTTTATAAAAAACTAGCACCTGTGGTTGCCTATGTTAGGCAAGGTCATGTGTCAGTTGGTTACACTGTTAAACGTTTTACAAAAAAGGAAAGAAAAACCTTGAACAAACAAAAGTTTGAATTTTATGATTTGGATTTTGAGTATTTGGAAGATAAACTTTGGGTGGTACAAAATTACGGAAAGGACTCTACATTGGTTGGTAGCGAGGTAGTAAGTATTGATGACGAACCTGTTTCTAAGTTAATAAACACCTATAAAACCCGATTTGCTTCAGATGGTTACAACACAACTTTACACGACAGATATGTAAGTAAAGGGTTTGCATCCTTTTATGTTAGAGACAAAGGGTTTTTAGATAGTTTAAAAGTAACGATCAAGAATAAAGATTCTATTTTCACTAAAAATTTCAAACGCATTCTAAAAGAAGAAAAAAAGGAAGATAGTACTTCTGTTAAAAAAGCGAAGACAAAACCCGAAAATTTAACAAAACAGGAAAAAAGACAAAATCGATTATCAAAACGTAAGAAAAGAAAGGACGACAAAAAATATGGTTACCTGTCGAAAACTAAACAGTATACAAGAAATTTTGATTTCATTGGTAAAGATTCCACAGTTGCTTACATGAAAATTAGGAGCTTTACAAATGGCTCCTACAAAAAATTCTATCAAGAAAGTTTTTCTAAAATAGATGCTGCTAAATCAAAACATGTAATCATTGATTTACGCGAAAATGGAGGTGGTAGAATAGCCGAAATTGACCACCTGTATTCCTTTTTGACAGATAAAAACTATCGGTTTATTAACGATAGCGAGGTAACCAGTCGAATTCCATTTTTAAAATCGTTTATGACCAACACAACACCTATAGGCTTAAAAGTTTTGGGATGCATAGTATCGCCCATTATGGTGGTTCATAACTTGCTAAAAACTAGAAAAGAAGATGGTAAACTTTATTATAGATTTAATAAACATACAAAGGTAAAAGAACCCAATACCTTAAGTTTTAAAGGTAATATTTTTGTGTTGATTAATGGAAATTCTTTTTCGGCTTCATCGCTTATTTCTACACATTTAAAAGCTAATAAAAGAGCAGTGTTTGTTGGAGAAGAAACAGGTGGAGCTTATAATGGAACGGTTGCAGGAGTATACAGAGTATATGAATTGCCAACTTCTAAAATTAAAATTAGAATGGGTCTAATGCAAATTGAAGCGCCTCAAAAACAAATTCCTGATGGATATGGTATAAAACCTGACATAGAAATAACACCAACAATAGAGGATATAAGACAAAAAAGAGATGTTGAATTGGAATGGGTTTTAAATGATATTTACAAATGATATATCCTTAATTTTAAGCTTGTTTTTTTTATGGTCTTCCAACAAAACATTTGTATTTTTGCACTTCAGGTTTAGCTTTGTTATCGTGATAGTAGACAAAGCATATTTTTAAATAAAAATAATTTATGAATTCATACGATGTAGCCGTTATTGGCTCAGGTCCAGGAGGATATGTTGCTGCCATACGTTGCGCCCAATTAGGCATGAAAACTGCCATTATAGAGAAATATGCAACCCTTGGTGGTACATGTTTAAATGTTGGTTGTATACCAAGTAAAGCACTTTTAGATTCATCACACCATTATGAAGATGCTGTAAAGCATTTTGAGGAACATGGTATAGATATTCCTGGTGATATCAAGGTAAATTTAGAAAAAATGATAGCTCGTAAACAAGCTGTGGTTGATCAAACTACGGGTGGTATTGATTTCTTGATGAATAAAAATAAGATTGATGTATATCATGGATTAGGGAGCTTCAAAGACGCAACCCATATTTTAATTAAAGGTGATAAAGAAGAAGAAATTGAAGCTAAAAATACCATTATTGCAACAGGAAGTAAACCATCAAATTTACCTTTTATAACCCTTGATAAAGAGCGTGTTATCACTTCAACTGAAGCATTAAAGCTGAAAGAAATACCTAAACATATGATTGTTATAGGTGGGGGAGTTATTGGATTAGAATTGGGACAAGTGTACAAACGCTTAGGTGCTGAGGTGACTGTAATAGAGTACATGGATAGAATTATTCCTACCATGGATAGTGGACTTTCTAAAGAATTGAATAAGGTTTTCAAAAAGGCGAAATTTAACATAGAAGTATCACACAAAGTAAAATCTGTTGAGAGAAAGGGAGATGAAGTCATTGTAAAGGCAGATAATAAAAAAGGCGAAGAAGTAGAATTTAAAGGTGATTATTGTTTAGTTTCTGTGGGGCGTCGTCCTTATACCGATGGTTTAAATGCTGAAGCTGCAGGTGTGAAATTAACCGATAGAGGACAAGTGGAAGTTAACGCCCATTTACAAACGTCTGTAAAGAATATTTACGCGATTGGTGATGTGGTTAAAGGCGCCATGTTAGCGCACAAAGCAGAAGAAGAAGGTGTTTTCGTTGCAGAAACTATTGCTGGACAAAAACCGCATATCGATTATAATCTGATTCCAGGAGTGGTTTATACATGGCCAGAAGTTGCCAGTGTTGGGAAGACTGAGGAAGAACTTAAGGAATCAGGTATTGAATATAAATCTGGTCAATTCCCAATGCGTGCATTAGGTAGAAGTAGGGCTAGTATGGATTTAGACGGTTTTGTGAAAATACTAGCAGATAAAAAAACGGATGAAATTTTAGGCGTACACATGATAGGTGCCAGAGCTGCAGATATGATTGCTGAAGCAGTCGTAGCTATGGAATATCGTGCTAGTGCTGAGGATGTATCGCGGATGAGTCATGCGCACCCAACCTTTACCGAAGCTATCAAAGAAGCCGCTTTAGCCGCTACCGAAAATAGAGCTTTACACATATAACGGCCATCGCGAGACATTCCTTTATAACTGAATAACGTGACTATATCATTAATAAGAAAAGGCAAACCCAACTGGGTTTGCCTTTTTTGTAATATCATTTCTTTAATTTATTTAAACTTTCTTTATAAATTTTGCAAATTATCTTTCCATTTAAATCAATTAGACAATACTTACTAATGGAGCAAAAATATATTTGAAAAAGCATTATTTTTATTTTGAAACTCATTTACAACATAATACTAATTCATCTAAAATATGATTCAAAAAGGAACGGAGGCAGAACGATTAGCCGTAGAGGATACCTATAAGTACTGGAAAAAATGGGGGCCATATTTAGCCGATAGACAATGGGGAACTGTTCGGGAAGATTATAGTGAACATGGAACATCTTGGGAATTTATAGACCACGATAAGGCTAGGAGCAATGCTTACCGATGGGGCGAAGAAGGTATTGCGGGTTTTTGTGACTCGCGCGAAATTTTGTGTTTAGCACCAGCCTTTTGGAACGGTAAGGATGCCATTTTGAAAGAGCGTTTATTCGGGTTAACTAATAATCAGGGTAACCACGGTGAAGATGTTAAAGAATTGTATTTTCATCAGGTGTCTTCACCCACTCATTCCTATTGTAAATTTTTGTACAAATACCCACAAAATGAGTTTCCTTATGGCGATTTGGTTGGCGGTAATCAGAGAAGTCGAGACGAATTTGAATATGAATTGTTAGATACGGGAGTATTTAAAAATAGCGCGTATTTTGACTGCTTTATTGAGTATGCTAAGGCCGATGTAAACGATATCCTTATGAAGGTTACTGTTGTTAATAGAGGTTCAAAAGCTGCTGATATCCATGTGCTGCCACACCTTTGGTTTAGAAATTTCTGGAAACATAACAAAAGGCATACACGACCAACCATGAAATCGATTTCCGATTCTAGTGTTATGTCCCGAAGCACCAGAAATGGGCGGTATTACTTTTATCATGAAGGTGGTAAGCAATTATTCTGTGAAAATGAAACTAATAACAGTCGTATTTATAATATACCCAATGATGTTGAGTATGTAAAAGATGGTATAAACGAGCACGTTATTCATGGAAAACCAACGGTTAATCCTGAAAAAAATGGTTCTAAATTTGCAGTTTGGCACAAATTAAAACTGAAAGCGGGAGAAGAAAAAACCATTAGAATTCGATTAAGTAAAATTAAATTGCAGGATCCTTGGACAAATTTTGATGCGATATTCTCGCAACGAATAGCTGAATGTGAAGATTTTTACAATCAAACCATAAAGAAAGATATGCCAGAAACGCATCAAGCAATAGCTAAAAGTGCTTTTGCTGGCTTGTTGTGGACTAAGCAATTCTATTACTACGATGTATTCAAATGGCTTTTTGGGGGCCCCGGCGAAATCAGACCTAACCGAACGAACCTCCGAAATTTTAGTTGGCAACACCTCACCAACAGACATATCATTTCTATGCCCGATAAATGGGAATATCCATGGTATGCTGCCTGGGATTTGGCTTTTCACATGGCATCGTTTGTTGAGGTGGATCCGTTTTTTGCAAAAGAACAATTACTGCTTGTCTTAAAAGAAAACTACATGCATCCCAATGGGCAAATTCCAGCTTACGAATGGAATTTTAGCGATGTAAATCCACCAGTACATTCTTGGGCGGTCTGGCATGTTTTTGAAAAAGACAAAACCTACACTGGCAAGGGTGATATCGAGTTTTTGGAAAAAGCTTTTCAAAAACTATTGCTCAATTTTACATGGTGGGTTAACCAAAAGGATAAAAGTGGTACTGATCTTTTTGAAGGTGGTTTTCTTGGCCTTGATAATATTGGGGTTTTTGACAGAAACCACATGCCACCGGGTATAACCAGAATGCAACAAGCGGATGCTACAAGCTGGATGGCTATGTTTACCTTGAATATGTTGCGCATGTCATTAGAGCTCTCCAAAACTAATAAAATTTATGAGGAAGCAGCAGCTAAATTTTTTAGACACTTCTTAAATATTGCTTGGGCTATGCATCATATTGGTAAAAAAGATATTTCGCTTTGGGATGATCAAGATAACTTTTATTACGATGTGGTTGAGATGTCTAGCGGTGTAACCGATCGTTTAAAAGTAAGGTCCTTAGTTGGTGTGATTCCTATGTTTGCTGTAGAAATTATGCACAAGGACTTGTTCGAGGAACTAAAGGAATTTAGAATCAGGGCCAACGAAATTATAAGAACTCGCCCCGATTTAGCATCTTTAATTTCTAATCTGGATGATCCCAATGAGGAAGGTAACTACCTGTTTTCAATAATGAGAGGATTTAGATTAGAACATTTGTTAAAACGCTTGTTGGATGAAGATGAATTTCTATCAGATTATGGCATTCGTTCACTTTCTAAATACCATGAAAAAAATCCATTTGTATTTCAATATCATGGGTACCATCAAATCCAATACGAACCCGGTGAAAGTCGTTCGAATATGTTTGGGGGCAACTCCAATTGGCGTGGACCTATTTGGATGCCTATCAATTATATGATTATCCAATCACTTCGTAAATACTATACATTTTATGGACCAACTTACCAGTATGAATTTCCAACAGGATCTGGTAAAAAATTAAATTTGAAACAAATAGCTAATGAATTAACAAAACGGCTAATTAAGCTTTTTGAAGCCAATTCAAATGGTAAGTTTCAATATCATGCCGATGATTCCAATAAAACATTTACCAAAGATGAACATTTTAAAAACCTTCATTTGTTTTATGAGTTTTTTGATGGGGATAATGGTAAAGGTCTTGGAGCGTCACACCAAACTGGTTGGACTGCTTTAATAGCTAATTTAATTATGGAAATGGATGAGGATTGATAAATTTAGATTTTCTCGTCTACCTTCTCTGGAATGACCGCTTTTAAAGTCTAAAACAAATCATTTAAAATCTTTGCTAATCTTATTCCTGCAATTTGGAGTTGACTTCTAACCGTTTTAAAATTATCGTAAGAATAGCGGCTTCTTAAATTTTCATCAGGTTTAACATTTGCGTAAACTTTTCTGGTAAGTTTGTGCGTTTCGTTTACCCAATCTATAATACTACCTTTTTGTATCTCCTTTATTTGTTGTTTAGTCACATAATTTACATTTACAGCCAATTCAGTATAGCTCATACCATATTTTTCAATCATCTTGCTATCCCATACGCTATGTAAATTGGTATCGTTATTATACCATTGTACTTTAAAATCATTGCCACCTCTATCTTCCTCCAAACCAATGTGCATAGGTTGATGCAAATCACCAATTAAATGAATTAAAAGTTTTAAATAAAAGGCTTTTTCCTCATCGCTGGAGTTTTTGTTTTTAATAATAGATTGGCAATAGGCTATTCCAGAAACCAAATCGCCTTCAGGATGTTGTTTGGCAGAATCGTATTCAGCATCTAACGGCATATTTATAAAATGCCAATTGTAAAATTTTTTATAGCGCTCATCCGATTTAATTTCATCAGCAAACGTTGAGACAAAAGCTAAAGATTCTCTGTTTAACAATCGCTGTATTTCTTTTTTTGTCTTGTAATTTAAGTATTGATTGGCTATTTCACCAACTACTCTGTGGCCCGTTGCTCCCCATTTTGGTTCTGCGTTAGCGGGTTGAAGTGTTGTGAAAAATAATAAGATGATTAAAACGATTTTTGGTTTCATGCTATTTACTTCTTTTATTTATATTTTTTATATGTTCTTGTCATTCCTGCGAAGGCAGGAATCCATTATTCAATTAAACATGACCAATCTGCTGATAAATCATCCCATTTAGAGTTTTTCTGCTCTATTAAATCAATTTTCCATTGACGTTTCCATTTTTTCATATTCTTTTCTCTTTTTATGGCATCATTTACGTATTGGAATACTTCAAAATAAACCAGTTTATCCAAGCCATATTCTTTAGTGAACCCGTCAATCAATTTATTTTTGTGCTCAAACATTCTGCGTTCCAAATTATTGGTTACACCAATATACAAAGTTCCATTTTTTTGATTTGTTAAGATATAAAGATAGTATTGATGAATGGTTTTATACATATACTATTAAAAGTGGATTCCTGCTTTCGCAGGAATGACAATCATTTTCTTTTATTTCGTTTATTATAATTTTTATCACCTCTGGTTTTAGGTTTTTTGTATTTTTTTGCAATCTCCCGTCTGTATGAGCCCCCCAAATTTTCCTTCCGGTTTTTTTCAGCTTTGTCATGGTAAGCTGGTCCAGGAATATCGTCATCGCTTCGTTTGGTTGGGTTGTTACGTTCCTTTATTTGGGGTCGTTCTTCTTCTATAAGCTCATTTGAAATTGAAACACTTTCTGGGATTTCCCACAACGGAATTTCCATTTGCATGAGGGCTTCAATGCGTTTAACAGACTCTTGTTCTATTTCCGTTGAAAGCAAAATTGAAATCCCTTTACGTTCTGCACGTCCTGTTCTACCAATACGATGCATATAATTTTCAGGAAAATCAGGGGTGTCAAAATTAATGACATGGCTTACATGGTCAATATCTAAACCGCGAGCCATTACATCGGTAGCTACCAAAATTCGGTTCTCACCTTCTCGGAATTGCTCAATACTACGCAAGCGGTAATTTTGTGTTTTATTGGAATGGATGACGCAAAGTTCTTCCTTGAAATGTTTATCTAGAGCTTCAAAAAGGCGGTCTGCCATTCGTTTTCGAGCTACAAAGACCAATACTTTATTAAAAGTTTCAGTATCGTTTAGCAAATGCACCAACAAGTTCACTTTAGTGTAAAAATTAGGTACATTGTAACGTGATTGCTCAATATTCTCAAGCGGCGTGCCAGAAACCGCAATAGACACACACTCGGGACTTTTAAAAAATTCGTTAATCAAAACATCCACATCTTGCGTCATGGTTGCCGAAAACATAATGTTTTGTCGCTTTTGGGGAAGGATATCAAAAATATTAATCAATTGATGCCTAAACCCTAAATCGAGCATCACATCCACTTCATCAATCACCAATTTTTGTATGGATTTAAGCTGCAATACCCTGCTGACTGCCAAATCGTATAATCTTCCTGGTGTTGCCACAAGGATGTCTAAACCTTCTGCAATCGCTTGTTTCTGGGTGTTAATATTGGTGCCACCATAAACGCCTAAAACACGATTATTGATGTATTTTGAGAGCTTTTCAATTTCCTCAACCACTTGAACTACCAATTCTCTAGTTGGCACTAAAACTAAAACCCGTGGATGCTCTTGCGTTGCGAATTTTAAATCTTTCAAAATAGGCAGCATATAGGCAAAGGTTTTTCCCGTGCCAGTTTGTGCGATACCCACCATATCTTTACCCGATGCCACCACATTAAAAGCTTCGGCTTGAATGGGCGTAGGCGTGGTAAAACCTAAATCGGTTAAAGCGTTGTAAAGGGGTGTATTTAAATTTAAATCTTGAAACGTCAAAACAAGTAATTTTGCGCAAAGTTACGTTTATTATTTTTTAGTTATAAGCTGTGTTTTAAATAGTTTGTTTATAACTTTTAGGTAAATTCTTACTTGAATTATTGATTTTTATTTTTTGGAAAACTAACTTCGCTTATAGGTGGATATGATTAACCTGTACTGAGCAAAGACGAAGTATTAAAACGAATTCATATCCCAAACGTAATGTCCAATTGAAAAATTAAAGGAATGACCAATAACAAAAATTCAAACAACAACCTTAAACGCTCATTAGGTCTAACTTCACTTATTGCTATTTGCGTCGGGATAGTTGTTGGTCAAGGTCCTTTAATTACAATTTTACAGGGAGTAGGAATAAATGCTACTGGATTTTTTTTAGCTACTCTTATAGCTTTTGTACTAGCATTAGGTTATGTTTTTACGTTTTCCGAACTCACTCTGATGATGCCAAAGGCAGGAGGGATCAGCACCTACACGGAAGTTGCGATTGGACATCTCCCTGCCATCATTGTAACCATTGCAGGCTATTTAGGTATAGCTGTTTTTGCGGGTGCAGCAGATCTCTTCTTACTTGATTATGTCATGGACACTCTTTATCCCGACACCTTTAGCCGTTTTGGGCTTTGGATTTATATTAGCATAATTATTCTGAATATTCTGGGTATTGAAGTTTTTGCGACCGTACAAAACCTTTTGGCATTCATCATGCTAGCTGCATTATTTATAATTGGGATTGCCGGAGTAAGTAGTTCACAGGTTCAGGATATTCCTTTTGACAACTTATTTTTGGAGCTTGGCTCATTGGACTGGAATATACTTTCGTTAACAGTGCTTGCAGTATGGGCTTTTGTGGGAATGGAATTTGTTTGTCCTTTAGTTGAGGAAACAAAACAACCCGAAAAGAACTTACCTAAGGCTATGATTATTTCATGTTTCATTTTGTTATTAGTTTACGGGTTGGTTGCTTTGGCTGGTTATCACAAAGTACCCGGTAAAGAATTAGTTGAATCTTCAATCCCTCATTGGGTTTTGGTCAAGTCAATTTTTGGAGAAAATGCCAGATTCCTAATGGCCGTTCTTGCCATAACGGCAGCTTCAACCTGTTTTAGTACTGGAATAGCCTCTATCTCCCGCATGTTGTATGGTATGGCTAAGAACAATCAATTGCCGGCTGTCTTTAAGCGCCTTCATCCAAAATTCAAAACACCTTGGTTTGGAATTCTTTTTCCATGTAGCCTTGCCATTGGAGTTTATCTCATTTTTCAAGATTCACAAAATGTCATTATCCTATTGATGATTTCTTGTTCTACTATATTCCTGCTTATATATATCACGGCCCACATAGACATTATTATTTTGAGAAAAAGATATCCTCAATTCCATCGCCCTTATCGAACACCTTTTTATCCGGTTCTGCAAATTCTTGGCATCATTGGGATGATCTATCTAATAATTAATAACTCTCCTTCTCCTGAAATGACCAAAACCGTCTATCTAAATACTGGTTTGGTAATAGTGATCACGGGACTTTATGCGGTTCCTTGGATAAAGTACAAGATGAAAAAACCTTACTTTAGAGGAGAGCCAATTGAGAAAGTGCAATAGATGAAAAAAAAATGGACATAACAATGTATATAAAAAATAGACGAATCAATATTAAATCCTGTATATGGATTTCGTCTTAAATTTTGTGCTTAACTAAAAGTTATGTATGTGGTTTGCATTCGTCTACTTTTCATATACTAACCGATAAACGTAACCTAAAATACCTAACTGATTAACTAAGATTTATGTTTTGAATTTCTATGGTATAGCTAGCTTCAAAAGTTTTTCCTGAATCCAACTTTAAAATACCCTCTTTAGTTTTAAAATCTTGGTTTGTATTTTCGCTATCAGCAATTCCCAACCAAGGTTCGATACAAACATAGTTTCCAGTTGGTTTTGCCCAAATGCCCAAGTAATTAAATTCTGGAAAGGAAACCGTTAAAATAGTACCATGATTTTTACTTTTCAAACTTACTTTTCTGGACTTCAAATCTTTAAAGACCAAAGCATCTTTTTCAAATAATTCATGCTGTAATGCTATTTGGTTTGAATGGTTAAAAACGGCTTCGGTTTTATTGGAAATGAGTCCGTTTTCCATATTGATGAGGTGTCTTTTGGAGTTTTCAACATGTTCAAATTCCAAGTAATAATCCTCATAAGTATCATTTTCAAAAACAGGACATTTAAAAGCAGGATGCCCACCAATCGAGAAATACATGGTTTTGGTATCGCAGTTTTTCACTTTATGGGTTACGGTTATTGCATTATCAATAAGCGTGTAAGTGATGTGAAATTCAAACTTAAAAGGATAGCTTTTTAAAAGCTCATCGTTATAAGTTAACTTAAAGGTTAAACTATTTTGGGTTTGTTTATGCAATTCAATATTTTGATTATGACGCACAAATCCATGCTTGGGAAGTGTATATTTTTTACCTTCAAAAATGTAAGTATCGTCTTTTAAAGCCCCAATAATGGGGAATAAATTAGGCGCATAACTACCCCAGATATCTGGTTTCGCATCCCACATAAAATTTGTTTTGTTTTTAATCGCCGAAATTTCACAAAGCTCAGCACCTGTTTTTTTTACGACTATCTTAAGATTGCTATTTTGAAGGGTGTACATACTTTTATATTTAAATCTAAGGTACAAAAATCTTAATTTTTTAAGTATTCTAAGTAACTTTGTTTAGTAATTTCTGTTTATTGAGAACGAAGCATATCCATAACATAAAAAACGCCCAATTATTTAAAAATCAGTTACTGGTTTGGGCGCAACAATTTGATGATGTTGTCTGGTTAGATTCCAATAATTACTCACAAAAATATGGCGATTATGATGCGGTTTTAGCGGTTGATGCCTTTACAAGTATCCAAACCGATTTTCAAGATGGTTTTGAGAAATTAAAAGAATACCAAACCCTAGTTAAAGATTGGATTTTTGGATATTTAACCTACGATTTGAAAAACGATGTTGAAGCGTTGAGTTCCAATAATTTTGATGGTTTGGAGTTTCCAGATTTGTATTTTTTTCAACCTAAAAAACTGTTTTTTCTTAAGGATAACCAAGTTGAAATTCAATATTTATTTGCAGTTGATGATGATATTGAAAGCGATTTAAATGAGATTCGTCATTGCCAGGACAAAGGACGTGGCAATCTAAAAAATGATATTAAAATCCACTTGCGAATCCATAAAGACGCCTATTTTGAGAAAGTAAGCGCCATGTTGGAACATATCCATAGAGGTGATATTTACGAAGCCAATTTTTGTCAGGAGTTTTATGCTGACGATACCGAGATCAACCCTTTGGATACTTACAACAAGTTGAATACGATTTCCAATCCGCCATTCGCAACTTTTTTAAAATGTTATGATAAGTATTTGTTATCGGCATCGCCCGAGCGTTATTTAAAAAAAGAGCAACAAACCATTATTTCGCAACCTATAAAAGGCACTGCAAAACGTTCTGAAAACATTAAGGAAGACGAACAGTTGAAATCTGATTTATTGAACAATCAAAAAGAGCGAAGCGAAAATATTATGATTGTGGATTTGGTGCGAAACGATTTATCTAAAACCGCCATAAAAGGAAGCGTTAAAGTGGAAGAATTATGCAAGATTTACACCTTCGATCAAGTGCATCAAATGATATCAACAGTTACATCAAAAATTGATGAGACCGTTCATCCAGTGGATATTGTTAAAAGTACGTTTCCCATGGGAAGTATGACAGGTGCTCCAAAAATTTCAGCAATGAAAATTATTGAGGAATTAGAGGAAACCAAACGTGGACTATACTCAGGGTCTATTGGTTATTTTTCACCTGAAGGCAATTTCGATTTTAATGTGGTCATTCGAAGTATTCTTTACAACCAAACCAGAAAATATGTGTCCTATTCCGTTGGTAGCGCCATCACTTCAAAAAGCAATCCGTTACACGAATATGAGGAGTGTTTAGTTAAAGCCAAGGCCATGCGCACCGTATTGGAAAATTAGCCCAAGTTACTTTTTAAAGATTCTATGGCTAACGTTAAAATACGTCTTACACGATTCGTTTCAATATTTTTTATTTTTGCGATCTCATCATAATCTAGTTTGCCAAATACAAAAAGATCCACAATATCCGATACGGTAAAGGGCAAAACCGAGTAGAATTTTCCGAGGATTTTTCTATTATTAACAGCAGATAAGTCTTTAATTTCAAAGGCATTCATAACGGTTCTATTCTCATCATCGTACAAAAATAAATGTTTGTGGTTGTTGCCTTGTTTATAGGAAATATCATTTAATTCTTCTTTCATAATAAAATCAAAATCCTCATCAACTGTATAAACTTCTTCTAATCCCTCTAATTCTTCTTTTAAAATGGTATCGGTACTGGTGGTGTTTTTGTGAAAAGCCTCTCTTTTAAAAAGCTCATCCAAATCAGCATCTACAATTTTAAACAGTCTTAGTTTTATGTTGGAGACATCCATATCAATGTCGTATCCATTTTCATAAAATTTTGCAATGGCTTCATCAATCAAATCGCTAGAAGTGTACATATTTTTTGGGATAACACGAGTAGATTCGGCTATATAAAGTCGATGTTTAATATAAGCTTGTAAATGTTGCGTTACTGAAACCACCTTTTTATCAAAAGCAGTTTGAGTTGCTTTGTCGTTTAATCTTTCAAGTGAGCTCATAATAAAAAGTTTTAAATTGATATTTTAAAGTTACAAAACCCTTGATATTATGATATGATAATTATCATGTGATATAAAAAAGTAAAAGCTTTAATTAAATAGTCAAAGTTGTATATTTGAGTTCATGCTTGAGCAACTGAAAAACCATATAGATCACAAGCTTGCTTTTCTACATGAAAGCAAAATAATTATTGCCATTTCAGGTGGTGTTGATAGTGTGGTTTTAACCCATTTGTGCCACAAAATGGGTTTGAATATTTCGTTGGCGCATTGTAATTTTAATTTACGAGGCGATGAAAGCGATGCCGATGAAGATTTTGTTTTGCAATTGGCAGAAAATTTGGATTTAGAAGTTTTCATTGAAAATTTTGATACCGAACTGTATGCCAAAGAAAACAAGCGTTCCATCCAAATGGCAGCTCGTGAATTGCGGTATCATTGGTTTGAAGAATTGGCAGAACAATTGAAATTCGATTATATTTTAACGGCACATCATGCCGATGATAATCTAGAAACGTTTCTAATCAATTTTACACGCGGCACTGGTTTAGAAGGTTTAACGGGAATCCCCGAGGTTAATGGGAAGTTTGTGCGTCCGCTATTGCAATTTTCAAGTGAAACTATTCAAAATTACGCCAAAGAAAACCATATTAAATGGCGAGATGACAGCAGTAATAAATCGGTTAAATATCTGCGCAATAAATTAAGACATGAAGTCATTCCTGTTTTAAAAGAAATTAACTCGAGTTTGTTGGATAGTTTTCAAAGTACCCTAAATAATTTGCAAGATTCATCTGATATTATTGCGGATAGCTTGGATGTTTTTCTGAATAAAGCCATTGAAAGTTTAAATGAAAATGAGGTGAAATTTAAAATTTCAGAATTTAAAAAAGTGGCTAATCCTAAAGCGTATTTGTATGAATCGTTCAAAGAATTTGGCTTTACACAATGGAATGATATTGTTGATTTATTGGATGCCGAAACTGGGAAACAAGTGTTTTCGACGACACATCGTTTAATTAAAAACAGGAAACATTTATTGTTAAGTAGTATACAAGCGTATGATGCTGATGAAGTTTTAATTTCTGAAATTAAAAGCGAGGTTAAGACATCTTTTGGCATTCTGTTTTTAGAAGAAGTTGATGTTGTTTTACAAAAAAATACTAATGTGATTTATGTCGATAAAGACACTTTGAAGTACCCCTTAAAAATTAGAAAAAAACGCGAAGGCGATGTGTTTTACCCCTTGGGTATGAGTGGAAAAAAGAAACTCAGCAAATATTTTAAAGACGAAAAAATGTCCTTATTGGATAAGGAAAACACTTGGTTATTGTGTTCAAGTGATGACATTGTTTGGGTAATAAACAAACGCTCCGACAATCGATTTCGAGTGACCGATAGCACCAAACATATTTTAAAAATAGAATTGAAAGCCAACTTATAAAAGATCAAGTCACACTGAGCTTATCTAAGTGTTTAATAAATAATTTGTCATTCCTGCCTAGGCAGGAATCCACTTTGAACAACAAATATTAAATTGAAAATACAGGGAAATATAGTAGATATACCAAACAAACGCATTTATAAAGGTGAAATCACTGTAGTAAATGGTAAAATAAAAGCTATTTTCGAAAAAGAACATGATGTTAACCATTTCATTTTGCCCGGTTTTGTTGATGCCCATATTCATATAGAAAGTTCCATGTTGGTTCCTAGCGAATTTGCTAGATTGGCAGTTAAACATGGTACCGTGGCAACGGTTTCCGATCCACATGAAATCGCCAATGTTTTGGGTATTAAAGGTGTTGAGTTTATGATTGAAAATGGAAAAAAAGTCCCTTTTAAATTTAATTTTGGCGCACCTTCATGTGTTCCAGCAACAACGTTTGAATCGGCTGGAGCAGTCTTGGATTCGCATGATATAAAAACGCTTCTTCAAAACGCTGATATCAAATACTTAGCAGAAATGATGAATTATCCGGGAGTCCTTTTTGATGATGAAGAAGTGATGAAAAAAATAGCTTGGGCAAAACACTATAACAAACCAGTTGACGGGCATGCCCCAGGCTTAAGAGGTGACGATATATCAAAATACATTAATGCAGGTATTTCAACCGATCATGAATGTTTTACCTATGAGGAAGCTTTAGAGAAACTTCAAAAAGGCATGAAAATACTAATCCGTGAGGGGAGTGCCGCTAAAAATTTTGAAGCCTTGATTGATTTGTTGCCCGAACATTTTGATAAAATGATGTTTTGCAGTGATGACAAACACCCTGATGATTTGATTATCAATCACATCAATAAACTCTGTGCTAGAGCTGTTGAAAAAAGCATAGATGTTTTTAAAGTATTGCAGGTGGCGTGCATAAACCCCGTAAAGCATTATAATTTGGAGGTTGGTTTATTAAATGAAGGAGATGATGCCGATTTTATAATAGTTGAGGATTTAAAACACTTTAAAACGATTCAAACCTACATTAATGGTCACCTGGTTTTTGATAAGGATAAGGCGCTCATTGAAAGTGTTTCATTTAAAAATATTAATAATTTCAACTGCGATAAAAAGAAAGTATCCGATTTTAAAGTTGCATCCTCTGCTAATAAAATACGCGTTATTGAAGCTTTAGAAGGGCAATTGGTGACCAACGAACTTATAGAAGAAGCATTAATCGAAAATGAAAATATCATTTCAAATATTGAAAAAGATATTTTAAAAATGACGGTTGTAAATCGTTACAACAATGAAAAACCAGCCATCGCCTTTATTAAAAATTTTGGATTAAAAGAAGGTGCTATTGCCAGTTCGGTGGGTCATGATTCTCATAATATAATCGCCGTTGGGGTTTCAGACGAAGCTATTTGTAAAGCAGTGAATTTGTTGATTGAAAATAAAGGTGGTATTTGTGCAATTTCCAATTCCGAAGAAAAAGTAATGCCTCTTCCTATTGCTGGTATTATGAGTGATCAGGAAGGAGAAACCGTAGGTAAACTATATGCCGAATTGGACCTAGTGGCAAAACAATTAGGCTCAAAATTACAGGCACCCTACATGACTTTATCCTTTATGGCATTGTTGGTAATTCCATCATTAAAACTAAGTGACAAAGGCTTGTTTAACGGAAATACTTTTAAATTTACACCTTTAGAAGTCAACTAGTTTATGCCAGTAATTCAATCAACTTATAAACCTCCTTTTTATTTTAAAAATGGATTTGTTTCTACGGTTTATTCTGGGTTAGTAAGACGCGTTTCTTTGCAACAAGAACGCGAGCGAATCACTTTAAGCGATGGCGATTTTCTAGATTTAGATTGGAGTTATTCTAAAGAAAAAACCAATAAGCTTATTATTTTATTACATGGGTTGGAGGGTCATGCACAACGCCCTTATATGACAGGCGTTGCGAAGCTTTTCAATGAACATGGTATAGATGCTATCAGCATGAATTATAGAGGTTGTAGCGGTGAAGCCAATCTAAATTATTACAGTTATCACTCTGGGTTTACAGACGATTTGGAAGCAGTGATAAATCATGCAATCTCAAACAAAGGGTACTCAGAAATTTATTTGAATGGCATTAGTTTGGGAGGGAATGTTATTCTTAAATATTTAGGAGAATCAACTGCGATTCCATCACAAGTAAAAGCAGGGATTGCAGTTTCAACGCCCTGTGATTTGTATGGCTCATGTAAAGAGTTGCATAAAATAAAAAACAAGTTATTTCATGATCGATTTTTGAAAGATTTAGTAAATCATTTAAAATTAAAACAAAGCCTTTTTATAGAAAAACTAACCTTGGAGGAAGTAAACTCAATTAAAACACTATTAGATTTTGACAATGTGTATACTTCAAGAGCCCATGGTTTTAAAGATGCTTTAGATTATTATGAAAAGAGTAGTTGTTTGCAATATCTTCCAAATATTAAAACCCCATCATTAATAATTAATGCACTTAACGATTCGTTTTTGTCCTCAGAATGTTATCCCGTGAAAGAGGCAAAAAACAATTCTAATATTTATCTTGAAATGCCCAGTTATGGAGGACATGTTGGTTTTATTGATAAAAACAATGTTTATTATAATGAAAAGCGGGCATTAGAATTTTTAAGCCATATAAATTCTTAAGCCATTGAGATAAAATCTTCAATGAATTATTTGGGTTTTATTTAAAATAAATGTTAAAACCCAATTGTTCTCAAAAATAACCTTTATTTTTTGTATTTTTATTAGCATCATTAATGACTTACTTCTAACACTATGCCAACATTCAATTTAAAAATTAATAAAAAAAGTTATTCTGTGGAAGCAGATATGGATACGCCCTTATTGTGGGTGCTAAGAGATCATGTAAATTTAGTAGGTACCAAATATGGCTGTGGAATTGGTCAATGCGGTGCTTGCACGATTCACGTTGATGGTAATGCGATGCGCAGTTGTATGCTGCAAGTTTCCCAGGCTCAAGGAATGGAAATAACAACCATAGAAGGACTTTCAGAAGATGGCGACCATCCAGTTCAAAAGGCTTGGTTGGAACATGATGTACCCCAATGTGGCTACTGTCAAGCAGGACAAATTATGAATGCAGCTTCCTTGTTGAAAAACAACCCAAACCCATCAGATGATGATATCGAAGCTGCTATGAATGGTAACATTTGCAGATGTGGTACATATGTAAGAATTAAACAAGCCATAAAAACGGCAGCAAAACTTTAAACTAGCAACAAACCATGACAAAAATAAAAACACAATATAATCGTCGTTCATTTATCAAGATATCAGCTGCCGCCGGTGGAGGCATGCTTATAGGTTTTAGTTGGTTAACGGGATGTACTTCAGATAAAAAATTAAAAGAAAAGATAGCTATTCCAAATGAATGGTATGATTTAAACGGATATATTAAAATTGGTGATACGGGATTAGTTACCATATACTCGCCAAACCCAGAAATAGGGCAGAATGTCAAAACCTCCATGCCGATGATTGTTGCCGAAGAATTGGATGTAGATTGGGACAATGTCGTGGTTGAACAAGGCTCTTTGGATGAAGATGCCTTTAAAAACCCTCAATTTGCGGGAGGAAGTTTATCCATTAAATTAAGTTGGGATGCGTTGCGAATGGCCGGAGCTACCGGAAGACGGATGTTGTTGGAAGCAGCGGCTAAAGAATGGGGGATTTCTGTTTCAGATTTAGCTGTGAGTAAGGGCATTATTAAAGAAAAGAATGGAGATCGAACCATAAGTTATGGAGACATTGCATCTAAAGCAGTAGGAATTGAAATCCCAGAAGAAGTAGAGCTTAAGGATGTTAAGGATTTTGAAATAATTGGTACCAGCAAAAAAAATGTAGATGGCAAGAAAATTGCTACGGGTGAGCCTTTATTCGGTTTAGATTTTCAACGTGAAGGCATGAAATTGGCTATGATTCAACATCCACCTGCTTTTGGTATGCAAGTTAAAGATTTTAATGTAGATGAAATTAAAGCCATGCCTGGGGTATCCGATGCCTTTATTATTGATACAACTATTGGTGATTCATCTTGGTCTGACGAAAAAGGATTCAATCAACTCATCGCTGTTGTTGGAGATTCAACTTGGCAATTAATGAAAGCTAAAAAAGCCATTAGAGCCAATTGGGAAGTGGTGAGCGACCTGGAAAGTTCGGAAACCCATCAAAAAAGCCTAGAAAAAGCTTTAATGTCTGGTAAAGTTAAGGATATTAGAAAAGATGGTAACCCAGATGAAGCTTTTAAGAAAGCAGTAAAAATAATTGAAAGAACATACAGCTCACCTTTCATACCTCACAATACTTTGGAACCGATGAATTTCTTCGCCAATGTCACAGAAGATTCAGCAGAATTAATTGGTCCAACACAAACTCCAAAAGCTCTTGAAGATTCTGTTTCAAAATTATTAACCTTACCAATTGAAAAAATTACGGTTGATATGACCCGTATTGGAGGTGGTTTTGGGAGAAGACTCTATGTGCATTTTGGTGTAGAAGCTGCAGCTATATCAAAGAAAATAGGTAAACCTGTAAAACTTATCTATGCAAGGGAAGATGATATGACTCAAGGGACCTATAGACCGGCATATTTATCAACTTACAAAGCGGGTTTAGATGAAAATAACAACCTTATTGCATTATCTGTAAGAGGTGCAGGGTTACCAGAAGGACCTGTGTTTCCTAATCGCTTTCCTGCTGGTACTATTGATAATTATATAGCTGAAAAAATTGCAGGAGAAACCAATGTTACCACGGGTGCTTGGAGAGCGCCGCGTTCGCATTTTACAGCAGGAGCCGAGCAAGCTTTTTTAGATGAAGTAGCAGAAGCTGCAGGAAAAGACCCCATAGATTTTAGATTGGAGTTGTTCGATAGGGCTATTAATAATCCAGTTGGAGAGAAACATGATTATGATGCTGAACGTTATGCAGGCGTTTTGAAATTGGTTAAAGAAAAATCCAATTGGGGAGAAAAAAAACCTGGTGTTTATCGTGGAGTAGCGGCTTATTATTGCCATTTTTCTTATGTAGCCGAAGTCGTTGATTTGGTTATGGAAAATGGTGAACCCAAAGTCCAAAAAGTTTGGTGTGCCGTGGATTGTGGTATCGTAGTGAATAAAGATGCTGCGATAAATATGATTCAAGGTGGTGTTGTTGATGGAATAGGTCATGCTATGTATGGCCAATTGACATTTGATAATGGGTCACCTAATGAAATGAATTTTGATAGATATCAGCTCATTCGTCATTCCCAAGCTCCTAAAGATATTGAAGTGTTTTTTGTAGAAAATGATATCGCTCCAACAGGTCTGGGAGAACCTGGTTTGCCCCCAGCAGTAGGGGCTTTAGCCAATGCACTTTATCAAGCCACTGGTAGGCGACTTTCAAAACAACCTTTTTCACGTTATATGAATGTTGAAGATAAGCAACTTATAGGTTAAACTGTTACTGCCCCATGAGCAAGTCTCCTGAAGAAAAGTCTAAAACACCTGAGACGTTTTTGAATTTAGAAATACGGAATCCGCCTAATAATAGCGCAGGTTTTAGTGCAATAAAATCATCGATAAGTCATGCCACCAAGTACTTAAAAAACACCGATGCTTTAAAATTATCGCTAAAAATAAACCAAAAAGGAGGTTTTGATTGCCCAGGTTGTGCATGGCCAGATCCTGATGATGACCGTTCATCTTTAGGGGAATATTGCGAAAATGGCATTAAGGCAATTTCAGAAGAAGCCCAAAATAAAACCATAGGCAGACAGTTTTTTGCAAAACATTCGGTTGATGAATTATCAACTTGGTCAGATTTTCAAATAGGCAAATCGGGTCGTTTAGCTGAACCTATGTTTTTAGAAGAGGGAGCTACCCATTACCAACCTATTTCTTGGGAAGATGCTTTTGAAAAAGTAGGTAAGCATTTGAATGCTTTAGACAATCCTGATGAGGCCGTATTTTACACATCAGGTAGAACCACCAACGAAGCGGCCTTTTTATACCAATTATTTGTACGTGAATACGGTACTTCTAATTTACCAGATTGCTCCAACATGTGTCATGAAGCTAGCGGAAGTGCTTTATCTGAAACTTTGGGAATTGGTAAAGGCTCGGTAACTTTAGATGATTTATATAAAGCTGAAGTCGTTATGGTAGTTGGTCAAAACCCAGGAACCAATCATCCACGCATGTTATCTGCTTTAGAGAAATGTAAAAAAAATGGTGGTAAAATAATTGCTGTTAATCCTTTACCCGAAGTTGGACTCATCAAATTTACCAATCCTCAAAACCCTATAAAATTACTAACAGGTGGTACCCAAATAGCTGATGTGTTTGTTCCAATAACCATTAACGGCGATGTCGCTTTTTTCAAAGCATTACTTCTTAAATTATTGGAAAAGGAAGAGGAAACTAGTAGTGTTTTTGATAAAGAGTTTATTGAGAAATTCACTCACGGATACGAAACTTTCATTTCAGATTTAAAAACTTTTAATTTTGATGACTGTCTTAAAGCCTCGGGTATTTCAAAACAAATATTTGAAGAAGTATTTCATTTGATCTTAAACAACAATAAGATTATAGTTTGTTGGGCGATGGGTTTAACCCAACACCAAAATGCTGTAGACAATATTCGCGAAATAGTTAACCTTTTATTACTTAAAGGGAGTATTGGCAAGGAAGGTGCAGGCACTTGTCCGGTTCGAGGTCATTCGAATGTTCAGGGAGACAGGACTGTTGGTATATGGGAATCGGCGCCACAAGCATTTTTAGACAAGATAGAAGAAAAGTATGGCTTTAAGCCTTTAAATAAACATGGGTATTCAGTCATAGAAGCCATAAAGGCCATGTATGAAAAGAAAGCTAGGGTGTTTTTTGGCCTAGGTGGGAATTTTATTTCAGCAGTTCCCGATACTGATTATTCGGCAAAAGCCCTAGCCAATTGTAATTTAACGGTTCATGTTAGTACCAAACTGAATCGTTCCCATTTAGTGACAGGTAATGAAGCTCTTATTTTACCGTGTTTAGGAAGAACCGAAAAAGATTACCAAAAAACAGGTTTACAAATTCAAAGTGTTGAAAACTCAATGGGTATTGTCTCGTCAACAAAAGGGATTTTAGAACCATGTTCAGAGGCATTATTAAGTGAGGTAGCTGTTGTATGCGGTGTTGCTAATGCCACTTTAAAAAACAAATCAAAAGTGAATTGGTTGCAATACAGAGATGATTATAATTTGGTTAGAAATGATATTTCTGAGGTGGTTGCTGGTTTTGAAAATTATAATAAACGGTTGCAAAAACCCTCCGGGTTTTACTTGCCCAATGGAGCACGTAGCAGAGAATTCAGTACTAATACAGGTAAAGCCCAATTTTCTATCAATAAACTACCCAATTGGAAGCTCACGGATGATGAATTAATTATGATGACCATAAGAAGTCACGACCAATTTAATACCACCATTTATGGATTAAACGACAGGTATCGAGGGGTTTTTAACGAAAGGCGCATAATTTTTATGAACCGAGAGGACATGAAAGCACGGAAATTGGTTGAAAAACAGGTTGTCAATTTAAAATCGGAATACAAGGGTGTTATCCGCGAAGCTCATAATTTTAAGGTAGTACCTTATGATATTCCTAAAAATTGTTGTGCAACATATTTTCCGGAAACCAATGTTTTAGTACCATTAGATAGTTTTGCACATACTGCCAAAACGCCCGCTTCAAAAAGTGTAGTTATTACTGTTGAAGCTGTTAAAAATTAAAAGAATGGAGCCAACAAAATTTGAATCTGCAATCGCGTTAATAGATAAAAAAAACAGTGAGGACCCCAATATATATTCCTTATTTGGTTTGGATTTCCCCAAGGAATTGTTGTATTCAAAACGTATGACCAGAAAACTACTTCAGTTTGAACCAGAAGCTACAGAAGCATTACAAATTGCTACTAGGGCGCAACATATTTGCCGATGGAAAATAGCCAGAGACACCTATTCTATGGATAGAGTAGGGTATTTAAAATGGCGAGAAACCTTGAAGAAACTACACGTGGACTTAACTTCTGAAATTTTGGAACAGGTTGATTATGATTCAGAATTTATTAAACGAGTATCCTTTTTAATCAGTAAAAAAATGATTAAGAAGGATTCAGAAAGTCAGACACTTGAAGACGTTATCTGTTTGGTTTTTTTGGAGTATTATTTTGAAGAATTCTCAGAAAAACATGAGGATGAAAAAGTCATTGATATTTTAAGAAAAACATGGATAAAAATGTCTGATAAAGGTCATGAAGCGGCTTTAAAAATTAATTTTTCTTCTAGTAGCCTGTCTTTGATAAAACAAGCTATATCTTAATTTTAGAAGCCATTCGTCTACAGATAACGGTCATTCATCTACACTTAATCTATTCACAACGAAATATAATATAAACCCATTTCTATTAATTTATTTTTACTTTTAAAATTTGTCTATGAAAGAAATGAAAAATCTGAATATACTATTAATTGAGGATGATATGATTGAAGTTATGAAACTTAACAGAGCAGTTTCCTCTCTTAAACTTGAACATAAAATAATTGAAGCTAATAATGGTGAAGAGGCCTTAAGAATTTTACAAAATAAAAAGAACTTGCCTGATATTATTTTATTAGATTTAAATATGCCTAAAATTAATGGTATTGAATTTTTAAATATTTTGAAAAAGGATGAAGTTTTAAGGTACATTCCAACGATTGTTTTAACTACTTCTAGTAATCAAAAGGACTTGTTGGAGTGTTATGAAATAGGGATAGCAGGTTATGTTTTAAAACCGTTAAGGTATGAAGACTATATTTCTAAAATAGAGAAACTATTAGCTTATTGGAGTATTAACGAACTAAAGAAAATATAAATGAAGGGCATTATTTTTACAGAATTTTTAGATCTTGTAGAAGATAAATTCGGACTAGAAATGGTCGATAAAATTATTAATAGTTCAAATTTAGAATCTGGGGGAATTTACACATCTGTAGGTACCTACAAATTCTCAGAAATGTTACAGTTATTGCAACATTTAAGTGCCAATACAGATATTTCTATTGATGATTTATTATTGGTTTATGCCGAACATTTTTTTGGAATCATTGAAACCAGCTATCCCGGACTTTTGGCTACGTATAGTGATCCGATTGAGATGCTCTCATCTATCGAAAATCATATTCATGTGGAAGTTAGGAAAATATATCCTGATGCCGAATTACCAACATTTGAAGTGCTTGAAAAAACAGATGATAATTTGGTGATGATCTATAAATCGAGCAGAGCGATGCATCATTTTGGTCTAGGATTAATGAATAAAACCTTTGAACATTTCAATTCTAAAGCCTCTATTGTACTTGAAAAACTGAAAGAGGATGGTACTGAGGTAAAGTTTGTGATTAATAAAAATCTATGAGTCAAGAAAAAATTGACATATTAGAACGGGCACTTGCAAGAGAAAGAGCGGCACGAAAACAAGCTGAAAAAATACTTGAAAGTAAGTCTGAAGAATTATATAAATTAACTCAGCAACTTAAGGAATCAAACACCAAACTAGAGAAACTGGTTAGAGAAAAAACATCTGAATTAAAAGGTGTTTTCGAAAATATTGTAGATGCCTACATAGTAATGGATCTTTCTGGCAATGTTATTAAAATGAATGATCCAGCAATAGAATTACTTGGTTATGATAATAAAATTGAAGAATTTAATCTACTTAAATTAGCAGATAGTTCTGAAGTAGATAATATAATTAATGGGTTTCACTCTTTATTTTATGAAGGACATATTACTAACTTCGAAGTAAGAATCAATACAAAATATAATGAACAGAAACTTGTACATATAAACGCAAGTATTATAATAGATGAACAAAATAATCCTATTGCAGCTCAAGGGATTGTTAGAGATATAACAACCGTAAGAGCTGCGGAAGAAAAATTAATTCAATCAGAAGATAGATTAACATCTTTAATTTTGAGTTTAGATGTTGGTATATTACTTGAAGATGAAAACCGCAAGATTGTGCTTACCAATAATAAATTCTGTGAATTTTTTCAGATACCAGCTTCTCCTGAACAATTGATTGGTTTAGACTGTTCAAACTCTGCAGAGGAATCCAAGCATTTTTTTGAAAACCCTGAATCTTTCGTTGATGATATAAATAAAATAACAGCCAAAAGAGAAACTGTTTTAGGCGAAGTATTAACCATGGTGAACGGTAAAATATTTGAACGAGACTATATTCCCATTTTTAGTAATAATGAATATAAAGGGCATTTATGGAGTTATAAGGATGTAACATTAAGGCTTAATTATAAAAAAAGCATAGAGTCGCAGAGGAAAAAATATAGAGATATTATTGCCAATATGAATCTAGGCTTAATTGAAGTTGATAATGATGATGTTATTTTAATGATTAATCATAGTTTTTCTGAGATGTCTGGTTATACAGAAGCAGAATTAATAGGAAGAAAGGGAAATGAAATATTTCCAATAGGAGACGGTTCTCAAAAAATCCATGAAGAAAATAAAAAAAGACTTAAAGGAATATCTAATTCTTATGAATTAAAAGTTAAAAATAAGTTTGGAGAGGTTAGGCATTGGCTAATTAGTGGAGCTCCTAATTACAACATGAATGGAGATGTTACAGGTTCCATTGGAATTCATTTGGATATAACCGACTTAAAGAATTTGCAGTTACAAAAAGAAAAACTTTTGGCCGAACTGGAAAAGAGTAATGATGAATTGCAAGAATATGCACACATAGTTTCTCATGATTTAAAATCGCCTCTGCGAAGTATATATGCTTTAGTTTCTTGGATTAAAGAAGATAATGTAGGGCGATTGGATGACACAAGTTTAGAAAATTTCAAGCATATTGAAAATTCATTGGAAAAAATGGAACAGCTCATTACTACCGTATTAAATTATTCTAAAGCTGGAGTAGATTTTCAGGATCCTGAAGAAGTTGATATTAATGAAATGGTTCATGATATTATTGAATTCTTGTATGTCCCTAAGCATATTTTTATAAAGATATTGAATCCCTTGCCTATTCTTAAAGGAGATAAAATTAAACTTCAACAAGTATTTCAAAATATCATTAGCAATGCTATAAAATATATAGACAAAGAAAAAGGGTTGGTTGAAATAGATGTAGATGAAACAGAGGATTATTACAAGTTTATGATTAGAGATAATGGCATGGGGATTGAAAAGCAATACCATGAAAAGATTTTTAAGATATTTCATACTTTAAATAAAGTTAAAGATTCCACGGGTCTTGGCTTATCTATTGTAAAAAAAATTGTGAATTTACATAAAGGTGACATTTGGTTAGAAAGCGAGCCTAACAAAGGTACTACCTTCTATTTCACTTTAAAAAAAATATATTCAAATGGAGACACCTAATTTATCCTACATAACAAGTATGTCCGGTGGTAATCTGGAGTTTGAAAATAAAATCATAACTATTATTAAAGAAGAATTCCCAACAGAAAAAGAAGAGTTTTTTAATAATTTAAATAAATATAATTTTAAACTAGCGGCAGGAAATGTTCATAAACTTAAACATAAAATTAGTATTTTAGGTCTTGAAAAAAGTTATGGCATAGCTGTGGCATTCGAAAACAATTTATTGGAAGGTAATTCCGATTTAAGTAAAGAGTTTGAGTCCATTTTAAATACCATAACTAATTATTTAAAACAGTTATAATTAGTATTCAATGAATTGTATTATTATTGATGATGAAGCAACCGCAAGGGCTATAATTAGTCAATTATGCGCCAATGAAAAACATCTACATGTTATTCAAGAATTTCCAAATGCAATTCAAGCAATTAAATATCTGAATCAAAATGAAGTAGATTTAATTTTTTTAGATATTCACATGCCAGATTTTACTGGGTTTGATTTTATCGAAACCTTGAAAAATCCACCAAAAATAATTCTTACCACTTCTGATTCAAATTTTGCTATTCAGGCCTTTGAGTATGAGTGTATTGTTGATTATTTGGTTAAACCAGTTTTACAAGACAGATTCAATAAAGCCATTGAGAAGGCAAAATCCTCTTTTGAACCTTCAAAAGTAGTTTCCAATTTAAATAGAGAAGAAACAACATTGGGGAATGATTTATATGTTAATATAGATAGGCGACTTATAAAAATAGATATTCCCAGTATTTATTTAATTGAGGCAAAGGGTGATTACATACTTATAAAAACTGAAGATAAAAATTATACAGTACATTCTACTTTAAAGAAAATTGAGGATAAACTTCCTGAGCATTTATTCCTAAAAGTACATCGTTCATTTGTTATTAATACAAAAAAAATAATTGATATTGAAGATAACAGTGTACTGATAAAAAAAGACGTAATTCCAGTAAGTCGCTCCAATCGCCCAGAGCTAATGAAACGGCTCAATCTTTTATAAAATCTCTTTTCGACATTTATTTTATTTCTGTGTGACTTTGATTAAATCTTTCTGAGAGATTTATATCTAAATACCTAGTATTAATGATTTTGGTAGAATAGAATTTTACTAAAGTTTATTTATCCTTGTTTGTTTTAAAAATAATTATCTCCGACAATTAATTATTTATCAAAGCAAAAGTTCCACTTACCTACACTTATACAGGCATTCATCGAAATATAGCCACCTTAGGTTACATCATGTTTTAAGTTTGCATCATAATTAGTGACCATTTATTTAAAGTTTAAAAAAAAACACTAATGAAAATAAAACAACTAGAAGGAATGGTATTCCTTGAGAAAGATAAAAAATGATTACTAAAAAATAAAAAGGCGGAAAATTATTAGAAATAAATAATTATTTGTAAAAGCCGAAAATAATGTTGTTAATAATTAAAAAAATAATAAAATCATGAAAATAACAATTGTAGGAAGTGGATATGTAGGTCTAGTAACTGGCGCCTGTTTTTCAGAAGTAGGGATCGACGTTGAATGTGTAGATGTTGATCGTAACAAGATAGAAAATTTAAACAAAGGTATTATTCCTATTTATGAACCTGGTTTAGGAGAAATGATTACAAGAAACATGGATAAAGGTCGTTTAAGATTTACAACAAACATTGCAAAAGCAGTTAAAGGTTGTGATGTAATTTTTATTTGTGTTGGTACGCCACCAGATGAAGATGGCAGCGCAGACTTAAAATATGTTATTCAAGTTGCTCGTGATTGTGGCAAATATATGGATGATTATACGTTGGTTGTAACAAAAAGTACGGTGCCTGTTGGTACATCTTTAAAGGTAAAAAGCGCCATTAAGGAAGAATTAAAAAAAAGAAATATATCAATAGAGTTTGATATCGCCTCTAACCCTGAATTCTTAAAGGAGGGAGCGGCTATCGAAGATTTTCTAAAACCAGATAGAATTGTAGTAGGTGCAGATAGTACAAGAGCAGAAGAATTGTTGAGGAACTTATACAAGCCTTTTACGCTAAACGGTCATCCCATAATCGTCATGGATGTGGTTTCAGCAGAAATGACAAAATATGCTGCCAATTCTATGCTAGCTACTAAAATTAGTTTTATAAACGACATAGCAAACCTTTGTGAAATTGTTGGTGCCGATATTAATAATGTAAGAAATGGCATTGGTTCAGATGGAAGAATAGGAAATAAATTTATTTATCCTGGTATCGGTTATGGTGGTTCATGCTTTCCAAAAGATGTGCAGGCATTAATTAAAACAGGAAAAGAGTATAACTATGATTTACAGGTTTTAAAAGCGGTGGAAGCAGTTAACAAAAAACAAAAGGCAGTACTTTATAATAAAATATTGAACTACTTTAATGGTGATTTAAAAGATAAAACTATAGCAATTTGGGGGCTTTCCTTTAAACCTCAAACTGATGATATGCGCGAAGCACCTTCATTGGAAATTGTAAATAGTCTTTTAAAGGCAGGAGCCAATGTTAAAGCTTACGATCCGGTTGCTATAAATGAAGCAAAACATCATTTTGGAGATTCAATATCTTATTACAGTGATCAATATGAAGCTCTAATTGATGCAGATTGTTTAGCTGTTTTAACCGAATGGTCAGAGTTTAAAATACCAAATTTTAAAATTGTTCAAAAACTCTTGAATTCTCCAGTCGTATTTGACGGAAGAAATATTTATGATAAATCAGAAATGTTGAAAATGGGTTTTGACTACATATGTATTGGTATTAATACGATAAAAAGTTTATTAAAACCTGAATTAAGCTCTGCTTGTTAATATTTAGTTTTATCCAACAATAATTTAAAATCAAAAAATTAAATCTAATATCATGAAGAAAAAAGTATTAGTCGTAGATGATGAGAGAACCATTTGTGTGTTATTGGAAAACTTTTTATCACCAGAGCATATTGTTGTAACAAAAAATTCAGGATTGGAAGCCTTAAATTGGTTAAATACTAATATACCAGACCTTATTATCAGCGATATTCAAATGTCAAATATGGATGGTTTTGAATTCTTAAAAGAGGTAAGATTAAAAGGATTTACTAAGCATACACCAGTAATTATGCTTTCAGGTCGTACCGAAAGTAAAGAACGCGTAAAGTGTTATCAAATAGGTGCACAAGATTATTTAGCTAAACCTTTTAACCCGGATGAACTCAAAGAAGTTGTTAAAAAAAATCTCTTCCCAATTCACTACGCCAGTGCTTGGTAGAATGTATTCAATAGTTAAACATTTCTAATTTAAATTATTTCGACATGATTATATTATATGTAGGGAATTCACCTGAAGAACTTGAGCCGATTGCAAATGACAAGAACATAATATTTAATGCAGTAAGTAACAGTATTGAAGCCATAAATTTTATTAAAAGAAATGATGATATCGACGTTGTAATATGCGAATATAAGTTACCTGGAAATTCAGGTTTGTTCTTCTATGACATGTTAAATAACGGAAACGATTATAAGAAAATACCGTTCATTTTACTATCTGAAGAGTACAATGCAAAACTATTTACTACAGCGTTTAATAAAGGTATTAATGATTATTTTGTGTCAGTTTCAACAGATAAACAGCAAATTATTGAAAGAGCGCAGTCCTTATATAAAATGCAATGTCTTAAAATAGATGTTTTAAGTAATAAAGTTAATGATCAATCCTACAAGCTCCCGTTGTCAAAACGATTATTTGATATTGTTTTTGCCTCATTAGTATTAATTGGAATTGCACCATTAATGTTGTTAACCATGTTGGCAATTCGATTAGAATCCAAAGGAAAAGTCTACTATATAGCTAAAAGGGTGGGACGTCAAACTTTCGATTTTTATAAACTTCGGTCCATGCGAACCGGATCTGATCAAATGATTAAAGATTTGGCGAAGAAGAATAACCAATACAAAAAGGATACAGAAGAAAAGACAATTAATTTCAATGCGCCTTGCCCTGAGTGCAGTAAGTTGGACGATGGTAGTTTTTGTTCTCCAGTATTATATATTAATGAAAACGAAATATGCGATAATTGGTATAGCCAGCAGAAAAAAGATATAGAAACAAAAAACTCGACATTTATAAAAATTTTGGACGATCCAAGAATCACAAGAGTAGGAAAATTTATTCGAAATACAAGTATAGATGAATTACCGCAGTTAATTAATGTAATCAAGGGAGATATGTCTATCGTTGGAAACCGTCCACTTCCAGTTTACGAAGCTGAATTATTAACAAAAGATGCCATGTCAAAACGATTTTTAGCACCAGCAGGAATTACGGGATTATGGCAAGTAGAATTGAGAGGCAGAGGAGGAAATATGTCTGAAGAAGAACGTATGCGACTCGACAATGAATATGCCGATAACTTCACAGGAAATAGGTATTCATTTTGGTACGACATGAAATTAATCTTAAGGACTTTTCCTGGGTTGATTCAAAAAAGCACTGTTTAATTTACCCAAAGAATCATGAAAAATATGTATAAAATAATTGCAATGCTATTTGTTTTTAATGTTGCAAGCAAGGACATTAATGCTCAAAATAATATAGAAAGTAGCATGAACACAAATTCTATTTCATTATTGATACCTCAGCTAAACGAGTTAATAGATTCAGCTCTTGTTCATAATGGGATGGTTAACTATAGAAAATTAGAAATTGAAGCTAAGGAATCTAATTTAAAATATAAACGTCAATATTGGACGACTAATTTTGGAGTTCAAGCTGATACAAGATATGGGACGTTCAATAATTTTTCCTCAATTAGTGGCGATAATTCAACCGTAAATCTAGCAAGTAATACCCAGCAACTTAACTATAATGTTGGCTTGTATTTAAAGATTCCTGTTTTTGATGTAATTAATCGGAAATCTCAAATAAAACAAGCTAAAGCAGAACTAGAACAAGCGAGAAGTTTAGCGAAATCTCAAGAAGATGAATTAAGAGAATTGGTAATTCGTTATTACGAAGATCTACTTTTGAAACAAAACTTATTAGAATTAAGAGCGTCCAATTTGGGAAATGCCAGAGTTAATATGGAAATGGTAGAAAAAGAGTTCAAAAATGGTTTGATTGCCATTTCAGAATATGTAAGGATTTCAGATATGACCTCAAGAATAGCCGCGGAGTTTTCGGAAGCTAAATCAGACTTTGTCGTTACAAAAAAACTCTTGGAAAACTTAACTGGTGTTGAGATTAGATAAACCTAAGGCTAATAAAATTTATTATTAAAGTCTCTCAAAAAATGAAAATTGAGAGACTTTTTTATGAATATCGAAACAATTAGTTAATTGATTTTATGATTTAAGAGTTGTATTTAGTCAAATCACTTAAACTCAATAAAGAGTTCACTCATCTACACATTATTCCAATCCAACGAAATTCAAGGTAATTACCTCTTAGTTGCTAGTAATTTTGAATCAGAAATTATACTTAAAAAATAACATTTGTATTAAATGAAACTTATAGAATTTATAAAACTAGTACTTAAGCATAAGGTCATTCTTGTAATGATTCCTATACTCACTGGGTTTTTGGCAATGCTTTTAACAAGTAATCCGAAGCATAGTTATTATTCGCAAACGATGCTTTATACAGGTTTGGCTTCAGGTTCTTCAATAGAGATGGACAAGTCATTTAACTATTTTGCTACAAATATTGCATTTGATAATTTACTTAATATTATAAATTCAAGAGAAACTCAAGAAGAGGTAGCTGTAAGATTGTTAAGTCAACATTTACTTTTAAACGAGCCTAATAGCAAATTTATTTCTTCAAAGACTTACAACGAAATCAAAGAAGATATCCCACAAGATATTTATAAATATGTCATAAAATCTAATCCAAAAACTGATACCATCAATTCATATTCAAAAGGTGAATCAACTATTAATACAATTCCTCAATCAGTAGATAGTATTGCTTATGAAAAAACGGTCGCTAATTTAATGGACTTAATGAAAAGTGATAACACGAATTTTGTCTATTCATTACTAAATTATGATCATCCATATTATTCAATAGAAGCAATTTCTAAAGTTAAGGCCATACGCGTTACAACAAGTGATTTAGTAAAACTTAGCTATGAGACAGATGACCCAGGAATATGTCAGCAAACATTGGCCATTTTTAATGAGGTATGTATTAAAAAATATAAGGACCTAAAAGAAAATGGATCTGATGCTGTAATAAAATACTTTCAGGCTCAATTAAGTCAATCAGAAAGTAAATTAAAGGATATAGAATCTGTATTGTTGAAGTTTAATCAAGAAAACAGCATTATCAATTATTATGAGCAAAGTAAAGCTGTTGCCATTGTTAAAGAAGATATGGATGTAGAGTACAATAAAAAACGAGCTGAACTTGCCAGTTCGGAGGCATCTGCAAAAAAATTGGAGCAAAAGCTTGAAATTCAAGAACTAGTTCAAGACAAAAGCAATCGCATTCTAGATAACAAAAAACGATTAGGAGAATTGAATTATGAAATTGCCATGCATGAGGCAAAATCTGGAGATTCAAAAAACACCCAAAATGTTGAAGCGCTTAAAAAGCAAGCATCTCTTCTTCAGGACGAAATCAAATCAAGTGTAGCGCAATTATATACTTACCAAAATTCTGTTGAGGGTGTTCCTATTTCAAAAGTATTACCAGAATGGGTTGATAAAGTGGTTGAAACTGAAGGGCTAAAAGCCAAAATTGAAGTAATGAATAAGCAGAATTCTGAATTTCAACAGCAGTATGCAAAATATGCTCCAGCAGGTGCCAATCTTAAAAAAATTGAACGTCAAATTAATGTTGCAGAGCAAGAATATTTAGAAATTTTACATGGATTGAACTTGGCAAAATTAAAATACCAAGACACACAATTATCTAGTAATTTAAAGGCTGTAGATCCACCATACTTCCCATTAAAGCCTATTCCTTCAAAACGAAAAATAATCATAATTGCTGTTGTACTTATGAGTTTTATCTTATTGTTGGGTACTGTGTTAGTGATGAAATTTTTTGATGATACACTAAAAAACGTAAAAGTAGCGGAGGACAAACTTAAAATTCCATCAATGGGAATGTTCTCTAAAATTTTTAAAACCAATAATAAAATAGATTTAATCAGTATTCAAGAAAGACTTTTAGATCTGTTTATGCAGAATTTAAATCATAACCTTAAGCCTGCAGATACAGCTAATAATACAAAAGTTATTACCTTATTTAGTACACAGAAAAATGAAGGTAAAACGGTAATTGCAAAAAATATAGCAAGAAAACTTAAACATGCTGGCAAATCGGTTTTAGTATTAAATCACTCAAATCTTAATAAGCCAGAGATTAGCTCTAATCAATTTACTCTGTTGCATCGATTGTTAGGATATCAAGATCCAAGAATTGATTATAATCATCCATTTTTAGCTCAACGATCAGACTATTTAAATGAATCTGAATCCATGTCTTATGAGGTTGATGAAGCATATTTTAACGCCAAAACCTATAATGATTTAACAATAAAAGGTGTGAAGGTACCAACTCAACATCCAGATTATGTTATTATAGAATTGCCTAATATCCTTGACACTAATTATCCAGCAGATTTGATAGCCTCTTCCAATTTGCCACTTTTAGTTTGTAGATCAAACAGGTTATGGTCAAAGGCAGATGAAAATTTATTAAACAATATTAAGGAGATTGTATCATCATCACTTCAGTTTATAATAAATGGAGTGGAGCTTGATGAGGTGGAAGCACTATTAGGAGAATTGCCTAAGCAACGTTCCAATTTTAGAAAGAGAATCAAAAATATATTGCGCTTCCAGTTTTACACCAAGAGTCACATTTAAAATATGCGTCAAATAATTACTAAAATAATAAAGGAGGACAACTTTTTGTCATTAGCAGGAAATCTAGTTATTGCTGTATTGGGACTTGCTGGTTTTGCGTTGTTAGCTAGAAGTTTTAATCCAGAAGACTTTGCGCAATGGGTTATTTTTATATCAGGTGGTTCATTAATAGAAATGTTGCGATTTGGAATAACAAATAACGCCTTAGTTAGATTTTTATCAGGTGCATCTCATGATCAAAGTGAAAAATTAATTGGTTCAAATGTTCTAATTAGCTTAGTCAGTACCATAGTAATAGCGTTTTTAATGATTATAACTAACGTTATTTTCAATGACATTATTAGCAATTCAGTGTATGAACTATTTTTTACCTGGTATCCAATATTGGCTTTCATTAACTTACCATGGAATAACGCCTTAATTGTGTTACAGGCCAAATTAGAATATGGGAAAATACTATTAATCAAAGGCCTTAATAGTGGTTTGTTCTTTACAATTTTAGTATGTAATACTTTCATTTTTAACCTGTCTATAATTGAGCTTGTTTGGGTTTTATTGTCTGTAAATATTTTAACGTCATTACTTACAATATTTAAAGGATGGGATGGATTGATTTTTATTAAAAGAGCTAATAAATCCACCAACTTAACTTTATTAAATTTTGGCAAATACAGCACATTTACTTTAATAGGAACCAATTTATTAAGGAATGCAGATTTAATTATTATTAGTATTAGCCCATTAGGAAGCACAGCAGTTGCCTTATTTAGTATTCCTTTAAAACTTACCGAATTGCAACAAATACCTTTACGAAGTTTTGCAGCTACGGCTTTCCCAAAAATGTCTAAAGCTAGTTTGGAAGGTAATGTAAAAGAGGTTAAAAGTTTGTTTTATAGTTATTCAGGTGCATTAACTTATTTATTTGTTTTTATTTCCTTGATCACCTTCATTTTTGCTGAACAATTTGTAATACTAGTATCAGGTTATCAGTATTTAGGATTAGAATCAACAGGCTTTGATATTGTGGTTTTAGTTAGAATTTTTTCAATTTATGGTATACTTCTGCCAATTGATCGAATGACAGGAATTGGTTTGGATAGTATCAATAAGCCAAATATTAATGCCATAAAAGTGTTTTTTATGTTGCTTACAAATATCATTGGTGATGTTATTGCAGTATTCATTTTTGAATCTCTGCTTATGGTGGCTATTTCTACGCTTATTTTTACTAGTGTTGGTATAGGTTTAGGAGCTTATTTCTTAAATAAAGAATTTAAAATCTCAAGTATTGAAATTTTTGAATCTGGAAATAGGTTTTACAAAACAATTTGGGAACAATGCCGTAAAGTCTCAAAAGAATTTAATTTTTCTAAAAATTAAATATGAACAACTTCAACAATCATATAAATCCATTTGAAGTCAATTCTGGTTCCAATCGTTTTCTAAACCTAAATATTCTCGCTTCAGTATTGGTATTAGTATTACTAATTACTGTAGTTATTGTAAAAACGGGAGTTATCGGATTTATTGGTTTTCTAGGATTGATTTTTGCCATAGCTTTAATTTATATTGTCTTCAAGTATCCTAAAACAGGAATTATATTATTGATTATTTTAGGTTTTTTTGTTACTGGTATAGCGCGCTATATTCCTGCACCTTGGGGCTTATCTATAGATGGTTTACTGGTTTTAATTTACCTCGCTTTATTCTTTAAAGGATTTGCAAACAAAATACCATGGCATAAAGCAAAATCTCCGCTTACATTGGTTGTGTCAATTTGGATGGGATATATTTTATTACAAATTGCGAATCCTGAAGCGCAGAGTATAGAAGCTTGGTTTTATGCCATGCGTGGCGTGGCATTATATCAATGGTTATCCATTCCATTACTATTTGTTCTATTTAATAAATCAAAAGATTTAGATACATTTTTTATTGTTTGGGGAATTTTATCAATTATAGGAACCCTAAAAGGATTTCAACAATTTCATTTTGGGGTAGATCCTTTTGAACAAAGATGGTTAGACCAAGGTGGTGCTGAAACTCATATTCTTTTCGGAAAATTACGAGTCTTCTCGTTCTTTTCTGATGCAGGCCAATTTGGAGCTTCACAAGCTCATGCAGGTGTTGTGTTTGGAATTTTAGCGTTGTTCAAAAAAGGAAATTTAAAACTTAAATCATTTTTTGCATTCGTTGCAATGGCTGGTTTTTTTGGAATGCTAATATCAGGAACCAGAGGAGCAATAGCAGTCCCAGCATTGGGAGGAATCATGTTTCTTATTTTAAAAAAGAACATAAAAATCCTCATTTTAGGCGGCGTATTTTTAATAGGTGTTTACATATTTTTTGCTCATACAACCATAGGTCAAGGCAATGCTGAAATAAGAAGAATGAGAACTGCCTTCGATCCAAACGAAGCCTCACTACAAGTACGATTAGAAAATCAAAAAAAGTTAAAGGGCTATTTAGCTTCACGACCAATGGGTGGCGGAGTTGGCGCAACTGGTAATTGGGGACAACGTTTTACACCGCATACCTTTTTGGCCAATACAGCAACAGATAGCTGGTATGTTATGGTTTGGTCTGACACAGGAATTATTGGTCTTACCTACTATTTGTTGATGCTATTCTTCATTTTAGGAACAGGTGCCTATCATGTTATGTATAAGCTAAAGGATGATTGGCTGAAAGTACAGATTTCTGCTTTGGTATGTGGAATGGCAGGAATTATGATGGCCTCTTATGGTAATGGTGTTTTTGGGCAAATGCCTACTGGAATTCTGATGTACGTAAGTATGGTGTTTATGTTCATAAGTCCCCAATTAGATCAAAAACTGCAAAAGAATACCATTTAACTACACTTAAGCTTTATCCGTCGAAATATCTCGTAGTACAGTGTCTCTTGAATGTAAATTTGAACTATAAAATTTATATTATGAATTATAGAAGCATAAACGATTTAAATAATACCATCCTTAAACAACTTCACCAAATACCACGAGATATCGATTTGGTGGTTGGAATTCCAAGGAGTGGTATGTTGCCTGCCAATTTATTGGCTCTATATCTTAATTTACCATATACAGATATTCATTCGTTTTTAAACGGTTATATCTACAAATCTGGAGCCAGAAGACAATTCTTTAATGCTTCAGATTATAAGAACATATTAATTGTTGATGACAGTATTGCGTCAGGTTCTGCGCTTAAAGAATCTAAAAAGTACTTGGCACATTTAGAATCTGAATTTGATATTAAATATTGCGTTATTTATTATACCCCAGAAAAGCAACATTTGGCTGATTTTGCTTTGGAAGAAGTGGCAACGCCAAGATATTTCCAATGGAATATTTTTAATCACACAACCTTAGAGAAAGCTTGTTTTGATATTGACGGTGTACTTTGTGTAGACCCATCAATAGATCAAAATGACGATGGTGAAAAATATATTTCTTTTTTACAAAGTGCAGCGCCTTTATACATTCCTGGTTCTAAAATAGGAACTATTGTTACTTCTAGATTGGAGAAATACCGAAAGGAAACTGAGGCTTGGTTAAAGACCAATGGTGTGACTTATAATAAACTTGTAATGCTTGATTTACCTGATATGAAGGCACGTCAAAAAGCCAATAATCACGCAGCACATAAAGCTAAAGAATATCAAGTTAATGGTTATAACCTTTTTGTAGAAAGTGATTTGGGGCAAGCCATGGAAATAAACAGACTTACTAAGAAACCTGTTTTCTGCACAGAGAATTTTCAAATGATATATGATTCCGAGTCCATAGCATATAATATTAAAAGCGGAAAATATTTTCCGTTTTTACGTCGCTTTGCCTTAAAAGTTAGAAACGGAATCAGAAAAGTTAAAGCATCATTTCAGGAAAATAAAACTAAAGTGATTACCAATTCTTTCAATTAAAATAAATCAGGATTTAAACGAATAAAATTATGCAACTACTAGACTTTTTATTGAAAGCAATTGAATATAGTGTTTATGGATATTTTGCAATATCAAGTCTATATGTTTTTGTATTCTCAGTCGCTGGTAATTTTTACAAAAGAAGACGACGAGAAGGGTCAATTACTAAAAACAAAATAGCACTACTAATACCAGCTTATAAAGAAGATGCCGTAATTGTTGAGGTTTCAAAACATGCATTACAACAACACTATCCATCAAATATGTATGATGTAGTTGTCATTGCAGATTCACTTCATAAAAACACAATTATTAAGCTAAAAGAACTTCCTATTAAACTCGTTGAAGTAAGCTTTGAAAAGAGTACAAAAGCTAAAGCACTGAATAGTGCTATGGCAACTTTAAAAGATCACTATGACCACGCTATCATTTTGGATGCAGACAATATTATGGAGCCTGAGTTTTTAAATAAAATGAATGCAGCGTTTGAAGGTGGCTATCAAATTGTTCAAGGACATCGAAAGGCTAAAAACTTAAATACGTCCTTTGCTATTCTTGATGCAGCTAGTGAGGAAATCAATAATCATATTTTTAGAAAAGGGCATAGTGTTTTAGGGTTATCATCAGGTCTTATAGGCTCAGGAATGGGATTTGAATATGGTTTATTAAAGTCTATGATGAAAACCGTAAATGCCGTTGGAGGGTTTGATAAGGAACTTGAATTTAAGTTTGCTGCAGAAAAAATTAAAATTGAATATTTGGATGATGCTGTTGTTTTGGATGAAAAAATCCAAAAAGCATCAGACTTTTCCAACCAACGTAAACGTTGGCTTTCAACCCAGTTTATTTACTTAAAGAAATATTTTATTGAAAGTTGTAGAGCTCTACTATTTGATGGAAACGTTAACTTTTTTGACAAAGCATTTCAAATGATGATTCCACCTAGAATTCTGCTTATTGGAATTACGTTTCTTTTTGCTCTAGGGTATGTAATACTATCAATACTGTTTAAAATAAATACAAATGTAAGCGCTGATTTATGGTTCATTAATCTGGGAATTACTGTAATAGCATTTTTATTGGCAATCCCAAAAACATTTTACAACCTGGAAACATTAAAAGCAATTTTTTCATTGCCTTCAGCTTTTATTAGAATGACCATTTTGTTGTTCAAACTAAAAGGTGCTAACAACAAATTTATTCATACTGCTCATGGAACAATTGAAAACTAGTAAAATGAGAATCGGTATTGAAGCTCAAAGATTGTTTAGACCACATAAGCATGGTATGGATAGGGTTGCCTTGGAGTTAATTAAAAAACTGCAAGTGATAGATAAGGACAATGAGTATTTCATTTTTGTAAAACCAGATCAGGATACAAGTGCTATTTCTGAAACATCAAATTTTAATATTGTTGAAATTTCAGGTGGACCTTATCCATATTGGGAACAGATAAAATTGCCCTTAATTGCAAGTGCCTATAAATGTGACATTTTACATTGTACGAGTAATACAGCGCCATTATATGTTAAATCTCCATTGGTTACAACCCTTCATGACATTATTTATATGGAGGAAAGTGTGCTTAAACAAATTACTAGTAAGGCGTCATGGTATCAAAAAATTGGAAATATTTATAGGAGAATCATTGTAAATGGTGTGGTAAAAAAGAGCCATTGCCTCATTACGGTTTCCGATTTCGAAAAGAAGAATATAACTGGGTTTTTTAATGAAAAAACAATCAAAAACATTAAGACTATTCATAATGGCGTAAGCGATCATTTTTTGAAATCTCCAGATGTAATTGAATTGAATAAAGTCAAAACAAAACACAATCTACCAGACCAATACATGCTCCATATTGCTAATAAAGATCCAAGAAAGAACACTAAAAATGTTTTAAAAGCATTTAAAGGATTTTTAAACACAACAACTGTTGATTATAAATTGGTTTTGCTCGGCTATAATGAAAAAGATCTTTTAACCGTGTTATCTGAAATAAATGCCAAGAATCTTATTGACAAGGTTGTTTTATTAGGGTATGTTTCAGATCAAGATTTGCCAGCCATTTATAGGTTGTCACAACTTTTCTTATTCCCATCTTTAAGAGAAGGATTCGGTATTCCAATTATTGAAGCTATGGCTTGCGGTGTCCCTGTTATTACTTCAAATAGCTCGTCAATGCCAGAAATAGCAGGAGATGCAGCTTGTATTGTAAACCCAATGGAGTCTGAAGCTATTCTACAAGGAATATTGAAAATCAGTTCAGATTCGGAATATAAAAATGAACTTATTAGGAAAGGACTAGAGCGATGCGAGCAGTTTTCTTGGGACAATATGGCATTGCAGGTATTAGACGTCTATAAAAAAATGTTTAAAGAAATTAAAGCATAAAATTATGATAAAAGGTAAAGATATTGTTATTCTAAGCATTCAGCCTTGGGATATAGAAATAGGGAGTAATTGTAAAAATATAGCCCTTGAATTTGCAAAAGAAAATCGCGTGTTATATGTAAATCCTCCAATGGATAGGATAACAAGACTAAAACAAAAAAATTCTAAAAAAATTCAAAAACGTATCCGAATCGCTAAAGGTGAAGAAGCTGATATAGTAAATATTGGAGACAATCTTTGGAACTTATATCCAAAAGACACAATTGAATCGATTAATTGGATTAATTCACAATCGATTTTTAATGCTCTTAACAAGCGCAATTCTAAAATACTATCAAAAAACATAGCATCTGCCATAGAGCGATTAGGTTTTTCTGACTTTCTATTGTTTAATGATAGTTCCATGTTTCTGGGACTTCATTTAAAGGAGTTACTGGAACCTCAATTGTATACCTATTACATAAGAGATTACTTGGTAAAAGTGCCTTATTGGAAAAAACATGGAGAACTTATAGAGCCTAAATTAATTGCAAAAGCTGATGTTGTATTAAATAATTCAACACTTTATGCTGAATATGGATCTCAGTTTAATAAGAACAGTATTATGGTTGGTCAAGGTTGTGATATTGAAATGTTTACAGATGAGGAGAATCAAATTATAGTTCCAGAAGAATTTAATAATATTCCATCTCCAGTTATTGGCTATGTTGGTTCATTAACTACCTTGAGGTTGGATATCGATTTATTAGTGCATATCGCAAAACAGAAACCCGAATGGAGTGTTGTATTGGTTGGACCAGAGGACGAGAAATTTAAAAATTGTGCTTTACATCAGATGCCTAATGTTTACTTTTTAGGATCTAAAGACAGTAAAGAACTTCCTTCTTACATAAAAGGATTCGACATATGCACAAATCCACAAATTGTGAATGACATCACAATTGGTAATTATCCAAGAAAAATAGATGAATATTTAGCCATGGGAAAACCCGTTGTGGCAACCGATACAAAAGCTATGGAAATGTTTAATCAGCACGTGTATTTAGGAAAAACCAAAGAAGACTATGTTAAATTAATTGAACTAGCATTAGCAGAACATTCAAATAGTAAGTCAAACCAGCGTATTGCATTCGCCAAAAGTCATACATGGGAAAACAATGTCAAGGATATTTATAATGCAATTACAACATCTACTCAAAAATTATTATGGAATTAGCAGCACAAATAAAATCGAATAAGCGAATTAAGGCATTGGCGCATTGGTCTATTGTAATACCAAATCAAGCAAGACCAAGACTTTGGATAAAATGGTTTGTAAATCCATTTATTCATCAAAAAGGAAGAGGAGCTTGCATTAGAAAACGCACCAGATTGGATGTCGTACCATGGAATAAATTTAATCTAGGTGCTCAATCTACAATTGAAGATTTCTCCGCCATTAACAATGGAGTAGGTGATGTCATAATAGGAGAACGCACTCGTATTGGTTTAAGCAATACTATTATTGGTCCAGTAAAAGTAGGGAATGATGTAAGACTAGCACAAAATGTTGTCTTGTCGGGCTTAAATCACAATTATGATAAAATTGACAGTCCAATTCATGTTCAAGGTGTGTCAACAAAGCCAATAGTTATTGAGGATGAATCTTGGATTGGAGCAAATGTAGTTGTTGTACCTGGAGTTACAATAGGTAAACATTCTATTGTAGCAGCAGGAAGTGTAGTGACAAAAAACGTTCCTGAATATTCAGTTGCAGCAGGTAATCCTGCCAGAATATTAAAGCAATACGATTTTGAATCAAATACTTGGAAAAAATTATAAATAGAAATTATGGAACTTTTAAAACTACTTTTTTGGATAATGATATTTACTGTGGTTTACACATATATAGGCTATGGGATGATATTATATGTGCTTGTAAAAATGAAAAGATGGCTAAGTAAAAACAAACATAAAGAAGTTTATCAGGACTTTCAGCCTGAAGTCACTCTTTTTATTCCAGCATATAATGAAATAGATTATGTAGATCAGAAAATGAAGAACACAATGGCATTAGATTATCCAAAATACAAACTCAAAATTTATTGGGTGACTGATGGTTCTGATGATGGTACTGATTTAAAATTAAAAGAATACGACAATATTAATCTATTTCACAAGCCAGAACGCAATGGGAAAATTAATGCCATGAATCGTGTTATGCCTTTGGTAAAAACACCAATAGTGGTATTTAGTGATGCCAATACATTATTGGGTAAAGACTCTATTAAACATATTGTGCATTGTTTTTCAAACCCAAAGGTTGGTTGTGTTTCAGGTGAAAAACGAATTTTTAATAAAGACAAAGACATGGCATCAGGAGCTGGTGAAGGTTTATATTGGAAATATGAGTCTACACTAAAAAAATGGGATGCGGAGTTATATTCGGTTGTTGGGGCAGCTGGAGAACTTTTTGCAATACGCACAGATCTCTATAATGAAGTTGAACAAGACACTTTATTAGATGATTTTGTGATTTCGTTAAGAGTCGCACAAAAAGGCTATACTATTCAATATAACCCGGAAGCATTTGCGATCGAAACAGCTTCTGCTAATGTAGGTGAAGAGTTAAAACGAAAAATTCGTATTTCAGCAGGAGGAATTCAATCGGTGGTTAGGTTACGCACATTACTTAATATATTTAAGTACAAAACCCTTTCATTTCAATATGTATCACATCGTGTTCTACGTTGGACACTAACGCCATTATGCTTGCTATTATTAATTCCTATTCTGTCCATTTTAGCCTATAACGAAGGAATGTTAGGCTTTGGCTTTTATGTTGTGCTTTTCTGGTTGCAATTTCTGTTTTACGTGTTTGCATTAATAGGTTGGTTTTTAGAAAATAAGAAAACCAGGCTTAAAATATTATTTGTGCCATATTATTTTTTCATAATGAATCTATCAGTAGTCCTTGGGTTTTTTAGATATATAAATAATAAACAATCTGTAAACTGGGAACGTGCTCAACGTGCTGCGTAACTTTTAATAATATTCTCGAGATTAAGAAATCATAATTAACAATTAGGTAAATCGATGAAAACGGGCATCATAATCATATTTCATAATTATGAAGAGGAAATTGACATGAACTTCTTTTCAGATTATATCAATAAAGCCAAAAATATTGAGATGTGTTTAGTTAATAACTGCAGTAAAGACAATACTTATGAGGTTTTAAAAGAAATAAGTGAATATTGTAACAATGTTTCAGTTTTAAATATCAATAAATTTAAAACTGATGATTCGGCGGTTAGGGCTGGCGCCAGATATCTGGTCAATCAGTTTAATCTAAAAGAAATAGGCTTTATAAACACCAATATTCTTAAATCAAATCAAAAAGAATTAATTAAGGTTTTGAGAGCAATTATTGATAATCGGGATGAAATATTTAAGCATAAAAATCAAGTCAACCAGCAAAAGAAAATAAAACAATCTATGCCTCAAAATGTATTTTCAATACTTGAGTGCATGAAAATTTTTAAAGAAGAAATCAAGGTATTAAATCTATAGCCTTAATTTTAACTGTAAGACTTTTTACCAATAAACCACTCATCTACATAAAAACGTTAACAGGCTACACCGAATCGTATCTAAAAGAAAATTGTAAATCTTCCTCTTTTTAGTTCATAGTTTTGGTTTTAAATTAATAATCCTAGAAATAAAAAATCAAATTTGATATAGTATGAAATCTATTTTTAAAGTCATTTTATTAGTGTTTATGTTAAATGCATGCAGTGTTCCCGAAGTAAATAATGATACAGAATCACAAGATATTGGTATCGATGAATCTAGTATTAAGATGGTAGCAATTCCTGATGGGTTTGACTTTAGCACAAATCAAGAAGTTAAAGTTACAATTAATGATAATTCAAAATATGTGAGATATGATGTTTTTGCATATTCAGAAGAATTAATTTTTATAGGTAATGAAACTTTTGAAAATCAATCAGGAGAAATTGTAACGGAGGCAGTTTACAAAACAGATATAATGAATAGATTGATTTTTTCTGGAGTACCAAAAGATGGTACTTTCACGCAAACCATCAGTTTACCCAAACACTACGATAAGCTGTATATCCGAAGAAATGATAATTTAAAATATTCTGCATCCATATTGAATATAGTAAATCAAGAAGTAACGTATAATCAAGTTTCGGATGGTAAAAGTTCTAATAAAAGCTCAAATACAAAAGCAGCCAGAGGAACTATTTTTACTGATGTAGTTAACGATTATTTGTTTTGTGTAAATGGATCAGGTGAATTATTCCAAGTAGATCCCACAAAGGGCGATTTAACATATTTATCTGATATGCCTATGGGAAGTTACACTTGTGCTGTCGATCAAGAGAATAAAGTACTTTATTCAATTGGTAGAAGTAGCCCATACCCCTTGATGAAATATTCAATTGAAAATAACTCTTGGGAAATTGTTGCTAATATTGGTAGGGGTGGCCCAAGATTAGACTATAATTATAGGGATGGGTTGCTTTATTTTTCAACAGGTGCAAAACTATATACATATAATCCAACAAATGGTACAAATGTTAATGTTTGGGATATCGCTGGTTTAGATAGTACAAGTGGTGGGGATCTTGCTTTTGCTGAGGACGGAACTCTTTATCTTTGCACCTTTTCAGGCTTATACAGATTGGAATTAGATGATAATAATATTTATCAAAGCTCAAGAATAAGTGCTGATAATTTACCCTTTCAACCAACATCAATGACTTTTGATTCCAATCAGGAATTATGGTTAGCCAATAATGCAAACAGTTCCGATTTGATAATTATGGATACTCAAACTGGGGGATGGAAATATATGTATGGAATTAGTGCCAATAATAACACAGATTATGGAAGAACAATTAATGATTTGACGACTTTTAAGGTTTATATACAAACCAATGATAACCCAGATACTGATGGTGATGGAATCTTAGATAGAGATGATAGCTATCCAAATGACGCTGATAAAGCTTTTGAATTGTTTACACCGAGTAAATATGGATGGGGAACCGTCGCTTTTGAAGATTTATGGCCATCAAATGGTGATTATGATTTTAATGACCTAGCCGTAAATTATAGAGTCATTGCTGTTTTAAATTCACAAGGACTAGCAGTTCAATTAGACTTTTTGATTAACACTAAATCAAATAGGGCAGGTTTTACAAACGGTTTTGGTATTGAAATAGAATCCTTAACACCAAATCAAATAGAAAGTGTTTCAGGAAACATTTTGACTAAAAATTATATAATTGAAAATGCCAACGGTACAGAAGCTGGACAGGCCAATGCAGTTGTTATCATGTTTGACGATCCAAATTCAATGCTAAATAAAGAACATAAAATTTCTGTTAAATTCAATGGTCCCATAAGCACAGAACAATTGGGTTTAGCACCTTTTAACCCCTTTATAATCATAAACAAATCAAGGGAAAAGGAAGTGCATTTAGCCTATATGAAAAGAACAACTTTGGCTTCAAATAATATAAATACAACCGGAGTTAACAATGACGAAGACGGTAACTTTATAAGTAATAATGGATTTCCTTGGGCCATAAATATAGTTCATGATTTTAAAGTCCCTAAGGAAAGAATAGCTATTAATAAGGCTTATAATCATTTTAATACATGGGCAATTTCTGGAGGTGTTAATTTTAAAGACTGGTATAAGGATAGTGCTGGATATCGGAATAATCAAAATATTCAAGATTAATATATTATTTTTTAATTAGCTTAAAACTTAGATATCACTTATCACGCTAGCGACTAAGGTACCATTGACGACTATTGAAAAAAATATAATAACATGTTGAATTTACCGCTTGAGCAACGGATTCCTTTAGTTTAATTGTTGAAAATATAAAATTTATTTTCTATCCTCCAATGGTTATCATACTACGGTTATTGTTGTGCAATTTGGGCTCTTGCAGTTTTTCGAGCGTATCCATGCCACCACGAATTTTTAACTTGGCTCCAACGGCTTTCTGTATAATGGGTTCTATAGATTTTCCCTCACGTAAAGTAGTTAGTAAGTCTGATTCTGTTGCAGAAAACAAACAGTTTTTTAATTGGCCATTGGCTGTTAAACGCAATCTATTACACGAATCGCAAAAAGGATTAGTAACCGAACTAATAATAGCAAAACTTCCTTTGTAACCTTTTATTTTGTAGTTTTTCGAGGTATCATTTGGCGCATCTTTTAAACGTTCAATTTGTTCTTTTGAAAATGATGTTTGCACGTATTCCATAACTTCTGCATAAGATACCATTTTACTCATATCCCATTTATTTCCATCAAAAGGCATAAACTCTATAAACCTAACCGAAATGGGTAAATCTTTGGTTAGGTTTATAAAATCGATAATTTCATTATCGTTAAACCCTTTCATTAAAACAGCATTTACCTTTACTTTAAAACCTTCATTAACAAGTAGTAATATGTTATTATAAACTTTTTTGAACTCGTGTCGTCTCGTGATATGCTGAAATTTAACTTCATTTAAAGAATCTAAACTCACATTGATTTTATTGACTCCGTTAGCCTTCAAAACATCAATAAACTTATCAATGATCACGGCATTAGACGTAATAGATAACTCCACTGGTAGTGTTGCTAATTTTTCTAAAATAATGGGAATGTCTTTTCTAATTAAAGGTTCGCCACCAGTAAGTCTAATTTTTGTAACCCCATGTTTTACAAAGGTTTTTGCGATGTCGTAAATTTCTTCGTAAGTCATTAAGTGACTTTTAGGCGATAGTTTTACACCTTCTTCGGGCATGCAATACGTACAGCGCAAGTTGCATCTTTCAATTAAAGAAATACGCAAATAGGCATGGTTTCTACCAAATGAATCTTGTAATATGTTTTTGTCTTCTTTCATTAATCGTGTCTAGCGCCTTTTAAAATTCCGAAAACATGTAAAACCGATGGAAAAATGGCATCCATCGATTCTTTGGCTCCATTGGTTGATCCGGGTAAAGCCAATACCAAAGTGTTTTTTATAGTTCCTGCTACACTTCTTGAGAGCATAGCATAGGGCATACGTTCTTGACCGTAGTTTCTTATAGTTTCTTCTATTCCTGGAATTCTTCTGTCTAAAAGCGGAATCAAAGCCTCTGGAGTGACATCTCTATTTGATAAACCTGTGCCACCGGTATAAATAATTAAATCAACACCTTGTTTTTGATAGCTTTTTACCTTTTCTTGAATGATGTCTTTTTCATCTGGAATAATAATATAATCAGCAATTTTTACATCACAAGATTCTAGCTTTTCAATAATGGCTTTTCCAGCCTTATCTTCCTTATCACCCGCTGAGATGGTATCACTACAAACGATTACAGTTGCGGTTAAATCTTTTCTAAATCGGTTTTTATAATCTGATTTTCCACCTTTTTTATTCAATAATTTAATGTGATGAATTTCAATGCCTTTATCTATGGGTTTTAACATGTCGTACATGTTAAGAGCTACCACACTGGCACCATGCATCGCTTCAACTTCAACTCCTGTTTTATAAATAGTTTTTACTGTAAATAAAACGGTAATTTCAAGACCATCGATTTCATATTCCACCCCTGTGAACTCAATTGGTAATGGGTGGCAATCTGGTAGAATATCGGGAGTGCGTTTAACACCCAATAAACCTGCTGCTTTACTCATGGCAAATACATTGCCTTTCGGTACCGAGTCGTTAACAATAGCCTGTATTGTTTCTATTCTACTAACTTTAACAACAGCTTGAGCAATCGCGGTTCTTAGGGTGGTGTTTTTTGTCGTTATGTCAACCATGGTTTAACTATTTATTTTCCATTGATGGGTGTCGTCTTCAAATATCTCTTTACCAAAAACAGGAACATTTGCCTTAATTTCTTCAACTACATATTCCAAGGCTTCAAAAACCACTTTGCGTCTGGGTGATGATACAAATACAAACAAACATATTTCGCCTGCTTTAACCTTACCTAAACTATGGTAAATATGCATGCATGTGAGTTCGAATTTATCAAAAGTAGCTTCTCTAATCTCGTGGAATTTTTGATTAGCCATAGCTTCATAAGCGGTGTATTCAATAGCCGAAATGGATTTGTCATCAATATCATCGGCTCTAACTTGACCTAAAAAAATATTATGGGCGCCAATGCTAGTTTGTGTTTGATGTTTGTATATAGAATTGCCTATAAATTCTGAGGATATAGGGCCTTCTATAAACACATTTTTTACTTTTTTATCTGACATTATGTTGATATTTTCTTTAGTTCTCCTAAATATTTTATAATTTCTGATGCACTTTCTTTGACGCTGTAACAATTTGTGACATTGAGTGCATTTAAAATGGATACCGCTTTTTTGCTTCGAATTCCTGATTGGCAAAAAATTAGTTTTTGTTTCTCTGGATGAATATTTTCTAGCTGTTTTTTTAAATCATTTAAAGGTATCTGTGTTATGGAAAAGTCATCAATTTTAGGCTGTTCGTGTGCTTCCCTAACATCAATAAACTGAATGTTTTCGCTTAACGACATGTCTTTGATTGAAACTTCAATAGCTTGAATTTCACAGTCGTTATTTAGTTGTTTTCTATGAAAATTATCTTTTTCTTTTAAAACCAAATCAAAAATAGGTTCCAACTTATGGATTTTTAAAATGGTTGATTTTGTGCTCAATGCATTATATAAAAGTAATTTACCTGAAAGCACATCTCCTATACCTATTACCATTTTCAAAACTTCATTCGCTTGCATGCTCCCAATAATACCAGGTAATACCCCAAAAACGCCAATTTCTGAACAGTTAGGGACAGTATCCTTGGGCGTTTCAGGAAATAAGCATCGATAACTTGGTCCGTTTTCATAATTAAAAACAGAAACTTGACCCTCAAATTTGTAAATGGCACCGTAAACAACCGGTTTTTTGGTTATTATACAGGCATCATTTACCAAATAGCGGGTTTCAAAATTATCTGAACCATCAACGACGATGTCATAAAGTTCGAAAAGTGATAACGCATTTTGATAAGTCAATTTTTCAGAATACGCCACAATTGAAATGTCATCATTCAAATCTTCCAAATGCTGTTTTGCTACTAAAGCTTTATTTTTTCCTAAAGATGACTTTCCAAAGAGTATTTGACGTTGTAAATTAGACTTTTCAACCACATCAAAATCAATGATGCCAATCGTTCCAATACCAGCAGCAGTAAGGTATTGCAAAACAGGGCAACCCAAGCCGCCAGCACCAACAACCAAAACTTTGGCTTTGGAAAGTTTGTTTTGACCTTCTTCGCCAATTTCTGATAAAATAATATGTCTGTTGTATCTATCCATAAATTTATCCTCCCGAAAATGGTGGTAATAAAGCTATTTCGGAACCAGTTAATTTAGTGTTTTCATCAACTAATTCTTGGTTTTGGGCCACTTTAAAATCTTTAGTTTTAAGGGTGTTGTATTTTCTATATAATGTATCTAATAGTTCTGAAATGGTTTGATTTTCCGAAACCTCAATGGTTTCCTCATTCAAATGAGTGATCTCAGTTAATTGTCCGAAATATTTAATCGTTACAAGCATGTTCAATAGCTTTTAAATCCTGTTGTGTATTTATGTTTTTTGTAAAAAAGTCAAGTTCCTTATCTAATGTAATGGTTTTAGCTTTAAATTGATTAACAGCAAATTGTAAACGCTTTTCTCCTTTTCTCAATAGATTAAAAAACAAGTCCTTGCAAGCTGTTTTGTAGATAGCAATTAAGGGCATTTTTTTGCCGTTACTCTCAACTTGAATAATTTCAGAGTTATCATTTACATTATGAATTAAAATGTTTAAAACTTCAGAGTTAATCAAAGGAATATCACAACTTAAAATTACATTATATTCGGTTTTAGAGGCGTTTAAACCTGAATATACTCCAGCTAGCGGCCCAGCATTTTTAATTTTATCTTCAATTCTTATGAATCCAAACATATCATATGCAGGATTACTTGAAACAATGATAATTTCTTCAACTAAAGGCTTTAACGCATCTATTACGTGTTTGATAAAAGGTTCGTCGTTCCACAGTAAAAATCCTTTATCAGTACCCATACGGGAGCTTTTTCCACCTGCTAAAATAATGCCTGTTATGTTTGTTTTATCAATCATTTACGTGAAAAATAGTTTAACTGATGCGATTACCAACACAAAAGCCAGTATATATCTTAAATTTTGATAGTTTATTTTTTTACTACCAAAATATCCACCTAATACACCACCTATTAAGGCAATGGCCACTAATAAAAAGGATTCTTTTTCAAGTAAAACGCCACTACTTAACTGACCAATAAGACCTGCGGCAGAATTAACCCAAATGAATAATGCCGAAACTGCAGCGGCTTCCTTCATATTGCCCCAGTGTAAAAGTAAAATTACGGGTGTTAAAATAATGCCACCACCAATCCCAATAAGTCCTGAAAACAAACCAATAATACCTCCAACCATAAGTCCTTGCCACAATTTTACCTGTTTAATGGAATCACTTTCTTTACCAAATACATTTAGCATTTTTAAAATTGCAAATACTAAAAGTATGGCCAATATTTTTTTATAAATAGAGGCATCAATCTCGATGGTACCTCCCAAAAAAGCCAAAGGAATGGATGCTAGGGCAAAATACAAGAACAATTTTTTATTAAAATAACCTGCTTTGTAATAGTAATAAAACGAAATACCAGCTACGAATAAGTTTAATAGTAAGGCAGTTGGTTTCATGGTTTCCGGCGAAAACGAAAACAACGCCATAAGCGCTAAATAGCCACTGGCACCACCATGCCCAACACTAGAATACAAAAACGACACAACGGGTAGTGCTAACAGAAAAAGGTATATGTTTTCGGTTTGTAGCATTATAAAGTGTTAAATTTTTCCAATTGTTTATCTAAAAATTCGTAACAGTTTTTATCAATTTCATCGAAAGCTTTGATTAAGCATTTGCCATAATCAGTCAATTCTGTGCCACCACCACCTTTTCCACCTGTAGTGTTCAAGGTTACGGGTTCTTTTGCCGATTTATTAACCGAATCTATCAAATGCCATGCTTTTTTATATGAAATATCAAGTGATTTTGCAGCTTTTGACAGTGAGCCCATTTCTTCAATAGCTTTCAATAATTGCACTCTACCTTTTCCTAAAAGAACATGGTTATCAGATTCTATCCAAATGCGACTTCTAATTTTATAACTCATGATTAAACAGGTAATAATATGGTTTCTACAAAATCTCCAAAATGGAAATGATTTTGTTCTTCAGGACTAAAAACCAAAGCATTTGATATCGCAAACGTTTGTAACATTGATGAATTTTGACCTTCTAAAATCTCTACATGGCCATTATCAAAAATGGCTTTTAAAAATTGTGGCCGATCGCCATTTTTATAAAAATTTGATATGGATTTGGCTTGAACACAGGGTAGTTCAATATCATCAATACCCATCATTTTTTGAAGTGCTATATATACATAAACATAAAAGCAGGTTAATGCTGCTGCAGGATTTCCAGGTAAAGCAAATATGCTCGTGTCTTCTTTTTTTCCGAAGAATAAAGGTTTTCCGGGTTTTTGTTTTACTTTATAAAACACTTCATCCACTTGCAATTCATTTAAAGCTTTCCCTACAAAATCATAATCTCCAACTGAAATACCACCAGTTATAATTACCAAATCATTATTTGATACGACTGATTTTAAGGTTTTTACAGTTTCTTGGTAATCATCCTCAACTTTATGGATAGTTACATCATAAAACTTCAAACTGTAAAGGGCACTCAAGAGCATTTTAGAGTTGCTTTCGTATATTTTTCCGTGTGTTAAATCTTGACCAGGTTCTATCAATTCATTGCCCGTGGTTACAATAGCGATAGTCGGTTTTTTAAACACCTTCACATCCCTAATACCCAATGATAATAAATACCCTATGGAAGCAGGCGTTAACTTCGTGTCTTTTTTTAAAGCGATATCGCCTTTTTTAACTTGTTCTCCAATAGGGCGAATATTGTGACCTTCGTCTAACTGTTCTTCAATACTTATTTTAGTGGCATCAACTTTTACTTTTTCCTGCATCATAATCGCATTGGCCGAATCTGGCACAGGAGCCCCTGTAAAAATTCTAACAGCTTCTCCTGGTTGTAAAGTCGGTTTAAAATTATCACCAGCTTTAACTTCTCCAATAAGTTTATAAGTTAAATTATCATGTAAATGCAATGCATAACCATCCATAGCCGATTGCCTAAAAGGAGGCATATTAATAGGTGAATATATATCTTCAAACAAATAATAGCCACCAGCTTTTTCAACAGGTTTAATAGTTTCTTTTAGAAGTGGTTTTACATGATTTTTAACCAATAATTTAGCTTGATCTATAGAAATCATCTTCGAATGCGTTATGTCTAACCAAATATAACGAAAATAAATCTCATAAATCTTGAATTTAAATTACATTTCTTACATTTAAGCAGTAAAGAAAAAGCATGCTTAAAAAAGTTTTTGGAAGCGCTGTTTTTGGTGTGGAGGCCACGACCATTACAGTTGAAGTAAATGTAGATTCTGGTATTGGCTATCATTTGGTGGGATTGCCAGATAATGCCATCAAAGAAAGTAATTACCGCATAGCAGCGGCACTTCAAAACAACGGCTACAAAATACCCGGGAAAAAGATTACGATTAACATGGCACCTGCCGATTTACGTAAGGAGGGTAGTGCTTATGATCTTACTTTAGCTATCGGCATTTTGGCAGCATCCAAACAAATTGAAGCACCTGATTTGGAAAAATACATCATTATGGGCGAACTCTCACTGGATGGTAGTTTGCAACCCATAAAAGGCGCATTACCCATTGCGGTTAAAGCCCGAGCCGAAGGTTTTAAAGGTTTTATCCTGCCTTCCCAAAATGCTAAAGAAGCTGCTATTGTGGATGATTTGGAAGTTTACGGTGTTGATAACATTAAGCAGGTTATCAATTATTTCGATAAAGGCGAACTCCTAGAGCAAACCATCATCAACACCCGAGAGGAATTTTATAAAAACCTCGATTTTCCTGAGCATGATTTTAGCGATGTGAAGGGACAAGAAGGAATCAAACGCTGCATGGAAATTGCGGCAGCCGGTGGTCATAACATTATTTTAATTGGGCCACCGGGCGCAGGAAAAACCATGTTAGCAAAACGTTTACCTAGTATTTTACCACCCATGACGCTCCATGAGGCTTTGGAAACCACTAAAATCCATTCAGTAGTTGGTAGGGTGAAAGATACAGGGTTGATGGCACAACGACCGTTTCGTAGTCCGCATCACACGATTTCAGATGTGGCATTGGTTGGTGGTGGCGCCTTTCCGCAACCGGGTGAAATTTCCCTATCGCATAATGGCGTACTGTTTTTAGATGAGTTACCCGAATTTAAACGGGGCGTTTTGGAAGTGTTGCGACAACCTTTGGAAGATAGGGAAGTGACTATTTCACGCGCGAAGTTTACGGTAACATATCCATCTTCGTTTATGTTGGTGGCGAGTATGAACCCGAGTCCGGGTGGGTATTTTAACGACCCTGATGCGCCTGTAACTTCCAGTCCTGCCGAAATGCAACGCTATTTAAGTAAAATTTCTGGTCCCTTATTAGACAGAATTGATATTCATATAGAAGTGACGCCCGTACCTTTTGAAAAGCTCTCGGAAGATAGAAAAGGGGAAACCTCGGTGGAAATTAGAAAGCGTGTTACCAAAGCCCGAGCGCTGCAAACTAAACGTTTTGCCGAAAGTGAAACGGTGCATTACAATGCGCAAATGAGTACCAAACAAATACGTAAATATTGTGTATTGGATGAAGCTTCCAAACAACTTTTAAAAACTGCGATGGAACGCTTAAATTTATCAGCTCGTGCTTATGATAGAATTTTAAAAGTTGCCAGAACCATTGCCGATTTGGAAGGTGTCGAAGCCGTAAATGGTTCGCATATTAGTGAAGCCATACAATATAGGAGTTTGGATAGAGAGGGATGGTTGGGGTAAAAAATTCCTCCGAAGGAAGGAATCTATTTTGAATGGTTTATAGGCTATACGTTGATGCCACTAAGCGGAGCTTAGCGATAGTTGGGGGAAGACAAGATTGATTATCGCAATTACACAAACAATCTAAAAACTTTTACAAGTAAAAATACCTTCCAGATAAATTTGATGGTTTTTTACATCAATATTCAGCGTTCTTCCATAGGTTTTTAAGGCATTTTCCTGTAATTTAGAAATACTTTCTTTTCCGTAATAATCGGAAACTTTAACGAACTCAATGTCATATTGCCTATGTAAATTGTCTTCAATTGTAAAATTTTCGAAAGTTAGTACGGGTGATGTTAATAATGTTTTACGATTTCCAATAAGCGTTATATATATGCTTACCTTTTTTCCACATAATTCCAGAGCAGAACTAATACTATTGTCAAAATTAATATCCGATTTTATTAAGAATTCACTATCTTCTTGAGGGATACTTAGTATTAAACTTTCACTATTGTTATTATTGTAATCGATTCGATAATTAACAGTATGCTGAGATTCTGGATTTGTTAAATCAAGTTTGGTATTATATTTCCAGTATAAGTAAGGTTTTTGTTTTTCAGTCTGTTCATCTAATAAATTATCCCCAACCGTTATACCTATGTAAATACTCAAGTTATCAAAAAAATCTCGAAATTCTTTGCTATAGTATTTTTCACTATACCATTTACTCATAAATTGAAATGTGAATTCACTAGCTCCAGGATTATTAATATCATCGGAAAATGAATTAACAACTTGAGCTGTTTTATATAATTCATTGATTTCAGGGATAAAATCAATAAAACCTTTTTTCTCAATGTTTATCTTCAAAAATTTCATTTTTAACTCAATTGGTAGCGGTTGGGAAAGTGCTTGTATTTTTTTGAGAGATATAGAATCGTTTTTGTCAATTGTATTTTTTAAATTAGAGTTAGAGATATCTGCAATACTACCAATAATAAAACCTATAAATAAAAGTAATATGGGATAACCAATTTGAAAAATACTAGTGCTGTAAAAAGATTTTTTAACGTGATTTTTTTCAATGAATTTATCTATTTTTTCAGCAATTTTATTTTTAGGGAGCTTCCCTGTTTCAATCCCACATTTTTTAGCGATATCGTCTAATGATGATTTCCTAAGTTGCCTTATTATTTTTTGAAAATTATCCATTTAATATTATTTTCAATTTTGCAGTACACTACCATCCAAAGATAAAATTAAGTAGTCATAGATGACAGTTATAGTTATAAACATTTTAAACAGGTTTTTAACCTAGAAAACACTTACTTAACCTCATTAAAATTAAGTGTTTTAAAAAAAATGAATAAAATTAGCAAAAGTTTAAATTAAGGATGCGTTTCCAAATAGTTAGGGATCTTCTACTTCATCGAAAAAGGTTGTCCGGTGCTTTGTAATGTCCCAAACCAAAACCCACCTTCCATATCAATTTTTTTGCGTTTTTTGGTAACATCGGTAATAGGTAAGTAAACAAAGGTATTATTGACGCTTCCCACCACAAAATTTGTTTTTCCCGCCATGGCACCGTGCACAGCATGATATGCTAAGTGGTTGCAATACAGACTGTCATTGGCATTGGCAGGTGCACTTCGAATGATATAACTTGGGTCAATGTATTTTATGGTAGTTTTCATGTTGATGCTATCAAAATAGGCTTTAATTTTTTGCTGGAGCAATAACCCAATATCCTTATGCTGAATGTTTCCAGAGGCGTCCACTTCGTTGCTTTCGGCATTGAATAAATGCTGACCAGCACCCTCTGCCACCACAATGACGGCATGTTTTTTTGATAGCAATCGTTTCTTAAGATTTTCAAGAAATCCGTTCGCTCCCTCCAGTTCAAAATCCATTTCTGGCACCAAAACAAAGTTTACCACAGGCATGGAAAGTGCGGTTGAGGCTGCAATAAAACCACTGTCTCTTCCCATTAATTTTACAATGGCCATTCCGTTGTATGCGCCATTGGCTTCATTATGGGCGTCTCTTACAATAGGGCAAGCCACATCAAAAGACGTTTCAAAACCAAACGATTTGTCTATAATATCAATATCATTATCAATGGTTTTGGGAATTCCAGCTACTACAATTTTTAAACCTCTGTTTATGATTTCAGTACCTATGGCATTAGCCCCTTTTAAGGTTCCATCACCACCAATGGTAAATAAGATATCTATGTTGTTGGCCACAAGCGTATCAACCATGACAGATACATCTTGTCCACCTCTTGACGAGCCTAATATGGTGCCTCCAAACTCATGGATATTTTTCACTTTTTCTGGTGTGAGCTCTATGAAATCGTGACCACATTCCGGATTCAATCCTTCATATCCATAGGGAATTCCAATAACTCTTTTAACCTTGTAAAAGTAATGGAGGTTCATAACCAAACTGCGAATCACATTATTGATGCCAGGGCAAAGTCCGCCACAAGTCACAATAGCAGCCGTTGTGTTCTTACCCTCAAAAAACACGTTTTCACGTGGTCCTGCACGCTCATAGGAATCAGGAAGTATGCCGTTCTCCAATGAAGAAGTAAAATTGTTCAACTGTATATCGGCTAAAATCCGGTCCTTATCATCAATAAAATTAAAAATATTGTCACCTTTAGTTTTGCTTAAGTGTATGGGTGATATTTTAGTAGGCTCACCTAAGTTAAATATTCTGAAATTATTATAGTTTTCCATGCAGACTTTTAGTTATTAAAAGAGATATAAAAGTAGCATAAAATAAAGAATTTTGATAGTGTATGATTGATAATTAAACATTTTATAACACCAATAGGTAGTTTATATAAAATTCCGTTTCTTTATAATATATAATCCTAAATTTATAAAATGAAAAAACACATCATAATATTTTTGGTACTTATGGTCTTTAACTGCAACACATCCAAAGAAGAAAAAAAAGACAGTACAGAAATTCCAAAAGTTGAAATGGCACCAAAGCCGCTTCTTAATTTAGAGCAGGCCAATAAATTAGCACAATTACCTTTACATTGTTTAAATATTGAGTATCCAAATCGTTTATCTCAAACCTTGGGTGGGGATAATGATTTATTAGCTCCCAATGTATTGCATCCAGCATTTTATGGCTGTTTCGATTGGCATTCATCGGTTCACGGACATTGGAGTTTGGTGAGTTTGTTAAAACAATTCCCAGATATAGATGATGCCGAGGGCATTAAACAACGTTTACTTAACAATATATCGAAAGAAAACATTGAAACTGAAGTGCAATATTTTTACACCGAACACAACAAATCTTTTGAGCGAACTTACGGTTGGGCATGGTTGTTAAAACTCGCCGATGAATTGCATACCTGGGATGCACCGGTAGCGCGAGAGCTAGAGAACAATTTACAACCTTTAACCGACTTGATTGTTGGAAAATACATCGAGTTTTTGCCTAAATTAAACTATCCACAACGTGTAGGAACGCATCCAAATACGGCGTTTGGGCTAAGTTTTGCTTATGATTATGCGACAACGGTTAATAATGAAGACCTTAAAAAAGCCATTAAAGAACGTTCAATGTATTTTTTCTCAAATGATCAAAACTGCCCCATAACTTGGGAGCCTAGTGGTAGTGATTTTTTATCACCATGCCTGGAAGAAGCGGCTTTAATGAAGCGGTTATTGCCTGTTGAAGAATTTAAAACTTGGTTAAATACTTTTTTACCGCAATTAAAAGACGAAAAATATACTTTGGAGGTTGGGTTAGTTTCGGATAGAACGGACGGACAATTGGTGCATTTGGATGGCGTTAATTTTTCTCGCGCTTGGAGTTTAGCTAAAATAGCTGAAGGATTACCAGAATACAATCATTTATATAATGTGGCTAATAAACATATCAATTATTCATTGCCAAGTATATTTGGCGATAGTTATGAAGGTGGCCATTGGTTAGGAAGTTTTGCCATTTATGCGCTTAATTCAGTTGAGCAATAAGTTAAGCTATTGTTAAAATGTGTTAAAAGTATGTTGATAATTCAGACCAATCAACATATTCAAATTAACTTTAGGGCAAAAAATTAAAACCACCATTGAAATGAAAAAGTCTTTGAAGTTATCACTATGTTTTATACTCGTTTTTGTTGCCAAAAATTTTGCTCAATCCCCTTTAATAAATCATCCATCAATAAGTCCTGACGGACAGTATATTGCGTTTAATTTTCAAGGCGATATATGGACATCAGATATAAATGGTGAAAACCCAAAACGAATTACTATTCACGAAGGATACGATACAAAACCACTTTGGAGTTATGATGGGAATAATATTGCCTTTGAAAGTGACCGTTATAGTAATAATGATATTTATGTGATTTCAAAAGATGGTGGTGTTCCAAAACGTATTACGTATCACTCAACATCCGATTATTTGACCGATTATACAAAAGAGGGCTCCATTTTATTTTCCACACGTAGAGACTTTGTACAAGTGGAAAGAGAAATGGAAACTCATATGGTAAGTGATGTCGGAGGTACACCTACCAGATTGATGAGCACTATTGGTTTTGATGCAAAAGTCTCACCAAATGGTAAATTTATTGTTTTTGTAAAGGGTTCTTGTAGAATTGCCCGCGAAGCTTATCGTGGTCCAGCAAACAGGGATATTTGGCTTTATAATAAGGCGAATGATAGTTACACCCAACTCACAACGTATGATGGTAATGATTTTTATCCACAGTGGGGAAATGACTCAACCATCTATTTTCAATCTTCAAGAGATGGTAAATACAATGTTCATAAATTGAATATCGATTCCAATGGCAAAAAAGTAGGGGTCATAACACCTGTTACGACTTTTAAGGATATGGGTATTTTTTCTTTCAATGTAAGTGTTAACGGTAAGGATTTAGCCATGGTTCAAGGGGATAAATTGTTTGTTTTAAATACAACAACCAATGCACCCAAAGAAGTCAAATTGAATATTGGTTCAGATTATAGACACGACCCCGTTGAACATAAAACTTTTACAAATCGTATAGAGGAAATTGCTATTTCGCCAAACGGGAAATATGCCGCCATGGTAATTAGGGGTGAACTTTTTTTAAGATCCACTGATAAGGATAACAAAAGAACCATAAATCTTTCCAATTCGCCATTCAGAGATAGAATGCCCACTTGGTTAAATGATAGTGCCTTGGTTTTTGTATCAGATAAAGAAGGACAAAATGATTTGTATTTATTAAAATCGGATGATGCCAAAGAAACCGATTTGTTTAAAACCTTAAAACATCAAGTTGTTAGATTAACCAATACGAAAGAAGGTGAAGAAGACCCTGTAATGTCGCCTGATGGAAAATCCATAGCCTATAAAGTGGGAAGAGGTAAATTAATTGTTTCAAAAATTGATGCCAAGGGTAAGTTGTCAAATGAAACTACTTTGTTAAATGGCTGGGACACACCTTCAGGAGTATCATGGTCACCAGATTCGAAGTGGTTAGCTTATAATTTAAGTGATTTAAATTTTAATGGCGAAATTTATATTCATAAAGCCGATAATTCTATAAAACCAGTTAATATTTCCATGCACCCAAAGCAGGATACCAGGCCTTTATGGAGTGCCGATGGTAAAAAATTGGTGTTTTCATCCAATAGAAATAATGGTGATTATGATGTGTGGTTTACTTGGTTAAATAAAGAAGATTGGGAAAAAACACCACAAGATTGGGAAGAAGAAAAAAATGCTGATAAACTGGAAAAGGATAAATCTAAAAAAGATGATAAAAAAGATGCGGGCGTAAAAGATATTGTTATTGATTTTGATGATATACACGAACGTCAAGTTCAGGTGACTTCTTTTGTTGGAGGCGAGTTTGTACAATACATATCCAGAGATGGTAAAACCATTTACTACACGACTGGTAATGGCTCAAGGGGTGATGCCGATATCGAATCAGATTTATATAAAATTTCTTGGAATGGAGAGGATAAAAAAGCCATTACCACGGGTAATTCAAGGCCTTCTAATATAGTGGCTGATAAAAAAGAAAGCATGTTTTTGTTAACCACCAGTTTTGGTAGTTTATCCAGTATTAATATTTCCAATGACAAAAAGGAGTCATTATCAATAGGTGCAAAAATGGACGTGGATTATGTTGCAGAATCCAACCAAATTTTTGAAGAAGCATGGAAAGCCATCAACGATGGTTTTTATGATCCTAATTTCCACGGTCAAGATTGGACAGCCTTAAAGAAAAAGTACAAACCTTTGGCCATGAAAGCTTCTACAAGAACCGATTTTCAGGAAATATTTAACTGGATGCTCGGTCAAATTAATGCGAGCCATATGGGTTTTAGAGTGGGTGAAGACCGAGAGGAATTACAAAGAGAATCAACAGGTTTATTGGGAATAGAATTAAAACCAAATAACAATGGCGCTGTTGAGGTCACTAAAGTAGTTGAAAATATGCCTGCAGCTAAAAGCGCTAGTAATTTGAATGTTGGAGATGTTATTTTAGGTGTAAATGGAACCAGACTTTCAAAAAATCTAAATTTTTATAGTTTGCTAGAAGGCACTTCAAATGAAAAAATTTATTTGGAAATTAAGCGTGGAAATAATAACCTAGAAGTTGTCATCAGGCCTGATTACAGTAACAGAAAAGAAAATTATAATGCTTGGGTTAAAGAACGTAAACGATTAACCGATAAATATTCCAATGGCAAATTGGGATATATTCACATACAAGGTATGGACTGGCAAAGTTTTGAAAATTTTGAACGTGAGTTAATGGCTGCTGGGTTAGGTAAGGAAGGGCTTGTAATAGATGTGAGATACAACGGTGGTGGTTGGACTACCGACTACTTAATGGCTGTGTTAAATGTTAAACAACATGCTTATACTGTGCCTAGAGGAGCAGCAGAAAATTTAGAGAAAGAGCATACAAAGTTTAAAGATTACTATCCATATAGTGAGCGTTTGCCTTTAGCTTCTTGGACCAAACCATCTATAGCGATGTGTAATCATACCAGTTACTCTAATGCAGAAATATTTTCTCATGCTTACAAGGCACTAGGTATTGGCACGTTAGTTGGTGAGCCCACCTTTGGTGCCGTTATTTCAACTGGATCTGCGAGATTAATAGATGGATCATCTGTAAGAATGCCCTTTAGAGGTTGGTATGTAAAAAACACGGAATCCAATATGGAATTAGGGCCGGCAGTGCCAGATATCTTGGTGAAAAATAATCCTGATGATAAAGCTAAAGGTGAGGATACTCAACTAAGAATGGCGGTAGATACACTTTTAAAACAATTATAAACTATATTGAAAAACTGGTTTAAAAATATCGGTCCAGGGCCATTAATTGCAGCAGCATTTATTGGCCCTGGTTCGGTTACAGTATGTACCCTAGCAGGGGTTGGTTTTGGTTTTGAACTTTTATGGGCGATGGTTTTGTCTATTATAGCTACCATTGTTTTACAAGAAATGTCGGCGCGTTTAGGTATTATTACTCAGAAGGGTTTATCAGAAATTATTAGAACTGAATTAGAGCACCCTGTTTTTAAATTTATAGCAATTCTTTTAATACTTTCTGCTATCGTTATTGGAAACGCCGCGTATGAAGCTGGAAATATTACGGGTGGTGTATTGGGTTTGGAAGCTATCAGTGGAAACCCAAGTTTAAAAATGTGTGGTTTTTCAATAAATTTATTGAGTGTAGTTATTGGATGTATAGCTTTTATTTTGCTTTATATTGGTAATTATAAAGTACTGGAAAAAGCCCTTATTTCGTTGGTTGTTTTAATGAGTATTGCATTTTTAATTACTGCTATTATCACGAAACCTAATATAAGTGAAATTTTAAAAGGTGCCTTATTTCCAAAATTTCCTAAGGGAAGCTTACTTACCATTATTGCACTTATTGGTACTACAGTAGTGCCTTATAATTTGTTTTTACATGCTTCTTTAGTTACAGAAAAATGGAAAGCAAAGTCAGACCTACGGTTTGCAAAAAGAGACACCATCATTGCCGTTTTTTTAGGAGGTCTAGTATCCATGTGTATTATTATTTCGGCAGCTTCCATACAAAGTGAAACCATCAGGAACGCCTCCGATTTAGCACAAGGTTTAGAACCCCTTTTTGGCAGTTTCGCAAAATATTTTTTAGCAATTGGCTTGTTTGCTTCAGGAATTACCAGCGCTATCACAGCACCTTTAGCGGCTGCTTATGTGGCAAGTGGTTGTTTGGGTTGGTCATCTGGCATGAAAACCAAAAAGTTTCGTGCAGTTTGGATGTTCATTTTGGTTTTAGGGGTTGTGTTTTCCTCATTAAGCATAAAACCGATTGATATTATCAAGTTTGCCCAAGTAGCCAATGGTATTTTACTGCCGGTTATTGCTGGGTTTTTACTTTGGATTATGAATAAGAAATCTGTTTTAGGGGCTTTTAAAAACACTACAAAACAAAACATTTTTGGGTTTTTAATTCTAGGAATTAGTATCTTACTGTCAATGGCAACTTTAAATAAAGTATTTAGCTTAAACCTGTTTTAGTGGAAAATCAAACGGTGGATATTAATGTAGATGTTGGTGAAGGCGTTGGTAACGAGGCTTCACTAATGCCATACATCGCATCTTGTAATATTGCTTGTGGCGGACATGCAGGTGATTATGACACCATGAAAACGGTCGTCAAGTTAGCTAAACAAAACCAGGTCAAAATAGGAGCACACCCTTCATTTCCTGATAAGGAAAACTTTGGAAGACAACCCATGGATATGTCTTGTGCTGCCTTGTTCACATCCATAAAATCCCAAATAGATGATTTAATACATGTTTTAAATGAAGAGCATGTTCTGTTGCATCATATAAAGCCACACGGTGCGCTTTACAATATTGCAGCCGTAGATGAAAAGATTGCCAAGGTCATTATTGAGGTGATGAAAAGCATCACTTTACCCATAAAATTATATGTGCCTTACAAATCGGTTATTGAAGATTTGGCATTAAAAAATGGTATTAATATTACTTATGAAGCCTTTGCGGATAGAAACTACAATAATGATTTGACCTTGGTTTCAAGAAGTGAAAATCATGCGGTGATTGAAGACCCAAACCAAGTTTTTGAGCATGTTTTTAGAATGGTTTCTGAGCAGAAAGTTAAGACGATTCATGGTACAGAAAATGACATGAAAGCCGACACATTTTGTGTACATGGCGATAATCCTAAAGCGATAGATTTGATAAAAAACCTGAACGAAAAATTAACGTTAAAAGGAATTAAAATAAGATGATTTTTAATGGCTTTTGAACTTACATACAAACCCTTTGGAGAACGTGCTATTTTGGTTGAATGGCCTCAAGAAATAAATGAGCTGATTTTAGCGGACATTATCCATTTTAAGCAAAAAATCAAAAAAAGTAAACTTAAACTTTTAGTTGAATTAAAATCTTCATATAATTCATTATTAATAATTTATAGTAATTCGATTAAAAATTTAGAACACGAAATAGTGATTATAGACAAAATCTATGGCTCTGAAAAAATATCAGCTAAAAATGAGTCTAAACTATGGAAAATTCCTGTCTGTTATGACACTGATTTCGCATTGGATTTAGAGTTTATTTCAAAAGAAAAAAAGCTATCAAAAAAAGAGATAATAAAGCGTCATTCCCAACCCATTTACACAGTTTATTTTATTGGTTTTTTACCAGGGTTTTTATACTTGGGTGGTTTGGATAAATCACTAGAAATTCCCAGAAAATCATCTCCCAGATTACACATTGAAAAAGGGGCAGTTGCCATTGGCGGAAATCAAACTGGCGTGTATCCAAATACGAGTCCAGGTGGTTGGAATGTTATAGGTAATTCACCCTTAAACTTTTTTGATGCTTCTAATGTCAATCCTTGTTTTGCTCAAGCTGGGGACAGGATAAAATTTTATCCAGTGAGTTTAAAAGAATATCAAGATATTAAAACTCTAGTAGACGCGAATGTTTACCAAATGGAAAGCGAGGTTTACCATGATTAAAGTTTTAAATACTGGGTTTTACAGTTCTATACAAGATTTTGGACGTAATCATTATCTGGAATTTGGAGTGCCGTATTCTGGGGTTATGGATCGAAAAGCTGCTTCTTTTGCTAATGCATTATTAGGAAACAAGGAAGATGAAGCTGTTTTGGAAATGACAATGACAGGCGCTAAACTTCAATTTCAAGTTGAGACTTTTATGGTCATTTCAGGTGCTGATATGTCGCCCAAATTGAATGATTATCCTATCGGGCTAAATAAAGTAGTTGCCCTTAAACCCAACGATGTGTTGTCTTTTGGTAAATTAAACTCTGGTTTTAGATGTTATTTAGCCATTTGGGGAGGTTTTAAGAGCGAAACAATAATGGGTAGTAAAAGTATGTGTCAAAACATTACGGAGCAATTTAAGCTCTTTAAAAACGATGAACTGATAGTTTGTGATTATTCAACTGATATTATTTATAAAAATGCATCTGTTAGGTTTAATGTATCTTATTTGACCTCTGATATTGTGGAGGTTTTAAAAGGACCAGAGTTCGATCTGCTATCAGATGACCAAAAAAATCAATTGTTGAATAAGTCATTTACTATTTCAAAAGATAATAATCGAATGGCCTATCAATTGGAGGAAAACCTTAAAAACAACTTAAAGCCCATTATTACCTCTGGAGTGCTTCCAGGAACGGTTCAACTAACACCTTCAGGAAAGCTTATTATATTGATGCGCGATTGCCAAACCACGGGTGGGTATCCTAGAGTGCTGCAGGTTAAGGAGTCATCCATAGATATTTTAGCTCAGAAATTTACGGGGAACCACATAAAATTTAAATTTATTTCAAGCTAAAATTAGGCATCTATTGACTTTAGTACTTACTATAAAACTTTATTTATTATGAAAAAAATCACGTTTTTTATTTTATTGATGATGTCATTTTCAAGTTGTGAAAAAGACAGTAAAGATGCTAACGTCATCGTTGATAGATCCATTGAAGTTTCAGGTGGTGAGCTATTTAAGAAATCGACTATTGCATTTGACTTCAGGGGTAGACGATATGCAGCTAGAAGATATGGTGGAGGTTTTTCACTTTCGAGACTCATTATAAATTCTCAAGATTCAATCTATGATGTCCTAGATAATAATAGTTTCACTCGTTTTGCAAATGGTCAAAAAATGGAATTGGAAGATTCTTTGGTAAATAAACTCAAAGCCTCTGTAAACTCGGTACATTATTTTTCGGTTTTACCTTATGGGTTAAATGATAGAGCTGTTAATAAAACTTACCTTAACGAGGTTGAAATTAAAGGGCGCAGTTATTTTAAAATAAAGGTAACTTTTAATGAGGATGGAGGAGGAGAAGATTTTGATGATGAATTTATTTATTGGATTGATAATAAGAACTTTAAAGTAGATTACTTAGCGTATTCATATAATGAGAATAAAGGAAAAGGTTATCGTTTTAGAGAGGCTTATAACGAGCGCTACCTAAGTGGTATTAGGTTTGTTGATTACAATAACTATAAACCTAGAAACAATGAAATCAATTTACATGATCTAGATATTCTATTTGAAAAGAATGAATTGGATTTGCTATCAAAAATTGAATTGAAAAATATTACGGTCAGCACGGAAGCTACTCAATAAACAATAAATTGCTGGAAATAGTGTTTCCTGTTTTTGTAACAATATAAAGATTTTTATTGTTACTGTCGTCAATATCTTCATAAGTCTCGCTTCCTAAAATTTTATTGACAAAATCAGGAGTTGTGTTACTATGTCCAACAACCAAAACATGCTTGCCTTCATTATCGCTTAAAAACTTTGAAATATCGATGGTTTTCGGATTATAAATAATTAATTCTAAATTATTTTTTGATGCCGTTGGTGCTGCTGTTTCTCTAGTCCTATTATAATCCGTAGAATAAATAGCATCAAATGAAATGTTTTTAAAAACGTCATTCCATTTTTCTGCTCTTAAAGATCCTTGCTTATTGAGGTGCGGATTTTGGTTAGTGCTATCACTTCTGTCTTTTTCAGCATGCCTTATAAAATAAAAGATTGAGGTGCTTTCATTAGATGGTTGTATAGTTTTTTGTTCTTTTTTACAAGACAACGAAAAGAAAATTGAGATTACAGCCAGAGTTTTTAAAAATTTCATATTCTTTGATTTTAAGCTAATTCTAAAGCAATTTTGATCATATCTTTAAACGTGGTTTCACGTTCTTTACTCGTGGTCCTTTCTCCTGTAACCAAGGAATCTGAAATGGTTAATATAGATAAGGCATTTACATTATATTTTGCAGCCACGGTATATAAACCCGCGGTTTCCATTTCAACACATAATACACCAAATTTCGACCATTTTTTATACGATTCAAAATCATCTGCATAAAACTCATCACTAGTAAAAACATTCCCTGCTTTTAAAGGAATTCCTTTAGTTTTTGCTGCTTCAACTGCTTTTTGAAATAACTCAAAATTGGCAGTTGGTGCATAATCTGCTCCACCAAAGCGTAATTCGTTCACTCCGGAATTGGATGATGCAGCCATAGCTAAGACGATATCCCTGATTTTCACATGTTTTTGATAGGAACCTGCGCTACCTACACGTATAAGGTTTTTTACTTCGTATTCTGTAATTAATTCATGTGCATAAATAGAAATAGAAGGTACGCCCATGCCAGTACCCATTACCGAGACTTTTTTGCCATTATAATTACCCGTGTAGCCTAACATTCCTCTTATTTTGTTAAAGCAAACGGGGTTTTCTAAAAACGTTTCAGCAATCCATTTCGCACGTAAAGGGTCACCAGGAAGTAATATGGTTTCAGCGATGTCGCCTTTTTTTGCTTCAATATGTACACTCATTATTAATAATTTAAATTTGAAGAACCACCTTTAATAATAGCTATGCCCGAGGAGGTGCCCAAACGTTCAACACCAATATTGATATATTCTAAAGCGGTTTTAGCATCTTTTATGCCGCCTGATGCTTTTATTTTGGCTTTATTGCCAACAACACTTTTAATAAGTTTAACGTCATGAATAGTGGCCCCACCAGTACCAAAACCTGTTGAAGTTTTTATAAAGTCGGCACCACTTTGTAGGGCAAGTTCACTGGCTTTTATAATTTCAATATCCTCTAGATAACAGGTTTCCAAAATAACTTTTAATACGTTATTTGGCATGGAATTCTTAACTGCCTCTATATCCTTCCAAACAAAATCGAAGTCCTTACTTTTTAACAACCCAATGTTAATTACCATATCAATTTCATCGGCTCCATCATGTAGTGCAGCTTTAGTTTCATCAACTTTAGCTTTTGTGCTCATGGCACCTAAAGGAAAACCAATAACACTACAAACCTTTACAGAACTATTTTTTAAATGAGATTTAGCCAAAACTACATAACTACTGTTTACACAAACCGAAAAAAAGTCATGGGTTTTTGCTTCATTACAAAGATTAATAATTTCTTGTTTTGTAGCCGTTGGTTTGAGTAATGTGTGATCAATAAAACTATTTAGCTTCATCTGGTTTTATGGTTATATTCGTAGAAATTAATAGTAAGGGAGTTATTAATATTATTATTTATTCCCTTAAAAGTTACTAATTTGCTGCTTAAATTATATAAGAAAACCAATCTCAATTATGAAGATTGGTTTAAAATTTATTTTTTAGTTTTATATGTTTTTAAGCTTTACTGACAGTATTTAGGCTTGATTCCGTAGTGGTTTTTTCTAAATTTTCGATGTACTGTTTATAAATCTTACTATTTCTTATTTGTTGGGCTTTATTGGTAGCCATAATATTTGAGGATGTCTCAACTCTATCAGCTCCAACTTCAATAAACTTAATTGAAGTTTCGTAATCCTCAATACTGCCAGAAGCTACAATTTTTGTATTATCCCTAACTATTTTTTTAATCATTTTTACGGCAGTAAAGGTTGCTCCATTTTTTGAAAAACCAGTGGATGTTTTTATGAAATCTGCTCTAGCATCTAAACATATTTCGCAAATTTTAACAATTTCGTTTTTGTTTAGTTCAGAGATTTCTATGATTACCTTAAGAGGTATATTTCCAATCGCCATTTTAACATCGGTTATATCTTTTAAAACGGAAACATAATTTCTGCTTTTAAGTAAACCTAAATTAATAACCATCTCAATCTCGCTAGCACCATCGTTTATGGCTTGTTGAGCTTCAAATATTTTAGATTTTGTTGATGCAGCCCCTAATGGAAACCCAACTACAGTAGATATTTTGACACCAGTACCTTCTAAAAATTGTTTCGCTAAAGCAACGTAACAACTATTAATGCAAATACTATGAAAGTTACTTTGCACGGCTTCATGGCATAATTGAATAATATCATGCTCTGATGCAGTGGAGTCTAATAAAGAGTAATCAATATATTCCGAAATATTCATTTTATTCTAGTAGGGTTAAACATTTATCTATGTAAAAAACAATTTCAATTATTTTGAAATTATAACGAATTGAGGATTTTCGATAGGCTAAGTTAAAAATTTTAACCAATATTGGAAGTTTACTTGTAAGTTTTTATTAACAACAGCCTGTTGATTGTTCGAATAGTTAAACTTTAGTTATTGGTATTTTTATCCTTTCAAAAGTATTTTGGTAAGCGTCAAATAAAAAAACCATAAAAGAGCAACCTTGTTATGGTTTTAATTTAGAGTGATTTAATAATAATTTCAGAAAAATAATTATTGAATGGCAGTAACCGTATATCCAGCTTTCATAAGTAATTTAATAACGCCATTCTCTCCTGCTAAATGGCCAGCACCCACAGCAAAGAATGTAGGTTGTTTTTTTGAATATTCTGCAATTTTAGAAATCCAATTTTTATTTCTATTAGTTAATAATTTATCTTGATGTTTAGAGAATGCACTCATGTTTTCATCATTTATCATTTCCAACATCTCAGATATATTTTCTTCTTTATAGGTTTTAAGCATTTTAGCAAAATTCGCCTTATCATATGCTAAATTGTCCTTTGCCATTCTTAGTAAATCTGAAACTTGATCTGCATAAGGAATATCATCAAACACTTGTATTTGGTCTTCAATAGTTTCAAGACCATTAATTTCTTCCTCTTGGGTTTTAGCGACTTTTATTAATTCCATTTCAAAAGATTGCATTGGGCAGTCAATCATTTTTGGATATAGCATGGCTGTTAAGAAAAAAGGCTTAATATTTTCTATCATTTTTACAGACATACCTGCATTTTTAATAAAAAGTGAATCTATAACTGAATAATCTTCTTCAGAAACAAAATCTTTAATTGTTTTACCATCTTTCATATACATGCCACCCATCATTTTGGATTGCATAGAGGGGTCGTCCATGTCAATTTCCAAAACAATTTGTGTAGTTTCATCAAGTGCATTTTTTACATCTTCATCTAATGTGGCATCACATGTTATATGAATTGTACCAAACAAGTAGGAGGCTTTTTCCAGGCCATTCCCGGAGATTTTCCAAAGTGTCGAGTTTTCTAGTTGTTGAGAATTTACTATGAATACTGATAGTAATAATGTGGCAAGGAGTGATAATTTTAATTTCATAACTTTAAATTTAAATTCGGTATATCAGTAGCATTATTTTTTTTTTGTTACAAAAAAAAAAGCAACAATCATCTTAAATTAAAGATTCATGTTGCTTTTCAACTAACCAACCAATTAATAGACTTAATTAAAAAACTTTTGTTACAATAAATCCTAATTAAGTTTAAAATTCCTCTGTTACCAAATCACCTTGATTTCTAAAAACCAATTTATCATCAAAGGCATCCAACAAAATAATGCTATCTGTAGTTACTTTTCCTGCTAGAATTTCTTTACTTAAACCATTTAAAACCTCTTTTTGGATGACTCGTTTTACAGGGCGTGCGCCATATTCTGGATTATAACCTTTGTTGGCCAAATAACTTATAGCTTCTGGAGTGGCATCAAAAGTAATTCCTTGTTTAGCTATCATTTTTGTAACACTTTTTAACTGTAAACCAACAATTTCAATGATGTTCTCTTTCGTTAAAGGTGTGAACATAATCGTATCGTCTATACGGTTTAAAAATTCGGGTCTTACACTTTGTTTTAATAATGCCAATACATCAATTTTTGCCGCTTCAATAGCAGAATCTATGTCTTTTGTGGCTTCAAAACGGTCATGTATTATTGTACTTCCTATGTTGGATGTCATAATAATAATGGTATTTTTAAAGTCTGCTAAACGGCCCTTGTTATCTGTTAAATGGCCTTCATCCAAAACTTGTAATAAGATATTAAAAGTATCTGGATGAGCTTTTTCAATTTCATCCAATAATACCACTGAATACGGTTTTCTCCTAACGGCTTCCGTAAGTTGTCCACCTTCATCATAGCCTATATATCCAGGAGGTGCTCCAACTAATCTACTTACGGCATGTCGCTCTTGATATTCGCTCATGTCGATTCTTGTCATAGCATTTTCATCATCAAAAAGATATTCTGCCAACGCTTTAGCAAGTTCGGTTTTACCAACACCAGTAGTCCCTAAAAACAAGAAGGTTCCTATAGGTTTTTTTGGGTTTTGTAAGCCGGCGCGACTTCGTCTAACAGCATCACTAACAGCCTCAATAGCTTCATTTTGACCCACCACACGTTTATGTAATTGATCTTCTAATTTCAATAGCTTTTCGCGTTCGCTTTGTAGCATTTTAGTAACAGGAATTCCTGTCCATTTGGCAACTACTTCGGCAATATCATCATAAGTTACTTCTTCTTTAATTAAAGAGCTTCCTGACTGATTTTCCTGTAATTGTCTTTGATAAGCTTCCAATTGCTCTTGGGCTTCCTTGATTTTACCGTAGCGCAATTCGGCAACTTTACCGTAATCGCCATCGCGCTCCGCTTTTTCAGCTTCCAATTTAAAGTTCTCGATATCCTGTTTACTATTTTGAATGTTATCAACCACTTCTTTTTCGCTTTTCCACTTGGCATTGATTTCGTTGCGAGTTTCTTTCAAATTCGCCAAATCTGAACGCAATGATTTTAACTTGGTTTCATCTTTTTCGCGTTTTATGGCTTCAATTTCAATTTCAAGTTGCATGATTTTTCTATCCAAAACATCTAATTCCTCAGGTTTAGAATTGATTTCCATACGTAATTTAGAAGCAGCTTCATCCATCAAGTCTATCGCTTTGTCTGGTAAAAATCGATTCGTAATGTAACGTTGTGATAACTCAACGGCACCAATAATAGCTTCATCTTTTATTCTAACTTTATGGTGGGTTTCATACTTTTCTTTAATACCACGTAATATGGAAATGGCGCTTTCAGTGTCAGGTTCATCAACCGTTACTTTTTGAAAACGACGTTCCAAAGCTTTATCTTTTTCAAAGTATTTTTGATATTCATCTAAGGTGGTGGCACCAATGGCTCTTAATTCGCCACGAGCTAAAGCTGGTTTCAAAATATTAGCAGCATCCATAGCGCCTTGTCCGCCACCAGCACCTACAAGCGTATGGATTTCGTCAATAAACAATACGATATCACCTTCGCTAGTTGTTACTTCTTTAATAACCGATTTTAATCGCTCTTCAAATTCACCTTTATATTTGGCGCCTGCGATAAGAGCGCCCATATCCAAAGCGAAAATTTGCTTTTCTTTAAGGTTTTCTGGTACATCTCCATCAATAATTCTGTGCGCTAAACCTTCCGCGATTGCGGTTTTACCAGTTCCTGGCTCACCGACTAGAATAGGGTTGTTCTTGGTTCTTCGAGATAAAATTTGAAGAATTCTTCGTATTTCCTCATCACGACCAATTACAGGATCTAATTTTCCATCCTTTGCTAATTGATTTAAATTTTTGGCGTATTTCCCCAAAGCATTATAGGTTTCTTCCTGACTTTGGGAGGTTACATTTTCTCCTTTACGAAGCTCTTCAATTGCCGCTTTAAGGTCTTTTTCGGTAACACCTTGGTCTTTTAGCATTTGGGAAATTTTACTGTTTGATTTAAAAATGGCCATGATTAAATGTTCAATAGACACAAATTCATCATTCATTTTTTTAGCTATGATGGACGCTTCGTTTAAACTTTTTCCTGCTTCGCGAGATAACATCAATTCACCTCCAGAAACTTTTGAAAAGCTTTCCAGTTGCTTATCTAAAACTTGTTTTATTATGGAAACATTCACATTCAATTTTTTTAAAATGAATGGTAATACATTTTCATCAACTTCAAAAATACCTTTAAAAAGATGCTCATTTTCTATTTGTTGATGCCCATAACCTTGCGCAATTTGCTGTGCTTGCTGTATGGCTTCTTGCGATTTTATTGTATAATTATTTAAATTCATATCTTATATTTTTAATTTTCACTTGGGTGAAAACATTTATATTATTTTACTTTTACATCTTAATTTATTCAATAATCTTACCAAGGCTATTTAAAGGACAGAATGTCTGTTAAAGCCTTATTTTTAATGACTTTTAGTCAGTTTGTAAGATTTATGGATTGTTTCGACTTAGGTAAAGAATAAAAAATTATAATGGGGATATTAAACAAATTATTTGGTGGCTCAACCGAGCAAAGGGAGAAAAAAGAATTGCCTTGGATTTCATTAAGTGAACTACAACAATTGGACTTTATAGAAGAAAAATCAACCAATAAAACACAAGTTATTTTTAAACATTCTACCCGGTGTGGCATTAGCAGTATGGTAATGAACCTATTTATTGATGCTTATGATTATTCAGAAAACGATATTGACCTTTACTATTTGGATTTAATTAGTTATCGAAATATTTCAAACAAAATTGCTCATAAATTTCAAGTGATTCATGAATCTCCACAACTATTAGTGATAAGAAATGGTATCGCCGTGGCTCATGCTTCACACAGTCAAATTAATGACCTAAATCTGCAACAATTTATATAAAGCGGTATTTGCCACTTTAATTTTTTTAATAATTACCGTATATTTAGAAGGTTATTATTTAATATTCTAATTTATGAGGAATTATTTATACGTAATTTCACTTTTTTTTATTTGCTTCTTTACAACGCAATGTGGAAAAAAAAAGGAAAGTTCCCATGCTATATTCAAAAAACTTGTTTGGTCTGATGAGTTTGATGGAGAAGGTGCCATTGATTCAAAAAAATGGTTTCATCAAACCCAACTTCCTTCCGGTGGCGATTGGTATGGAGGATTAGTAAATCATTATACTGATAGACTGGAAAACTCGTATGTTAAGGATGGCTTTTTACATATTGTAGCTCGTAAAGAAATATTTAATGATCAAGGTGAACTTAAAGAATATACATCGGCCAGGTTAAACTCAAAATTTGCTTTTACTTATGGTCGGGTAGAAGTAAAGGCTAAATTACCAACTGGTATTGGCACATGGCCAGCAATTTGGATGTTAAATAAAAATATCAATGAGCCTGGTGCCTATTGGCAAAAACAAGGTTTTGGTACTACCTTTTGGCCCGTTTGTGGTGAAGTTGATATTTTAGAGCACTGGGGAAAAAACCAAAATTATGTTCAAAGCGCGGTACATACAGAGTCGAGTGCTGGTGATGATGTAATTAACCTAGGTGGCAAGCTTTTGGAAAATGTTTCCAACGAATTCCATACCTATGCCCTTGATTGGTATGAGGACAAAATGGTTTTTAGTATCGATGGAAGTGTTCATTACACATATGAGCCACCGTTGAAAGATTCGTCCACATGGCCTTTTACAACCGATCAATATTTATTGCTGAACATAGCCATAGAATCTGATATAGAGCCATCTTTTCAAAAAAGTGCTATGGTGGTTGATTATGTAAGAGTTTATCAATAACGGTTTTATGCAAAAGATATTAGCATCTAATAAATACATAAAAATACTTTACCTGGTTTTATTCCTTGTTTTTTGCTGTGAACAAGATTCTATAAAGAGGGATGCCATAGAAGAAATACCTAGTAAATGGGACTTAGAACAGATTAAAGCCTCTGGAACCCTCAAAGCCTTAACTATATACAGCGGTACCACTTATTTTCTTTACAAAGGTCGACCAATGGGTTATGAATTTGAATTACTACAACGTCTTGCAGATTTTTTGGAGGTAGGTTTAGAAATTATTGTAGTTCAAAATGTTAATGAACTGTTCGAAAAATTGAATAGTGGAGAAGGCGATATAGTCGCTCATGCCTTGACCATTACCAATGATAGAAAAGAGGACGTATCTTTTACTGACCATTTATATTTAACGAAACAAGTTTTGGTGCAAAAAAAACCAGATAATTGGAGAACCATGCCTTGGAGTAAATTAAAAAAGAAAATGGTGAATGATCCTGTAGATTTGCTGGGAGATACCGTATCTGTTAGGGACATGTCTTCTTTTAAGGAAAGAATCTATAATTTATCTGAGGAATTAGGAGGTACTATCCATATTGATACGGTTCCCGGAGCACTTGCAACCGACCAAATCATAGAGAAAGTGGCTAATGGAGAAATTAAATATACTATAGCAGATTATAATATAGCGAGTATTATGGCTACTTATTACCCGATATTGGATGTTAAAGTGCCTGTTAGTTTTTCCCAAAGGGTTGCATGGGCCACAAGACATGAGTCTGAAAATTTATTAAAAGCCACTAATGATTGGTTGGAGCAAATAAAAAGGAAGGTAGATTTTAATGTGATTTATAATAAATACTTCAAAAATGAAAAATATTTCAGAAGGCGTGTAAAAAGTAATTTTTATAGTTTGAATGATCAGCAAATCAGTCCTTATGATGAATTAATAAAAAAATATGCTTCGCCTTTAAATTGGGACTGGAGATTACTAGCGTCTCAAATTTATCAAGAATCTAAATTCGACCCACGAGTAAGTTCTTGGGCACAAGCTTCTGGTTTAATGCAGATTATGCCAGAAACAGCCAAAGATCTTGGAGTAACCAATAGGTCAGATCCTGAACAGAGCATCAAAGGAGGTACGAAATATTTAAATCAACTAATCAAAAATTTTGAAGAGGTAACAGATTCCATTCAACGTATTAAGTTTACATTGGCATCTTACAATTGTGGGCTTTATCATGTAAAAGATGCACAGGCCTTAGCCAATAAACGGGGTTTAGATGAAAATATTTGGGATGATAACGTAGAAAACATGATTCTTGAATTGAGCTTGCCAAATAATTACAATGATCCTGTTGTAAAATATGGTTATGTGCGCGGTATTGAGCCATATAATTACGTTCAACAAATTTTTGAGCGTTATCAACACTATGTACAGTTTATCGATATGTAACTTTTACAGGTAAGTTTAAACCATGTCCGAAAATTTATTAAGTTATCTTTTTGTTTACGGCACCCTATTAAAAGATGTTGATAATGAGATGTCATCGTTTTTGCATTCTCATGCTGTTTTAAAAGGGAAAGGATATTTTTATGGTAAATTATACCGAGTATCGTGGTATCCTGGAGCAGTAATTAGTGATAATACTTCAGAAAAAGTATTTGGGATGGTTTATAAAATTGAAAACCCAAAATACGTTTTTAGAGTTTTAGATGATTACGAAGGTATTGGAGCACTCTACCCCAAACCGCACCTTTATAAAAGGAAATTAATTGATACTTTTTTAAACAATGGTACCCAAATAAAAACATGGGTGTATCTTTATAACCAATCCATTACAGATTTACATCAAATTGTATCTGGAGATTTTTTGGAAAACTAAACCTCCGTGGTAATTTTAGTTATTTACAGCTAATTAAAAATTTGTTTCTTTGCAAGGTTTGTGAATCAACTATGCATCCATTTAGCTCGTTATTATTCCACCCCTTAAAAATTAATACGGCCCTATCATTGCCTGAAAAATTTACGTTCCCTTTTTATTATGAACCTCATGAGTTAAGTGTTTTAGCAGCAAAAGATTTACAATCATATTTGGAAACGCAAATTGATTTCATACATAATTTTGGCTTAAATGCGGAGCAAACAGGAATGGTAATTGGTAAGATGTTTGGAGTTATGGTTGTTAAAAACACCCAAGGAGATTTAGGGTATTTAGCAGCATTTTCCGGTAAACTTGCTGATAGTAATGACGTTAAAGGCTTTGTGCCGACAGTATATAATACCTTAAATGTAACTGGTTTTTATAAAAAAGGTGAAGCTGAATTAAATACAATAAATACTGAAATTGATGTTTTAGAGCATTCCAGCCAATTACAAAATGCGAAACGTAAATTAATGGAGGCGAAAAGCATTTTTGAAACCGAATTAAAATCCTTAAAGGCAAAAATTAAGCTGGAAAAAAAGCTGAGAGATCAGCAAAGAGAAACCATGGAAGATTGTTTAGATTCGATAGCTTATAACGAACTTTTAAAAAATTTAAAAGCTCAAAGTATTAGTTATCAAGTTAAATTAAAGCATTTAAAACGTTATTGGGAACAGAATATTAAAGAATTAGAAGATCATTTAGAGGTTTTGAAAACCCCTATAAATGATTTAAAAGTCTATCGAGCTAATTTGTCGGCATCACTTCAAAAACGGATACACGAACAATACCAATTTTTAAATTCAAGAGGAGAAAGTAAAGATTTGCTTGATATTTTTAAAAATACATCATCACCAATTCCCCCAGCAGGCAGCGGTGAATGTGCGGCACCTAAATTGTTTCAATACGCCTATAAAAATAATTTAAAACCCATTGCAATGGCAGAGTTTTGGTGGGGTGCATCACCAAAATCCCAAGTGCGTAAACATAAACAATTTTACCCATCTTGTCGGAGTAAATGCGAACCTATTTTAGGGTTTATGATGCAAGGTTTAAACGTTGACATAAACCCGATTGAGCAGGCGATTTCACACGAACCAGCATTAGAAATCATCTACGAAGACGACTTTTTGTTACTAGTAAACAAGCCACATGAGTTTCTGTCGGTACCTGGTAAAACTATATCCAATTCAGTACTTACCAAAATGCAAGCCTATTTGCCTAACGCTTCAGGACCATTGTTGTTGCACAGATTAGATATGTCTACCTCTGGTTTACTATTAGTTGCTAAAAGTATTCATATTCATAAACAATTACAAAAACAGTTTATAGAGCGTAGTATAAAAAAACGTTACGTGGCATTGTTAGACGGTGTTATACCCAATACTGAGGGAACTATAAATTTACCATTAAGAGTCGATTTAGATAACCGACCACAACAATTGGTATGTTACCAATATGGTAAACAGGCCATTACTAAATATAAGGTAATTACCGCTGAAAACGGAGTAACACGTATTCATTTTTATCCGGTTACAGGGCGTACCCATCAATTAAGGGTACATGCGGCGCATAGCCAAGGTTTGAAAACCCCTATTGTTGGAGATGACCTTTATGGCACGAAAGCAAAGCGTTTGTATTTACATGCTGAAAGCCTCACTTTTATACATCCGGTAACTAAAAAAATACAAACCATTACATGTAATGCCCCTTTTTAATAGCTCTAGTTAGGTAAATAACTAAAATTAGTTAATTAGTTGTATGCAAATAAGTTCGCAAGCGATTTAAGAAAAAAATTAAATTATAATTTTTTTAGTTCCTATCCTTAAAACTAATTGTAATTTTTCAAACATTTAGATCAGTAAGAATTTTGAACTCATGATAGCCAACCCAAACAATGAATATTAAAATACAGTTATGGACTTAAGATTAACACATAAAAAAACTCCTAAAATATTTGGAGTTTTTTATTTTCATTAAGAAAAGAATACTTATGCTTTTCCCATAATTCTGAACATGCCGGTTCCACATGTTGGACATTTACCCTTCATGGCTTTTCTACCGTTTTTCATAGTAGTTTCAGCGGCATCTTTCATTTCTTTTTTTGACTTACATTTTACGCAATATGCTTCCATTTGGTTAGTTTTAGATTAATATGCTCTAAAGTAATTTTAATCCTTTAAACACACAAGGTAATTTGTAAGTTTTTGTTAAAAAATATCTTTAATTCAATGTATATGAATTAATAATATTCTTTAATTGGAGTTTTAAATCCTCACCTGTGTCATAAATCATTTGTTCTTCTGTTGGAAAGGGGACAGCGCGTCTCTCCAAAAATGGTATTAAGTTCGTGTCTAAAGCACGTCTATCTCCTCTTGAGGTGGCATAGATATGTTCAAATACAAATTCACTAGTTACGGGGAATGCATCCACTAATTGATTCGTTTTTACATTAACATATTCTACATTTCCAGTTACTTGGGAAGCTTTAAACTGTATAAACTCATAATATTCACAACGTACCATTTTTAAATTATCCACTTTTATAACATTTCCAAGACTGTCTTTAACAACTTTTCCATTTTCAATTAACTCTTTTTTACCATCGGCAATTTGTTTTTCCTTAATAATTTGACGCTCTTTAATTTGCTCTGGTGATATATTTATATCTCTAAGGTTAACACGCATATGATAATCATAGGATACATTGTCTTCTGGTGAACTGTGATATACAGCCCAAAAATTATTGAGACCATAACTACTAAAGTTTAATAAATCATTTTCCAATCTTGTGGGGATTACTTTTCTTGTATCGTTTACCATATTCACTAAAACAAAATCAGTACCTTTTTGATGGGCAACTTCCATTAAATTGCGCACGTCTTTATAATTTGGGTTAATATCTTCAATTTCTTTTAAATATTGAAATGCTGTTCTAAAATCTAATTTATTATTGGAATTCAATAACACTTTAGCATTACTGTAGAGTTGCTCTGAAGCATCATTTTTAAAACTAATAATTTGACTGTTATAATTGTTGAATTTAAATGAAACTTCCCTACCATTTAAATATAAAGGCAATAATGGTTTTATACGTTCTTGTCTGTCATCCAAACCAACATATGCATCATAAATACGGATGTAATTTTCAGTATTATTATCCTTTTTTAGAAAATCGATATTACTCAAGTCACGCTCTGTAGCTTTATTGTAGGCTTCGTGAAGCATAGCAATAAAATCTGCTTTTCCTTTTTTGTCTTTATTAGTTCGTAATTTGCCTATCGCATCATAAATGGCCTGGTCATAATTTCCAATGCTTACCGCTTTTTCAATTTTTTTACTAGTGCTGCACGATAGTGTAACTAATAAAACTAATGTAGAGAGTAGTATTTTTTTCATGTGTTTTAGATTTTGGTGTATTGGCATTTGCTTTCAATAAGGGTGCCAAAATACTAAAATACCAGATAAAATACTAATAAATACGATAAAATGTAAAAATCAATTATTTTAAGTAATCTTAATCTTACTTTTTCTTGTAAACAGGTAGTAATTTATTTGAAACCTCGCCAAAGCCTATACGGGTACCATCTTTTTCACAATAACCACGCATAATTACAGTATCATTATCGTTGATGAATTTACGCTCACTACCATCTTTCATTTTTATTGGTTTTTCACCTTTCCAAGTCAATTCAAGCATAGAGCCATAAGAATCGGGTGTTGGCCCAGAAATAGTGCCACTACCCATCATATCACCAGAATTTACGGGACATCCATTTACAGTGTGATGCGCCAATTGTTGCACCATATTCCAATACATATATTTAAAATTGGAATTACTTACCACGGTTTCCTTAGCTCCTTTAGGACGAATTGCTACTTCTAAATTGATGTCATAACTCTTTTTACCTTTGTATTGCAAATAAGGTAATTGTGGTTTTAATGGTTTAGGGCCTTCCACACGATAGGGTTCTAAAGCATCCAAAGTTACAATCCAAGGTGAAATCGAGGTTGCGAAGTTTTTGGCTAAAAATGGCCCTAATGGGACATATTCCCATTTTTGAATATCACGGGCACTCCAGTCATTCAATAGTACCAATCCGAAGATGTATTCTTCAGCTTCCTCAATAGGGATAGGTTCACCTAAATCATTAGCATCGGTAGTTATGAAAGCCATTTCCAATTCAAAATCCACTAATTTACTAGGTCCAAAAACGGGTTCAGTAGCCTCATTAGGAAGCGTTTGTCCTTGTGGGCGGTGTATAGGAATCCCAGAAGGAATGATGGATGAACTTCTTCCATGATAGCCAACAGGAATATGCAACCAGTTTGGTAATAATGCGTTATCTGGGTCTCTGAACATGCTTCCTACATTGGTAGCGTGCTCGATACTAGAGTAAAAATCTGTATAATCACCTATTTGAACAGGTAATTGCATTTCAATTTCATCTAAACGAAATAAAACAATTTCTTTGTGATGTTTATTTTGTTTTAATGCGTCATTATTACTATCAAAAATATGAGCAATTCTATTTCTTACTGCACGCCAAGTTTTGCGGCCATCAGCAATAAAATCATTTAAAGTATCTTGTAGGAAAATATCATCTGTTAAAGGAATACCATCAAAATACCCTAATTGGTGTAAAGCTCCCAAATCGATAGCTGTATCTCCAATTCTAGTACCAATTGTAATGATATCATCACGGGTTAAAAATACCCCAAAGGGTATATTTTGAATGGGGAAATCAGAATTTTTATCGACGTGTAACCACGACTTTCTATCTGGGTTGTTAGCTGATAATGGCATAACTTATGTCTTGTTTAGTATATTAATTTGTATTCAAACCTACACATTTTTTTCATTTTAATAGAAAAAATTACTTAAAATTTAAGTTTTCTTTAATCGTTAATAAATTGGTTAAAAACTTACTGGTAAATATATATTTTTTAATGAATTTAACTAATGTATTTCCTATTTTTGCCCAACATTTAACAAGATATTAAATTTATGCAACGCGACGAACAAATTTTTGAACTTATTAAAGCTGAAAAAGAACGCCAACTCCATGGTATAGAACTGATAGCATCCGAGAATTTTGTTAGTGAACAAGTTATGGAAGCAGCAGGTTCTGTTTTAACCAATAAATATGCTGAGGGTTATCCTGGGAAACGTTACTATGGAGGTTGTGAGGTGGTTGATGAAGTTGAGCAAATAGCTATTGATAGGGCTAAAACTTTGTTTGGAGCAGAATATGTAAACGTACAGCCACACTCTGGAAGTCAAGCAAATACGGCAGTTTATCACGCCTGTTTGAATACTGGAGATAAAATTCTAGGTTTTGATTTATCCCATGGAGGTCATTTAACACATGGGTCACCTGTTAATTTTTCTGGCAAATTGTATGTGCCGTCGTTCTATGGAGTAGAGGAAGAGACAGGAGTGTTAAATTATGATAAAATTCAAGACATCGCCATAAAGGAGCAGCCAAAATTAATTATTGCTGGTGCTTCTGCGTATTCCCGTGATATAGATTTTAAACGTTTCAGAGAGATAGCTGATCGTGTTGGTGCTATATTATTGGCGGATATTTCGCATCCTGCTGGATTAATTGCCAAGGGAATTTTGAACGACCCGCTACCTCATTGTCATATAGTGACAACAACTACGCACAAAACTCTAAGAGGTCCAAGAGGAGGAATGATTATGATGGGAAAAGATTTTGATAATCCTTTTGGTCAGACATTAAAAAACGGCAGTTTGAAAAAAATGTCATCGTTATTAGATTCGGCTGTTTTTCCAGGGAATCAAGGAGGTCCATTAGAGCATATAATTGCAGCCAAAGCCATTGCTTTTGGGGAGGCCTTAACCGATGACTTTTTGCATTACCAATTACAAGTAAAAAAGAATGCTAACGCGATGGCTAATGCTTTAGTTTCTAAAAACTATCATATTATTTCAGGGGGTACAGATAACCACATGATGTTGATAGATTTAAGAAATAAGAATGTATCAGGTAAAGATGCGGAACAGGCTCTAGTAAAAGCTGATATCACTGCCAATAAAAATATGGTACCTTTCGATGATAAATCGCCATTTGTAACTTCTGGAATCCGTTTAGGAACTGCTGCCATCACCACTCGTGGACTAAAAGAAACCGATATGGCTGCTATAGTTGATTTGATTGATGATGTAATTACCAACTATGATAATGAAGCTGTTTTAAGAGCTGTTAAAGCAAGTGTGAATACGATTATGAAAGACAAACCTTTATTTGTTTAGTCATTGATATAAAATAGGTCATAAAAAATCCTGTGAAAACAGGATTTTTTATTTACGTCAAATTTACTCGGGAAACGTTATATGTTGATAGGCCCCCAAATCGGGAGAACTGGTTCTATTTTCATTTAAAATATCAAAAGGAACTTGAGTAGCAAAGATTAATAAACCTTGGTTATTGGCAGCCGAATCATCACCTATTAATAATTTATCTTTATCTGTATCAAGAAAATTTGGGTCTTGATTAAAAATATTCCCTTCAAAACGATTGGTATCACTTAAATCGTAATTTGGTCCTGTAAAATTATTATTGGAATCTTGAAAACGAATTAGGCAGTTTGTAAACTTGAAATTAAAAGACACCGCATCGTCTTCAATTTCCTCTAACAGTATTTCGGGGTTGTCATTTCCATAAATAATGCAGTTGTTAAAATTGGCTTCAGATAAATCTGCGAGTGTTGCTACGTTTTCCTCATCAACAATAAAATTATTTAGCAGAACAGAAGGTAATTGCCTAAATCCATTATTCCAATAGTTTACAATAGTTGAATGCGTAAAATTATATTTCCCGCCAATAGTTCCTGCAAAAGACGATTGGCCTGCATTATTTATTACAACATTTTCTCCTGAAATAGAAGTATTTCTGCCCAAAATACCGAAAGCACTTGAGTTGTAAATTTGTGTATTTGTAATATTAAGTTTATTTGTTACTTCGTTAGGATTACCATCACATAAAACGCCAACGGTGGCATTTTTTATTGTGGCGTAATTAATGGAGTTATTTATGCTACCGTCTAAAAACCAAATAGTTCCCCATTGTCCTGGAACTTCAGAAAAATTAGGTTCCAACCGGTCACCTTCAAAAATCACTTCATTTTCTAGTAATTCTTGGTCGTTACTAAAACCACCATTTATATTTAATGATGCCCCGTTTGAAACGATAATGCCTGAGTTATCATGAAAATGCACTCTTGAACCAGCTTCAATGGTTAAAGTTTCACCATCAGGAACCATGGCAAAACCATATATAACATAAGGTTTTTCGTTTGTGAATGTGAGTTCAGATGGCTGTAATTCCCGACCTTGTAAATTGGTTTCAACCAATTCCCCACCAATATTAAGCGTTAAAGTTTCAACAACCTTGTTTGAGTCTCGGTCTGGATAAATAAAAATAGCATCTTGAACCAAGGTTACTAATTCTACTTTTTGAAGATTGGAACCTGAATCAAATTCAATAGCATCTGTATCCAAAAACTGTAATTGATTTAAGGGGGTTATATTGGTGTCAAAGGTGGTTTCAATAAAAACAAACAAACTATCATTCGCAAGAATTTCAATATTTTCGAATGTTTTACCTGCTATACCATCAACACTTAACCTGTAGTTGGAGGTTTCTCCTGAGGCTAATCTTACCGTTGGAATAGAAATATCATTGTTGCTTCTATTATAAACTTTTAGGTTGTAAGTGCTCGACCCTATATTTTTAAAAACTGTATCTAAATAAACCGTGTCTTTTGAAAATTCAAGACTACCAGTACTAGGCACAAATTCAAAATCTTTGCGACACGAACTCCAAAGCAATAAAAAGCCAAGTGAAATGATAAAGTAGATGTAGCGTTTCATGAATGGTTTTAGATAAAAAAATCAATAAAAGGCTAAAATATAACTTTTGAAAACAATCAAATAGTATGTTGTCATTTAATTTTTACCGAAAAGTCATTCTTTTTGATATATTCTTGCATAATCAACTTCATAACTAATAGGAAATTTAGAATCAGTTGGATCTCCTCCATTAGAGCCTATTGCTAAATTTAACAGTAAGTAATGCTCTTGATTAAAAGGTTTAAAGCCGTCTGGATTTTTTGCTTTCTTTTGTGATATTTTATTTATCAACTCATTATCGATGTAGATTTTTATTGAATTTTGATCCCATTCCATTCTCCAAATATGAAATTTTTTAACCCAATCTGGATCTTTTTTTAAAAAATAAGCTAAAGGTATAACCTTACTGTCCCAAACGATTCTTGGATATTTCCCCAACCATGCGGCATTGGCTAAAATACTTTGTTCGTTGTTTTTGATATAAAATTCCATAATATCAATTTCACCATTAGCGGGCCAAGGGTTGTTATTTCCTAAAGTCCAAATAGCTGGCCATGAGCTCAGAGTAGAATCAATACGAGCTCTAATTTCAAAAACACCGTATTTCCATGATGCTAATCCTTCTGTTTTTAAACTGGCTGATGTGTAATAAGCATGTTCTCTGTTTTCTTTCCAATCGCTACTTATTGCTACATAATTTGGATTTTGAACTATCTCTCTTCTTCCTTCAATTAATAATACGCCATTTTTGCATGTTGCATTTTTTGGCTGATACCATTGCAACTCTTCGTTTCTAACAAAGCCATATTCATAAATCCATTTTGTAGAATCTGGTTTTCCATTATAATTGAATTCATCATTCCAAACTAATTTATAATGGTTGATTTTTTTCGGTTTTGAAAAATCTGGTTCATAAGGGTTTTGAGAATATATAGTTCCATAAAACAAAGAAACCAAACTCAGAAGAATTCCTTTCATTGAAATCATAAGCTTTTAAAGTAAATTTTTAAGCATTTTCACGGCGCTTTCGGCTGTAATGTCTCTCTGTGGCGAACCGAACATCTCATATCCAACCATGAATTTTTTAACCGTAGCACTTCTTAATAAGGGTGGATAAAAGCTCATATGCCAATGCCAATGTTTGTTTATGTCTGCATTTGTTGGTGCTTGGTGGATACCACTAGAGTAAGGGAATGAAGTGTTGAATAATTTATCGTAAGCTTTTGTTATGACTGAAATAGCCTCAGCATATAAAAATGCTTCATCTTCATCCATACTCAATATGTGAGGTTGGTGTTTTTTTGGAACTATCATGGTTTCAAAGGGCCATACCGCCCAAAAAGGAATCAATACAACAAACGAATCATTTTCATAAATAATGCGTTCTTGTTTTTCTTGTTCTTGTTTTAAATAGTCCCCTAAAAGACTGCTATTGTTTTTAATAAAATAATTTAACTGTTGTGTGTTTTTTTTATCCACCTCATTTGGAAGTGTTGATTGACTCCAAATTTGACCATGCGGATGCGGATTACTACAGCCCATTACCGCTCCCTTATTCTCAAATATTTGAACGTAGTTTATCATGGGGTTTGAGCCTAATTCTTGGTATTGTTTTTGCCATTCAAACACAACTTTTTGTATCTCCCCGGGAGACATGTCGGCTAAACTTTTTGAGTGGTCTGGGCTAAAGCAAATCACTTTACAAATGCCTTTTTCACTTTTTGCTACAAAAAGACCTTCTTCAAGTGAAAAAGTTGGAGAATCGCTTTGTAATGCTGCAAAATCGTTGGTAAACACAAAAACATCTTTGTAATTAGGATTTAGCTCGCCGTTTATTCTTTTATTTCCTGCACATAAATAACATGTTTCGTCATAAGTTGGGCGTTTTTCATTATTTACCGTTTCATTTTGCCCTTGCCAAGGTCTTTTGGCTCTGTGCGGAGATACTAAAACCCATTCACCAGTTAATATATTGAATCGTTTATGAGAATAGTCTTGTAAATCTGTTGGTTTCATTTTTAGCTAATTGAGTTGGTTAGTTTACGAGATGTGTACCCTGTGACAGTTCAATAAAATATACAGAACACTCCCTGTTGAATTTATTATAGTAAGCTTCAGAAGCTGCATCTGCAAATGCTTTTGCTTTGTTTTTTGCAACCAAATTAATGGTGCAACCACCAAAACCGCCACCCATCATTCTAGCTCCTAATACAAAATCACTTGATTTTGCAAGTTCTACTAGATAATCTAACTCATCACAACTTACTTTATACTGCTTTGATAATCCTTCATGCGATGCATATATTAAAGCACCTAAAGTAATTAAATCATTGTTTTCTATTGCTTTGGAAGCTTTTATAGCTCTATCATTTTCTTGAATAACGTACAATGCTTTCTGATAATTCTCAGGTGTTACTTTATTTTTTATTGTAACTAAATCCGCTTCATTGGCATCCCTTAATGCTTTTATACCTAACAATTCTGCTATGCTTTCACAAGCTGATCGGCGGTCATTATAGGCACTATCAGATAAGCTATGTTTTACATTAGTATTGATAAGCATAAGTTGATGGTCTTTAAAATCAACCTCATATGGCTTGGATTCAACTGTTTTGCAATCTAAAAGCAGTGCATTGTTTTTTATGCCAAACATACTGGCATATTGGTCCATAATACCACATTTTACCCCTACATAATTATGTTCTGCTTTTTGTGAAATTAATATCATATCGTGTTTGGTTAACCCTAGACTAAAAAGTTCATTCAAACCAAATACCACACTGTTTTCCAGGGCAGCAGATGATGACATACCGGCTCCACCAGGAATATTACCTTTAAAAACGATATTAAAATTACCAATGACCTTATTTCTGTTTTGTATTTCGGCCACAACACCAAACACATAATTTTCCCAGCTTCCTTCTTTCGAAGGTTTCAATTTATCTAAATGAAATTCAATTTTACTGTCCATATCCAACGCATAAGCAGTACTAAAATTGGAATTACTTTTTTGAATGGCTGCAGCAATACCTTTATCTACTGCAGCAGGAAAAACAAAACCATCATTATAATCAGTATGTTCACCTATGATATTAATTCTTCCAGGAGAAAATATAAGTATCGGGTCTTTTTTAAAAGTTTCTATAAAGGTTTTTTTAACCTCATTTATTATAGCTGTATTCATTTTTATGTTAGTTTAGTTATTGATTCTTAAATTCCAGGTTATAGAATAGGTTTCCTTTGGTTTTAAAATTTGTAATCCTATGTTGTTATTAAAACTATCTGAGACGCCTGTAGTTGGCTCAATAGCTATGGTATTTAACTTAGGAGGGGTGTAAAGTTGTAGGAAGTTATTTTTTTCTGAAGACTCTAAAATCAACTTATACTTTGGTGTTAAAAATTGTATTACTCCCGAATTTAAAATCCAACAATCATCTAGTTGTTTGTTTTTTACTTGAAATAGTTCAGAAGGTTTTATTTCTTTGATTCCCGTTGTAATATTTCGTTCGCCTATCATAAGTTTTTGGGTACTTTCAAATTTTAAAGCACTTTTAAATAGGTTATCACTTACAAAATAAGGGTGCCATCCAAGGGTAAATGGAAAAGCTTCACCATCGGTATTTTTCACGTCAATTTTTAAACATACATGAGTCTTTGTAAATTCATATTCTAGTATTATTGAGTAAGTGTAAGGAAACCCTTTGGGTTTGCTTTTCTCAACATATTCCAATTTTATGGTGGCACTATTATCATCTACTTTAGTTTCAACAACATGAAACGTTTTGTTGTAAACCAAACCATGTAAAGCATTGTTTTCTTCTTTTTGATTAATATCAAATTGATATAGGGTATTATTAAAGGAATATATACCGTCTTTTATTCTGTTGGCAAAAGGAAATAATATCGATGAAGCATAAGTGTTATCGTAAGTTAAGGGAGATAAATCTTGAATAATTTCATGGCTATTTAATTTTAATTCTTGTAGACTGGCACCATCATTTAGACAAATTTTGGCATGAACCTGATTTTTAGAATTATTAACTTCAAGGATATTGGTATTTTGATGATGTGTGATATCGTACATTTTTTAATCAGAGTGAGTTTCTAAGAATGAGTTTATTGGGGTTTTCTATTTTCAGGTGTTGTTTGTTTATTATCATTTCAGCTAAACGTTTTCCCATGACGTTAAAATCTGTTGAAATAGTGGTAACACCACCTTCAACAATTTCTTTTAGTAAGGTTTCATTGTAGGATATGATACCTATATCTTGAGCTAGCCTCAGGTTGTTGTTTTTAATGTTTTTAATGATTCTAAGTAAGTTTTTATCATCAGGAATGATGTATAATTCGCCAGAATCTAAATTTCTTTCTTTCACAGAATCAATGATATCAAAAGGTATGATATGTTTTTCACAAAATTTAATAAATCCTGTTTTCATACCTAGGGGCTGCTTTTCTTTGTCAAAAACAAGAACCATTTTTTTATATTTCTTGACAAGATTTATAACTTCGGAGAGATTATTAAAAATATCACTTTCAAAATTTTGATAAATAGCGGAATACGACTGTAAATCGCCATGAATTTGGTCTAGAATATAAACTTTGTCATGAGGCAAATTTTGAATAACAGCACTAGTGTTTGTTAAATTAGCGGGCATAATCACATAATAATTGTAATCTCCAGTGTTATCATTGATTAATTTATCAAATATGTTTTTATTGAAATGGTGAAAAAAAATATCCACTTGAACGCTGTCTCCCAGATGCTCTAAAAAGGAATTATATAAATCCTCTTTGAATGCATTTAATTCGTCAAAAAGTAAAAAGACTTTTTGAGTTACATCAATATTTTCACTAGAAACATAATAACCTTTACCTACCACAGAATGAATAATGCCTCTGGTTTTTAATTCATTAAATGCAGTTAAAACAGTATCTCTAGAAAGTTTGTTGTCGTTTTTTATACTATTTATTGAAGGTATTTGATCACCTTTTTGCAGAGTGCCAGAAAGTATAGCTTCTTCAATAGAATTGATGATTTGCTTATATTTTGGAATCCCTATTTTTTTTTTGACTACAATCATGATATACTACAAATATATAAAATTTAATCTAAAAAACATACTAGTAGGGTCTAGTATGTTTTTTCTATATTAAAATTGTTTTTTTTAAAAATTAAATCTTTATATTTGGCTTCATACAGTAACCAACTAAACTTATATAATTATGACATCAGGATTTGAAATGTGGGACTATGTGGTCTTTATTGCTTACGCCATTCTAATTTTGGGAGTAGGCCTTTGGGTTTCTCGAGATAAAGAGGGGCACCAGAAAAATGCGGAAGATTATTTTTTAGCAAGTAAATCTTTACCATGGTGGGCTATAGGTGCCTCATTAATTGCGGCTAATATTTCTGCTGAACAATTTATAGGGATGTCTGGTTCTGGATTTGCATCTGGTTTGGCTATAGCATCCTATGAATGGATGGCAGCCATAACTTTGATTATTGTTGGTAAATATTTCTTACCCATTTTTATTGAAAAAGGTCTTTACACGATTCCTGAGTTTGTTGAGAAAAGATTTTCTACCAACTTAAAAACTATTTTAGCTGTTTTCTGGATAGCTTTATATGTTTTCGTAAATCTAACTACCGTTTTATATTTAGGGTCTTTAGCTTTGGAAACCATAATTGGAATTCCTTTGGTTTATGGGGTTATTGGTTTGGCATTATTTGCCGCAGCCTACTCATTGTATGGTGGCTTGTCCGCAGTGGCATGGACCGATGTGATTCAAGTTGTATTTTTGGTACTAGGTGGTTTGGTAACAACGTATTTAGCCTTAAATACCGTATCTGGTGGAGAAGGCATTTTAGCAGGGTTAAGTACTGTTTTTGATGCAGTTCCTGAGCGTTTTGAAATGATATTGGATGAGTCTAATCCTGAATACAAAAACTTACCTGGTTTAGGGGTTTTAGTAGGAGGTATGTGGGTTGCCAACTTATATTATTGGGGTTTCAATCAATATATTATACAAAGAACCTTAGCGGCAAAGTCTTTAAAGGAAGCCCAAAAAGGAATTTTATTAGCCGCTTTTTTGAAATTAATAATTCCATTAATTGTTGTGATTCCTGGTATCGCCGCTTACGTTATGATAAATGATCCTGAAATTATGGCTAGATTGGGACTCGCGGCTCAAGAAAATTTACCTTCTTTAGAGCAGGCCGATAAAGCCTATCCATGGTTGTTACAATTTTTACCAACGGGTCTTAAAGGGGTAGCCTTTGCTGCTTTAGCTGCTGCTATTGTTTCAAGTTTGGCATCGATGTTAAATTCAACATCTACCATTTTCACTATGGATATTTACAAGCAATACATTAATAAAAATGCTGGAGATAAAGCTACCGTTAATATGGGAAGAATCTCAGCATTCGTAGCATTGGTGATAGCTTGTATTATGGCACCACTTTTGGGTAATTTAGATCAAGCTTTTCAATTTATACAAGAATATACCGGGGTAGTTAGTCCTGGAATTTTAGCGGTATTTTTACTTGGTTTATTCTGGAAAAAAACTACAAACAAAGCGGCTATTGTTGGTGCTTTAGTATCTATACCAATCGCTATGTATTTTAAGGTAGCTCCTAAAGGATGGTCTACATCTTCAATCTTTGTAGATGTGCCTTTTATGGATCAAATGGGCTATACGTTATTGCTTACTATGGCAGTTATAGCTATATACAGCTATATACAACATAAGGGTGCTGATGATGAAAAAGGTATTCCCATTACAAAGGCTTTATTCAAAACATCTCCTTTGTTTAATATTGGTTCTTTCGCCGTTCTGCTAATACTTACAGTTTTGTATAGTCTTTTCTGGTAAAACTAATTTATAATAAAAAAAAAGCATCTTAATTTTAAGATGCTTTTTTTTTAACTTTAACTCAATTGGGCTATTGTTTAACTAATTTTAAACTGGCTGAACCATTTTCTGTATTAATCTTAGCAAAATACATCCCAGACTTTAATTTCGAACCATCGATGGTCGCCTCATCCTTATTTGGGGATAAAGACGTTACTTTTTTGCCGAGTATATTGTATAATTCAATTGAATTTATAGAAATAGCTTGGGTTTTTATAGTCCAAACATTTTTAGAAGGGTTTGGATATACTTTTAAACCAGTAATCTCAAATTCTTGAGTATCTAGGGTAGAAACTTTTGAAAAATAGATGTTATCAACATAAATATCAGCTATACCAACAGGTTCTCCAATAAATACTAATTGGAAAACTTCATTTCTATCTCCAGCTAAACCTCCAAAACCATCCAAATCAATTTCGATACTATTCCATTGATTTTGTGTAATGGTGAAATTTTGGGAACCTTCAACTGCCGCAGTTAAATCTTGTAAACCTACTCTGAGGAATGTGGCATTGGCAGACCATACATCAATATGAAAGTATTTGTAATCGGTAATATTGGTGGTATTAAATTGAATAAAGGCGTTGTTTAAATTATTAAACAGTCTCACATTATCTGTAGGAATTACGGACGGTATGGCGTAATTGCTTGATGGACCGCTATAGTTAGATGGAGGCGTAGTGGCCCAAGAACTTGTATTTATTAACGCAATATTATTGGCGAGATTTGTATAGGCCTCGCTATAAATATACAATACATCTGCTACCGCTGGAATTGGTGTGGGAGCGGATACGGTTGGTGCAGGTGGTGGCGGACAAACATTGGGACACGTACCTCCACAATCTATACCGGTTTCGGTGCCATTTTGAATGCCATCGCTACACGATGGTGCCGGTTGGGAGCCAAAAGAAATGTTATCAAAATAAACAACGTGACCCGTCCCTCTTGGCGCATAGCTTGGATAAAAAATTATTTGATCTACCGGGTTGTTAGGATTTCCAATCCAAGCGGATAAATCAAAATAGACTTCTTGCCAAACATTCGCGGTAGTAACAGGAAATAATGAAGTAACCTCTGGTAAAGCGGCATTCGTTGCATTAGCTAATTTAAGGGCTATAGGAGCGGTAAATCCTTCTTGATACACTTGCATGGTAACATAACTGTTACCGGAAGTGATGGAAAAAGTCCCAATATCTGCACCATGGGTAGATTCTACTCCAGCTGAACCCCAGTTTGCTCCTGTGGCAAATGATATATCTATTTTGCCAACATTGGCTGAACTGTTTATGCCTGTAGTAGATGGGTTATTAACTACTGTAAATTCTACTGTTTCATTAAGAGGGGGTTCGAATGTAACCCATGTCCAAGATGCTCCATTCCCTGTGGGCTCAAAATCTATTGGTGCAATTTGCGAATACCCTATAGTTATCGCCAACACAAAAAAAAGTAAAATAATTTTATTCATTTTTTAAATATTATAATTATTAAGTTTTGAATTACTTATTGGATTAGTGGGATTTTATTTCATTAAAAAAAATGAGTTATAATAATTTTAAAACCAATAATGTAATTATTCCTGTTTTGAGGTTCAAATAATATAAAAAAAGGGAAAGGTTTATATTATGCCCCTTTCCCTTTAATTTAATTTATTTGGTTATAAACTTATTTTTTTACAAGTTTTAAACTTTCAGAACCTTCATCAGTTGTTATTCTCGCAAAATAAAGCCCTGTAGTAAGTTCAGAAGCCTCAATTTCTACTTCTGTAGATTCAGGTTTCAAACTCATCACATTTTTCCCTAAAATATCAAATACTTCAATGGTGTTCATTTTAATATTCTTAGTACTCACTGTCCAGCTATCTTGAGATGGGTTAGGATATACTTTTAAACCTTCTACCTCGAAATTTTTAGTAGATAATGTAAATGCCGATTTTGAGAAATAAATATTATCAAAATAGTAATCAAGACCTGCTGTAGCTTCAATCACAAGTTGAAAAATACCAAATCTATCACCTGGATTTGAAAGTCCTCCAAAAGTGTTCAAATCTATATCCACACTTGTCCATTGTCCAGGAGTAAGTGTTACTCCAACGTTTCCGTTAAAAGTAGGACCTCCTGCACCTTCTAGTTTTACGATAGCAAACGTGCTTGTATCAGACCATATGTCTATGTGAAAATAATTGTATGCACCGGCATCAAACTGAGTGAATGGCATGAATAAAAGATTTACATCTGTAAAATATCTTATATTATCTGTTGTTCCAGAAACAACTTCTGCTGTTGATGTTCCAAAATTTGATGGTGGAACAGTTGCCCATGTAGGATTATTAAAATCTAATTTATTCGCAGGGATAGTATACTCATCGCTAAATATATATTTTTGGTCTGTTTCTGGTGTTATCGAAACAGGAGCTGAAACTAACGGTGCAGGAATAACACATGAATTACCACATCTACCTCCACAATCAACGCCTTCCTCATCACCATTTTGAATCCCGTCAAAACAATCACCAGATGGTACAGCTCCAAACGTAATATTATCAATATAAATGGTGCGAGCTGTAGCACTTGGAGCGAAACTAGGTAGAATAATAATTTGATCTATTTGCTCTCCCAATGTATTATATGCACTCATATCAAAAGTCAATTTCGTCCATTCGTCAGCTACAGTAGAATTTTGTGAAGTTACTTCGCCTACAGATGCATTAGCAACGCCAGCCAATTTAATTCTTACAGGTGCAGAATACCCAACTTGGTAAACCATCATTGTCATGTAGTTGTTAGTGTCATCAACAGTGTATGCTGGTAAATCAGAAGGTGTAACTGAAGGATTTCCTGCCGGGTGTCCGGATTCGGCACCTATTCTACCCCATACTTCCATAGTTGGATCACCAGTAAATTGAAAAACATTAGCAGATGTGTTTATTCCTCCAGCAACTGGGTTGGCAACAATACTACCGGCCACATTATAACCATTTACAGGATCGTTTTCAAAGACTGTCCAGGTCCAACCAGCACCCGTATCAGCTGTTTCAAAGTCTATTACTAAAGCTTCATCTTCTGGACAAACGTTAAATTCATCTCTATCATTAATTCCAGCAGTGTGAACTCTGTTTGCGAATGAAAAATTATCAGTATTTACAGGACCTGCAGCACCTCCATTAGCACAGGCTATTAAATTTTCTTCCGTCGTGGTATCTTGGTTGTTCCATAAATATTCAAAGCCAACTGACGGTCTTACACGAACTGTATGTGTTCCATCACCATTATCTACGGCACCAGGACCACCATTTATGTCAAAACTATTTACACTATATCTTATATAATGGAATTCACCTGCTGTACCAGTTACTGCTATTTCTGGGTAAATAACCCCTGGTTTTCTGAATGATTCAAAATAGTATGTATCCGGCGGCGTTCCACCAGTAGCGATTCTATTACAGAAAGCAAAGAAATCAGTATTTTTTGGTTCATCAATCGCAATATCATTCTCTAATCCCTTTGATGCTACAAGTGGAACTAAAGCTTCATTATATCCAGCAAATGCATTAGCTGGCCAGTACGCCCTCCAAATATATTCTATTTGTTGACCGAAAGGAACTGCAGTAAATGTGTATGACCAAGTACCATCGTTATTGTTGACTGCTGCATTCTCTTGAAAAGCTGGATTTTGGTAATTATGAACAATGTTCATTCCACCAGTACCAAGATCTATTTCACTTACATCTACGGTAACAGTTAAGTCAGCCTGTGCCCAAGTAAATGAAACAAAAAGGCAAATTAATAAAGTAATTTTTTTCATAATAAAATAGTTTTAATTAAAATTAGTAGTTAATATTAAATTCAGTTTTATCAAAGTTAACTAATATTATTTAAAATAACAGTTAATTTACCCCATACATTCATTGTACAAACTCGTGAATTTGAAAACAGGTTTTTTAGGTATTACAACGATAATTTTGGTATATTATCGTTATTATTAAGCTAAATTTTGCCTCTGTTCTTGCTATTACAATTATTTGTTGTGGTAATGTTGTGTTTTAAATAATGTTAATTATTTTTTAAAATTTTAATTTTTCATGTTTATCCCATAAGCCCCAGTAAGCTCCAACATCACCTTCCGGTCCCGTTTTCCAAGATTCATCAAATGATGAAAAATAAAATATCTCAACATTGTCTTTCATTGACCACAATTGTGTATTTATAAAATACTTCATGGCATTTTCTCCAGAAGGGATAGCACCTCTTAGGCTTTGACCTTCACTAGGCCACCCTGTTTCGGTGATAATTACTTTTTTACCTCGACCAGCATCGCTAGCCTGTCCAAACATGCGTTGCATATGGTTTAAAGCACCATCAATATGGCAACCTTCCCAAAATGGGTAGCAATTACTTAAAATAACATCGCAAATATTAACCAATTCGGGGTGCACAGAAAATTCATAATAAGCATCCACATAACCTACTTCGATATGTGGAATGGCTTCTTTAACCCTTTTAATGTAGCCTAATAATTGGTCTAAAGTTAAATCATTTCTATATAAAACTTCATTACCAACAGCAGCGATACTCACGCATCCCTCTTTGGCCAATTCAATTAAAGACTCAATTTCTTGTTCATTTTTTTCCATATCATCGCCCAACCAAGCGCCCACCATCGTTTTTAAACCATGTTTATGCGCAATTCTAGGTACATGTTCATTTCCTTCAATACAAGAAAATGAGCGCACCCATTTGGTGTATGGTTTTATGATATTAATTCTTCGTTCAACTTGTTCTTCTGTTATCGTATCGCCTGGCTCTTGACCATCTTCATACATACTAAAACATAAGCCATGCATTCCGTTTTCAAGTGTTTTTCTCCAGAGTTTTTGCAACTCTTCTAATGAATATTTACTAAAATCAACACCAGTATAATCTGAATAGTTGGTATCTTTTAACAAATAATCGTGTTCTCCTCTATATGACATCTTATTTTTATTTAAAGTTATAATTCTCCTCTTCTTTCTATTAATTCTTCTTTTATTTCTCTAGCTCTTTCTTCGTTCAGACTATAATTCCACATCACCCAAATGGCTAATGCTGCCGTAGCAGCAGGTATCACGATATCTGCTATTCGTAGATTCGTCATGGTTTCTGCCGATTGAATGGTTAAATTTTGATCAAATCCAACAAGTTTTAATACTAAACCACCTAATACCAATGCTAATGCTTGTCCTAATTTTACCATCCACCAGTAAATAGCACCAAAAGTTCCTTCTTTTCGGGGCATCCCATTTCGTAGCTCATCTAAATCGCACACATCGGCAGTCATACTCATCATTAAGGTAAATAAACCACCTAAACCAAAGGCCATAAGCGGTATAGGCATAAATATTAAAAATGGTTCATCAGGGTTGAATCCCCACCATTTTAATAAATAACCAACTATAGAAATAACAGTAGACATAATGAAGGCATTGCGTTTTCCCCATTTATTAGCCATGGCAGAAATTATTGGTATGACGGCAAAAGCTGTTACTACGGCAGTAATAGTTGAAAACCATGCTGGCCAGTTACCTGCCGCACCATAATCGCCCTGAAACATATAAAATACAATGATAAAATAGCTAAAGGATGCTACCAACTGAAATCCGTTAAAAACCAAAAATGTCGCACCACAAAGTCTCATGAAAGGCTTGTTTTTAGATACTTGAACAATCCCTTGAAAAAGATCTTTTAAATTTGAAAACATCGTTTTAAACGTAATTACTTTTCTGTTTTCCATGTTAGCTGAGTCTATACCTTTACAAAAAATGGCAGGTAATAAACCCAGAAGAAGACAAATAGCACCTACGATAATGGATAGTCGTCTTACACCAACCGCTTGAGATTCGAATAAATCTGGATCTGCAATAAGGACCCAAAACCATGGAACGATCATCCAAGCAATTTGACCTATGGTTTGTGAAAAGGCCATCAAACGTGTACGTTCGTTATAATCTGAAGTCATTTCGTAACCTAAACCAATTAAAGGTGTTGCGAACATGGTATTACCTATTAGGAAAACCATAGACATTATTAAAAAATACCAAAAGTTATAGTTTACAGAATCTTCAGGGTCTAATTGCCACAATACGATAAAAAATAGACCACTCAGAATAGCTCCCACGAATATATAAGGTCTTCTGCGACCCCATCTGGAATTTGTGTTATCAGAAATAAAGCCCATTATCGGATCGGTAAGTGCGTCAAAAATTCTTGGCAGACCACCTAACAAACCTGCTAAAAAAGGATCCATTCCGAAAGCAGTAAGCAAAAAGAACATAAATATGCCGAGTGCTCCTGGTAATAAGTTTAATACCAAATGTCCAGCACCAAAAGCCATTTTTTGACCAATTGGCACTCTATCTTTTAAGGGAGTTACATGATGTTTCATAATTATTCAGTTTTAGTTAGTTTATATTTTTAGGAATTACAATAGTTTGAATGGCTTTAGCATCAATAGTAAATTCTACGGATTGGTCATTTAAAGTCAATTGAATACCGCTAGGGGTTTCCATTTCATTAAAGACAACAACGGCAATCGACCCATCAGGGTTTTCAGCTGCTGTAACCATTAAATTTTTATCGGAATTTTCAACCCCAATTACTTTAGCATTAGGTCTTATGAATTTACTGAAATGCGCCATGGTGAAATACAGTGGTGTAAAATAGACTTCATCTTTATCAGGATCTACAATAACTGGTGCTATACACCAGTTTTTAAACCAGTTTGGACCACCTTGTTTGTCAAGAACCATATTCCAGTCTACCCATCCATCTACCCAATTATTTAGACACCCAATAATATCTCTCGCATAGCGGTTAACAGGAGCATACTTAGGGTGTAAATGTTTATCTTCTTCAGGTGCCCAATCCCAACCCCAATCGGTCGCTTCTTTTTTCCAATACCAAGCATCATCTTTCCATACCGGAACTTCAGCATCAACGCAGGCTTCTGATTGTATTAAAAGTTTGGAAGGCGCTTTGTCATGTGCATATTGCAATTCTTCAGGGAAATAATCGTAGGTACTTGCATACCAATGAATAGCTGTTCCATCAAAATATTTGGAGGTTTCCTCATTCTTAAATTGTGAATCTACCCATTCTTTTAAATGTTCTCTATTTTGATCATAACCCAAAATTTTCAAATTCCCTTTTCCATCGGCTTCCAATTTGGGGCCTAAATAATTCTGTACGAAATGAGTCATTTCATCAGGAGTGTAATGCATACTTTCCCAATTATTACCATTACCTAAAGGTTCGTTTTCAACAGTAAAGCCCCATATATCAATACCTTCTGCTTTATAGGCATCTGCATATTTTGAGAAAAATAAAGCCCACGTATCATAATATTCTGGAAGTAACTTACCTCCAACCCATTTATTATTATCTTTCATCCACGGAGGAGCTGTCCATGGAGATCCAAAAATTTTAAACCCATCAGTTGATGCCGCCAAGGCTTCTTTTATAAAGGGTATTAAATCGGCCTTATCCTCTTGAATATTAAAATGTTCTAGCTCTTTATCACCTTCAATAGGCGCGTAAGAGTAATTACTCAATGAAAAATCACAGGAATTCATGTGGGTTCTGGTTAATGAGTAATTAGCACCATCTTTACTAAAATAAGCATCAATAATCTTTTTGCGATTCTCGGTGCTTAACTTATTTAATAAATATGCTGAGGACTCTGTAAAGGCACCTCCAAAGCCTGTTATGGTTTGGAAAGTTTGGTTCGGATTTAATTTAATAACCGTAGTGCTATCATTAGATTTGAATTCCTTTAACCGAGTTAGTTTATTTCCGCTAGCCGAAGTTTCATATACTTCTAGAACCAATGTTTTGTTTTCCATATTACAACTTACCATAACCAACGTTACTAAGAAAAATGCTATTTTTTTTATTTCGTTCATTAGGTTTGTACTCTTTAATGTTGTTTTATTGCATGCCATTCTTCCGCAGTGGGAGGTACCTCAACATCTTTCATCAACTCATTTTTATTACCATCGTACGTTTTAGTTATTGGATTTCCATTCCTTGTTAATCCTTCAAATATGCCTTTATCTACGGCATCCCAAAGAACATATTTGGCTTTACCATCAACAGTGAATAATCCAAAATGTTTTTCAGAATTCCCAGAATTATCGCCACCTTTCCATGGTTCATCAAATCCTTCAAAATAAAAACAAGACATCCCAGCTTCGTTTGTCCAGTCTCTCATATGTTTATAATAGAGCGCTTCTTTGTATTCATCACAAGCTTTTGAGCCATTCGTACCATAATAACCTGAAGAATAACTGGCCCATCCCGTTTCGCCAATATGAATGGGTTTGTTAACACCAAGATTTTCCATGTATTTCTTAACATTTTCGTATTGGGTTATGGCGTACTCCTTAGCTCTGAGCATTGAAAGTTCAATTTTTTCCATATCGGTTTTACCTTCCAAACCTTCTTGATTTAACCAAAATTCTGGCTGGTAATGGGTGTCATGCATTGGGTAAGTATGTACAGAAAGAAAATCGACAGCTTCAATTAATTTATTTAAATCTTCCACATGATATTCTTCACCTCCGCCTCCCCAAGAAGCAAAATTATCTGAACTGGTTACCCATAAATCTTTAGGGAGTTTACCTTCATTCTTTAAAGTTTGCAGGTGATTGACCCATTTTAATATGATCCAAGGTTCTACATAATAACTTACAGCCCATTTCACCATAGCCTCATTGCCAACGGCTATCACTTTGACGATATCAGGGTATTGATTGGCCAATGCTACAGCTTTTTCTATTTGTGGTTTGTTATCTTCGCTTTCTATATTATGAATGGGCTCTTGGTCCGTCCAAGCGTTTTTGCAGTCAATCCATGCACCAAGCATAACATACATTTCAAAGCTAGGATCTGTTTCTTTTATTTCGCTGATAGCTTTTAAAAGATTTTGGGCCTGAGGTAAATGTACTTTGTAGGTTCGAACAATCCTGATGCCTAAAGCGTGTAGGATTTTCATATCTTCCTTTAGTTCATCTAGAGTAGGCTCTATGCTGTGATCTGGATACCTGTAGCCTCCATAAGACATTGCTAAATAGTTTGGATTCCCTAGAATATCTTTTGCCGTTAATTGATTTTTTTCCGCTACTTGATTCACATTATTATTTTTAACTTTACCACAAGACCATAGAAAGCTGATTAAAAAAACCAGTATGCAATTTCTTATGATTGATACATAATTTTTCATAACTAATAATTATAAGTTGCTTCTGTTTTCAAAGGAGGAACTAGAACCTCTGATAATAATTTTTCCTTTTTTCCTTTATAAGTTTTAGATATTTTTTTACCGTCTCTCGTTAATCCATTGAAAACACCACGGTCAACTAAATCCCAAATCGCATATTTTGCTTCTCCCTTCAGGTTTATAAGTCCGAAATGGTTTTCAGAGCCACCAGGATTATTGGCGTCTTTCCATTGCTCATCAAATGCTTCGAAATAAAAACAAGAAACCTTTGCTTTATAACTCCATTCTCTCATAAGTTGAAAATATCGGCCCGATTTATATTCGTCAGCAGCTTTAGATCCACTAGCACCATAGTGTTCATTCGAAATGGTAGCCCATCCCGTTTCACCAATATGCACAGGTTTGTTAACCCCAAGACTTTTCACATATTTAACAACAGCTTCGTATTGATCCGTTGCAAAATTTAATGCCCTTTGCATCACAGACTCAATTTTTTCAAAATCTGATAAGCTATGTTCGTTTTCAGGAACTAACCAAAAATCAGGGTTATAATGAGAATTGTGCATAGGATAAGTGTGCATAGAGATATAATCTACGGCCTTAATAAGATTGGTTAAATCTTCACAATGGTAACTTGGGTCTCCAGCTCCCCATGATGAAAAATCATCGGAACTGGTTATCCATAAGTCTTTAGGAAGCTCTCCATTTTTCTTTAATTTTTGTAAATGATTAACCCATTTTAAAATAACGTTAGGACGTACAAAATAACTAGTAGCCCATCGCACCATAGCTTCGTTTCCAACAGCAATAATTTTAACGATATCTGGATAGGCTTTAGCTAGGGCTACTGCTCTGTCAACTTCACCAGCATTATTTTCACTTTCCACATCATGATTGGGTACCATATCTGTCCAAGCATTTTGGCAATCAATCCAAACACCTAACATCACATACATTTCAAAAGAGGGGTTCTCTTTTTTTAATTCAGTTATGGCTTTTAATATATTAGGGGCTTGTGGTAACTGTAAATTATATGTTCTTAAAATTTTAACGCCCATAGCCGCTAAAATTTTCATATCTTCTTTAAGTTGGGAAATGGTAGGTTGAATATCTCTGGTTTTCTGCCTGTAGCCACCGTAGGAAATTGCTAAATAATCGGGATTACCTAAAATTTCTGCTGCCGTCATATGTTTAAGTTTATTCACTTTTCTTATTTTTATACTTATTCCTTATCTCTATAGTTTTTTCAGAATGATAAGACAATAATTTTAATTAATTGGGGATGTATTTTGGTTTACTTATTAATAGAAACTGTAATTGTTTTTATTTTTCCTTCTCTTTCAAAAATAGATTTCGAGGTTTCCTCATCCAAACTCAAACCATTAAATGTTTTACTGTCATTGTTATTGTAATCTACAACAATACTATTGGAATTAGAAAGTGTATAAACAATGGGAATTTGACAATAACTAAAACACAATGCGTCCTTTTTCAATTCCATTTCCATGACTTCATTTTGAATGTTGGTATAACTAAAAACAGCTTTTTCTTTTAAAAACTCTTGTTTCCTTAACAATCTGGGATTAAAATATAAAATACCTTGATCGACAAATACGCCTAATTCTCCGTAACGACTTAATAAATCTTCTTTTACTTGTCCTGTCATCCCAGGTTGTTGAGCGCCTTTGGTTGCAGGAGTGTGCGAATAGGGGTCAGTTGGGAATGCGCCATATAATTCTGGCGATTTATGAACACCAATTCCAGCATTAATTTCATAATAATGGTCTAAAAGCTTGCCTATTATTACTTCACTTTCATTGTTGTTTACAGCAAGCAAACAGTTCTCTTGAACTGCAAGTAATAATTTTGATACCATATGCCAGTAAATAGACCCTAAGCCTTCATAACCAAAGAAAGTTCCTGAACGGCCTGTAAAGGACTTATGATCAAAAATATCTTCAAAAATATTTAGTAATAATTCCTTGTCTTTTGATGCAAGAGTTTGATATTGTTTTGGTAAGTTGGTTAGCGCTTGTTTTAAGCTATTTGCGTTATTAAAATTACCGTTAAAATGGTATTGACCCAAAACATCTTTCTCTATTATTTGAGTATTTCCATTGGAAATCAAAACCTTTAATAACTCTGATTTTTCAACTTTTTCAGAAGGAATATTATTCTTTTTATCGAATCTCGGTAGTTCTTTATTTGGATATAAAATATAACTGTATTGATCATCTCTAAATAATGCACTATTTTTTAAGCCATCTAATAAATCTAAAGCTTCTTTTGGAGACAGATGGCCAGCACTTAAGGCTGCTACCTGTCCTTCCAACATTTCGGATAAATATGAAATAGAAACTTCATTATCATTTTCAACGGTCATTAAGTTATAGGCATGATACATATTATCAGAGCGTTTATTGGCATCAATAGTATGTTGTAAATATGCTTTAGTGAGTTTAATAAAGTCTAAAAGATCTGTTTTAAGTACCGATGATTTTTTAGCAGAAAAACCCTCCTTATAAATAGTCATGCGGTATTTACTACCTGCCAATCCAACGCCGTCTAACACCGTTTTTCGGTCTTTATTAGAAACCTTGCCTGAAAGTATATTTTTGTTATTCTTTAATGTTTCAAAAACCTCGTTAAAAAAGACTAATAATTCATCAGATACTTTTACGGAATTGGTTCCAGATTTTGAAACTACTTTTTCAAAGAAATTAAAAAAGCGATTTAAATAACAAAGCGTAACCATAGATACTCCGTTACCAACTAAGGCATTATTAGCATCATTCCACTCGGGTCTTTGCGTATTTAACCAAATACCGCCTTCCGGAATGAAATTTGAGACTTTTGCAAGCACTGTGGCCAGTAATTTCTCAATTAAATTAACCTTGTGGATATCAGAATTTTTATTTTTTAACAAGGCTCCATCTGCTCCTAATACTTCTTTGTTTTTATTGATTTCTACATCTAATTTATGATCAAAATCTATGGTGTCTTTTGGGTTAACCAAAGTGTCCTCATAACTTTTAATTTTATAAGGAACATTGGCATATACAAAAATTTCTTGGGTAAAACGTTTTTCTAATAGGCTAGGGTAGTGGTTTTCTATAATCTCCAAGAATTTTAAGAGATAGATTATCTGGTGGTCACCCCAATACCCTATGTATGACCAAGGGTCGTTTTCTTCAATAATTTCCCAATCAAAACCATCTTTTGTTACTCTGTATGGGTTATAGCCTTCAAATGTGGTAGCATTTAAAAACTTATGAATCATACTTTCTATATATTCTGGGTACGAATGGGCTAAAGCTTCCCAATTTTGGAATATATCTCTCCAGTTACCTTCATAATCCAATATTTTAGAGCCATCAATTTCACTTCTTGTATTTATCGAAAATTTATTCCATGGCCTGCTTGGATCTCCGTGCCTTCTACTAAATTTTAAGGGTAAGTATTCAAAACAGAGTCTTTTAAAATTACTATCGTTATCATCCTCTGCCAAATTTTTTAAATAATCGAGCGAGAAAACTTCTGGAAGTGTATTTAATTGTTCTTCTTTTGTTGAGAAAAGTGATTTATTGGCCTTTGCAAGATATTTTGTAAAGTCTTGTTTTTCAATATTATAACCATCATCAAAAATACCACCACGCATAATATTGAAAAGGGTATTCGAAAAATGACGCGTATTTATCAATGAATCCGCCGTAAATTGCAATCCATCTGAAGCAGCCGTGAGATTGATTAATCTTCTTGTACCAGTATTAATATCCGTTTGTACAATTTCAAATAAATTATTTTCTTTTTTTATAGTTTCAGCAGTTTCATTGACACCAGTTATAGATTGATTAACGTTAGCTACAAACATCCATGTCTTGTCAGAATCAACATTAAGGTCAATTGTAGAGGAAATAAAATAAGCGCCTTTTTCAGCCTTAATGTCTTCTTCTTGTGTGACAGATTGCCCTTTTCTAAATTTATCCAATTGGACAGAAGACACGAGATAGGTTGCATTTTTCAAACCTGATGACCATACAATATTAGCTTTTAAAGCTTCGCTAGGTTCTGCTTTATCAACTATAATAGCGCTTAATGCATAAATACCCAAACCAGTTTCGGGCATTAATTCGCTTCTTTTATAAGCGTCAACCAAATTACTACGTATAGCCTGTGTATCTGCTGTTACACCATTTGGCAGAATATTTTGTAAACCATCCAAAACGGTAATTGTTTTTTTAGATTTGGAATTATTTATAAGTTTAGACTTTTTAACAAAGCCAAACTGATTACTGGAATTCCATTGGTATTGAAACGTTAGGCCTAAATCATGATTGACTTCTTCAAATACAATTTTATTACCATAAGTATTTTTATAAAGATTTCTTGATACTTTATAAATGCCCATTTGGCGTATTGAAAAAGGTTCCCAAATGATGGTTTGATTGTTTGAATGTATTTGAAAAATAGTTTTACTTCCTGTAATTTCAGCAGATTCGGTTATTTTATCATCTGTGTAATAAGGAAATAGTGAATATTCAGCATTTTTCCTTCCAGCTGTCAAACCACCATTACTAGAAATAAACATCCAATGATTGGAGTCGCTTACGATGCTCATAAAAAAGGGCCGCATAGCATCACTATTGGAAATTTTGTAAAACAACTCATTTTCAAAGGTTACCAATTCCCCTTTTATAACTTCTGGTTGATCTGATATTACTTTAGATTCTTCTGTGTGATTCGTATTGCTCATTTATTTGATATTGAGTTTTAACAAAAAAGGTTAATCATAAAATGGGTGATTAACCTTTTTTTAATTGGGCTCTTACTACTTAGTGTAAACACGCACGTAGTCCACTAACATAGTTTGTGGAAAAATAGTTTCGGCGTTTGGAGATCCAGGAAAATCTCCACCAACAGCCAAGTTGATGATGATGTAAAATGGTTGATCGAAAACCCATTGGTTCCAAGTTCTATTTAATGAAAAACATTCTTGTGCCGTTAATTCGTCACAAGCTTCTTCAGGAAGAGGAGTTGTTGGCAAGTCGTCAGGGGTAATTTGATTATATAAAACATCATCTATGTAATAATTAATATAGTTTTCACCCCATTCTATTCCATAAACATGAAAATCGGTATCTAAGCGATCGTTCTGTAAATCATATGTTTTAGTTATGGCTTTGGACGCAGAATATCCCGGACCATGAACACTGCCGTGAACTATGGTTGGCTCTTGACCCCTATTCTCCATAATGTCGATTTCACCACAGAAAGGCCATGTAACCTCATCTATATTATTTCCTAATAGCCAAAATGCTGGCCAAAAACCTTTACCCCAAGGTAATTTTATACGGGCTTCAAAACGGCCATATCTTTGTGCAAATAGACCTTTCGTTTCTATACGAGCTGACGTGTATTGAGACCCATTGAAATTTTCTTTCCTTGCCGTAATATGTAGCATACCATCTTCAACTTTAATGTTTTCAGGCCTATCGGTATAATATTGTAATTCATTATTAAAAGCCGTTCCTATCCAGTTGGTCCATAATCCAGAATTAGGACTTCCATCCGTATCAAACTCATCGGCCATAACTAGCTTATTAAAGGTAGTTACCGTTTGTGTATCATCCGTTTCACAGCTAAAAACCACAACAGATAGAGTTAAGATATATAATAATTTATATGTTTCTGTTTTAAACTTATTTATAAAATTCATATTAAAAATTTTTTGTGTTTGAAAGCTTTTATTAATTGTGGAAATAAATATTATCTATAAAAATATTTGTTATTGATCCAGTTGCATTCGGATTAGTCCCTTCTGTTACATATACTAGTTGCGCTAAATTAGAGCGCGTAGTTAAAGTAGGGAAACTTGAAAATGGAACATCTACACTTATCCAACTTCCGTTTACCAAAGGAGTTGCACTTGTACTTGTTAAAGTAATTGAGCCCGCTCTATCATTGCCGCCTCCAAAAACATTATCTGCTCCTAAATCCTGCAAAATGATTCTGATAAAATCGCCAGGTTTAAGTGTGTTTTCTACAAATATATCTATATGAAAATGCGTCATTTGGGAAGCATTAATCGTTTTAGCGCCTTGAAATTCTGTGCCCACAAAATTCAGCGCGGTATATTTGATAATTTTGTTACCATTTATATTGATATCGTCCTGACCTTGTGTTGTAGAAAAATTCCAATACCCGTTGAAGTAGTCGACAGGTCTATTAGTGTAAGCATCACTGAATATAGAAATTACTCTGGAAGGATCTAAAGTTGGCGTTGGGGCCAAACCTATTGAGCTAATTTCTAAAGAACCATCAGCATCGGTAGTACCTAATTTCGCGGTAATTGTAGTAGTACCTTCACCAACTAATGAAACTTGGCTACCTTCAGCACGCGCTACACTAGGATTTGACGATGAAAACGTAAAATAATTAGGAGAAGCTATTACACTTATATTTTGTCCATTTGCTAAGTTTGAAGTCACTCCAACTCCAGTAACTATCAAGTTTTCACCAACAAAAGCCGCCCCATTTGAATCCAAACCTTGGTTTATAAAAGGTCTTGCTTGACCTATGGTTCCTAGGTTTTCAAATTTAAGTTCGTCTATCCAAAAAGTGTACCCCAAACCACCAGTACTATCCGATCCCGCTGCAAAAAGAAATAATCCTGTTTCTTTAACTAGTCTGGATGGATCTGGTATTGGAATTATATATTTACGCCAATCTGTAGATAGTTGAATATTTTTCGCAGAAACTGCATAGGTTTCATCTAAAAAATCTAGCGGTAAATCGTCTCCAAAAGTTGTTCCGAAGCCTATATCACCTATGGTTGCTGTGGTAGAACCTTTGGCCCAAAACGTAAGTGCATTATAACCAGTTAAATCTCTGCCCGCACCACGATCTCTAAAAATACCACCTATATACCCTCCAGCAGGGTCCGTGCTTGAAGGTACATCAATTCTAATGGATGATTTACCTTCATAAGCCACATTATCGTCCACACCAAATCCATCTACATTGGCTCCAGTTGCTGGATCGAATGATACAAAAAACTGATCTGTTAATCCTACAGGGTTATCAGTAAATATTTCTGCAGTATTCGGAAATTTTGCTGGAACAACGTCATCCGAAAGTTCTCTTTCACAACTAACATTGATAACAGAAACCAACGCTAAAAGGAATACCATTTTTAAATAAATAAATCTTCTTTTTTTCATTTTTTTTAATTTTAAGTTTTTGTAAAATATTTTCACTAGTTATGAAAATAAATATTGTCTACATATATATTATTTAAAGTTGAAGCACTATTAAGCACAATTTGTGCCAGTCTATCTCTGCGCGCAAGGCCCAGAGTATTTAGGTCTATTTCAAGAGACATCCATTGTTGTGACACTAAAACCGTGCTATTAAATACAGCACCTGCTCTTGAATTTGGCGGATTAAAATCTATTAAGTCTATATACATTACGGTAGGCGCAATAATAGGGGTTGTTGTATATAAATCTATATGCATGTACCTCATATTAGTAGCGTCTATTGTTGGATTTGTAAACTGAACACCAACGAAATTGAATTTTGTATAGTTAATCATGCTATTACCATTTATGGTAATTTCTGAAGATTCCGTTGTTTGGTACGGTTGCCAATATCCATTTAAATAATCAACATTTATATTGTTATAAGCGTCACTATAAACAGAAATAACACTATCAGCACTATATTCAGGGTCTGGTGCCGTTTCAAATGGAATGGCTTCAATGGTTAACGATCCGGGTACTTCTTTTCCATTGAAGGTGGCAGTAATTTTTGCATTTCCTACATTATGGATACTAACAATACCAAGGTCGTTTACCGTTGCTACATTGGTGTCAGACGTGTAAAAATCAAAATAAGAAGGCGCTATTTGTGTGGTTTGATCGATGCCTAAATCTAGGTTAACAGTTTGTATTAAACCATCTACTTTAACTTGTGAATTCACAAACCCAATCATCGATTTGTCTTCACCTTCATAAATTGATGTTCTGAATTGACCAAGTGTTTCTAACTTTTCAAATTTTAATTCATCAATCCAAAAAGTATATCCATCGCCATTTTCAGGGCCTTCCGCATACCAAAACAATCCTTTTTCAAGTTTTAATTGTGAAGGTTCTGGTAATGGAATAATCACTTTTGCCCATTTAGTTCCTACTCTTAAATTACTTAACGATACCAAATTTTTTGATGTTTCGAAGTCATTACCGAATCCTATGTCATTTATGGTACCCGCTTGTGAAGATTTTATCCAAAAAGTTAAAGCATCGTAACCAGATAAGTCTCGACCGCCCAAATCTCTGAAAGTACCTCCTGCATAGGGACCTAAAGGGTCCCCTGCATTAGGAACATCAAAACGCATGGATGCACTTCCCTTATATGCAACCTCTGTATCTACTTCAAAAGCAGTGAACTTGGAATTGCCAAAAGCAGCATACTCTAGCCCAGAACTAAAACCGTCCATAAAAACCTCACCTGTTTTAGGAAAACTAGCCAATACAGCATCCTCAGAAACTTCTCTTTCACAACTAAAAATTGTGCAGAAAATGAATCCTTGGAAAAGTGTGATTTTTAAGCGATTTAAAATCATATGTTATTATTTTCCTAGGTTTATTTGAATGTATGTCATGATTTCCCATTCTGAACCATTTGGAAATCCAACGGAACTAATTATTTGCTCAGGTGGAAACGATTCTTCATTAACTGCGTTAGGGCTATATCTTGGTGAAAACTGATTTAAGGATCTCCAAGTTCCACGCACCCCAATTTGAGTGGTAGGCAAGATAAACCAATCTGGTTTACTAATGGTGCTGGATATATCTAACATTAATTGCATTGGGAAGGTTAGGTTGAAATCCCTATGATAATCAAAAGGCCCCCAATCATTCACTTTTATGTGAGAATTGATTTTCATTTTCTTGTGGATAGCTCTAATATCAGCTCCAAACCTAGTAATGGTTCTGTCCGAGTCACCATTGGCTTGTCCGTTTCCATAATAGAAGTTCCCAACGACTCCAAAGTCGCGACCGAGTTTAGAAACCATACGGGTATGTGCTTCCCATAAATTTTGCGCTGGAACAGATTGACCAAAGGCAAAGAAATTACGGTTTTCATTAAAACCAATATGAGAGTCCATGGTTGTAGGCAGATTACGGAATACAAATCCGGCACTTATGGCAAATGGTGCATCTTCAGCTCTATCGTTATCCCATGCATACATCCAAGTAGCAGGTGTTGGATCGTAAGTAAATAGAATTTCTCCGGCTGTTGTTTTTCTGTTTCCATTTCTTACCGCAAACGGATCATCTATCACATTTCTTAATCTGCCAGGTGCAGCACCTCCATTTGGCATGGGGTCAACTAAAGGTTGTTGGTACATAAAGTTTGGAGCTATTTGTAAGTCTCCAACAGCAAATGTAAAACCTGTTAAAAAGTTAGCCATATTGCCACTACCACTATCCTTTAATTTCCATCCAGTAAAAGTCTGTGTTTGATCAAAGCCTCCATTGGCAACTAAGCCCATGATAGAACCTTGAGCATACCAATTGAATTTGCCTCCTGCATACGTTAATTTTCCTTTACCTCCCCAGTTATCTGAAGATTTAATTTTATCTTCAACAACATTTCCATTACCATCTATATCTTGGTATGAAATTCCATTTAAAGGTCTTCCTCCCCAAATTCCTCCTACGGTTAGCTCTACTTTTCCGAATTCTCTTTCAAAAACAACCGTAGCTCTTTCTGTTGGCCATGCTGGAATCACACCACTACGAACTTGGTCTGCATTTAAAACACGTCTGCCATTCTCATCAAGAGGAACATCTTTACCTCCTCCAAAGAAAAGCACAGAATTTAGTGACTCATCAAAATCTTTGTGGTATATACCTGTGATGTCCCAATGTCCTACTTTCTTTCTATATTTTAACAACATAGCTGGGTTGGCTCCCCACCATAGTTGCGGTCCTATAGCGGCCTTAAATCCTGCTAATGAACCTTTACCATCAATTTCCATCCCTAGAATTTCACCATTATAGATGTCTAAATTCGGACCATAGTTAGATTCCGGATATAAATTAAAGAAATCACCTTCATAACCCCAGTGATAATGACCGGTTCTATAAAATCCTCTAAAGTCAAATTTCTTAGTATTCCATTCAAACTCTGCTTGATACACTCGAACTCTATTGTTATCAGTTAAAACAACATCTTCTCCAGTAGCGCCTTGAACAGTAACAGGTCTAGAGACATTTTCATAAAATATTTGATCAATTGGATTTGTAGCTACATTACCTACAATATTGAAATTTACATTCGCTCTCACGCTCGCAGTTGGTTTTGCTTCCACTCCAATAAAGTAAGATTGCATGTGGTCAAATCCAGTTCTATTTGGAAAAGCATTGGGCTCATCGGGGTCTGCTTGTGTAGGTGTAGTTAATAAGGAACCTCCTGTATTGAATGTGCTAAATCTAGCACTGAATTCGCTAAGTCTTAGTTTTTCTGAGTCTCCACCGCCTAATGCTGCTTTGTCGCCTCTTGCTCTTAAAACGGCATCCATTAAATTTACTTTCTTAAAGAAATTTTCTACAAATTCAGCATCAACACCTTCTGCATATACATCCAGACTATGTACATCTTTTAAAGCGTAATAAGAAGCTCTTGGATATAATGTGTATAATCCTCTTTGATTCGTTGGACCCTTTGCACAGATACCAAACCACTCTTCATTCATGTTGTTAGCGCCTGGATATGCTTGATCAATCGTATATCCACCCGCATTCCAGGTAGATTCTGTTTGGTGAGTATCGGCATCTTTTCTATCGTCAAATCCCGCTTTCCACCAACCATCAGAAAATTGGAAGGTAAATCCTCCAATGGAATTTCCAACTTTGCCTAAGCCAGCAGCATTTTGATAGATTTCTTTCCAGTTTTCTACATTATAATAGGCTTGCATTTTTTGATCTTCAGCATTTTCGATGGCATTAAAAGCATCTGAACCAAATTCGGTAAACATAATAGGTAAATTAAGTTTATCCTTAACAACTTGAAACATATCACCAAATGAAACCCCGCGGTAAGCATTGGTTCCATAGATATCGATGTCTTTACATTCATCAGCAATGATGTCTATAAATAAAACATCTCCATTACAAATAGCGACAGGGTGGTTTTCATCTATAGCTTTCATAGCTTTAGCAGCTTCATTCATTAATTTATACATGGGTCTCCCTCTAAGTTCTCCAACGGCATCTATCTTTTCTTGACCTTCAGGGAAATCTTCTGTTTCAGCACCTTGCCAAAACAGACCATAATTGTTCTCATTACCTATAAGATAGAGTAATATACCCGGTACATTTTTGTACTCGGTTACCATATTGGTTATTTCTGACATTAACAACTCTTTTGTGCGAGGATCTTTATAGTCAGTAATTGGGGTCCATACGCCATCTATAGTTAAACCATATCTACCAAAAGAGTCATTTAACATGGTGTAAATACCATACCTCTCATATATATATTTAACCCATTTGGCTGGTACACCAGTATATTGACGTATAACATTGACATTCATGTTCTGCAAAAGTGCCATTTCAGCGTCGAGACCAGCTTTTATAATATCGTCTGGTTTTTCGTAGAATTTAGCATCTACCACGTTGGTACCAATTGGAACATAATCCCAGTTCATACCGTTAATCATGAAATCTTGTCCATTTACCACTAATTTCATCCCTTCGTCATTTTTTACTACTGACACCTTACTCACCTGAGAGTACATGCAAATAGTGAATAAGAAGAGCACTAATCTTAGAAAATTGTTTTTCATAGTTTTATATAATTTAAATTGGTCAATAATATTAATTAAACTTCAACATGCTTGTGTTGTGGTTTAATATTTGAAAAGATTTGTGGGAAGCTAAATTTATTAAATTAAATACGAAATCAACAAAAAATACCGCAACAAAAAATATACATGGTAATAATTGTATTATTTTTTTAACAATAAACTAGTTGTATGGTCTTTTTGTACCGTAAACATTGATGGTTTTAATTAATCTGTTAATTTAATAATATGGTAATGTTGTGGTTTTGTATAGGAGTTAAACTAGTCTGTATTGTTATTAAATTTTTAAAATATAGTCTGTTAAGCTAGATTCATGCGATAAATCCATCTTTTTTCTAAGCCTGTAGCGTTTAACTTCAACGCTTCTCGGGGAAATGTTAAGTAGAGGAGCTATTTCTTTGGATGATAAATTTAATCTCAAATATGCACAGAGGCGCAAATCATTTGAGGTTAAAGAAGGGTGTAAGTTCTTTATTTTCTTAAGGAAATCTTTGTCCGCATTATTAAATGCTTCCTCAAATAAATGCCAATCATCATTATCGTTTAAATTTCTATCAATGATCTTGATAACTTTTTTAACACCATTATTGTTTTGTTCTTTTTGTAATTCTTTTTTTATAGTATTTAAAAATTCATTCTTTTTAATCAAGCTCATTGTTGAAATTCCAAGTTCTCTGTTTTTACTTTCTATATCCTGTCTCAATTTATCATTGTTGAATTTCATAAGCTGTTGCTTGTTTTCTAACTCCTTTAGTTCTAACTCTTGCAATGTTTTTTGTAAAAGTTTTTCCCTTTGTTTTTTGTAGTATCTTTTATATGCGTTATGCATGAATATTGAAAACAGTAAAATAGATAGAATGTAAATAGCAATCATTACATTTGATAAAAACCATGGACGTTTTATTTTAAAGCTGTAAGATTCTATGTTTTTTGTAAGCGTATTTCCAACTCTTGATCTTACTTTAAAGGTATAATTTCCGTAAGGTAAGTTTTCAAATACTGCCATGGAATTTTCAGACCACTCACTCCAATCTTGATACATTCCATCTAGACGATACTGGTATTCGGTATCAAGATATTTTTCAAATTCAGGAACACTAAATGAAAAGGCTATATTATTTTCTTTATTTTCAAAAGAGCCTTTACTTTTTTTATTAACTATAACATCTGGACAATTTATACAGTTTTTTGATATTGAATTAATGGTAATAGTGTAGGGATTACTTTTTAATTTGTCTAAATCTAAAATAATGAAACCAGTTGAAGTGCCTATTAAATATTTTTTATTATTTAAATAGGACATATTCTCGTATCCTGTTAAGCCCCTAGGTAAAGACTTTGAAAATGGTATTTTATTGATTTTTGGGATGTTACTAAGTTTGCCAAGGGATAAATAGTTTAAATTTTTTTTAGAAAAACACCAAAGGGTATTCGTCTTTTTGTTAAATAAAAGTTTTCCAGAGGTGTATTCTTCTTTATTAAATAATTTGCTTAGTAATGTATCCTTAACAAAATTATTATTTATGCTATCATACTTGTGTACTCCTTCCCTAAAGGTGTAAAGTAATTCATTATTGTATTTTATTAAGCTAGAATTTATTTCTTGGGTAAATGAAGGATTTTTTTCAACCTCTATGGCTTTAAAAAAATCAGGGTCGGTTTTAATCTTGAAAACACCTTTATATTCATGACTTACAAAAATTTGGTTATTAAATATCTCAAAAAATTTACTTGAATTATCAAAGCCGTTAATTTTATTCCTAAATTTCCATGTACCATCTGATTTTTGAAGGATGTAAAGCCCATCATAATTTCCTTGCAAAAGTAAATCATCTCTTCCATTGATAGGTTTAATAGACCAAGTTCCTTGTTGGTTGCCACTTATTTTTTCAGACGACGTATTTCTTACTATAGAGGTTCCAGTGTCATGTCCACAAAATAATTCATCATCTATTTCTACCAAACACCAAACAGCTTCCTGTATACTTTCTAACAATTTAAAATCATTATTACTTTCCAAGCGTTTATAAAATAGTCCTTGATTGGTTCCTAAGTATAGTATATCGTTAAAAACAATGGATGTATGAACGGTTCCTATTTTGCCATCTTTATCGTTGTAAATACTAAAAGGAGATTTTACGTTTATACAATTAATCCCATTTTCCAATGCCAACCATATATTGGCTTCTTCGTCCTCAAATACCCAATGCACCGTGTTATTTCCTAAACCATGAATGGTATCAATATTATAGTCGATTTCTCCTTCTTGTGTTAAATGTAGAATGCCGTTGGATCTTGTGCCTAAAATGAAACTTTTATCTTTCAATTGGATGCTGCGGAATACACTGATTTCTGAAAGAGTTTCATTGGCAGGAATATCCCATTTTGATAGCGTATCTATTTCAAGTGTGTAAAAGCCATTATTTTCCGTTTCTATTAAAAGCTTTTCGTCTGAACTAAAAATATTGACCAGTCTATTATTTTGTATTACGGGATCGTTAGAAACCAATTTTGGTTTACCATTTTCAATTTTATAAATTCCATCCTTGGTTTTTTGAAAATAAATAGTTTCATCTACTTTAAATATCTTATATATTATAGTTTCAGAATCAATTGTATTGAAAGAATGATTAGATTTATTATAGATATAGATTCTTTTTAAAGATTGAAATAAGATATATTCGTCTATACTTACAATATTCCAAAACTCCTCATCCTCCAAAAAATTTATTTCAAGGTTTTTAGACAGTGAAGTGTAATATAGCAAGCCCAATTCGTTTCGTTGCCAATACCCAAATTCACTATTAGCTCCCGTATAAATTAAATCATCAATTACATTAACAGACCTAATTATGGTTTCGTTGGGAGATAGATAAAGCTGCCAATTAGCACCATTATATTCGAGTAAGCCTTTATTGTTCGCAACATAAATATATTTTTCTTTTGATTGCGATATTGACCAGTTCTGAGTTTCTCCACCATAATCCTTAGGAGTAAAGATCTCTATAGGAGGACTTTCTTGGGATAGTATAATAGTTTTAGTGAAAAAAAGTAAACTAAAAAGTATAAGTTTTGTAAGGTTCAATATAAATAGTTTTAGTTGTAGGGAAACTAATATAATAAAAATAATAACTTCAAACTTATAAGTGTAGGTTTTGTTTGTTAGAGTGCTATCTAATATATTTCTTTAAATCATAAAAACCATCCTATAAAATAAATAAACATTTCTTTTGGTTAGATATATAGTTAATTTTATATTTGCGCACCGGAAAATAAAAAGATTTTCTTCTTTATTATGGTCGCGTAGCTCAGTTGGATAGAGCATCTGCCTTCTAAGCAGACGGTCACAGGTTCGAATCCTGTCGCGATCACTTAAAAAATTAATCAATTCCATATCCCTACAGTTCATTTTAGCTGTAGGGTTTTTGTTTTTAGTTAGGTTATATAAAATGTGCGTAGTGTCATTTATTGGTATCTCAAATGCTTAACGAAATGAAATAATTTTTTGAAAAACATCAACTTTATTAAAATATCTTATAATAATTCCTCTAAAGATTTATTAGTGATAGTTTTAAATTGATTTTGTAAAAGTGTTTTTTTTAAGATTCGCTGAATGTCAGCATTATCTTTTTGTGAAATTAGAAATGGTTCCAAATCTTCCGAAGAATTAATTTGTTCATTTTTATCAATGAAACCATATCCACGATAAATGCTACTTTTAATCATTATAAACGCCTCCTCATTTTTATTTCTTCCTGGTTGTTTTAAGATCACATCTTTAGAGTGTTTTTGAAGAAATTTAATTGCTTTATTAACACGGTTGTTATATAATGTCTTTGATTCAGTTTTTTTGCAAACCCCTTTACAAGTTTGAATTGAATAATGTGAGCAATGGATAACATTTTCCTGTAAATGACAATATTTTGGGCAAACCTGAAATTGTTTACAAAGAAATTCTAAGTAGAATCGACATTCTTGTATACTATGCAATGTTTGTATGGCTTTTGGATTCGATTTCTGGTTATTATAGGCTAAATGAATAACGCCATTTCTGTCTTCATAACTAAATAAGACATAAACTTTTGGTACTCGTTTGGCTGCTTCATTATATTTTGGAAAATGATGCTTTATAGCAGCATCTTCCATTAATAAAGCTATAGTCTCACTTCCTGAGAGTTCAAAATCCAATTCGGCAGTTTCTCTTGTTAAATTCAGCTCTTTTTCCGTTTTATTGTAGAAATGGCTTAATACGCGCTTTTTAATATCTTTTGCTTTTCCAATATAAATAATTTTTCCTTTTTTGTCCTTAAAATAATAGACTCCTGTCGCGTTAGGTAGTTTTTCAAAAGATTCTTGTTTTAAATGTGGAGGCAGCGTAGTCTCTTTAGAGTCTTTTTTAAAAAAGGATTGGATAGCTTCTTGGGCCTTTGGTTGATTTAGTAATAACTTAAAAAGCATAACAGTTGCTTCTGCATCTCCTCTTGCACGATGTCTGGCAACAATTGGGATATCTAATTTGTCACATAATTTCCCTAAACTATAGGAATTAAATCCTGGTAACAATTTTTTTGATAATCTAACGGTGCATAGTTTTTTCCTGTAGAAATTAACTCCAATAGATTTGAACTCATTTCGAATCACATTGTAGTCAAAATTGACACTGTGTGCAATAAAAATGGCATCCTTTGTAATAGATAAAATGGAATCAGAAATCTCAGAAAATACAGGAGCTTTAGCTACCATGAAATCATCAATTCCAGTTAAGGCAGTGATATAACTGGGAATTAGTCTTTCAGGATTTACTAGGGAAGTGAACTCATCAATTAATCTATTGTTGTTATATCTGAAAATTGAAATTTCAGTAATTTTATTTCCTGCTCCAGTAGTTTCAACATCGATTATAGTATAAACCATTACATTAATTTTCCCAATGCTTTTAGTTCAACACCTAAATTGTTAAACATGTTAATGATACTGCTTAATTTGAGCTCATCTTCACTATACTCTTGGGTATTTATGCTACATGTAAATTCCCAAATCTCCAAAACTTCATTGATAGGGACACTATAGGCATTGTAAGTTTTATTGTCTGACATTAAAAGCAACGACCCATTAAAATCAATATTATTCATAATACGTTTATATACCATACCATCATTTAAGGTTACTAGTACATAAGTTTTACCCGTTTTAATATCGTTTCTGTCTTCGATAAAACGTCCCACAACATATGAACCGTCTTTCATGGGTAACATGGAATCCCCTTTTATAGGAAATGCTCTATGTTTTCCAGTTGGTAAAAAGGGGAGCTTTATTTTTTGTAATTGTTCAATGTATTCAGGGTCGTCATAACCAGTTAAATAACCTGCAGAAGCTTTAATAGGAACTACTTCTATTAAATTTTCGTTCTCTGAATCAACAACAATAGGAAATAATACACGTTGATTTCCTATTTCAATAAATGAAGAATCCTTTGATTTGGTTAAGTCATTTTTTAGTAAAATATCAATGGGGATTTTGAAATAATCAGATATACTTATTAGAAACTCAATGGTTGGAGCAGAGCGGTCTTCTTCATAGGATCCAATTTTAGAGCGTGTTACTCCCAATTCATCTGCTAACAATTCTTGAGTTAGGTTTTTGAGTTTTCTTAAATGTTTGATGTTTTTAGATATCATTCTCATAATACTACAAATATAAGCAATAAATACTTAAATATGTAGCTAATTTTGTGACATGACTAAAAATATTTTACATCTAGATTTAGACACCTTTTTTGTGTCTTGTGAACGCTTAATTGACAGTCGTTTACAAAAGAAGCCATTGTTAGTGGGAGGCATTGGAGATAGAGGTGTAGTAGCAGCTTGTAGTTATGAAACTAGACGATTTGGTGTTCATTCTGGGATGCCCATGCGTTTAGCAAAACGCTTATGTCCAGAGGCAGTCGTTATAAGGGGTAATTCGTCAATTTATACTAAGCAATCACATTTAGTTACTGATATAATTAAAGAAAGTGTGCCGGTATTTGAAAAGGCTAGTATAGATGAGTTTTATGCAGATTTGAGTGGCATGGATAAATTTTTTGGCAGCTATAAGTATGCTTCTGAATTACGAACAAAAATAATAAAGGAAACTGGTTTACCTATTTCTTTTGGATTGTCTTCTAATAAAATTGTATCTAAAGTTGCCACTGGGGAGGCTAAACCAAATAACCAACTAAGGGTAGATTATGGCTTTGAAAAATCCTTTATGGCACCTTTATCTATAAAAAAAATACCCTCCGTAGGGGATAAGACCTATCAAACTCTTAGAAATTTAGGTATCGATAGAGTGAGTATTGTTCAACAAATGCCAGTTGAAATGATGAGCAGTGTTTTAGGTTTAAATGGGATAACCATTTGGAAACGTGCCAATGGGTTGGACAATCCACCTTTAATTCCTTTTCATGAAAGAAAGTCTATTTCTATAGAACGAACCTTCGAGAAAGATACTATTAACATGGTAAAATTACGAACAACCATTTTTGCGATGGCTGAAAATTTAGCATATCAATTACGCAGAGGTGAAAAATTGGCAGCGTGTATAAGCGTAAAAATCAGATATTCAGATTTTAACACCTATACCAAACAAGTAAAGATACCATATACAAGTGCCGATCATCTTATCATACCCAGAGTATTGGAATTGTTTGACAACTTATACCAAAGACGCCTTTTGATACGCCTTGTTGGTGTTAAAATTAGTGATCTGGTAAGTGGTAATTATCAAATTAACTTATTTGATGATACAGAAGAGATGCTTAGTTTATATAATGCTTTAGATACTATTCGAAATCGTTATGGAGATTTAAGTGTTCAAAAAGCAGCTTCTATTGGAGCAAAATCAATTGGTGGCTCACATAACCCTTTTAATGGGGAACCTCCTATTGTTTTAGCACACAGAAAACAATAATGTATTTGAATTGTCATACATATTATTCTTTGCGTTATGGTACATTTTCGGAAGTTGATTTATTAAAGCTAGCCAAAGAAAATGGTATAAACACTTTAGCCTTAACCGATATTAATAATACATCGGCTTGCCTTAATTTCATTCGTAAATCTGAGGAATTTAATATTAAACCAGTAATAGGTATAGACTATAGAAATGGTGCCAAGCAATTATTTGTGGGGTTGGCAAAAAACAATCAAGGTTTCCAGGAGTTGAATGCTTTTTTATCGCATCACTCACACAATAAAATTTTACTACCTAATACAGCACCTTTTTTTAATAATGCCTATATAATATATCCATTTGAACGAGTCATGCAATTGGAGAAAAAAGAATTTTATGCGAATGAGTTTATCGGTGTTTCAATTGAAGAACTAAAAAAATTACCATTTTCGAGTTATAAATCCTATACGGATAGATTAGTCATTCAACAACAGGTCACTATTAGAAATAAACGAGATTTTAATGCACATAGATTATTAAGGGCTATCGATAATAATACGCTATTAAGCAAATTACAAAAAACAGAAGAATGTCATGAAAATGATAAAATGATTCCAGTGAGTGAATTGAAACATAAATTTTCTGAGTTTTCCTTTATCATTGACAATACTGAAGAACTTCTCAATAATTGTGTGATTGATTTTAAGTTTGGTGAAAACAGAATCTCTCAAAATCAATCGCTTTATTTAAATACAGAAGAAGAAGATTATGAGCTATTAGTTAAACTTTGTGAAGATAATTTATATAAACGATATAGCAGGCCGGATAAAAAAGTAAGAATCAGATTAGAAAGAGAACTCAAAACGATTCGCCAGATGAATTTTGTCTCATATTTTTTAATCAATTATGATATTGTTTCCTATTCTAAAAGGATGGAATATGTACATGTTGGTAGGGGAAGTGGGGCAAATAGTATTGTTGCATATATTATTGGTATTACTGATGTAGACCCTATTGAGTTAGACTTATATTTTGAGCGTTTTATAAACCCTTTTAGGCTCTCACCACCAGATTTTGATATTGATTTCTCATGGAAAGAACGAGAAGATATCACTGATTATATTTTTAAACGATTTAAGCATGTAGCACTATTGGCAACTTATAACACTTTTAAGTATAGGGCTGTTGTGCGTGAATTGGGTAAAGTTTTTGGATTGCCAAAAGATGAAATTGATAGGCTAAGTTCTGGAAGTTACAATATCAAAACCTTGGATAACATTTCACAATTGGTTTTAAAGTATGGAGAACTCATAAAAGGATTTCCAAATCATTTAAGTGTACATTCTTGCGGGATATTGATTTTAGAAAAGCCTATTCATTACTATTCAGCTACTAATTTACCCCCTAAGGGGTTTCCAACGGTACAGTTTGATATGATTATAGCAGAGGATGTTGGTATTTTTAAGTTTGATATTTTGGGACAACGAGGCTTGGCTAAAATCAAAGAGGCTATAGAAATAATAAAGTATAATCGACCAGAATTACCACCAATAGATATTACACAAGTTGAAACCTTTAAGAAGGATCCTAAAATCAATAAGTTGTTACGGCAGGGTAAAGCCATTGGAGCTTACTATGTTGAATCTCCAGCTATGCGCGGCTTAATGCGAAAACTACAAACACAAGATTATTTGGGCTTAGTAGCAGCTAGCTCTATCATAAGACCTGGTGTTTCGAGTTCAGGTATGAAAAATGAATTTATCATAAGACAACGGTGTCCTGAAAAGAGAAAAGATGCCAATCCTATCTTACTTAACATAATGCCAGAAACCTTTGGTATTATGGTATATCAAGAAGATGTACTTAAAGTAGCCAATCTGTTCGCTGGTTTAGATTTAGGTGAAGCTGATGTTTTAAGACGAGGCATGAGTGGTAAGTTTAGGTCACGGGCAGAATTTACTGCTGTTGAAGAAAAATTTATCAATAATTGTAAGGCTAAAGGTTATTCAGAAGCACTGACTTTTGAAGTATGGAATCAAATAAAAAGTTTTGCTGGTTATGCCTTTGCGAAAGGACATTCAGCTTCATATGCTGTTGAGAGTTACCAAAGTTTATATTTAAAATGTTATTTCCCTTTAGAATTTATGGTGGCCGTATTAAACAATGGAGGGGGGTTTTATAGTGCAGAACATTATATTCATGAAACAAAAATGTGTGGGGGTATTATAGAGGCACCATGTATTAATAATAGTGACCACCCCAATATTATAAAAGGTGATGTGATTTATTTGGGATTTGGATATTTGAAAAGTTTGGAAGTTCTTACTGTAAAAAGAATATTATCCGAAAGGCAGTTAAATGGTTCATTTATATCGCTGGATGATTTTATTGATAGGGTTATAATCAGCATTGAGCAAATCACTATTTTGATTAGAATCGATGCTTTTAGATTTACAAAAAAATCTAAAATTGAATTATTATGGCAAGCTATATTTAAGTTAAATACCAGTAAGGTAAAAACAACACAATCCAAATTATTTAAACCAAATCATAAACAATTTAAGTTGCCAAGTTTAAAAACAAGTTGGATTGAAGATGCTTATGATCAAATGGAATTATTAGGCTTTCCACTTTGTAATTATTTTGAATTGGTAAATGAAGAGTTGATTGACCATATCAAAGCAAAAGAGATGGATAAGTATATCAACAAAACTGTAATACTTTATGGTGTGCTTGTTAATACAAGATTTCATAAAGGCTCCAATGGAAAACTCATGCGTTTTTGCACTTTTACAGATAGGGAAGGAGACTATTTTGATACGGTTCACTTTTCCCAAGTAGTAGATAAATACCCAATAAATGGGTTAGGTGTTTATGCTTGTTGTGGCAAAATAGTTGAAGAATTTGATTTTTGTAGTTTAGATATAATATGGACTAAAAAGTTATCATTGATACAAGACCCAAGAAGTTTAAATTGAAAAGGATGCGTTTTATTTTTTAACTTTAACATATAAAATAAACCCTATGTGCTTCCATACCAGTACTATCCATAAAACTAAAAAGTTAGAAGAATATTTCAAAGTAAATTTAAGTTCTGAAACCATTCGTCCCATTTTTGATAAACCAAATTATCATTTAAATGGATTTGCACATCCCAATATGTTGGTTATACCACAAGAGAAATCAGATGTTTTAGCTCCAGGTGTTTGGGGAATAGTGCCTTCAAATAAAACATCAAGTGAAATAAAAGCCTATTATAAAGAAGCGGTAAAATATGGAGGGGGTTTAAATGCCCAATCTGAAAAGTTATTTAGCCATTTTTTATATAGAGAAGCTGCCATATCAAAAAGATGTATAATACCTGTCTCCGGGTTTTTTGAACCGCATGAACATAATAAAAAGAAATATCCTTTTTATATTTCTCAAAAAGAAAAAGAGCCTTTAGCTTTAGCAGGCATTTATTCTGTAGTGGATACCTATATTACTTTTTCTATATTGACAAAAGATGCATCACCAATGTTTGCTAAAATCCATAATTTAAAGAAGCGTCAACCTGTCATTTTAAATGATCAAGCCATTGAACATTGGTTATTACCTGAATTAACGCAAGAAGACATTAAAGAACTAGTGAAAAGTAATTATCCGGAATCTGAGCTAAGCGCTTACACGGTAAGTAAAGATTTATTTAGCCCTAAAGTTGATAGTAATGTTGAATCTATTATAGACAAATTCGTTTTCCCTGAACTTGAAATATAGTACTTTTTTATTCTAAACACTTATAAAATCTACGAAGAAAGTTTCATGAAATTTTTATTTAGTGTGTGAAATTTTCAAAAATTCTTGCTTTAACCTTTTAAAGGTAAAAACAGTTTTTCACGATTTTAAACTAATTAAATTTTTTGGAGAAATTACTAATGGCTTATTGTTCACAACAATTTGTATGGATTTGATACCCTCCAACTCAAAATCTGTTTTGTTTTTTGAAACCTCTATCTTTAACACCTGACCTCTAAAATTCACTTTAAAAGAGAAGGAGTTCCACTGTTCGGGTATTTTAGGTTCAAAATGTAAAGTGTTATTTTTAACGCGCATGCCACCAAAACCTTCCACAATACTCATCCAAGTTCCTGCCATGGAAGTTATATGAAGCCCTTCTTCAACCTCTTTATTATAATCATCTAAATCTAATCGAGAGGTACGTAAATAAAAGTTGTAGGCTTGTTCCATTCTACCTAGTTTAGCCGCTTGTATGCTATGTACACAAGGTGACAAGGAACTTTCATGAACCGTAAAAGGTTCATAGAAATCGAAATGACGTTCTAATTCTTCATCGCTAAAATGGTCTTCGAAGAAGTAAAATCCTTGTAATGTATCGGCTTGTTTGATGTAAGGCGAACGTAAAATTCTGTCCCAACTCCATTTTTGGTTTATAGGGCGTTGCGATTTATCGAGGTTTGCAACTGTGATTAATTCTTTATCTAAAAATCCATCCTGTTGAAGGTACACATTGTATTTTTCTGAAAATGGAAAATACATATTATCGGTTACCTCTTTCCACTCGTTCAATTCGGAATTGGAAAGTTTTACTTTATTCATAATTCTAGTGAAGTCACTAGGGAATTCTGATGCTACTTTATCAATATTTTCCAAAGCATAATTAATACACCATTTGGCTATATAGTTGGTATAAAAATTATTATTCACGTTGTTTTCATATTCGTTGGGTCCTGTAACCCCTAGAATAACATACTTATTTTTATCGGTTGAAAATGTAGCACGTTGATGCCAAAAACGAGCAATGCCAATTAATACTTCTAAGCCCTTTTCTTTAATATAACTGTAATCTCCAGTGTACCTGTGATAATTATATATAGCGAATGCAATGGCGCCATTACGGTGTATTTCTTCAAAGGTTATTTCCCATTCATTGTGACATTCTTCACCATTCATGGTGACCATGGGGTATAAAGCGGCACCATTTTTAAAACCTAATTTTTCAGCATTTTCAATAGCTTTTTCTAAATGATTATATCTATATTCCAGAAGATTTTTCGCGACTTTTTGGTCTTTAGTGGCCATATAAAAAGGAATACAATAAGCTTCAGTATCCCAATAGGTACTTCCTCCATATTTTTCTCCTGTAAATCCTTTTGGTCCAATATTCAATCTAGAGTCTTTTCCTAAATACGTTTGATTTAGTTGAAAAATATTAAAACGGATGCCTTGTTGCGCTTTTATATCCCCGGAAATAGTGATATCGGCCATGTCCCAAATATTTGCCCACGCCTTTTTTTGGTCATCCAATAATTGATTAAATCCTTTTTTGGTAGCTATTTTCAAAACGTTTTTTGCTGCTGAGACTAATTTTGTTTTGTGATGGTTTCTATCTACAGTGTAACCACCAAACTTATGAATAGTATAGGTTTCGCTTTTTTTTACTTGATAGGAATAACTAAATGTTGCTGAATTAGAATCGGCTTTTATATTCGGCTCAATTAATACAGATTTACCATTAATGAACACTTTAGATTCCATGAATGTGCAAATATGAAAATCTGTTTTCATGGTTTTAGCTTCTATGAATGCTTGATGGTTTTTATGGCACACATTTATTGTATCCCAAAATTTATCATCCCAATTTGAGTCTTCGTTGGTGATTCCTGAATCTAAATAAGGTTTAAAGGTAATTTCAGCGTCCTTGTTTAAGGGTATTATTTCATATTGAATAGCACCAACTTCATCTAAATCTAAACTTAAAAAACGCGTTGTTTTAACATCTATTTTAGTATTGTTTTGAAGAGTAGCCTCGAAACTTCTTGATAACCAACCTTCTTTCATGTTGAGTTCTCTTTTGAAATTCTCAACTGTTTTACAAGTAAATAAATCCAAAGATTCACCATTTACATATACCTTAATACCAATCCAATTTGGGGCATTCAATACTTTGGCAAAATACTCTGGGTACCCATTTTTCCACCAACCTACACGGGTTTTATCTGGATAGTAAACACCCGCTATGTAACTGCCTTGGAATGTTGCTCCAGAGTATTCTTCTTCGAAATTTGCACGTTGACCCATAGCACCGTTGCCTATGCTAAATAAGCTTTCTGAAGATTTTACGCGTTTGATGTCAAAGCCTTCCTCTATGATAGACCAATTGTCTGGTTTTATGTAATCTTGATTCATTTTATTTTATTATTTTCTGAAAGAAATTTTTCAAAGAAATGTTCTGGTATTTCTGTTAAGTTGTTAAAATTATAATTGGCCTTGTTAAGGGTTTTTTTGTCTCCAACTCCTATGGAAATCATGTTGGCTTTATTGGCTGCTTCAATACCAGCGATGGCATCTTCAAACACGATACATTTTTCTGGAGGGAGATTGAGCTTTTTTGCACCTATTAAAAACACTTCGGGATCTGGTTTTGCTTTTGATACGCTATTACCATCAACAATCCCCAAAAATCGATGTAGTAAATTAACCTGTTTTAAGATTAAAGGGGCATTTTTACTTGCTGAACCCAATACATATTTAATTCCTAAATCATCTAAGGTATTCAATAGTTTTTCGGCTCCAGGAAGTATTTCTTCAGGTCCCATTTTGGTTATGTAATCAAGATAGTCCTTATTTTTACTAACCAAGTATTTCTGTTTCTTTTCTTCAGAAATTGTAACGTTTCCTATGCCTAATAAAATTTCTAAAGAACGAACTCGACTCACTCCTTTTAATAATTCGTTATGGGTTTCGGTAAACTCAAAACCTAATTCGTCGGCAAGATTTTTCCAGGCCAAAAAATGATACTTTGCGGTGTCTACTATAACTCCATCTAAATCGAATATAACGCCTATATTATTCATTGAATTTAAATGGAATGTGGATGTAGATTCTTTATGACTACCATAAACTTTACTTTTATTTTTTAAAATTATCAAACTATTGGTTTTTCAACGCAATTTTTTAATTTAACTAAAATGTTTTTGAACGAAAACGTTTTCGTGAGTAAGTCTTAATATATTAAAAATGGATTTTCCCAATAAAAACCTTAACCAAAAATTGATTTAAAGAGTATTTAATCAAATAAAAAAAAAGCGGGTTTTCCATGACAATCAAAGTGTCTTTTCTTTAGTCTAGTTTTTGGGTAATTATAACTATCCTTTGGTTATTTAAATCGGTTGTGAAAAACATATAGGTTTCCCCACCATCTTGAATATGGAATTTTTTACGTATTTCTTGAACAGTCTCAGGAAAATTCCGCGTCGTAATATTGGCTTTCGAAAGGTTGAGTTTTTTAATGTCTTTTTTATTGTAAGGAATAATATTTTCAATTTTAAAACGTCTTCCAGGGAAATCCATTAAAATATCACTAGTGTATAGATGGGAGTGCTTATGTATTTTGAAAACCGCCATCTGATTAGAAATCTCATTAAAAGCACCAGATTTTAAAATAGCAGCATTAGGCTCGTACAAAAAGTTTAAAGGCAAACTATAGCAAGCTTCCGTATTTCTTTCCTCATTTAAATTGAAACGGAATCGTTCTTTATTTTCATTTTTAAGGTTTACGGTTTCAACGTTAATAATACCATCAAATCCACTTTCTAAAATCCAAAGTAGTTCCTTTACCTCATTATGAACCGCTATTACATGAATCGTTTTAACAAATTTTAGTTCATTAATTCCCATACTTATATCAAGTAAAGGTGAAGTTTTAATCATTATTTTTTCGGAATTTTTAAAAAGTAATTCCAAATGCTCTGGTACGTTAGGTTCACAATCTTTTAAAAAGAATACTTTCCCTTTGGTATCGTGTCTTCTTGAAGGGTCGATATAAATCCAATCGTATGGTGTAGAATTTGTTTTTAAATACTCAATTCCATTATTATTAATGGTTTGAATGTTTGTCATGTTCAATTCACTAAAATTGTGAGCAACAATATTAGAGATATTGTCATCAATCTCGCAGTGAATGACCCTTTTAAACTGTTTAGCAAAGTAAAAACAATCTACACCAAACCCACCTGTTAAATCAATAATCGACGCGCCTTTGATTAATTCTGATTTATATTTGGCTGTAATTTCTGAAGAGGTTTGCTCAATATTAAGTTTGTTTGGATAATAAATATTTTTTGCTCCAAACCAAGTTGGTAATTTCTTTTCACAACGTTTTTTAGATTCAATTTGCTCAATAATTTCTTTAGTTTCAATGCTATTGAAAGAAGTTCCTTTTAATAAAATTGAAGCAATATTAGAATTTAAATTATTATTTATAAATTCTTGAATTTCAGTATTTAATATTGAATAATTCAATTGAAATTATAAATCTTTTGTCAATTTTTTAACGATTTTATTTTCGGAAAGAAATTCTTTTAAAATAACTTTTATAGCTGTGTATGCTGGGACCGCTATTATCAAGCCAACGATACCAAAAAGTATACCTGTCATTAATATCACTAAGAAAATTTCTAAAGGATGTGATTTCACACTTTTGGAAAATATAATGGGCTGACTTCCAAAATTATCAACCAATTGCCCAATAATAAAAACAACAAAAACCCATAAGGTTTTCGGTAATATAAACTCACTAAACGATGCTCCTAGGTTACTTGTCATGGTAAGCGTTAGCATTAAAAAAGCACCTATTAGCGGCCCAACATAAGGGATTAAATTCAGCAAAGCACATAAAAAAGCAATAACCACAGCGTTTTCTACCCCTATAATTAAAAGACCAATCATGTAAATAATGAACAGTATTAATATTTGAAAAATCAACCCTACAAAATAGCGCGATAGTAAATCCTTGATTTTTGTTGAGGATGTTTTCCAACGAGATTCTTTATTGTCTGGAATGAAAGTCATAATAGCGCTTTCAAAAAGCCTACTATCCTTTAAAAAGAAAAAGGATATAAAAAGTACAGAAAACAATCCAATGCTAAAACTGCCTAAACCACTAATTATGGAGTTTAAAAAGTTTGGAATTAATGTAAAATCTATTTTTGAAAGCAGGTTAGAGTCTTTTAAAGATTGCTCAACATCTATTTGATGTATATCGAAGTAAGTAACAATTTCACTATATAAATTTTCAATATCACCCTGTAATTCCTCAATATTTAATAAAGATAAATTCTGACCTTGTTTTATTACCAAAGGAATAAATAAACCTATTAAACCCGCAAAGGCACCAAGTAAAACCACCATGGTAACTACAACAGCAATGGTATTCTTAAACTTCAATTTACGTTCTAAGAATAATACTATGGGTCTTCCAATTAATGAAATAACGGCAGCAATAGCAATGTAACCTATAACGGATTGAATTTTAAATAGAAAGTATAAAACCAAGGCAACACCTAAAATGATGGCGACAGCCCTTAAAATACCGTTGGAAATGGTTTTGGAATTCAAATGATAAAATTTAGTCGAGTAAATCTAGTCATTTCGAATGAAAATGAGAAATCGCATAAGGAAGAATATTAAAGTAAAGCAAAAAGATGGCGTGGTATCTCAATCTTAGCTTCTTTTCAAATGACTTACAGTAATTGCTTTGTCATTTCATATAAAGCAATATTGGCAGCTTGAACCACATTCATACTACTGTTTAGACCAAACATATCAATATGAATGATGTCATTAGAAAGCTTTAAAATTCCTTCCGAAACACCAAAGTTTTCATCGCCAATTATTAATGCTATTGGTTTTTCTCGTTGAAATTGAAATGAGTGTAAAGGTTTACTATTTTTAGTAATTTCCAATGAAAGAATTAGATAATCATTATGTTTTAAATTTTGAACTACTGTTAAAGCAGATTCATTCATGTTATAATCAACAACTTTTTCGGTGGCCCTGGAGGTCTTTGTTATTTTACGCCCCATGGAAACATCACCACATAATATCAGTTTTTCAATACCAAATGCATCACAAATTCTGAATAGACTACCAATATTGGGTGCATTGGTTACGTTATCACAAACTAAAGTGATGGGAAATTTTTGTTTTTTAAAGTGTGTATTGTAGTGGGTGAGTTGCATTTTTAATTGTCAATTAACAATTATCAATCGACAATTGATTAGTTTTCGAAAGCATATTTAACAATATTAGCTCCCATTTTCAGAGCTTTTTCTCTAACATCTACTGGGTCGTTATGTACTTCTGGGTCTTCCCATCCATCGCCTAAATCACTTTCAAAAGTAAATAATAAGATGAGTCTATCTTCATTAAATATTCCAAAGGCTTGCGGGCGTTTACCATCGTGTTCATGTATTTTTGGTAAGCCATCTGGGAAATTGAAGGCCGCATTGAAAATAGGATGATTGCTTGGCAATTCAATCAAATCCTTATCAGGAAACACCTTTTTTAATTCCTTAGTTATGTAGGGTTGCATGCCGTAATTATCATCAATATGAAGAAATCCACCGGCTAGTAAATAGTCTCTTAAATTTTCAGCATCACTCTCACTAAAAAACACATTGCCATGCCCTGTCATGTGTAACAGTGGGTATTGAAAAATATCAGGACTGCCCACTTCAACCGTTTCTGGTTTTGGATTCATTTTTGTTTTGATATTTTCATTGCAAAATGTTATGAGGTTAGGCAATGATGTGGGATTTCCATACCAATCGCCACCACCTTTGTATTTTAAAACCGCTAAATCTTGGCTGAGTAAGACCATAGAAATGAGACCAAAGAAAGTAGAGAGAAGCAGTTTCATATCAATTATTCATTAATAAACGCCACCGAGTGGCAGGCCACAAGGGCTGCAGTTTCGGTGCGTAATCGGGTTGCTCCCAAAGTTACGGGAATAAAATTATTTTGAAGGGCTATTTCAATTTCTTTAACAGAAAAATCGCCTTCAGGGCCAATAAGAATGGTAATTTCTGTTTTAGGTTTTAATTGCTTTTTTAAGGATTTTCTATCTGTTTCTTCACAATGTGCTATAAACAAATCGCCAGTAAAATCTTGTTTGATAAAATCTTGAAATGATATAGCTTCGTTTAGTTTAGGTAAATAGCATTGTAACGATTGTTTCATAGCCGATTGTAAAATACGCTCAAAACGCTCGGGTTTAATCACTTTACGTTCGCTATGCTCACAAATGATGGGCGTTATACTATCTAAACCAATTTCGGTGGCTTTTTCCAAAAACCATTCGTAGCGGTCGTTCATTTTTGTAGGTGCCACAGCTAAATGTAAATGATAGTTATGTTTTGCTTGAAATTTTTTTGAGACGATTTCTGCAGTACATTTATTAATATTAGCGACTGATATTTTTGCTGTAAACAGCCAACCTTTACCATTAGTAATATGCAATTCGTCGCCAACCGATTTACGTAACACTTTTACAACATGACGGCTTTCTTCTTTATCTAAAGAAAATTGTGTGGTTTGTTCAGTTATTTCTGGGTTGTAAAAGAGTTGCATATATCAAATTTTTAACCTCGCCGAAGCCGCTATATTTTGTTCAGCAAAATCGCCTTGTAAAAATTTTAAATACCCTACAATGGCAATCATAGCGGCATTATCAGTAGTAAATTCAAACTTAGGGATATAGGTTGTCCAACCAAATTTTTGTTCACCATCTTTTAAGGCTTGCCTAATTCCAGAATTAGCCGAAACACCGCCACCAATAGCGATGTGTTTTATGCCCGTTTGTTTACTTGCCATTTTTAGCTTATCTATTAAAATACCAATAATGGTATATTGAATGGAAGCACAAATATCGTTTAGATTATCCTCAATAAAATTAGGATTTGTTTTTGTTTCTCTTTGAATAAAATATAAAACCGCTGTTTTTAAACCTGAAAAACTAAAATTTAAACCATCTACTTTAGGTTTTGTAAACTTAAAAGCTTTAGGGTTGCCCAGTTTAGCAAGTTTGTCAATTTCTGGTCCTGCAGGATAGCCTAAGCCTAAAATTTTTCCGCTTTTATCAAACGCTTCACCAACGGCATCATCAATGGTTTCGCCAATAACGCTCATATCAAAATAATTATCAACTCTAACAATTTGGGTATGTCCACCAGAAATCGTCATGGATAAAAAAGGAAAAGGCGGTTTCTCAAACCCTTCCTCATCGATGAAATGGGCCAAAATATGACCTTGCATATGGTTTACATCTATTAAAGGAATATTTAAACCATAAGCCAATGATTTTGCGAATGATGTGCCTACTAACAGACTACCCATAAGGCCAGGTCCTCTCGTAAAAGCAATAGCATGAAGTTGTTCTTTGGAAATATTGGCTTTTTTTAGTGCTTGATGCACTACCGGTACAATGTTTTGCTGATGTGCTCTTGAGGCTAATTCAGGAACCACGCCACCAAATTCTTCATGTATTTTCTGGTTCGCTACAACATTGCTTAAAATGCGTCCGTTTAAGATGACAGAAGCCGCTGTATCATCACAAGAAGATTCAATTCCAAGAATATAAATATTTTGTGAACTCATTAATGAATATTAGGCACAATAATTGTTAATTTTGAAAACAAATAAACGTCTTTACCGCTATTTATTCGTAAATGCAAAACTACTCATTTATTTTTTTAATGCATGAGTAATCTGGTTTAATGTAGTTTACCTTAGACCTTAATTTACAATATAAATGAGCTAAGGAAATGTAGTTTATTCTCAATAAAATCATAACTTTAAAGATTATCAAGAAATTTTTTAAAATACTATACAAAATAGTGGGTATTTTACTCATGCTGTTCATCATTTTGGTGCTGATACTCTCTATTCCGTTTGTTCAAACAGGTATTGGTAATTATGTTACAAAACGCTTGAATGAAGATTTTAAAACCAACATTAACATCAATAAAGTAAGTCTTCAGTTAAATGGTGATGTAGAACTTAAAGAAATTTACATTGAGGATTTTAAAAAAGATACGCTCATCAGCATCAAGGAGTTAAACACTTCTATCATCAACTTAAATAATCTTGTAAACGGAAAATTAAATTTTGGAGATATCGATATAGAAAAACTATTTTTTAACATAAAAACATATAAGGGTGAAACTCAAACAAATCTCGATGTTTTTGTTGAAAAATTTGAAGACGATAACCCCAGACAAGAAAAAAGTAGTTTCCTTTTATCATCCAGCGATGTATCTATTTACAACAGCATTTTTATGTTATCAGATGAAAATAGGGAAACACCCAAAGTGCTTCAATTAGAGAATTTAAACATTAATGCCACTAATTTTTTAATCAATGGAAGTGATGTAAGTGCCAGAATAAACACATTAGCTTTTATAGATAGTAGAGGCGTGGAGGTGAAAAATATGATGACGGATTTCGCATATACATTAACCGATATGACTTTTGCCAATCTTCAAATAAAAACTCCAAATTCAGTGTTAAATGGTGATTTGAAATTTTCATATATCAGGGAAGACTTGCAATACTTCACAGATAAGGTGCAAATCCATGCCAGCTTTAAAGATTCTAATGTGTTTTTAAATGAGCTTAATAGGTTTTATAATGAGTTTGGGCTTGACCAAACCGCTCAATTTAGTGTAGATCTATCAGGTACTCTAAATGATTTAAAAACAAATAACTTAAAATTAAATACCAGTACAAAAACACAGGTTTACGGCGACATAAATTTTAAAAACTTATTCAATAAGGAGGAAAATAATTTTTATATGAATGGGAGTTTTAGAAATTTAACTTCCACATATAAAGATTTAAAAGCACTTCTACCCAATGTTTTAGGGGAAGCCATCCCTACATCTTTTGATAGATTGGGAAAATTTACGATTGTTGGAAATTCTCAAGTAACATCTTCAACTGTGATAGCCGATATTGAAATTGATACCGACTTAGGATTTGTGGATTCCAACCTCCAAATAAGTAAAATCAATGAAATAGATAACGCAAATTACAAGGGAAATATCGTTTTTGAACAATTTGATTTTGGAACTTTCTTAAATGACCCTAAAGTAGGTATGGGTTCTTTGAATTTTGATGTTAACGGAAAAGGGTTCGTTGCCGAAACTTTAAGTACCGAGGTCAAGGGAGATATTTTTGAAATTGAATACAATGATTATAATTACAAAGGCACTAAGGTAGCAGGAACCATAAAAAACAAGATATTCGATGGAAACCTTATAGTGAACGACCCTAATCTGAGGCTTAATTTTAATGGGTTGGTCGATTTCTCAGAAACTATAAAGAAATACGATTTTGAGGCGGTTGTTGATTATGCTAACTTAAATACATTAAACTTTGTGAAGAAAGACAGTATTTCTGTATTCTCGAGTAAAGTTAAAATGAATATGAACAGTAGTAATTATGACGATGCTTATGGAAGAATTGCTTTTCAAAATACGGTTTATAAAAATCAAAATGATACCTATTTTTTCGATGAATTCTATATATCTTCTAGATTTGAGGAAGATATCCGTTTCATAGAAATTAATTCGCCCGATATTATCGAAGGCGAGTTAAAAGGACGTTTCAGGTTCAAAGATTTAAAGAAATTGTTTGAGAACTCCATTGGGCATATTTACACCAATTATATACCCAACAAAGTAAAAGAAAATCAGAGCATCGATTTCAACTTTAAAATTTATAATAAAATTGTTGAGGTTATTTATCCCGATTTGGAACTCGGAAAAAACACCTTTATTCGTGGTAGGGTTGAAAGCGAGGAAGAAAAATTTAAACTCACTTTTCGCTCGCCAAAAATCAAGCTTTTGGATTATTTTGCTGATAATATTGAATTGCAAGTAGATAATAGTAATCCGGTATTTAACACCTATGTTGAAATGGATAGCTTAAATACCAAATATTACAATGTATCAAAATTTAATCTAATTAATGTTACGGTCAATGACACCTTGTTTATGCGTTCAGAATTTAAGGGTGGAAAAAACAACAATGATATTTTTAACCTAAGTTTTTATCATACTATAAACAAGGAAAATGAATCGGTTATTGGGTTTAAACAGTCTGATGTCACTATAAAAAACAGTAAATGGTATATAAATGAAGCACAAGATAAATTTCATAAAATATCATTCGATAAAAAACTCACTAAATTTACTATTGATAAGTTTAAAATCAATCATAATAACGAAGAGATAAGGCTCTCAGGCTTTTTAAGAGATTCTACGCAAAAAGATATTAAACTTAATTTCACCAACGTAGATTTAGCTAAAATCACCCCAGATATTGATAGTCTATCTTTGGCGGGAAACGTTAATGGTAAACTTGATATCTTACAGAAAAATGGCAATTATTTGCCAAATTCAACCGTTATTATTGATGATTTTAAAGTAAATAATTTCCTTTTAGGTTCTTTTGATGCCACCATTACTGGTAATGAAACGCTTACAAACTATAAAGTTGATGCTTCAATTAAGGATGATGATACCAAATCATTTAGTGCTAAAGGCGATATTTATGTGTCTGGTAGGGAGTCCGAAATTGATGTGCTTTTAGATTTTAATAAGTTTAACCTCTTTCCATTGAACCCACTTTTAGAGGGTGTTTTAAGTAATATCAGAGGCGAAATGACTGGCGATGTAACAGTTATTGGCGATTTAAAACTACCGGATATCAATGGTAACCTAACCCTCAATAAAGCAGGTTTGGGTATCCCATATCTCAATGTCGACTACAGTTTTAATAATAAAGCTTCTGTAACACTTAAAAATCAATCATTTATTTTTAACAACGTTAAATTAACCGATACTAAACACAACTCAAAAGGGGAGTTAAATGGCACTTTAAGTCATGTTAATTTTTCAAAGTGGAACCTAGGATTAGATATCACGGCTACCCGATTATTGATTTTAGACACTAAGGAAACAGAAGAATCCTTGTATTATGGAACAGGTTTTATAGGTGGAAAAGCCAGCCTTTATGGCCCTACGGAACAATTAGTTATTAGTGTAGTGGGGGAAACAAAAAGAGGTACGGTATTTAAAATCCCTTTAAATGATTCGGAATCTTTTGGAGACAACTCATACATTCATTTTATAACCAAAGAGGAAAAAGAAGCTCGAAAAGAAGGTAATCAAGTTGTTTTTAATGAAATAGAAGGATTGGAGCTAGATTTTGAATTAGATGTCACCGAAGACGCCGAAGTTGAAATCATTATAGATAAAAACACGGGCCACGCTTTAAAAGGGCGTGGTCGTGGTGGTTTGTTGGTCGAAATCAATACCAATGGTAAATTTGATATGTGGGGGGATTTTGCAGTGTTTGAAGGTGTTTATAATTTTGCCTATGGTGGTATTATCCAAAAAGAATTTATTGTGCAACCTGGTGGAACCATAAACTGGGAAGGGGATCCTTTGGAGGCTGAAATTGATATGTTAGCTATATACAAAACTCAGGCAAATCCTTCTCCCTTGCTGGATAATCCAACAAATAGAACCATTCCAGTGGAGTTGAATATAGCTTTAACGGGCAATTTAGAACAACCCGATCCTGAATTTACGTTTGAATTTCCTAATGTCAGCTCTACCATTAAATCGGAGCTTCAATATCGATTGGAATCTGATGAAGATAAACAGAACCAAGCTTTGTATTTAATTTCCACGGGCTCCTTCTCAAGAGGTTTAAATGAGGTGAACTTCTCGGGTACCATTGCTGAACGACTTAACGGGATCATTAATGGCATTTTTACTAGTGAAAATAGCAAACTTAACATCGGTATAAATTATGAAGCGGGACAAAACAGACCCGATTACCAAACGGATGATAGGTTTGTGGCTTCCATTCAAACTCAAATAAGCGACCGGGTGCTTATTAATGGTCGAGTAGGGGTGCCCGTTGGTGGCGCCACAGAAACTGTTATTGCAGGTGACGTAGAAATTAGTTTTCTTTTAAATGAAGATGGTACCCTTACTGCAAAAGTATTCAATAGGGAAAATAGTATACAAAACTTCGGCCAGCAAATTGGCTACACCCAAGGTGTTGGTCTCTCTTATAATGTTGATTTTGATACCTTCAAGGAATTACTTCAAAAACTATTCACAAAATCAGAAAACAGGGAAGAACTTACCGAGGAAACGACCGAGGATTTGGAAAATAGTGCCTTGCCAAATTTTATATCTGTAAAGTCCTCTTCTGAGAAATAAGACAAAGAATCTCCTATTTTTTTATTAAATAAGTTTTTTGTTAACTAAAACGTTGTAGTTTTAAAACTTTTATAAATTACTGTAAATACCATAGATATATACTATTTGTTTACTAATTTTACATTATAAATTAAATTAATTAATGCCAAAAACTTTAAAAAAAATTGCCGTATTAACCTCAGGAGGCGATTCCCCAGGCATGAATGCAGCCATACGTTCAGTAGTTAGAACTTGTGCGTATCATAGTATAGATTGTATTGGAGTTTATCGGGGTTATGAAGGTTTGATAGAAGGTGACTTTAAGGAAATGAATGCTAGAAGCGTTCGTGGAATTATTAATAAAGGAGGAACCATTTTAAAATCAGCACGATCAAAAGAATTTAGAACTAAAGAAGGAAGACAAAAAGCTTACGATAGTTTAGTGAAAGCCAATGTGGATGGTTTAGTGGTTATTGGTGGTGATGGATCGTTTACAGGAGCCCTTATTTTCAACCAAGAATTCGGTTTCCCAGTTATGGGAATACCCGGAACCATTGACAATGATATCGTTGGAACCACACATACCCTTGGTTTTGATACGGCCTTAAATACCGTTGTTGATGCCATAGATAAAATTCGTGATACAGCCAGTTCTCATAACAGATTGTTCTTTGTTGAGGTGATGGGACGTGATGTTGGCCATATTGCCTTAAATGCTGGTATTGCAGGTGGTGCTGAGGAAATTCTAATACCTGAAGAAAATTTAGGGTTAGAAAGGTTGGTGGAATCTCTTAACCGAAGTAGAAAGTCTGGAAAATCATCAAGTATCGTGATCGTTGCGGAAGGTGATAAAATAGGAAAAAATATTTTTCAGTTAAAAGATTATGTTGACGAGAATATGGAGGGCTATGATGTTCGAGTTTCTGTATTGGGTCATATGCAACGTGGTGGAGCGCCTTCGTGCTTCGATCGTGTTTTAGCCAGTAGAATGGGAGTAAAGGCTGTTGAATCCTTACTAGAAGGTAAAACCAATTTCATGGTTGGTTTATTGAACAGTAAAATGGAGTTAACACCATTAGATAATGCTATCAAAGGAAAAACAAAAATAAATTTAGAATTATTGCGTGTCTCAGATATTATGAGCACTTAACATTTACAAATAACATTATGTCAAAATTAAAATTAGGAATTAACGGATTTGGAAGAATAGGTAGAATCGCTTTTAGAGTAGCGGCTTCTAGACCTGATATCGAAATAGTAGGAATCAACGATTTATTGGATGTAGATCATCTAGCATATTTATTAAAATATGATTCAGTACACGGAAGATTTAATGGTACAGTTGATATAGCTAGCAATGGAAACTTGGTGGTTAATGGTAATGAAATTAGAATTACTGCGGAACGCAACCCTGAAGATTTAAAATGGGATGCTGTTGGAGCAGAGATTGTTTTAGATTGTACAGGTATTTTCACAACCCTTGAAAAAGCACAAGCACATATTAAGGCTGGAGCTAAAAAAGTAGCTATTTCTGCACCATCAGCAGATGCGCCTATGTTTGTTATGGGTGTAAATCATGATAAAATTACGGCTGCTGATACCATTGTATCAAATGCTTCATGTACTACCAACTGTTTGGCGCCATTAGCGAAAGTTATAAATGATAACTTCGGAATTGTAGAAGGTTTAATGACCACCGTTCACGCCACAACAGCTACTCAAATGACAGTTGATGGCCCTTCTAAAAAAGATTGGAGAGGTGGCAGAAGTGCCTTAGCCAACATCATCCCTTCTTCTACAGGGGCTGCAAAAGCAGTAGGTAAAGTAATTCCCGAATTAAATGGAAAACTAACGGGCATGGCTTTTAGAGTACCTACTCCTGATGTATCTGTTGTTGATTTAACCGTAAGAATTGAAAAATCAGCTTCATGGGATGAAGTTAAAGCTGCTTTAAAGAAAGCTTCAGAAGGCCCGTTAAAAGGTATTTTAGGTTATACGGAAGAAGCTGTAGTGTCACAAGATTTCGTTTCAGAACCAATGACCAGTATTTTTGATGCCGAGGCAAGTATTGCTTTGAATGATAATTTCCTTAAATTAGTATCTTGGTACGACAACGAGTTTGGTTACTCAACGAAATTGGTTGATTTAGCACAACACATAAGTAAAATATAATTTAACGATATATAGTATTAACAACTCCACAGATTTATTGTACAAGAAGCAACAACATCTGTGGAGTTTTTTATTTAAAGACTCATGATTTTAATTGTTGATAGTGGTTCTACAAAATCCGATTGGATAATTATAGATGCGAATGGTAAACAGCTTTTTGAAAAGCAAAGGACCAAAGGGCTCAACCCAGAAATCTTAACTGAAAAAAAGTTAAGAAAGACTATTTTAAAAAATGAGATTTTAAAAACAAATAGTGGTTCTGCAACCCACATTTATTTCTATGGGGCAGGTTGTGGTACAGATCGAGGTAAGGAAATCGTTTTCGAAGCCCTTACAACGGTATTTCCAAACGCCATAGTAAAAGTTGATGAAGATACCATGGCAGCTGTTTATGGTACCATCAGTCGAGTGGACGAAGCCGCTGTGGTATGTATTTTAGGAACAGGTTCTAATTGCAGTTATTATGATGGCACTAAATTACACCAACGTGTCCAATCTCTGGGGTATATTTTAATGGATGATGCCTCTGGTAATTATTATGGAAAACAACTTATAAGGGATTATTATTTTAACCTGATGCCAGAAAATATCAAGGTGGCTTTTGGCAGTAAATTTAATTTAGAAGCCGATTACATCAAATACAACATCTACAAGCAACCCAACCCTAATGCTTATTTGGCAAATTTTGCCGAATTTATGTTTCTGAACAAAGATTCTGATTATATTTTGGAACTTATAAAAAGTGGTATCAGAATATTTGTGAAAAACTACATCATGCAATATAAAGAAGAACTAAAAACCGTTCCTGTTCACTTCGCAGGCTCTATAGCGTTCTTCTCACAAGATCAAATTAGAGAGGTTGCTAACGAAATGGGATTCGTTGTGGGCAATATAGAGCGTAGACCCATTGATGGGCTGGTGGCTTTTCATACCAAAGGCTTATAGTTTTTATCAAACATATATAATTGCAAAAGCATATAGCGGTTTATATCTCCAATAACGATGATAAGGAAACCCTTATCGAACGTTTAGTGTCTGGGCACCTTATAACCGAACTTACCCAATTAAAAGGGGCTTTTTTTTCTGAAATAACCTTAGATAAGTTTATAAATGAAGAAAGGCGTCACGGACTTTTCGATATCACTACCGAAAAGAAAAATAGCTTGTCTCATTCCTCAGAGGGCGAACGTAAAAAAGCTTTGTTGCAACACCTCATTTCCCAAAACCCAGAATACCTAATAGTCGATAATATCTTTGGAAATTTAGACACGTCATCCCAACAGGATATTGCCAATACCGTATCACAATTAGGTACCCGTATTCCCATTATTCAAATAACCAACAGAAAAAGAGAGATTCTGCCTTTTATAACAGCCCTTTATCGCTTTGATGGGGAAACGCTTATCAAAACTAAAATGGAAAGCCTAATCTGGAATTCGAAGTTTGATGCCCCGTTGCCCGCGTCACTTCATCAAGAGGTGCATCCTTATAACACCTTGGTAAAGTTCCATAATGTGCAGGTATCGTATGGCGAAAGGCCAATTTTAAGGGATATTTGTTGGGAAATCAAACCAGGTGAGTTTTGGCAATTAATGGGACCCAATGGTTCTGGGAAAAGCACCTTGTTAACCTTAATTTCGGGGGATAACCCAAAGGCTTACGGACAGGATATCACCTTATTTGATATAAAAAAGGGAAGTGGTGAAAGTGTTTGGGACATTAAAAAGAATATAGGCTTTTTTTCCGCGGATATGGTTCGGGGGTTTGCCCGATTGGATGCCATTGGCAATATGATAGTTTCTGGTTTTTTTGACTCCATTGGTTTGTATAAAACACCCACCAACGCCCAAATAAAGATAGCCCACCAATGGTTGCAGGTTTTAAGCCTGTTTGAGGTTAGAAAGCAAGCTTTTTCCTCGCTGTCTCTGGGGCACCAACGCTTGGTTTTAATAGCACGTGCTATGGTAAAAAGTCCACCGTTATTAATTTTAGACGAACCCACCAATGCCTTGGATGATGCCGATGCAGCCTTGTTTTGTAACCTCGTTAATAAAATAGCCCGAGAAACCCGAACGGCCATCATATTTGTATCGCACCGCACCGAAGCCGATTTAAAACCCGATTTTGTATTTGAGTTAACACCAGGTAAACAGGGCTCCACAGGTAAAATGAAATGACGACAGTTGTCTTGTTGCCGTTTACCGTATTTGTGTGAGAATGGTTTGGTTTTTTAGGCGAGAATTTTCTGAAGAAAAAACTAAGCTAGTAATACATTATGAACGGTGTAGTAAGGTGTTATTTTTGATATGATAACTGTTTATTACTTTTTCAGAAACTAACGCTCCAGCCATGATTCCAACGTAGACAAATAATTTTACTTGAGTTAAATTTTTCAAGAAAATTCCAAAACATAGACCAATTAAAATTCCTATAATTATTATTGCAATATATTTGAGCATTTTTATTTTTCCTAGTTTTATTAATTCATTATTTTTTCTTTCAAATGTTTCATTTTAATTTATAAACTTTTCTAGGTTGAATAAGTATTTTTCAAATAATGGTGAAAATGCTATTGGAGTAATAAACCCAAAACCATTACTTATTACTTTATGATTTATTTTAACTTTATCATTTTCAGTTAAATCAATTTTAATTTTGGATTCCCAGTTTAAAATATTCAATTTCCATCCGTCTAAAATGGACCGTTTTTTTTCAAACAGAATCTTATTATTTTCATCCTTTGCTACTGTAATATTATAGCTGTTAAAATACCTTTTAAATTTGTTTTTTAGATTTGAATTATTTTTTAGTTCAAATTCAAAAATTTTATCATACTCTTTCATTAGTTCTGATTTTCAATGCCTTACAATGGTATCGGCTATAAGTAGTTGTGTGTTTTAGCAGTTAACTTTTCAATTATACACTAAGTTGAAAACTAGTGAGGATTTTTTTAGAAGAAGGCCAGAACAAGTAATTAGTTATAGGAATTATTGGTCATATTTTTTTATTCTAAAATTAAGTTCCTGTTTTTTGGATATTTAACCGAATAATTTAATTCAAATTTCTTGGTTTCTTTAGGTTCTATTGAGAAATCCCATTTTATTTCACCTGTTTCTACGTTATGCTTTGCGCCTGACATTTCAACTAAATCAACTTTAATTTCTTCTAGAGTAGACACTGGAACCTGATCAAAAATTAACATATCAACTTTTTGATTCTTATTGTTTTTTACATTAATAGACCAAGCTCTTGTTTCTTCTTTTTTACTTCCAATAAATTGTTTTGTTGTAAAGTTTTTTAACTTTTCTCTTTTTACGGAAACATTTTTATCTCTTCCAAGTGAAATCTCTAATGTATCACTAGCGTATCTGATATCTAATAAGGTTTTACCAACATAAGTTTCCTCAAAAAATAAGTTTGCTTCACCTTCAAGTAAATTATATTTTTCCCAATCAGAAATGTTAGCAATCAAAAAAGCATCTTTATCTATTTTAGGAACACATATGTATTTGTATTCTGCTGGTAGTTTATAATTTGCCATATCGACAGAATAGCTTTTATTGTCTGATTTTACTGAATAAGGGATATCAATAACAAAATCTACCGTTGTTTGTTTAACAACTTGATTTGAAGGAATTTGAATACTGTTTGCCCCTCTTATTTGCAAACCACTTACTTTTCCGTCTAAGTTCTTTGTTATTGATTCTCTTTTTTTACTTCCATATCCAACAATGACAACCTCGTCTAAAGATTGACTATCTTCTTTCATATAAACATTCAAAGAAGAATTTGTTATTGGTAATATTTGACTTTCATAACCTATGTATGAAAACACTAATTGGCTCGAAAAGTTGGGTATAGTAATAGAATAGTTACCATCAAAGTCTGTACTCGTTCCAATAGTTGTGCCTTCAACTATTACATTTACTCCTGGAAGTGGCAAATTTTCTTCATCAAATACTTTTCCTTTGATTTCATTTGAAGATAGATTATATGAAGGAGGTAATGTATTGTAATTTAAATAATAAGTTTTTAGTTCTGGAGCAACTCCAGTAATATTTGGATTAGCAGATGATAAACTTAATTTTACATTAGTCCAATCAATTTTAGTGTCTTGTTTAACATTTGCTTTATAAGTAATCTCTATGGGCTCATTTATATTTTTTGCTCGAATATCATAACTTGGAAACCAACCAGAATTTCCAACTAAATAGGAAAGTTCAAAATCTGCTTTTGTAAAATTTTCAGATTCTACTTTAACAAGTATTTCTCCATTTGGAAAATCTCTTTTACTAGTTAGTGTTTTAATTTGAAGATCTAAATCAGATTTAGAATTATTTAAGTCTTTCAATCTTTTATTTATGTCAATTTCTTTGAGTTTTAAAGTTGATAATTTTGTGCTATAGAAATTTGAGGCGTCTTTTAGATTGGTAACACTTAATTCTTGGTTTTTACCTCCAATACTCCTGTTTTCTTGTAAAAAAACTAATTCCTCTTTTAAAATATCCAAATAGGTTTTTTCAAGGTTAATTTTGTCCTCAAATTCTTGAAAATTTTGTTCCAAATCTAACAATTCTTTTTGTTTATCAAGCTTGTCAATATAGTTTTGCTGATGGTTTACTGATAGAACTGTTACTTTTCCATTTGCTTTAACCTGAATACTTTTAGCATCTATGAATGGTGATAAATTAATAAATTTCAGTATGGTAGTTCCCTGTTTTAAATCAATTGTTTTTTTCCGTGTAATTTGAGCATCTTGAATAAATACAGTTACTTCATTTACTTTCGTCTCTACTTTTTTTTCCGTTATTTCTTGGGAGTATGTTTTACTAAGAATTAAACAAAAAATTAAAATGATTATCTTTTTCATACGTTTATTTATGTAGTTTTATGATGTTTGAAAATTATGTACAATTTAAACGAAATAAGGTCGTTTTAATGACTCATATCAGCCAATAAACGAAGTTAGAATTTTCTTACTAAAAATTCAATACGTACTTCTACGTATTTTCATCAGTTTCTAAACAATGGCTATGCAATAAACATTAAAATCAGCCTTACCATATACATTTAGAATGTGGCTTTGTTTGTTTGAGAACTAACTTTAAACTCATAGTAACCCTCTGGCAACGTGAATTTTCCCGTTTCTAGGCCCTTCATACCATCAGTATTATCCATTCCTTGGTTCTTTACAACCAATACGGTTTGGGTTTCTAGTAATGGCAAGGTTACATGCGCCTTGGTACCTTTAGGAATGGTTAGTTCGTAGCTATAACCATCAGTTGTTTTTTCCCAACGGGATACGATGTTGCCAAAAGGCGAGTGGTAGGTACCAGTTACAGAGTTAAGCCCTATGGGTGTTGCTGGGGTTAAGAAAAATTCTTTAAATCCGGGATGTTCTGGATCTGGGCGAATACCTGCCAACCAACGATAATACCATTCGGAAACAGTTCCAAACATGGGGTGGTCATTCGAATAGGTATCATCACTCTCTTTCCATGTTTCCCAAATAGTGGTGGCTCCACGATCTATCATAAAACCCCAACCCGGATATTCACGGCTATTTACAATATCAAAAACAATTTGTGGTGAAACGTATTTCGATAAGGTTTCCAGCGCATACTTCGTTCCAAAAATTCCTGTATTAAAATGACCCGATGGTCCTTTTTTAATGGCTCTTAGCAAGGAATCCTTAGCCTCTGGAATATCCTCTTTTGGTATTATGTCATGATACAGCAAAGTTGCGAAAAGGGTTTGTCTGTTAATTTTTCCAGGGTATGTTTGGTCCCAAAATGCCGTTTTAATTTGGTTTTTTAAGGTTTCGGCTAACGCTTCATACTTTTGCTTATCAGCCACATGGCCCATAAATTCGGCAAAGGTTGCCATAATACGCGCGCATTGCAGATAATGAGAGGTCCCGGTGAGCTGCACGGGCACAGGCTCTAAAGATTCATGATCGCTTAGGCCTTTTCCCACCAAACCGTTTGGATGAACACGTGCCACTTTATCCATCCATTGGTTATTAAAAGTGTATAGTTCTTTTATGATATCGGTGTTATTATAATACAAATAGAGGTAATATTGCGTGGTTAAGTAAGCAGATTCCCAACTAATGCCACAATAGGCCACGCCTGTAAAAGGTGCGGTGTCCACAAACGTGGAATCGTTCATAGCGTCTATCCAATCATAGATGGTTTTCCGATAGAACGATTGCATATCAAAATTATAAATGAAGGCTTCACTGGTGGCATTCAAATCACCACCATATCCGAATCGTTCCCGAGCAGGACAATCGGACTGAACGCTAACTAAATTGGATAAAAAGGTTCGTTTGGTAGCCTCCTGAATCGAATTAAGCAATTCAGATGAACTGGAAAAACTATGTTCATTAGCCACATTGGAATGCATAAAAAGCCCACGGACATCCTCAACTTTTGGCAGTTCCTTTAAGCCTTTAATTTCCATGTACCGATAGGTATGATAAGTAAAATCAGGGCTAAACCAGTCTTCTTTGTTATGACCCATAATATAGCTATCGGTTTGCCAAGCAATGTCTGGTGCCCCGGGACCACCTATGCCTTTTTTCTTAATTTGACCAGTTACGGTGGTCATGGGATTTAAAGTTCCATCGTCGTAAATGCGTTCCCCAAACCTAAAAACAATGGTATCATTTAAGTCACCATATAGTTTAATTTTATAAGTGCCCGTAAAATTTATGCCCATATCCACTATCCAAGTACCATCACCAGGCGAATTAATAGCTATGGGTGTTATTTCTTGGGTTATTTCAACTGGTGGGAAAAATGCTTTTTGGAGTTTTCCACCGGGTGCCTTTCCAATTGTAACGGGTTGCCATTGGGTATCGTCAAAACTTGGTTGGTCCCAGCCATTTAATTCGAAATTGGCATTATACACGGTGCCCAAATAAACACTATTTTTTCGAATGGGTCCCAATGTGTACTTCCAAGAGTCATCCGTGACTATGTCCTCAGATTCTCCATTGTTATAATTTATATGGAGTTTAGCAATAAAAACGGGTTTCCCCACGGTTAGGTCTTCCCTTAAATTTCGTCTTCCCCATTTCCTTAATGGCAACGGGTTGTAAAAGCCGTTACCCAAGACAACCCCTAAACAATTAGTACCTTCCTGAAGAAGTGATGTCACATCATATTCGGAATAATAAATACGCTTACTAAAGTCTGTCCAAGCGGGGTCCAGTATATTTTCTTTGATACCTTGACCGTTGATAGAAACTTTGTAATACCCTGCAGCGGTGATGTTTAAGTAAGCGGATTCAACAGCTCTATCGGTTTTGAATGCTTTTCGAAATAAAGGTGAAGGACGCTCTAAATAAAACAAGGAGTCGCTTTTTGGGAGTGGAATGCCATCTTCTATCCAAAAAGCACCATCATGTTCCCCTAAGGTTGGCTCTATGGGTTTAGGAGTATTTTTGCATGAAAATAAAAGCAAAAAATAGATACCAAAGCCGAGTTTTACAAGTTTCATGGTTGTTCTATCGGATTGCAATTTGGCTAGTTTACAGGTTTGCTTAAATCTATAAACTTTTTGTCTAATTCTGGCGAATCTTTGTATTTTAGTCTTAATTCATTCAATTTCTTGTGTAAGTTGGCAACTACAGACGCATAGGCAGGATCCTCATATACATTTTTCATCTCTTGTGGGTCCTTCTTTCGATCGTACAACTCCCATTCATCGACATCGTAATAAAAATGAACCAACTTATATGCCTTGGTCACAATGCCATAGTGGCGTTTTACCATGTGTACAGCAGGGTATTCGTAATAATGGTAGTAAACCGCTTCTCGATGCCATGCTGCGGTATTCCCTTTTAAAAGGGGCATTAAACTTTCGCCTTGCATATCACTTGGAATTTCAATTTGGGCGGCTTCCAGAAAGGTTTGTGCAAAATCCAAATTCTGAACCATTTCGTCGTTTGTTATACCTGCTTTTATTTGGTTTGGCCATCGAATTAACAAGGGCGTTTTAAACGATTCATTGTATATAAATCGTTTATCAAACCAACCATGTTCTCCAAGGTAAAAACCTTGGTCCGAGGTATATATTACCATGGTGTTTTCAGCTAATCCGCTGTCATCTAAGTAATTCAAAACTCTGCCCACATTTTCATCCACCGAAGCAATACACGCCAAATAATCCTGCATGTAACGTTGGTATTGCCAACGCATTTTTTCTTCTTCACTCATAGTGGGCCAATGTGTTTTGAAATCTTCAGCAATAGCATCTAAGGTGGGTTGATACAGGGATTTTTGCTTTGGGTTTAATCGCGCAAAATCTGCTTTTTCAAAATATAATTTATTTCTGGAATCAGCAATCGGTAAACCAATTTCTTCAATAGCTTGAGGAAGCACTTTATTGTCATAACTCAGCAATTGATCTCTGATATTCATCTCAGCACTTTTAGCAGCTTGACCACGATTAGAATAATCATCAAACAAGGTTGCTGGCTCAGGGATGTTTTTTTGGCTGTATTCTTTAAATTTCTCAGGACTTGGCCACCAAGCTCTGTGCGGTGCTTTGTGCAAATACATCATCATGAACGGCTTTTCTTTGTCCCTTTTTTTATCAAGCCAATCTAAAGTTAGGTCGGTAATGATGTCCGTAACGTAGCCTGTAATGGTGGTATCGCCTTTTTGTGTAATGAATTTGGGATTTATATAACTACCTTGACCAGGTAAAATCATAAAATCATCAACCCCTTTGGGATTGTTGCCAAAATGTAGCTTCCCAAACATAGCGGTTGCATAACCAGCCTTTTGAAATAGCTGCGGAAGGGTAACCTGTGTGGTGTCAAAGGGCATAATATTATCTATCTTACCATTAATGTGGGTATGTTTACCTGTTAATATGGTCGCTCTGGATGGCGCACAAATGGAATTGGTTACACTAGCATTGGTAAACAAGATGCCTTCTTTGGCAATACGGTCAATGTTAGGCGTTTTTATAAGCTTATCAGAATAAGCACTAATGGCCTGATAAGCGTGGTCATCAGACATGATAAAAAGAATATTAGGCTTTGCTGATAACTTTTTTTGAGGCGTGTCTACCTTACCATTTTTACAAGATAAAAGTGTTAAAATCAATATTGATAGGACAATAAAGCTTCTTAAAATGATTTTTCTTAACATAATTTTATTTCAAATCGATGGCAACAATTTGTTTAGATTCCCTACTTTTTTCTGCCATAAAGCCCATTATATGGCTTTCAACCGAAGCGTCAATAGTGGAAGTAAGCAGATTAGGATCTTGTTTTCTAACAGCCTGAATCCAATCTGAAACCAAGGCCCAATCACCACCACCATGGCCACTGTTTTTATAATCGCCCACATCTTCTACATTCATATCCCATTTGGTTACTTTTTTAGTTAAGAAATCGGTATGAACAAATTGGTCCATATCCCCAACAATATCTCCCATGGCACCCATGATTCGGGTTCTGCGCCCGTGGTAAGAAGTAAAGGCTTCCATAGAAAAATTAACGGTAATATCATCTTCAAACTCCATAGAGGTTATGTAGTGATCTGGTTGGTCGTTTTCCATTTTATAAACACAACGCCCGTAATTGGTTGTTTTTAATTGCTCTAATATAAAATCGCCATGAGTAGATTTGTCCTCAGGAAAATCAAACACATAGGTGCGCTGGCGATCTCTATGGTAAATTTTTAAAGCTGAATACGGACATGATGCTTCAACCGCACACCCATCGGTGCAACGCTGTGTACTCCCAGCTGGTGCATTGGATGCCTTAAACCATTTCAGGCTACCAAAAGCAGAAATGCTTTTACAAGGTTTACCTACTAACCATCTAAGAATGTCTAAGTCATGGCACGATTTGGCGAGTATGATAGGTGTTGTTTCTTTAGAATTATGCCAGTTTCCTCGAACATAGGAATGAGACATGTGAATATGCTCTATAGGCTCAAAATGTTGAATGCTTATAAGCTCTCCAACGGCACCGGAGTCTATCATGTCTTTGAGCTTTTTAAAATAAGGTGCATAGCGTAATACATGACAAACCGCAACGATACGCCCCGTTTTTTTAGCTAGATTAAGAATGTCTCTACATTCTTTTTCGGTAGGGGCAATAGGTTTTTCTAACAAAATATCGTAGCCCATTTCTAGGGCCTTCATACATGGCGCATAATGAAGGTTATCCGGTGTGCTGATAATAATGGCATCGGCAAATTTGGGACGCTCAAAAACATGTTCCCAAGTGGTAAATCTATTTTCATCTGGAATGTCATGTTTTTGAGCATACCGTTCATTTCTGATTGCAATGGGTTCTGCAACCCCAACTATATCCAATTGATTTGGAAATTTAACGCCATAATTCCCGTATGTGTTTCCTCTAGATCCAGCACCAAGGGTAATTACGGTAATAGGTTTATCCATATTTGGATTATCAAACTCCGCTGCCGAAATAGTTTTAGACTGTTTGTTAACATCATCTGCATCGGTTAAAGCGTTTGATATAAAGGGGATAATTCCAATGCCAAGACCTAAGTTTTTGAGTGCTTTTCTGCGATCTATTTTTTTCATCTATTAATTTTTTATTTGTTTTTGATAGGGCAGATGCCTTGCCCTGATTATTGTTTGGGTGTGTTTACCATATTCCCTATGGTCATTTCATAAATAAATGGTTTCTAACGACTGTTACCAAAGTATACGTTTCAATTGATTAACCTGTCCTGTTCTATCATGCCTAAATATCAAAAAATATAAGTACAATGTTTTCAAATAAAATACTTGCTTTAATATCCATATGGGAAAGATATTAAAACAAATTCGAATGATTTTTTAGGTTATCATGCCTGATAAATGACTACCAGTTATTGATTAAAATTAGATTGTTTTTCTTGTAAAATTGAGTGATTCCTATTTTATTAAATTTATACTAAGACTTCATTACTTTTTAACTTTATCAACCATTTTTCGAATAAGGTTATAAACAAAATGATTGGTTTTTGCATAGTGAAACGATATAAAACAAACCACTGTCATAAATATAAGGGCTCCTAAAATGGCTTCGCTGGGTTCTAATGATTGATTAAAATAACGTTTCAAACTATATCCTGTATAACTTCCATAGAGTATCACAAAATGAATCACATAAATGGATAAGGTTTTTTCGCCAATTTTCACGATTAATGATTGCTTTAAAAAGCGTTCTAAAGTATAAAACACCCCAAACAAAATAAGAACGTTACCTAATCTGGTGAACAGGTAATTATAATCGGCACTCAAATAAAATAATTCAATATTTGTTAAAAAACTTAATTTTTTTAAAACCCAGGACGATTGGTAAATTAATAAACACCCAACAATAAAAAAGGTTATGATGGTAAATGTTTTAAAGCTGTTTCTATGCGCATGCCTAAAAAATACAGTAGATATAAAAGCCCCAAAAGCCGTATATCCAAACCATGGTAAAATAGTGAACACCGAACCATTGGCTTTAGTCATATAGTTAGCAAAAAATTGTGGAACATGTTCGAGGGTTATGGTTCGGTAAAGAGGTTCTGTAACAAAGCAAATACAACCAATACTAAACAAAACAATAGAAAAAATATAACTATGCTTTTTTAATAGCATATGTAATAAAATCAATAGAATAAGAGCCAAACCGATACATTGGAGTACATCAATTACCAAAATATAAGGGCTAAAATAACCTTCAAACCAACTTTTTAAGTTGATACGCAAGCTATACCCTATTACCAATAAAAGAACACCCCTAAAAAGGCCTTTTTTAATTCTGGATTTATCATCTCCCTTAGCATAGGCTTTTAATAACAAGTAAGCAAAAACAAGGCCCGAAATGGTAAAAAATACAGGGGCAGTTATACCTCTAAAATAGGTCCAAATATTATACACGACATTGGTGTTATCTCTGTAAATAGGATTTAACAGGGTATCAATAAAATGCCCCTGTAGCATCATCAAAATAGCAAATGCTCTAACGGCATCTATGAAATATAAGCGATTAGGTTGCAATACAAGTTGGTTTAGCAATGATAAATATACTTTTAAATAATTAAATGTGAATGTTTGTAAAGTGATATATTTATAAATTATTTATTAAAAGGCCTATAAATTATGAATGAGCTTATTAAAACCTTTTCTGATTACGCATGGGGATTGCCATTGGTAATTTTGTTAATTGGTGGAGGTTTGTATTTATTGATTTATTCAAGGTTTTTGCCATTTCGCTTTTTAGGTCATGCCATTCAAGTACTTCGTGGGAAATACGATAATCCCGAAGATTCAGGAGAAATAAGTCATTTTAAAGCTTTAACCACGGCGTTGTCATCTACTATAGGTATGGGAAATATAGCGGGTGTTGCAGTAGCTATTTCGGTTGGTGGTCCAGGGGCCATGTTTTGGATGTGGGTTAGCGCCATTATTGGGATGTCTACAAAATTTTTTACTTGTAGTTTAGCGGTGTTGTATCGCGGAAAAGACTCAGCTGGTAATATACAAGGGGGGCCTATGTATTTTATCACCGAGGGACTTGGTAAACAATGGAAACCACTGGCAATATTATTTTGTATTTTCGGAATGATTGGTGCATTACCGGTGGTTAATGTTAATCAATTAACGCAGGCAATTAATGATATTGTTTTAATTCCATATGGTTTTGAGGTGGGCTTGCAGTCTAACTTAATTTTAGCAATAATATTGGTTTCCATTACTGCTTTGATAATTTTAGGAGGTTTAAAGCGCATTAGCGATACGGCTTCTAAAATGGTACCGAGTATGGTATTTCTTTATTTTATTTTGGTGTTGTTTATTTTGATTTCTAATTATGAGGTGGTACCTAAATATTTTATGATGATTCTCACGGATGCTTTTTCAGCTGAAAATTATAAAGGTGAACCGTTTTATGGAGGCGTTCTGGGGGCTCTAATATTATTAGGAATTCGTCGGGGTGCTTTTTCTAATGAAGCTGGTATAGGTACAGCACCTATGGCCCATGGTGCGGCTAAAACAAATGAGCCTATAAGAGAAGGATTAGTAGCTATGTTAGGTCCGGCTATTGATACCTTAGTAATTTGTACTCTTACGGCCTTGGCTATTTTAGTTACTGGAGTTTGGCATACCACAACAGATAACGGCGTGAGTTTAACAGCATCAGCATTCAGTCATACCATGCCTGTTTATGGTAAGTATTTATTAATGATTTGTGTGGCAACTTTTAGCATTTCTTCATTGTTTTCCTATTCTTATTATGGTACAAAATGCCTATCATTTTTAATAGGAGCTGATAAAAAACATTATTATAATTATATTTATATCCTTAGTATTATTTTGGCTGCTACCACACCATTTTCTATGATGTTAAATTTAATTGATGGCGTTTTTGCCCTAATGGCGATTCCAACTATGATAGCAACCCTTATGTTGGCCCCCAAAGTGATAAAAGAATTTAAAGATTATATACATAGAATGAAGTAAATGAATTTTAAGAAATTACCCCTATTTATGAATGATATGTCTCCTACATTAAATACTATTACTATTAAGTTTGTTTCTAGAATAGTGTATATAAAACTTCAAATAACTAAATAAATATGAAAAAAAATAACGCTAAAGCCTATTGGAAAGAAAATATACGGTATGTACTTATATTGTTGGCCATATGGTTTATGGTATCCTACGGAGCCGGTATTTTATTCAAAGAAGCTCTAAACGAGATAAAATGGGGTGGCTTTAAACTTGGATTTTGGTTTGCCCAACAAGGAGCGATGTATGTTTTTGTGGTTATAATTTTTGTGTATGTTCGATTAATGAATAAACTCGACAAAAAATATGGGTATGACAAATAGTATATTTTTATTGGAGTCTATTGGTGTCCAAAACTGGACATACATATTAGTTGGGCTAACATTTGCTTTGTATATTGGAATAGCCATTTGGTCAAGGGCAGGATCCACCAAAGAATTTTATGTCGCAGGCGGTGGTGTATCCCCGTTAGCGAACGGCATGGCCACAGCAGCCGATTGGATGAGTGCCGCATCTTTTATTTCTATGGCAGGAATTATTTCTTTTGCTGGCTATGATGGGGCTGTGTATTTGATGGGATGGACAGGAGGTTATGTACTTCTTGCATTATTGTTAGCACCTTATTTACGAAAGTTTGGAAAGTTTACAGTTCCAGATTTTATAGGCGATAGATATTATTCTAAAACTGCAAGATTAGTAGCTGTATTTTGCGCATTATTGGTGTCATTTACCTATGTAGCAGGTCAAATGCGGGGAGTAGGTATTGTGTTTTCCCGTTTTTTGGAAGTTGATATCAATGCTGGCGTTATTATAGGTATGATTATCGTATTGTTTTATGCTGTTTTAGGTGGTATGAAGGGAATTACCTATACTCAGGTTGCTCAATACTGTGTCCTTATTTTTGCCTTTATGGTACCCGCCATATTTATTTCTATCCAAATGACAGGAAATCCCATACCACAGCTTGGATTTGGAAGTACGCTATCAGATGGCTCTGGAACTTATTTATTAGATAAGTTAGATGGTTTGAGTACAGAATTAGGATTTAATGAATACACCGAAGGATCAAAATCTCTAGTGGATGTTTTTGCTATTACTTTAGCTTTAATGGTTGGAACGGCAGGATTGCCCCATGTTATTGTTCGTTTTTTTACCGTTAAGCGTGTTAAAGATGCTCGGAAATCTGCAGGAATTGCTTTACTATTGATTGTTATTTTATACAGTACAGCGCCTGCGGTAGCTGTTTTTGCCAGAACAAACATGATAGAAACCGTATCTAATCAACCTTATGTTGATGTACCTGAATGGTTTAAGAAATGGGAAACCACTGGGTTAATAATGTTTAATGATAAAAATAATGATGGATTAATCCAATATGTGGCTAATGAGCAAGAAAATGAATTAGTAGTAGATAGAGATATCATGGTTTTAGCCAACCCAGAAATTGCTAAATTACCGGATTGGGTTATAGCCCTAGTAGCAGCTGGTGGTCTAGCAGCGGCCTTATCAACGGCTGCAGGTTTACTTTTGGTAATTTCTTCATCTGTTTCACACGATTTAATTAAAAAAATTATCAATCCAAAAATTTCAGAAAAGGGCGAATTAGTGACGGCGCGTTTGTCGGCTGTTGGAGCGGTGTGTGTTGCTGGTTACTTTGGTATTAATCCACCTGGTTTTGTTGCTGCCGTTGTTGCTTTAGCCTTTGGATTGGCTGCAGCTTCCTTTTTCCCTGCCATTATTTTAGGTATTTTCTATAAAAAAATGAATAAGGAAGGCGCTATTGCTGGTATGGTAGTAGGCATTACTGCCATGCTTCTTTACATGATTAAATATAAATTAGGCTGGTTTGACGAAGTAGTTCCAGATAAAAGTGAATGGTGGTTTGGCATTTCGCCTGAGGGCTTTGGAACTGTGGCGATGATTTTAAATTTTATTGTTTCAATAATTATAATGAAATTTACTCCAGATCCACCAGAAGAGGTACAAGACATTGTTGAGTTAATTAGAATACCCAGCGGTGCCGCGGAGGCAACTGGTCATTAAGCTAAACCGTTAACAACTAAACCATAAAAGAGTAACTAAAAAATGAGTAATTACCACATAAAACACTTAGAGGAATATTATCAAGTTTATAGAAAATCAATCAGGGAACCAGAAAATTTTTGGGAAGAAGTAGCAGAAGAGCATTTTATATGGCGAAAAAAGTGGGATAATGTATTGAGTTGGGATTTTACTAAACCTGAAGTCAAATGGTTTGAAGGGGCTAAACTTAATATCACCGAAAACTGTATTGATAGACATTTAGCAACCAGAGGTGATAAAACGGCTATTCTTTTCGAACCAAACAATCCAAGTGAACTTCCAGAGCATATTACTTACAAAGAATTACACAAACGGGTTAATAAGTTTGCTAATGTTTTAAAATCGTTTGGTATTTCAAAAGGCGATAGAATTTGTATTTATCTACCTATGATACCTGAATTGGCTATTTCCGTCTTGGCTTGTGCAAGAATAGGAGCCATCCATTCTGTGGTGTTTGCGGGATTTTCTTCTACAGCATTATCTACCAGAATAAACGATAGTGACTGTAAAATGGTGATTACCAGTGATGGTTCATATCGTGGTGCGAAAACCATCGATTTAAAAGGTATAGTGGATGATGCACTTGAAAATTGTAAAGGTGTAAAATCAGTTTTAGTAGCCAAACGTATTTGTTCAGAAATAAACATGACATTAGGTCGCGACCATTGGTTACAACCGCTTTTGGATGAGGCTTCCGATGATTGCAAAGCTGAAATTATGGATGCCGAAGACCCATTATTTATTTTATATACATCGGGGTCTACAGGAAAACCCAAGGGTATGGTGCACAGCACGGCAGGATACATGGTTTATACGGCTTACACCTTTAAAAACGTATTTCAATACAGAGAAACGGATGTCTATTGGTGTACAGCCGATATAGGATGGATTACGGGACATAGTTATATTGTTTATGGCCCTTTGGTGAATGGTGCCACCACGGTAATGTTTGAAGGCGTGCCAAGTTACCCGAATTTCGGACGTTTTTGGCAAATTATAGAAAAGCACAAAGTCAACCAATTTTATACCGCACCAACGGCCATTCGAGCGTTAGCAAAAGAGGGCATGGAATTTATTGAGAAACATGATTTATCTTCATTAAAGGTCTTAGGTTCTGTAGGAGAACCTATTAATGAAGAAGCATGGCATTGGTACAACGATAATATAGGAAAGAAAAAAAGCCCGATTGTAGACACTTGGTGGCAAACTGAAACCGGAGGAATCATGATAACTCCCATACCTTTTGTAACGCCAACCAAACCAACGTATGCTACCTTACCATTTATTGGTATTCAGCCTGCTCTAATGGACGAAAATGGTAAAGAAATAAAAGGGAACCAAGTAGACGGTCGTTTGTGTATTAAATTTCCATGGCCTAGTATGGCAAGAACCATCTGGGGCAACCATGAGCGTTACAGAGATACTTATTTCTCGGCGTTTGAAAACAAATATTTTACTGGTGATGGCGCTTTGCGTGATGAGGTTGGGTATTATCGAATTACTGGTAGGGTAGATGACGTCATTATAGTCTCGGGTCATAACTTAGGAACTGCACCCATTGAAGATGCCATTAATGAACACCCCGCAGTTGCTGAAAGTGCGATTGTTGGATTTCCACATGATATTAAAGGAAATGCGCTTTATGGCTACGTCATTTTAAAGGATGTAGGTGAAACTCGAGATCACAATAATCTTCGAAAGGAAATCAATCAAATTATCACCGAGCATATTGGCCCCATTGCAAAACTGGATAAAATTCAGTTTACAAGTGGTTTACCTAAAACAAGAAGCGGAAAAATCATGCGACGTATTTTAAGAAAAATAGCCTGCAAGGATACCAGTAATTTAGGAGATACCAGTACGCTTTTAAACCCTGAAGTCGTGCAGGAGATAATGGATAATGCTTTATAAGAATTATACTAATTTAAAATCCAATAGCAATTCTCCTTCGATAGAAGCTTGTAAATGATCACCTTTAAAATTTTGGCCAGCACCACTTGCCGGCGTTCCTGTAAAAATGAGGTCGCCAGCCTCAAGGGTCATATATTTCGATACATAGGCAATGATTTCTGCAAAATTATAAATCATATGTCCAGTATTTCCTTTTTGTTTTGGTTGACCGTTGATTTTTAAATCAAAATTAATGTCATTCAAATTTTTGAAACTAGAAATAGGCTTAAACGAAGAAATAGGTGATGCACCATCAAAGCCCTTTGCCAAGGCCCATGGCCCCTTGTTTTCCCTACTAGCATTTAAAACATCTTTTGCTGTATAGTCTATACCAACAGCCATTTCAGAAATATATGAATTGGCTATTTCCTCAGATATTTCCTTTCCTTTTTTTGCAATTTTGATAACCAATTCAACTTCATAAAGAAGCTCACTGGTAATCTTTGGAAATTCAATGTTTTTATTGTTCGTAACTAGGGTGCTTTCAGCTTTTATAAAAATTAATTGCTCCCCTTTTTTTAAAGAACTTACCTCGCTGATGTCGTTAACGTAGTTTTTCCCAATACCTATTATTTTCACTTGTAAAAAATTAAAACTTGGGTTTAAAATTAATAATTAATGAGTAATAATGATAAAGAAATTTAACTAATTATTTTTATGTAAATAATTTATTATTAGTACCTTGATACATGTAATTTTTAAACAATTTAGATATGATTAAAGTGAATGCATATGCTGCAAATGAGGCAGGTGGTACATTAGAAAAGTTTCAATACGAATTACCTAAAATTGATAGTGAACATGTAGACATTAAAGTTTTGTATTGTGGTATTTGTCATTCAGATTTGAGTATGATAAATAATGAATGGGGAATGTCCCAATTTCCCTTAGTGCCAGGGCATGAAATAGTTGGTGAAGTTGTAGCTATGGGAAGCGAAGTTAAAAACTTAAAAATAGGAGATAAAGTTGGTATGGGTTGGTATTCGGCCTCCTGTATGCAGTGCAATCAATGCTTGGATGGGAAACAACATTTGTGTGGTACCGCAGAAAGCACAATAGTAGGTCGCCATGGCGGATTTGCAGATAGGGTTCGCGGACATTGGTCATGGGTAACTCCGTTACCAAAAGGATTGGATATCGCAAAAGCCGGCCCTTTATTTTGTGGTGGTATTACCGTTTTTAACCCAATCGTTTTATCGGGTGTACAACCTACTGATAAAGTCGGTGTTATTGGAATTGGAGGGCTAGGGCATATGGCTATAAAATTTTTAAAAGCTTGGGGTTGCGAGGTTACTGCTTTTAGCTCTAATCCAAATAAAAAGGATAGTATTTTAAAAATGGGAGCGCATCATGTAGTAGATTCTACGAATCCTGAGGATTTAGATAGTATCGCAGGCACTTTAGATTTTATTTTAAATACAACTAATGTCACGCTAGATTGGAATTCATTTTTAACAACTTTAGCTCCACAGGGTAAATTACATACCGTTGGAGCCGTTTTAGAGCCTATGGCCATTCCTGCTTTTAGCATGATTATGGGAGAAAAATCGGTTGGAGGAAGTCCTTTGGGAAGTATAGCACTTACTAGAAAAATGTTAGAATTTTGTGTAAGACATAATATCTATCCAACAGTAGAAGAATTTAAAATGGACGACGTTAACAAAGCTATGAAACACCTAGAAGATGGAAAGGCCCGTTTTAGAATTGTATTAAAAGCTTAATTTTAGTTTAATCATTAAAAATAATAATCATGGCAAAATCGCATGATGCAAAAAAGAATGTAAAAAAAGAGGCTGTTTTAACGCCTAAGGAAAAGAAGGCAGCAAAATTAGCTAAAAAAGCTAAACGCACTTAGTTTACAGTATTACAGAATTTTTAAATAAAACCACTTTTTAAAAGTGGTTTTTTATTTTAAAGTATTTTTTAGAGTGCGTTCTAGAGAATACGTATTTTTACTCGCTATTTAAATGAAACTCAAATGCAACACCTAAAAGATAAAACCAAAGAAAAACCAAAGGTCACTATGCTACAAGCCTTTAAAACTATCATTTGGCCACGGCGAAATTTGGTTTTTATTGGTTTAGTTTTGATTGTTATTAAAAGCTTATCGGGTTTGGTTTTGCCATGGCAAAGCAAGGTTTTATTGGATGAAGTCGTGCCCAATAAAGATTACGACCAGCTTTATACTTTAATAGTTTTAGTATTATCAGCCCTTTTAATACAATCGGTAACCTCGTTTTTACTGACTCGAATTTTAAGTGTACAGGCACAATATTTGATTAGTGAGTTACGAGCAAAAGTTCAAAAGAAAGTATTGTCATTGCCTATTAGTTTTTTTGATAATACCAAGTCGGGTGCGTTGGTATCGCGGATTATGACCGATGTTGAAGGCGTTCGAAACTTAATTGGTACAGGTTTGGTGCAATTGGTTGGTGGTTCTTTTACGGCCATTATCTCGTTAATTATTTTGATAAAACTAAACCCATGGATGACCCTTTTTGTGTTCATTCCACTCTCTATATTTGGTTATATAGCACTTCGCGCTTTTAAATACATTCGCCCAATTTTTAGGACCCGTGGGAAAATAAATGCGGAAGTCACAGGAAGACTTACCGAAACCTTGGCTGGTGTTCGGGTAATCAAGGCATTTAATGCAGAAGAGCAAGAACAGCAGGTTTTTGAAAGGGGGGTTGAAAGGCTATACCAAAATGTAAAGAAGAGTTTAACAGCCACCGCATTTATGACGAGTTCGTCCACCTTCTTAATTGGTGTCGCCACAACAGGCATCATGGGTATAGGAGGCTACTATATGATTATAGGTGATATGACTACCGGAGATTTTCTATTTTTTACCTTAATTCTTGGTTTTATGATAGCGCCCATCGTACAAATGAGCAACATTGGTAGTCAGCTAACCGAAGCTTTGGCAGGATTGGATAGAACCGAAGAACTCATGAATATGACCGCCGAGGAGGATAATTTGGAGCGCGAAATAGAGTTGAAAAGCTTAAATGGTGATATTCAATTTCACGATGTATCGTTTGCTTATGAGGAAGGGAAAGATGTACTACACAACATTAATTTTAAAGCACCGGCAGGTTCTGTGACAGCATTAGTAGGAAGTTCTGGATCTGGAAAATCTACCATTGCCGGGTTATCGGCGACGTTTTTAACACCGAAATCGGGTAAGGTGACCATTGATAACCAAGATTTATCAAAAGTAAAATTAAATAGTTACCGTAAATATTTAGGTGTGGTATTACAAGATGAATTTTTATTTGAAGGCACCATTAAGGAAAACATCCTGTTTCCCAGACCCAATGCCACTGAAACAGAATTACAAAACGCCGTAAAAGCCGCGTATGTTAATGAGTTTACTGATAGGTTTGAGGATGGCTTGGAGACTTTAATAGGGGAACGAGGCGTGAAGCTTTCTGGTGGGCAACGGCAACGATTAGCCATTGCCAGGGCTATTTTGGCAAATCCAAAAATTATTATTTTGGATGAAGCCACCTCTAATTTGGATACTGAAAGCGAAGCGCTTATTCAAAAAAGTTTAAATGAATTGGTGAAAGATAGAACCACCATTGTTATCGCCCATCGTTTAAGCACCATTAGAAAAGCAGACCAAATTTTAGTGATTGAAGCTGGCCATATTGTAGAGCGGGGCACCCACGATGAACTCATTGCTAAAGGAGGTAGGTACTTTGATTTATATACCTATCAGGCTAAGATTTAGGAGATTCGTTTAACGGTTTTGTGTATGGTTAGTTGCGTGTTTAAGCAACTAATTTAGTAAACAAAAACGAACGCGAGAAAATTCCGAAGGAATTTTCCAAATAAGCAACGACCAAAGCAATTAATTATACACGTTGTTACCTGCTGGCTTTATTTCGCTCGTTTTAATTTTTTTCCAATTTCTTTTTCAAGGTCTTTTAATGTGCTTTTTTTAGTTAAATTCAATTCCGATAATATTTTTTTCGTAACTGGTCTACAATAATCAATGTCGTTTTCACTTCCTGCGCAATTCAAACAACCAGAATTATTATAAAAGATATAACTATAATTTATTATTAAATCTCCACCAAGATGCGAGTCAAGACAACTTGAAAACATTTTTAGTTTTCTTGAGATTTCTTCGCAATATTTTAAGTCCGAAATATTATAAATGTCAAATGCCATTGAAGGATACCATTTTTCATTATAGGTTTCTTCTCTTAATTTATCTTTTATAGATTTTGTTCTGCGAAATTCAATTCGTCCAATTGGTTTTATAGAGTCTTTGCTTTCAATTTTATAATCAAATTCATAAGTCCAATTCTTTGGATTATTTATGTCAGGTTTCGAATCACACGAAAAAAGAAACAGAGTTAATAAAATGAATAGGATTTTCGGCATTCTCAATGTTGGTTTTCAGCTTGCAGGTAACTCTTAAGATATGGTCAGTTTTAATTGATTATATCGATAGTTAAACGAAGTTAGCTGAAAACTTTTACAAAGTCAAATGCTGGTCAATTATTTTAACTAACTTTATTTAAATACTTGCCAATTTCATTTTCGTCCTTAAAACAACAAAAACCAACAACGAACATATCCCGAAAAAGGAAAACCCAATAAAAAGAGGTAAAACGGAAGTTTCTACAAAGCTACCAATGTAGTTTGCAATAGGAACTGCCAATACCGTGGAAAGAAACCCATTAATGGCTGCACCAATACCAGCTATATGTCCTAAAGGTTCCATTGCTAACGCTCTTAAATTTCCAAATAAAAAGCCAACCGCAAAAAATTGTAAGGCAAAAAAGCCTAACAATACATAAATACTTGGGTTGTGGCCAGAGAAAAACAACATAACATACAAAATGGAAATAACCGCATAAGCAATACAGGACACATAGGCTATTTTAAACATGCCAAACCGCACTACCAATCGGCTGTTTAAAAATGTGGCTAACCCCACCGAAATGGCTAAACTTGCAAAAATGTATGGAAACATATCGGCTAAATTATATTGTTTCTGGAATATTTGTTGTGAGGTACTTAAATACACCATAAATGAGCCTGTAATAAAACCAGAAACCATAGTAAAGGCCACCGCTTCCTTATATTTGAAGAATTCTTTAACGCCATCAATAAACAAATGCGACGAAAATTTAATACGTTTTTCTTTTGGTAGGGTTTCAGGTTGTCGTATCCAAAACCACAGCATGATAAAAACACCAAAAATTAAATTGAAATAGAAAATGGCTTCCCAATTAAAGCTATGTAATAAAAACTGTCCCAAGGTTGGCGCTATAACGGGTATTAACAAAAAAAACATCACGATAATGGATATGATTTTAGCCATATAATCGCCACTAAATTGATCCCTTACCATGGAAATGCTTATGGTTCTTGCCGATGACAACCCAAATCCTTGAAGGGTTCTGCCAATTATCATCATTTCAAAATTTCTGGTGGTTACACAAATCATACTTGCCAAAATAAATATGATGAAACCCACATATACCATTGGTTTTCTTCCAAAACTATCGGATAATGGTCCCAACACCAATTGTCCGCAACCAATGCCCAGAAAAATCATGGTAATCAACAATTGGTTGTCGTTTGGATTGTTTATTTGTAAGGATTTCCCAATGTTTGGTAAAGCGGGTAATAAAGCATCAATAGAGAGGGCTACCAAAGACATTAAAGAGGCCATTAAAGCCACAAATTCAAATTTAAAGTGTTGAGGTTTTTGCATGTTTCAAAAGTAGGCTAATTTTTATGATGAAAAATCTATAAGCCATCTATTAACCTAATCTTATTATTGTTAAATTTGATGAGACCGAATAGTTTCATATGAATATAAAACCTCTTCTAAATTACATTACCAATTTTGTTGTTTTAACGGAAGCAGAAGAAGCCTTTTTAACTTCTAAAGTCATTTACAGAAAGTATTTAAAGGGTCAGTACATACTACAACAGGGCGATATTTGTAAATTTCAATGTTTTGTTATTTCTGGTTGTACCAAAACCTTTTATGTGGATGACAGCGGGCAGGAGCATATAGTGATGTTTTCTATTGCAGATTGGTGGGCTTCAGATATGGGGAGTTATATAACCCAAACTCCAGCAGACTATAATATTCAATGTATCGATAAAACAGAATTAATTATGTTCCCATATGATGTCATGGAAGAATTATTTTCTGAAATCCCCAAATTAGAACGTTTTTTCAGGAAAATTATTGAGCGTGGTTTGGTGGCTTCTCAAAAGCGCGTAGTTAGAAGATTTAGTCTTTCAGCAAAAGACCGGTATTTATATTTTAGAAATCAATACCCAAAAATAGAAAAACTTATTCCTCAATATATGGTGGCATCCTATTTAGGAATAACTAAAGAATTTTTAAGTAAAATAAAGGCTCAACTTCTCGAGGAGGAGTAAATGTTAATCTAGATTAATATCATTTAATAAACCACTTCATTTTTTTTGTTGTTAAAGTTTATGAATTTTGTAGAACAATAAGGAAAACAAACATAAACAATATTTACAATGAAAAACACAATCAAAAATTTAATAATTATAGCGGTGGTATCCGTATTTACTGCTTCTTTTACAACGATTGATAAAGAAAAAAAGGAAGTGAAAACGGCTGAAAGTCAAGTAGTTTGGAAAGGCTATAAAGTAACAGGTTCACATGAAGGAACCATAGCTATCAAATCGGGTGCTTTCATATTTGAAGATGGTAAACTTACTGGTGGAGAGTTTGTTATAGATATGACAACAATCAATTCAACCGATTTACAAGGTGAGTATAAAGGAAAATTAGATGGTCACTTAAAATCAGATGATTTTTTCGGTGTTGAAAACCACCCAACGGCATCCTTAGTTTTTACAGAAGTTACAGCTTCCGGGAAAAATTCATATAATGTTACTGGAGATTTAACTATAAAAGGAAAAACCAACCCAGTAAGTTTTGCGGTTTCAATCTACGGAAATAAAGCAACTGCCACAATGAAAGTTGATAGAACCAAGTACGATGTTCGTTACGGCTCTACGAGCTTTTTTGACAACTTAAAAGACAAAGCCATCTACGATGAGTTTGATTTGGTTGCTGATTTAGAATTCTAAAAAAATTGCACCGTTAAATGGCCTTTTTGAAAAAGGAAAAATAATTAATAGCTATGAAGGCACTCTAAACGGGTGCCTTTTTTAATTAATCTTGTTAAACGCATCATAAAGTTTGTTAGGTATTCATTTAGATGTTTATTTTTAGGATCGAAATAAATAAACGCCAAGCTATGCTTTTCAAAAAAATCCTTTTCATTTCAGTTCTTGCTATTTTTACAATGGGCGCTTCTGCCCAAGAGATGTCTTTTGAAGACTATAACCCTAAGTCCACTTTGGTAGTACCCGGAAAAGTAATCAATCGTGCTAAATTTCCTTTTATAGATGTCCATGGTCATCAATATAGAATGCCCAAACAAGATTTAACGCCTCTAATTACGGCTATGGATACCTTAAACGAGGCCATTATGGTTAATTTAAGTGGCCGTTCAGGAGAAGATTTGAAGCAATCGGTAAAAAATATAGCAGATCATTATCCCAATCGGTTTGTGGTATTTGCGAATGTGAATTTTGATGGAGCAGGAGCGGAGGGTTGGATTGAAAAGACCGTCAATCAATTAAGAGAAGACGTTAAAAATGGTGCTAGGGGTTTAAAAGTTTATAAAAGTTTGGGTATGTATAATAAGGATGTTAATGGCGATAGATTAGCCATTGATGATGACCGTTTAGGCCCTATTTGGGAAACATGCGGTGAGTTGAGGATTCCTGTTTTGATTCATGCCGCTGACCCCAAATCGTTTTGGGATGCATTTGATAGTGATAACGAACGTTGGTTGGAATTGAAAACGCACCCAAGACGAAAACGAGGCGCAGATAATCCAGCACCATGGGAACAAATTATAGCAGAACAACATAATATGTTTAAAAAGCATCCAAATACAACGTTTATCAATGCGCACATGGGTTGGTATGCTAATAATTTGGGAAAGTTAGGTGAGCTTCTGGACGAGATACCCAATATGAATGTTGGTATAGCAGCCATAATTGCTGAATTGGGAAGACAACCTCGCTTCGCTAAAGCCTTTTTTATTAAATATCAAGACCGTATTTTATTCGGTAAAGATAGTTGGGTGCCGGAAGAATTCCCAACCTACTTTAGAGTATTAGAAAGTGCGGATGAATATTTCCCGTACCACAAAAAATACCATGCCTTTTGGCCGATGTACGGAATGGATTTACCAGATGAGGTTTTAAAAAAGGTGTATTACAAAAATGCACTACGTATTGTACCCGGTTTGGATAAAAGTTTGTTTCCCAATTAAACTTTTTAAAATCAAGTAATTATCATCGATATCTAGTCTTATAGTTTCTTCATAAATAATTTAAAATCAGCCGTTTTTTAAACAAAATTGGTTTTACATTTGATTTAAATTAGTATATTAATAGTTATATGAAAAAGTTTGCCTTATACTGTATATTATTCCTAACCACTGCCTATGGCTTTTCTCAAAAAGTTAGTGACGAAACCATATCAGAATTAATTTCAAAATACAAAAAGGATGTTCGAGGCCCTTACAAGGATATCCGTTGGTTTTGTACGGATGGTAGTATTAGGCAGCCTAAAGATCCATGTCCTGAAGATATTGGTCCAGGTGTTCAACATGCGCGTTATAAAGATGAAGTTGTAAAATTAGCTGAAACCAATCAAATTTATTTAGGTCAAATCTTGGCCTACACTGATAAGAAAGATTTTTGGGATGCTGAAAACAATCATTCTCGATTAAAGCAATACCAATTAGATAAATATTTGCGAAGTATTGATAACGGATGGATTAATCAAAAAGGGCAATTTTACAGAGGCTCTATTCAGGCAGAAGATGAGCAAGCTTGGGGTATTGATTTTTATAAATGGTTATTGGCAGATGATGCCAATATTGAAAAAAACTTTTTTTTAATTCGTCAATCTTTAAAGGATATTCCTCACAGTGGCGATGATAACTTATCTCAAACTATCCGAAGTCAATCCAAAGTTATTTCAGATGAATTTTTGCCTTTTATGGATTTGAGGGTAAAAATTCATAGCTTACCCGAAATTAGTGATATTGATAAAGTTAAAGCGTTCAAGGAAAAGTATAATTCTAAGCTTTCAACTTCGCAAAAGGACCAAATAGATGTGCTGGTAAGTAATATGCAAAAGTTTTATAAACCTATTGATATTAAGTCTTTGGTTGCCAAAAATGCATTATTTAAAAACACACCCATTGGTGAAAAAATATTAAGTTATATTTCTAGCCATAATTCTGAAACAGCAGCCTCTTATTTAATTCCTGATACCTCGGAGTTATTGGTGGATATTAGAGAATCTCTTCCCGATGTTAAAAATCCAATGGCACGATTGCAGCTTTTAGATTTGTCCTTAAAGTTGGAAGACCTAATTTTTAAAACGGCACCACAATGGGAACCTGAAAATCTGCAACAAACGTTAGAAAAAATATGCTATTTAGGAATGGCAACCACTGGTTCTGGTTATATAGAATTGTCAGAATGGGATAAAATAAACCTGAAAGCGCCTATTGAAAATAGCGGTGACCTGACTCTAAATGAACTAACCAATACCCTTGAAAATGCCAGAAGTTTGGTGGAATGGAGTGCGTCTATGGTGAAAGCCAATTTTCAACACATCGTGGATGTTTATTCGGGTTTCGAACCAAAAACCTATGGATTTATAGACGATAAAATAAGAGGATCTATTGCCTTGCAATTGGGAGAGAGCGTGGGTAGATTGGGTGATTTTATCGCTAAAGAATCGGCGTTAACCAATAAGGTCATGGATATTCCCAACCAAAGTTCATTTAGAGGTTTGAATCCTGGATATGCGTTTGGTGAGTTGGTTGTAGTGGATGGAAACCCTGATAATATAGAAGTTAATTCAAATCATATTTATATTTTCCAACGACCTCCATCCGATTTGAAACCTGTTGCAGGTATAGCCACCGTATCTGAAGGCAATATGGTATCGCATGTACAATTATTGGCAAGAAATTTAGGCATTCCAAATGCGGCATTATCCGATGAGAATTTAAAAAGTCTCAAAAAGTACGATGGTACAAAAGTATTTTATGCGGTTTCAAATAAAGGAAATATCATTTTAAAACCTGAAAATGAAATGACCGAGACCGAGCAGTTGCTTTTTGTAAAAAAAGAACGCAACGAAGAAAGAATTGAAGTGCCTGTTGAGAATATCCTTTTGAATGAAACCAATATTTTGAACTTACGAAACGTAGATGCCAGTGATTCTGGAAAACTCTGTGGGCCCAAAGCTGCTAATTTAGGGCAGCTTAAAAAGATGTTTCCTGAACAAGTAGTAGAAGGTTTGGTCATTCCGTTTGGAATTTTTAGAGAACATATGAATCAAGAAATGCCAAATTTAGGGATCTCTTATTGGACATTTTTAAACCTGATGTTCGCTAAAGCTGAAAGACTACAAAACGAAGGTGTTGCTGAATCAGATATTGAAAATTACCAATTAGAGCAATTGGCAATACTGCGAGATGCCATAAAGAGTATGACCCTAAGTCCTGAATTTGTCTCTCAGTTGGAAAATCAATTTAAAACGATTTTAGGTAAAGATTTAGGTGAAATTCCTGTGTTTTTAAGGAGTGACACCAATATGGAAGATCTTAAAGATTTTACTGGGGCAGGTTTAAATTTAACCTTATTTAATGTTATTAATAAAGAAAAAATACTACAAGGTATTAAAGATGTTTGGGCATCTCCATACACAGAACGCAGTTTTAAATGGCGCCAAAAATATTTATTAAATCCTGAAAATGTATTTCCTTCTATTTTGGTAATTCCTAGTGTGGATGTTGATTACTCGGGTGTTTTAATCACGAAAGGAATTAGTAACGGTGATGAAAACGATTTAACAGTGGCGTTTAGTAGAGGCGCTGGAGGTGCAGTTGACGGACAATCTGCCGAAACTTATTTAATTTACATCGAAGGAGGGACCCGTTTTTTAGCGCCCGCAAGAGAGCCTTACTATAATAGTTTACCTGTAACAGGTGGTACGCTTAAAAAATTAGCAACGTTTGAAAAGCCTATTTTAAATCAACTGAATATTAACCAAATAAGGAATTTAGCCAATACCATTCGTAAAACGCTTCCAAAAGAAACCAACTCTGATTATAAAGGGGCTTTCGATGTGGAACTTGGGTTTAAAGACGATAAACTTTGGCTATTCCAAATACGTCCGTTTGTTGAAAATAAAAAAGCATTGAGTTCGGGGTACTTGGAGTCTATAACACCAGTTATTGATAAAAACAAAAGCATTCCACTTTCAAAAAAAATATAAAAAGATGAAAAAGTATATTTTAATTTTTGGTTTAATAGTTATTTGTTCGGCATTTACAACCTATACTTTTTATCCTATTGATGGATACGAGCATACAGGTATCAAACGATTAAAACGTTTAGAACTGATAAAAAGTGGTGAAATTAAGGATGCTTCTACACTTCCCGCTGGGGCCTATAAATCCTATATGGATATCAAATTGAATTTATTGCCAAAAGGAAATGATAGCGTACAGTGTTATTTAAAAGTGGATGACGCCTTTCAAAAACAAATTAGTAGTTTATTCCGTGGATTGGATAAGAGTTACTCCTTGGCGGTATTGGATATTTCAGATATTGACCATGTCCGTTATGCCCAAAGGAATGAGACTTTCGGATATCAACCCGGTAGTGTTGGTAAATTAGCAGTTTTAGTGGGCTTATTTACGCAATTAGCAAAAATATATCCAGACGATTTTGAAAAGCGTTTGGAATTATTGAGAAACAAACATGTTAAAGCTGGTGTTTGGGGATTGACAGATGAGCACACTATTCCGATTTACAATATCGAAACCAAAAAACTGGTAAAACGCCAAGTTGTTGCCAGCGATGTTTTTTCGCTTTTTGAGTGGGCAGACCATATGCTATCGGTTAGCAATAACGGTGCAGCAAGTATTGTTTGGCGTGAAGCATTGCTTATGCAAGCTTTTGGAGAAAAGTATCCCGATTTAACTGAGGAAGAAGCTTTGGAATATTTTAAAAACACCCCCAGGAAGGAGTTAACCGATATAGGTAACGATGTGGTGAATTTACCGTTACGTGATTTGGGAATTACCAGTGATGAATGGCGTTTAGGAAGTTTTTTCACCAGAGGCGCGAACACTTATGTGGGCGATAAAGGAGGAAGTATTGGAACCCCAATTGGCTTGATGAAATTTTTAGTGCAACTTGAACAAGGTAATGTGGTAGATATTGAATCTAGTCTAGAAATGAAACGACTAATGTATATGACTGATAGACGTATTCGCTATGCCCAATCGCCAGCTTTAAAAGAAGCTGCTGTGTATTTTAAATCTGGAAGTCTTTACAAATGCGATAGAAGTAATGGTGAAACTTGTGGAAAATACATGGGGAATGTGCAAAACTTTATGAACTCGGTAGCGATTATAGAACACCCAGATAATTGTACCTATATGGTTGTTTTAATGACTAATGTTTTAAGAAAGAATTCTGCAACAGACCATATGATGCTCGCTGCAAGTATTGATAAGATTATTAAGAAATAACTGATAAAATTTCTTGCGCCCGTTGCTTTATTTTTTCATTACGCTCTGTCTGAATAATCATTTCTAAAAGGGCAGAAAATTTAGTAGGGTTTGATTGCTCGATTAAATACAAAACAGCCATTTTAAGTTTAGAATCTTTTCGTTTGAACAACGAATGGTAACATTCTACTTCACTTAAAATTTTAATATTTAAATTTTTTATTTTTTCTTCAGAATTGGTTTCATACAAAATTGATTCAGTTACAGGAATCAACTCCTTTTTAAGTTGTTTATCAAGAATGTTATCTAAAAACTCAATAGCGTGAATGCGCTGTTCTTCTTTACCGTTTAAAATGGTATTAATAATCGGGTCTAAATCATTAGGCGGATATTTGATACCTAAAAACCTAAACATAGGCTGTAATTGTCTATCTAAACGCTGCTCTAACAAGTTAACCAATGCATTTCTGGCTTCGTTTTCTTTTATGCTCTCCAGTTCATCAGTTTTCTTTTTGTATTGTAATACAATTTGGGAGTGAATTACAGATAGCGTATTTTGGTATAAATAACATTCATCTAAAATATTATCAACAATAAAACGGTCTTTAATAATTAAATTTGGATGTTTCCATTTCAAACGTTTTAAGGCTTCAATGGCTTCAATTTTTACAATATGTTCGGTGTCTTCGGTAAGTTTAATCAATCTATTAATCGCCTTTTGAGAAGCAAATTTTTCAATAACGAGCATTACAAAAGGAGAGTCTTCTAAATCAATTAATTCGTTTTTAATGACTTCAAACAATACATCAATTACGGAATCGCCATAGGCATAAAGTGCATCAATGGCGGTTTTTCTATTTTCCTTATTAGATAAATGCGAAATAATCTCAGGAATGAACTGTTCGTGAAGAGTTTGGGAAGCACTTTTAAGAGCCGTATTGACAATATCAGTTTCGTTTGATTTTAGTTGTTGAGTTATAAATGGATAGAATTTTTTGAGTCGAATATTCCCAATGGCTTCTAGTATGGCTTGCGTTTTATGAGTTTTATCTAAATCATTCTGCAACGTATTAAGTTCACTCAAAGCATTACTTATTTTGTTTTCTATATTGAAGCGTTGTTGAAGGGCTTGGTTGTTTCTTAACTCTAACGACAACCCTATTAAAGCCGCGTTTTTAATAGTCTTGTCATCATTGTTTAGATAGAAATTAAAGAAAGCCACCGTATCTTCTTTTTTGTTTTTTAGCAAGTACCTAAAAGCTGCGGTTGTTACTTCTTGATTTTCATCATGAATTAAAGGCTCAATATGGCTTACCAACTTCTCAGTTTTTAAAAAGTATAGATTTTCGATAGCGAGTGTTTTTATTTCTGCTGAAGGATGATTTAAAAGGTTCTTAATAGCGAAAAAAAAGCGTTCGTCTTTTACTTCAAGCGTTTTTTGAAGCATATGTATAATTTGGTTTTCCGTGCCAGAATTAAGTACCCTAATTACCGTATCAACAATGGAGGTTATTTTGATAGTTTCTTTGGCGTTTTTCTCCTTCTTAACCACCGTTTCATCTTCTAAAAAGGCTTTGAATGCTACAATATACTCAAGCCTTAAATGGTAAATGAAGTAGAGCCATATACTAATTAAACCAATAATAATTAAGCTAATATAGGTAGACGAAATATTTAAACCGTTTATAAAAAAGATTAAGATAAAACCAGCCAAACCTGTAGCTATACTATCAATAACCACATCTGTAAAGGTTTTGGTTTTCTTTTTTATTTCAATCGGAATAGGAATGGAAAGTAATTCAGTAGCCGCTTTATTTACAGATTGTTTTAAGCTACCATCTACTATTTTAATGAATACAATAACCCATAGTTGTGGTAAAATCAATAATAAAAAGGATCCAACCAAAATACCAGAAGGAAGCCATAATAATGATTTACCTACCCCAAAAGTTCCAACAATGCGTTTGGTCAAGAATAGCTGGATTATTAATGAAACAACGCTTAGCGTAGAAAACCAAAAACCAAAAAAGGATGTTAATTCATCTTGATCATCAATAAGTTTAGATGCATAATCGCTGTACTGATAATCAACTAATTTTGCTACCAAAACACTGATACCAATTACGGTTGCTATTAAACTCAGCAATTTTGATTGTTTAATTAATTTAATTGGAGATTCCCCTTTGGGATTAGTCCTCAGGGATATTTGAAAAGGATTCAATTTTTCGACTTCGTGTTTCCATAAATATCGAGTTATGGGTATACAAATACACAATAACAACGCGGCCACAAATAATAAATATTCGGTATAAAAAAATTGTGTTAGCAAGGATGTTAAATATCCACCAAAAATACCACCAGCTATGGCACCTGCACCAATAAACCCAAAAACACGCTTAGCTTCCCGAACGTTGTAAACCAAATTAGCCAATATCCAAAACTGCGAAGCTGTTAAAAGCCCAAAAATGGCTACCCAAACATAGGGTATAAATAGTAGCATACCGTTAGCGACATTGAAAATGAAAGTCAATGAAAAAATGACTAATGATATTACCGATCCTATAATAGTTCGATCAATAATGATATTTAATGGATATTTTTCAAGGGCTTTATCATAAAAATGATAGCCAATTATGGCCATGATAGCTGTTAAAACGTACCCCAAAGGCAAAGCATCAGAGGTGAGTTCAGATAGAAATAATGAATTAATAGTAGGCTTTATTATTAGTAAAGCCGTTATGATAATAAAAATGTTTAATTGAAGTAAAAGTGTTTTGGAAAGTTCGTCTTCCTTTAAATCAAAAACTTTAAGAATGTATAATTTGAGTGTTTTATTAATTGACATTTAATTGTTCAATTTTTATTTGTGTAATGGTTACAACAACTAAACAAAACTAATGCTTTTAGTGTTGATTTGATTTAAAACACTTAAAATAACAAATTATAAGATAAAATATCATGGGGCTTTAGCCTTAGTTAAAAGCTATGCTATTTTGATTACTTTTTTTTTTGAGTACAGATTCAATGGGTTTTACTAAGTCTCTAATAATTTGTTCACCATGTGAGTCATCAATTAAAGCGACTAAAATATAGCGTCTATTTTCATTCCCCCAAACTAAAATAGAATCAGAATGATAGGTTTGCCACGAACCTGATTTTCTAAAAAGCATTGCAGCTGGTGCAATTTTTTCAATAGTACTTACAAATTTGTGGTGCAAATCTGGATTTCCCATAATGTCTAACATTTGTTTTGAACGTTTTTCATTTACAAGTTTCCCGTGAGCCAACAAGTAATAATATCTACAAACCTGATTTACAGTAGCTGCATGACTTAAGTTTTTGAGAGGTTCTCTGTTGGTTGCTCCACCAGAGGCATAGCGCTTACCAACCCAAAGCCCACCACCATCGTGTTCGTCATAAAACTTGTATTTGGGATCCGTCATTACAGATTCAATTTTTTTATAACCTAAACGGTCTATCATCCTTGTGGATGCCTGATTATCGGATTTACTAATCATCAATCTCATATCACTTTTAACATCTGGGGTTTCTTTTAACTCACCTTTTTCAATGGCGTCCATAGCAGATAAAAGAATAGCGATTTTTGGCAAACTTGCTGCATACATCATGTGGTTACCATTAACGCTAGCATATTTCACTTCAGATGGATTGCTTAAATCCACAATACCAACAGACATCTTTTTTTGAGAAATTAAACGCCTCCATTCAGGTTTTGAATTTAATTCTTGTTCTAAGTTATCTTGTAAGATGGTATTTCTTAAGGATCTTAGAGGTTGAATTTTTGAATCCTCAACTTGAATAGGCAGACCTCTCTGACTTTGCACCGAAAGATTGAACCCGAAGAATAAACATAAACAAAAAACTATTTTTTTCATTTTAAATTACAAGATGTTTTAATGTAGGCAAAAGTATTTAATTATTAATCTACTAAAATGTTAATATTTATTTTTTCTAAATTAGAAGATAATCAATAAGTACGTAGCTTTTTAAAGTTTAGCCTTTTTAAAGTGTTAAATTTTTAAAATATTATTTGCTACAGGGGAATATTACCATGCTTTCGTTTTGGAATATCTACTTTTTTATCTTCAAGCATAGAAAACGCTTTAATTAACTTTCTTCTTGTGTTTTTTGGTAAAATAACTTCATCAATAAAACCGCGTCTTGCTGCTCTGTATGGGTGGGCAAATTTATCGGCATATTCTGCCTCTTTTTCTTTCCATTTTTGTTCGGGGTCTTCAGAATCTTGTATCTCTTTTTTAAAGATAATTTCAGCCGCACCTTTGGCGCCCATTACAGCTATTTCAGCTCCGGGCCATGCGAAATTCATATCCGCTCCAATGTGTTTAGAGTTCATAACGTCATACGCACCACCATAGGCTTTTCTTGTAATAACCGTCACTCTAGGAACAGTTGCCTCACTTAAAGCATACAAAAGTTTTGCCCCATGCACGATGATACCATTCCATTCTTGATCGGTCCCCGGTAGGAATCCAGGAACATCAACCAAAACCAACAATGGAATATTAAAACAATCGCAAAAACGGGTAAATCGGGCCGCTTTTTTAGAACTGTTAACATCCAAAACGCCTGCCAAAAACATAGGTTGGTTGGCAATAATACCGATACTTCGTCCTCCTAAACGCGCAAAACCTACAATGATATTTTCAGCATAATCCTTGTGGATTTCAAAAAAGGAATCTGTATCAATAATTCCAGAAATTACTTGATGCATATCATATGGTTTGTTGGGATTATCGGGAACTATATCTGACAAAACTTCACGTATTTCGTCATTTAATGTATAATCCAATAACTTTGGCGTCTCGGTATTGTTTTGTGGTAAGTAACTGATTATTTTTTTTACGTCTTCCAAACATTCTACATCATTTGCCGATGTTTTATGGGCGACACCTGATTTGGAGGCATGGGTTTGTGCTCCACCTAAATCTTCACTAGAGACTTCTTCATTGGTAACGGTTCTCACCACATTTGGTCCAGTAACAAACATATAACTGGTGTTTTCAACCATAAAAGTAAAATCAGTCATGGCTGGAGAATATACCGCTCCACCAGCACAGGGTCCCATAATCGCTGATATTTGAGGAATCACCCCGGAAGCTTGCACATTTCTGAAAAAGATATCGGCATATCCACCAAGCGAACGAACCCCTTCTTGAATGCGAGCCCCACCAGAATCATTTAACCCAATAATAGGCGCACCTACTTTCACAGCCAAATCCATAATTTTACAAATTTTTTCAGCATGGGTTTCAGATAAAGCACCTCCAAAAACCGTAAAATCTTGGGCATAAACATAAACCAATTTGCCATGTACTGTGCCGTAACCAGTAATGACCCCATCACCATAATAAATCTCATTTTCCATACCAAAATCGGTCGTTCTGTGGGTCACTAATGCACCAATTTCTTCAAAAGAGCCTTCATCCATAAGATAGCTTACACGTTCCCTGGCGGTTAGCTTCTTTTTAGCATGTTGCTTATCAATACGTTTTTGTCCACCACCTAAATGTGTTTTGGCATTAAGTTCGTTAAGTTTGCTTATTTTATCTTTTTTTGAATTCATGTTTTTATAGTGAATTAGGATTCCTTCATTTACTTCGATAAAATCGGTTTTATGATTCGGAAAGATTACTAGTTAGGTAACCGTAACAACTTTTTATCTGCTAAATATTGCTTTACAGCTATTAGAGCAGCAATTCTTGCTTCATTTTCTGTTTCTGATCTCAACGCTTCAGGTGAATAATATTTTTTTACGAAATGCGTATCAAAATTACCCGACCTAAAAGCCTCATGTTCGCAAACATATTTCCCAAAAGGTAAGGTAGTTTCAACACCTTCTACATGATAATCTTCAATAGCTTTTATCATTAACTGAATGGCTTCTTCACGGGTTTTTCCATATGTAATTAATTTTGACAGCATGGGGTCGTAATATATAGGAATATCCATACCCTCTTCAAAACCATTATCTACACGAATACCTTTTCCAATAGGAAGTTTATAAACATCCAAATGTCCTACACTTGGTAGAAAATCATTCAAAGGGTCTTCGGCATATACACGCAATTCCAGTGCATGTCCATTAATTTTTAAATCCTCTTGTTTGATGTTGAGTTTTTCACCACGTGCTACTTTAATTTGCAACTCGACCAAATCGACTCCAGAAATTAATTCTGAAACAGGATGCTCCACTTGCAGTCGGGTATTCATTTCAAGGAAATAAAAATTGTGGTCGGCATCTAGTAAAAATTCAACCGTTCCAGCCCCTAAGTAATCACAAGATTTGGCTACTTTTATAGCAGCTTCACCCATTTTAGCCCTTAATTCTGGGGTTAATACTGAAGACGGGGCTTCTTCGACTACTTTTTGATGTCGGCGCTGAATACTACATTCCCGCTCAAAAAAATGCAAAACATTACCATGGCTATCTGCCATGACCTGAATTTCAATATGGCGCGGTGAGGTTACGTATTTTTCTATAAATACGGAACCATCCCCAAAAGCGGAGGTTGCTTCACTAATAGCACGATTCATTTGCGATTCCAAATCACTTTCTTTTTCAACAATGCGCATTCCTTTTCCACCGCCTCCTGCAGACGCTTTGATAAGAATAGGAAATCCAATTTTTTTAGCAATGGTTTTCGCTTTGGCAACATCTGTTATAGCTTCATCAATACCAGGAACCATGGGGGTATGGTATGTTTTCACGGCTTCTTTTGCTGCCAATTTACTCCCCATAATTTTTATAGCTTTGGATTTAGGACCAATAAAAATGATGTTTTGTTCTTCACACAATTCCGCGAAAGACGCATTTTCACTTAAAAAACCATAACCTGGGTGTATAGCATCTACATTCAGTTTTTTTGCTACTTCAATGATTTTATCGGCTTTTAAATAGGATTTATTGGATGGTGGTTCACCAATGCATACCGCTTCGTCAGCAAATTTAACATGTGGTGCATTTCTATCGGCAGTTGAAAACACAGCCACGGTTTTAATACCCATTTTTTGAGCCGTTTTCATTATTCTAATAGCTATTTCGCCACGATTGGCAACTAGTATTTTTTTCATAACATTAAAACGTGATTAATAACTGATTTTTATCTACGGCATCTCCTTTAACTACCGAAATTGATTTTATAATTCCAACTCTTGGTGAGGTAATTATATTTTCCATCTTCATAGCCTCCAAAATTATAAGGGGGTCATTTTCTTTTACTTCTTGTCCAACTTTTACATTAATTTCTAAAATTAAACCAGGCATAGGAGCTTTAATTGTATCAATATGTTTTGTACTACCAATGCCAAACCCCATGTCTTTTATCAATAAGTCTAAATCATTATAAATGTTTATGTTATAGTTATTATTGTTAACTTTTACTTCATATGATTTATTATTGAAATTAGATTTGGTTATTTCTGTTTTATAGGGTTTGTTTTCCTCGAGAACATGAAATGTTGAATCAGAAGTTTGTAAGATATCTAAATTAAAAACATCATTTTCAAGTATATCAAATTCTAACGTGTTATTTACCTTGGTTTTAAAAATTTTACTCATTGCAATTATGGATTATTGGATAGTAAATATAAGAATTATTATGAGCGAAACTTGCTTAAAAATTAAGCTGAATAATTACATTGGAAGATATCTCTAAATTAATTTATTAATCATAGATTGAAATGAAGCAACTTAAAAATGAACAGTACTTATTTGGATATTCTTTTTATCGAGTCTAGAACTATTGAATAATATGATTTATTTGATGGCACAAAGTGATTGCCATTATGACCAATAGTCTGTATTAATTTTTGGAATTCTTTAAAAGACACCAATTTCAAGGCTTCAACTTCTTCTTCTTGAGGTGTTAATTCTGAAATAGGAACTTTGAGTAAGGCTATATAAGTGTTATGGAATTCGTAATCTTTTAGTCCGGTTTCATACGATTGAAAACATTCGAAAACTCCTATTTTATTTAAATCTTCTTCCAAAATCCTTAAACCTATTTCCTCCAAAGTTTCTCTTATAACTGCTGCTTCTGGGGTTTCTCCAGCATCAATATGACCTGCAACCGATACATCCCACATCAAAGGGCAGATGTTTTTTTTGGCTGAACGTTGCGATAATAAAATCTCATCATTTTTAGAGTAAAACCAAACATGCGCCGTATGGTGGTAATACCCATTTTTATGAACCTCACTTTTAGGTTTTGAAAAACCTAAACTTTTGCCTGATTTATCAACAATGTCTATATATTCTTCCATAATAAAAAAGCCTCGATTAAGAGGCTTGAGTTTTATTTAAAATAACTAAACGTTTCACCGTACTTGATATTTAATAATGTTTCGTAAATCAGTTTTATCACATTTTCAACATCGCTTTTGTGCACCATTTCTACAGTAGTATGCATATAACGAAGTGGAAGTGAAATTAATGCTGATGCAACGCCCCCATTACTATATGCGAAAGCATCCGTATCGGTTCCTGTGGCTCTGGATAGAGCAGATCTCTGAAATGGAATTTTTTTGGCTTCTGCGGTATCCGTAATCAAATCACGAAGCTTTTGTTGTACTGCTGGAGCATAAGCTATTACTGGTCCTAAACCAATTTCTAAATGTCCTTCTTTTTTTCTGTCTATCATGGGTGTTGTGGTGTCGTGTGTTACATCTGTAACGATGGCCACATTGGGTTTTATGGTTTGTGTAATCATTTCAGCACCACGTAAACCAATTTCCTCCTGGACAGAATTGGTAATATACAAACCAAAAGGTAATGTCTTTTTGTTTTCTTTCAATAAACGTGCTACTTCGGCAATCATAAATCCTCCCATTCTGTTATCCAGTGCGCGACACACAAATTTATCACCGTTTAGAATATGGAATTCATCTGGGTATGTGATTACACATCCTACAAAAACCCCCATTTTTTCGACTTCTTTTTTATCTTTTGCACCAATATCTATGGTAATATTTTCTGGTTTTGGAGGTTCTTCCTTCGATTTATCTCGAGTGTGGATTGCTGGCCATCCAAAAACGCCTTTAACAATGCCCTTTTTTGTGTGAATATTTACAATTTTACTAGGTGCGATTTGGTGGTCGCTGCCACCATTTCGAATCACATAAATCAAGCCTTCATCTGATATATAATTAACATACCATGAAATTTCATCGGCATGTCCTTCAATAACTACCTTATATTTAGCTTTGGGGTTTATAACGCCTACAGCTGTTCCGTAGGTATCCGTTATAAATTCGTCAACATAAGGTTTTAGGTAATCCATCCACAGTTTTTGTCCTGTCCATTCATAGCCTGTTGGGGCTGCATTGTTTAAATATTTTTCTAAAAAGTCCATCGACTTTTTGTTAAGAATGCTTTTGTCTACCATTTGTAAAAGTTTTGCACTAAAATAATAATATTAATAAGAATTTAAGGTTAATGAATATGTAAATTAGTAATTTTGATGTGTTAAAAGCTCCAGTATTTTTTCGATGAACTTTTTAAAATATATTTTCTTACTATTCCCTTTTTTTTTAGATGCTCAAGTGAATAAGGTTGAACAAGATACTATAGCTGTGGAGTATTTAATTATTGAAGGTGATTCGGTTCCTCGCACTACCATAAATTTGGATGAGGTCATGCTTTTGCACAAGCTAAAGTTTGATAGTAGGGATGACAGGATTAGGTATTTAATTCTAAGAAGAAAAACGCTTAAAGTATATCCATACGCTAAATTGGCATCCCAACGATTGGATTCTATGAATGCGAGGATGGCCACTTTAAAAAGAAACCGCGATAAAAAAAAGTACACCAGAAGGGTGCAAAAATATATAGAAGGGGAGTTTTCGGATGAATTGAAGAAACTCACAAGAACCGAAGGACAGATTTTGGTTAAGTTGATTCATCGCCAAACGGGTACTACTGCATTTGACTTGATTAAAGAACTTCGAAGTGGATGGCGTGCTTTTTGGTACAATACCACAGCAAGTATGTTCGATATTTCTTTGAAACGGGAATTTGACCCATGGAATGACAAGGAAGATTATTTAATTGAAGATATTTTACAGAGAAACTTCCAAAGTGGGGTTTTGGAAAGGCAGGAATCAGCCTTAAAATTTGATTTTTTTGAACTAACTAATAAATGGTTGCATTCTGAAGAACCAAAGAAAGATTAATCCATGCGTAATCAAACTCCTTTTGAAGAAAAACTAAACGCCTTATCGCACGGCATAGGAGCTCTGTTTGGTATCGTTGCATTGGTACTCCTCATTATCCACAATGAAAACAAAACTGATTGGAGTTTATTTAGTGTGATTGTTTATGGTATTTCTATCATCATTTTATTTAGTGCCTCTACGTTATATCATGCTGTAGAAGGCGAGAGGCGAAAGCATTATTTTAGGATTGTAGATCATATTAGTATTTATTTATTAATAGCTGGTACTTATACCCCGGTATGTTTAATTGCGTTAGAGCAAAGTTTGGGTTGGCCACTCTTTTGGGCGGTATGGGCAATAGCTGCTTTTGGGGTGATTTTAAAACTGTTTTTTACAGGTAAGTTTGAAATATTTTCTACATTATTATATTTAATAATGGGTTGGCTCATTGTTTTCGATTTTTCATATTTATCGGGTGCTATGGGTAATTATGGTGTTTTGTTGCTGTTTTCAGGAGGTTTGGCATACACGGTAGGTATCATATTTTACGTCATTCAAAAAATACCTTTTAACCACGTTATTTGGCATTTGTTTGTTCTAGCTGGGGCCGTTTTTCACTTTTTTATGATTTTCTTTTACGTGATTTAATATGATTGACATAATCCCAGCGAAAAACCAAAAAGACTATTTAATGATAGAGCGATTGGCTGATATCATTTGGCGCGAACATTATATTTCCATCATCAGTTTAGAACAAATTGAATACATGCTCGAAAAGTATAATTCTGTGAAAGCTATTACCCAAAAGGCACACCAGGGCACCTTGTTTTATTACATGAACTATCAAAATACCCCTGCGGGTTACTTTGCGATAGAAATAAAACCCGATTATCTATATGTAAGTAAGCTCTATGTTTTAAGTGAATATAGAGGTAATAAAATTGCTAAAAAGACAATGCTGTTTGCTGAATCGATGGCCAAAGAACAAGGCAAAAAAAGCATTAAATTGCATGTAAATAAATACAATGCTAACTCGATTTCAGCCTACAAAAAAATGGGATTTGTTAATTCAGAATCGGTGGTTACAGATATTGGTTGTGGATTTATTATGGACGATTATTTGATGATTAAGCAGTTGGATTAATCCTCAATAACCTCTCTATATTCCTCAAAAAAAGCCTCAAACAAACTCATCTTCTCATTAAAAAATTCCATCACCTCTCGCCAAGTGTTCTTATCATGAATGGAGACTTTTTGTTCTAAAGGCACATAAATACGGGAGATTTCTTTATCGTTGTCCAAAATATATTCTTCCTCAAAAATGGCCTCAGGTAAATAATCATCCAATAAAATAGATTTTAGAGCTATTAATTTCCCCCAAAATTTTATACGATTTTCAAGATCATCTTCAATGTCTAATGCTACCAAAGCGATTTTGGTATCAAAATGAAATTTAAAACTAAAGCCTTTCAACTTGGTATTGTACAAAATCCATTTTCGAGTAAACGATTTTCCAAAACTCGTCCAAAATTCTTGTCGTAATATGCGTGATTCTTCTTTGCTAAACATAAACTACTTTAGAGAAAAGGCTACCATAAGAGGCGATATAAGTATTTAGTAACAATTCTAACTTATTTTTTGTTCTTTCTCATTTTAAATCATATAAGCTACCACCACCCCTAAAATTATGGTAATGAATTTGGATAAGTTAAACTTATGTCCTTCACCACTTTCGAATAATATAGTGGTTGAAATATGGAAAAAGATTCCAATAACGATGGCATTAATAATATTGATATAATTGGTGACCACTTCAGAATTATTGGAAATAAACGTCCCTAAAGGTGTCATACAGGCGAAAACTGTCAAAAACACCCCAATTTGCCATTTGCTAAAGCTAGATTGGAACAAAAATACACTTATTAAGGTTGCAATAGGAATTTTATGCACCAATACCCCGTAAACCATATCGTTGTGATCATGAATGGAAAACCCTTCCAGAAAGCTGTGGATGCATAAACTAATAAACAATAACCAAGGAAAAGCAGTTTCGTGTTTGTGGATATGGATATGTCCATGTTCGGCACCCTTGGAGAAAAGTTCCAAAACAATTTGTAACAAAATACCTACCATGATAAACAGTCCGGTAACTTTGGTTTCTAAATGCTCATAAACTTCAGGTAAAAGTTCAAAAAGTGTTAATGCCAATAAAAAAGCACCACTAAAGGAGAGTAGGAGCTTGGTGTTCCAAGATTTTTGTTTTTTTGTAAAAAACGCTAAAACAACCCCTAAAACAACTGCTAAAATTGGTAGTAAAAATTTATTCATTTTAAAAATTATCACACTATCGTGGGCTTGATTAAAAGCCAGTTGTTGAACCTATTTAAATATCATGATTAAACGTTCCGATGTTTTTGAATGAAACTTTCGTAGTTTATAATCGCCAAAAACATCTAATAAATAAACGCCAGCTTCTTCAAAAAGCGCTTCAAAATCACTCAACATAAACGCTCTTACACGTTCCTGAAAATGATAATCTTCACCATCAACGGTAAATTTAATATCTTTTATAATATACCCATCATCCACAAAGCGTTTTAAATAAAACTCAATATCATCTATCATTTTTACTTCCTCAGATACAATATTAGCAATTACTTGCTCACTATTCATGAAATCGATAACAGCTAAACCTTTTTCATTTAAATTGGTTTTAATGGATTTAATGGTATTTAAGTTATCCTCATCATGTTCAAAATATCCAAAACTGGTAAACAAATTAAATACCGCATCAAACTGTTTTGCGAACGGTTTACACATATCATGCACCACAAAATGCAATCGGTGGTTTTCAAACTGTTTTGCAAAGGCAATACTATTTTCACTCAAATCGGCCCCCGTAACGTCGTAACCAATTTTATTTAAATACCGTGCATGTCGGCCTTTACCACAAGCTAAATCCAAAATGGTTCCACCTTCGGGAATGTTTAAATAATCGGTAAGCGTATCCATAAAAGCTTGCGCTTCAGCAGTATTTCTATCCTTATATAAAATATGGTAAAATGGCGTATCGAACCAAGATGTAAACCATTTAGTAGTTTGTTTTGTCATAAATTATTCCGCAATTACAGGAAGCCTTTTCTTGTTTAATGTGGGTTACCCTGAAAAAGGGATCGGACTTTTTGTTATTTTTTTTCCTATTGAGAACACAAAAAAGAATACCACTGTAATCCTTAACCCTTAATGATCAATAATCTTTATGTTTGCCGTAAAATTACGTTATTTTTGTAAGGTATTTTATAACAACCATGGAAGAAAATTTTAATATGGTCGCCAAAACCCTTTTTGGCTTTGAAGATTTATTGGCAACAGAGCTAACCAATTTAGGCGCTCAGGATGTAAAAAAGGGCATTCGAAACGTTTCCTTTGTGGGTGATAAGGGATTTATGTACAAAGCTAATTTAGCCTTGCGTACCGCCATTAAAATTCTAAAACCCATTCATTCGTTTACTGTAAATAACGAAAAGGACCTCTACAATAAAATTTATGCTATGGATTGGAGCCAATATCTAAAATCCACAGGAACTTTATCAGTTGACGCTACGATTCACTCAGATTTGTTTTCACACTCCTTATTTATTGCCCAAAAAACTAAAGATGCCATCGTAGATAAGTTTCGTGATACCGAAGGACGACGCCCTAATGTAGATTTAAAATTCCCCGATATTAAAGTAAACGTGCATATAGATAGGCGACAATGTACCATTTCCCTTGATTCGTCTGGTGATTCTCTACACAAACGCGGGTATAAAACGGCCACCAACATAGCTCCCATAAATGAGGTATTGGCAGCAGGATTAATCATGCTTTCGGATTGGGATGGACAATGCGATTTTATGGATCCTATGTGTGGTTCTGGTACCATGCTTATTGAAGCAGCAATGATAGCCTGCAACATACCGCCAAACTTAATGCGTAAAGAATTTGCTTTTGAACGTTGGCAAGATTGGGATGTGGATCTGTTTGAAAAAATAGAGGAATCTTTGCTTAAAAAAACCCGCGATTTTCATTATAAAATTTTAGGCTATGATAAGGCACCTAGTGCAGTAGCCAAAGCGAAAGAAAATGTTAAAAACGCTCAATTGGATGATTTTATTACTGTAAAACATGAGGATTTTTTTAAAACCCAAAAAGGTGGCGATGCTAAATTACATATGGTATTTAATCCGCCCTATGGAGAGCGACTAAATTTAGATATGGAAATGTTTTACAAAAACATAGGTGATACCCTAAAACAAAACTACCCAGGTACCGATGCGTGGTTTATTACAAGTAATTTAGAGGCACTCAAACATGTAGGTTTACGACCCTCTCGAAAAATACCATTATATAATGCCAAATTAGAAGCTCGTTTGGTTAAATATGTGATGTACGAAGGGAGTAAAAAGGAAAAGTTTAATACATAATTCATCATCTTCTTGAGCAATGCTAGCAATTGAATTGTTTTAATTAATAACCTATACTCTTCATAAATCCTATATTGTCAATTGTGACCACCCCGCTTTCATTTTTATCGAAAATGAATTTTATGTATTTAATATTGGAAAGCATAAAGTTTGGATTAATTTTTTTAAACTGCTCTATTGGAAAATAGAATGTCTGAAATACCTTTTCAGATTCCTTGTTGTCTTTAATAAATCCTGTTTTCATAATCACCACTTCAATGGTTCTTTGTAAAGGTGAAAAAGTGCTTAAGGGAAATGAAACCTTTTGTCCGAAAGAGTCGCTCAATTGAATAGTAAAATCTATGGGTTTTTTGGGTTCGTCTTTATCGTCTTTTTCCTCATCCTTATCAGTATCCACAGCATCTTCCTCGTTATCTTTATTTTTATTGTTGTCGCTATTTTTATTTACCCATTTCCCTTCTGATTTAGGGTTGGCAGTTTCTTTAGATTCGGCCATTGCGAAAACCAATACGGCTGAAGAATCAATAGCGGTAGAAGAAAGATGGATAGTATAGCTGGCTATCAGTGAATCTGGTACAGATTCAATCGATTCCTTTTCATTATCAAGTTCGTAGTTCCATCCTACAAAAAGGGCTCTACTTCCCTTTTTCTGCCACTTAAGTTTTATCTCTTGCTCGCGCCATACAGACAGGTTTTTGGTTGTTATTTTTCCACCTTTTTGGGTGATGGTAGACACATCGAAGTCTTCATCAAAATTGGCAACAGGCTTTAAATTTGAATCCTCAAATTGGTTTAGGTAGATCGTTTCGGGTAACCAATCTTTCCCCTTTCTTGCATCTACGAATAACGGCAGATAATCTCTATTGTTTTTCAATGTTATGTCTAGAAATGAACTGATGTAAACCTTCGCAATTTTCTGTTGATCTTCGGCAGAGAGCAGCTGTTTGAGATTAAGGAGTCCTGAAAAAGGATTGCCTGTATCGTTATTGCCCCAGCTGGTGTTAAATTGCCCGTGATTGGCCCCATATACGTAAACTCCTGATTTAAAATGATAGAGGCTATCTGTAAAAGTTATCCTTTCATATTGCTGAGAACCCATAAAAGAGCTAACATCTGCGTCTTGCGCTCCATGAAGCACAAAATAACTGACATCTTCAATTTTTGTTCTGCTATCTCCCGGTTCATATTGCCCATCCACCGGAGCTATAGCTACAATGGACTTAATATTATAGTTGTAGTCAAATTTAATGGAAGCGTCATCTGGATAAAACGGAAGTTTATTGAACATGGCAGCATGAGCTACAGCTGCGCCTCCTCGAGAGTGTCCTATAAGTCCAAGGTTAGCTGTGTCAATTTTTTTATAAAACAGATGACCTTTCGTTCTATTCCACTCATGAAACACTTTTAAATGTTCAAGTAATAACCATCCGCGTGCATCATTTTCTTTTTCTAACCCCCCAAAAATGTCCGACCAAGACCCATTTATAAAATTCTCATCTACAGATGCCAGGATAATTCCTCTTGAAGCAAGTAATTCTCCAAGGTATTTGTATCCCGGATCTGAATAATCTTGCATGCTGTGATTTCCATGTACAATAAGTGCTAAAGGAAAGGGTCCTGTTCCTTCTGGATACCATACACGGGCATTTATTGGCAGGGACTTGGGATTAAATCCCCAGTATTTTTCACGCCACCAACCTCCAAATCCTTTCCAATTATCTAGAAAGGCTAAGCCGTTTACAGAATCGGTTTTAAAATCGACTTCCTCGCCGAATTCGGGTCGATGAAGATCCTTTCCACTCCCATATGTAGCCGTCTTCACCTGGTAAGGTCCTTTTCCGGCAGGTGAAATCGCCTTTATTTGTTGAATATTTGATTCAACCGATAGTGCGGCATTGATGATGGGATCCAGATCAAAACCTACCCGACCATATAGAAATCCAAACCCAACGAAGCCACCAAATCCAATAACCATCCCAATAACTGTAACTATCTTTTTTGGCTTTGTTAGCTTTTGAAATCCGTTTTTTTTCAAAACCAGTATGGCTGCCCCACAAAGTGAGGCAAGTACAACAATGAATACAGGAATTAACCAATCAAAACTCATAAAAAAAAGTAGTGGAACGGTAATTAAAAGCGCTAATTTGTAGAACTCTGGAACACTACATAAAAGTTTTATTAACCATCTAGAGACAAAACCAAATATGGTTACTACCAGAACAAATACAAAGCTAAATAAGAGTACCCATCTATCATTGAGACCGTTATATTTTCCTATGGAATATAGTACCCAAAATAGGCCAGTTGTAATCAGCAAGCCTAATGCCGCTCCCTTAGCTGCATTGTTTCCTGGTATAATCCTTTTGATTTGGTTCTGTATCCTGTGGATGATTTGTTTGAATTTTTTCTTCATATTTAATTTTGATAGCGGTAATTTATAATTATAAATTAAAACAATTTAAATATTCAATACTTTTTCACAATCCCTATTTGTTTGTAATTTAATGTGTAAAGTATATTTTTTTGAATACATGTGGAGAGGATTTTAAATATCTGGGTTTATTTATTTCTTCCAGCCATTTTTTAGAAATATAGTCGCTTACTTGAATACGAGAATCTACTTTTTTAAAAACAGGATTGTTTTTCCACATGGGTTGCGCAGACCAATTTACATTTATATAAGAAAAGGCCTTAATGACATCTTTATTGCTATTTAAAGTATTTATAAAGGGTACAAACCATGCGTCCCAAACTTTTTTTGCTATTTTAGGTTTACCAAGGCATGTGTCAAAAAATAGTCCGTTGTCTTCCATAACTGGCGTAGCTTCTGCAATAAATACAGGCTTATTATGTTTTCTGGCAAAGACTAGCATTTCTTGATCGGGGTTACCAAAATAAGAGTAGCCACACCAATCTACCAAATCGTCACCGGGATACCAATCTTCTAGCACTTCTTGGTTAGAGCCAGAACCTTTAGATTGCCAAACAAACGCCACATTATTTACATCCATATCCTTAAACATGTTATGAATATGTTGCCAAGCCATTAAATAGTGTTTTTTGTTATAATTGTTCCATTCCCAACCATCAAACTCATAACCAATTCTTAAAAAAACGGGCCGGTTTATAGATTTTATCCAATTTCCTAATTCTTTGATTAAGTTATCGTGATTGCCATTGGCTACTTTTTTTTCATGATTCACTATGGATAAACCAATGGCTATCATGGTATTGTTAAAGGTGTTATTATTTATAAAGCACTCCGCACAAGAGTCTTCTGCGCCCCAATTAGCTATGGTTTTTATACCATCGTTTCCCTTTAAATAGTAACCAAACGATTCATCTCCAGGTGAAAAATTGGTATATAAGGTTATCCCTGCTGGGATTTCAAAATAATTACAATAACCGTCATTGTAATTTTCAAGGCCACCTATAGCTTTTAGATCTTGACCAATAAAAAAAAGACATTCACCATTCTCCGGTTCAAATCTCGTTTTTAATGATTGGGATGAATTCCTAGAATACACAAATAATGAGATTAAAAATTAGGGAGTTTTTTATGCATTGGAGGTGCTTGCAGAAGCCCTAAAATTTGGATTTTTAGTTGGTTCAGGTTTTATGTCTTTTAGCTTTCTACTATAGGCTCGGCCATTTAAAAATTTACCTATAAATGTATTTCTTACGAAATAATGGTAGGTTACAAAACAGATTACACCTGTTGTAATGGTAACAAATAAAAATTTGAGAACTCCTGAAATATTCCAGTCTACAATTAATGCAGGTATAATTATAGTTAAAGGGAGGTGCATTAAATATACCCAATAAGATGAATCTGATATGTAACGCATTTTAGCAGAATGTTCACTTCCAAATCGAATAAAAAGACCAGTAATGCCAAATAAAAGCAACCAGCAACAAAATGATCTAATTGTTATTATTATCCATAAGTCCAATGATCTTAAATCTGTAAAAAAGTACCACGTAAAAAGTGCTGTGCCTAAAAAGGTAAATAACCAATCGTTTTTTTTAAAACTGTTCAAAAGTGATTTAGATTTGAAAAGCATCCAGCCAAACATATAGAAAAAAAAGTAAAAAATGAATGTATATAAGTCTGGAATCAAGCTTGTTGAGGTATTTACCCAGTAGCGATCCATAATAAGCAGAATAATTATTGTTATAAGTGTAAACACCATAAGTCTTAGTAGAGAATGATTAAAAATTGAATGAAACGTATTATGAATAAATTGTGATGTTTTAGGTAACTTTTTAAACAATAATCCCAATGCAAACGACAAAACAGAAAACATAATTAGATAATATAAAAACCACAAGTGTACAGTGCTTGTTGGTAAAAAACTGTTAAGAGTTGTGTATTGCTCTAAGGTATCTGTAAATGCGTTTGGGTTTGATGAAAATACACTTTTTGTATAATTCATTCCTCCCGTCACAGGAACAAAAAGAACCACAAGAAAAACAAAAAACGGATAAGTGATACGACTCATTCTGTTTCTAAACATTCGTTGCGAGCCACGTTCATAAAACAAAAGAGCAGCAAAAAATCCTGCAACGACCATGAAAATGGGCATTCTGAAAATATGAATAATAGCATTTATCCACTCTAAATTAGTATTGAAATTATTTGGGTCTCTTATAGGCCAAGCGGTGTAGGGTTCTCCACCAATGTATGTTATTACTGAGTGTAATACAATTCCCAGCATCATCATGATGGCTCTTAGGGAATCTAAAGCATGTAAACGTTCTGTTTTGTGAGGATTCATTCTTGGTTGGTTAGTGGTTAGTATTTTGAAAAAAGCTAAGTTAATTTTATAATCTTAAAAAACGAAAAATTATAAGTACTTAATTTCGAATAACTTCTAATCAAATAAATATTTATAACTTATTTCTTAATTAAACAATTACATTATTAAAGTTTTTGTTATTTATGTTGAAAACAGTCAGAAGTTTCTAAAAACTTCGGATTTATGAAAGTTAATTAAGGACTATTACGGACATGAACCAATTTTCATTCACAATTGATTATGGTAAAGTAAGATTATTTCATTCTGAATCAGGGTATATTGATACCTTTATGGACGTATTGAATTTATTCCGACATTATACGACGGTGTTGATAGAATCAACAGGAGATGTGATACAAAAAATCCCTGATGATTTTCCAACAGAGAACCCTGTAAGTATTAGAAAATATTATAAATAAATTGTAGTGTAATTACTTTGGAATCTGTTGGCTTAAACAATGCAGTGTGCCGAAACCCCAAATAAAATCAATGGCAGAAATACCAATCACTTCTCTGTTTGGAAAACATTCAGCTAATGTGTTTAAGGCTATACGGTCGTTGGCATCGTTAAAGGTTGGCACTAAAACGGTTTTTTTACAAATTAAGAAATTGGCGTAACTAGCCGGTAGTCTAACTCCATCAAAATCTATACGTTTTGGCATAGGCAAGGTTACAATATTTGGTGCTTTTCCGTTTTCCAAAATAGCGTTTTGCAATCGTTTTAAGTTGTCTTGTAACGGTTTGTAATTTTCGTCTTTTGGATTGGTCTCAACTACGGTAACTATGGTATCTGCATTAACAAAACGCGCTAAATCATCAATGTGCCCATGGGTGTCATCACCTACGATGCCGTTACTTAACCAAATAACATTGGTTACACCTAAAAACTGGTTAAAAGCACGTTCGTAATCAACTTTGGTAAATCCTTCGTTTCTAACCTGAATGGAAGGATGTAGTAAGCATTCTTCTGAAGTGATAAGCGTTCCCTTTCCATTAACATCAATGGCGCCACCCTCTAAAACAAAAGGTTTTTCGTTAAATATAGCTTGCTCAACAGGAATATTTAAGGTTTCGGCTACTTTTGTAGGAACCCCTTTATCCAATTGGTAATTACTGTATTTCGCCCATCCATTGAAATTAAAATTAATGGCTTTTCGTTGATTTCCTTTTTTTACGATAATAGGACCAGAATCGCGCATCCAACTACGGTTGGTTTTATGAATAATAAAAATTACATTTTTGGTATTTACATCTGCCGTTTTTAGCATACCCAGCACCTTATCTTGAAGCTTGGAGTTGGCAACTACTAAAAAAACGGTTTCAACGCTAGCAACTTTTTTAATAAATTCTACAAACGCCCATTGAATAACTTTATATTTCCCTGGCCAATCGTAACCGTTATGCGGAAAACACAATAAAACACCTTGTTGCTGTTCCCATTCGGCAGGAAATATCCAGTTCTCCATTTTCATTAATCAATAACGCGTTTAACTAGATCGCCATATTTATCGATACGTCTGTCCCTTAAAAATGGCCAGTTTTGGCGAACGTTTTCTTGAAGATTTAAATCGACTTCCGCTATTAAAATTTCTTCCTTATCAACCGAAGCTTGGGCTAAAATTTCACCCTGGGGACCAGCGATAAATGAAGAACCCCAAAACTCGATACCGTTGGTATCTGGCAAATACTTCTCTAATCCAATGCGGTTTGCCGCAGCCACATAAATGCCATTGGCAACAGCATGACCACGCATTACATTCATCCATGCTCCTTGTTGGTTGGCACCGTATTCTGCTTTTTCCTGCGGATGCCAGCCGATTGCTGTTGGGTAAAACAACACTTCGGCACCTTGTAAGGCCGTTAATCGGGCAGCCTCTGGGTACCATTGATCCCAACAAATTAAGGTACCAATATTTCCTTTTTTAGTAGGGAAGGACTTAAAACCGATATCACCCGGTGTGAAATAAAATTTTTCGTAAAAATGTGGGTCATCGGGTATGTGCATTTTTCTATACAACCCAGCTTCAGAACCATCTGCATCGATAATATATGCGCTGTTATGGTACACGCCAGCCATTCTTTTTTCAAAAAATGGCACAATAATAACAACACCTAATTCTTTAGCTAAACTACTAAAGGCATTAAAAGAAGTACTGTATAAAGGTTCCGCGAAGGTAAAATTATCAACATTTTCACTTTGGCAAAAATAATGGCTACTATACAATTCGGGCAAGGAGATAACTTCTGCGCCTTGTTTGGCAGCTTTTTTTACCCATTCCAGACATTTTTTAAGATTGTTTTCAGGAGTGTTATTCAAATTTAACTGAATAACAGCTATGTGGTATGTATTTTTTGGCATTCCTAAAGTTAGTTATTTGCAAGCAAAGATAAATAATTTTTAAGTGGTTGGTTTTATTGATTTGTGTAAGATTTTTTCTATTTTTAAAAAATTGATTCCAATACAATAATTTTGATGAAAAAAGTATTCTCACTTTTATTACTGTTTTGCGTCTATCTATGTTATTCTCAAACTCATACCAACAAATTTAAGGATAAATATGAAGAGTTTGGTTTTTATGCACAACCATCAAAATTTAACGAACTTTCTAAATTCTTTAAAAATCATATAAATACCGATTTACTAAAAGCGGTAAAATTCCAAAAAGACATTGAAAACGAAAAAAGAATCTTTTTGACTTTTCGTTTTAATGACAAAGGTGATATGGTAAACATTTATGCCACATCGGCTTATTCAGAATTAAATAACAATATTGTTGAAGCTTTTAAAAAGTATGAAATAGAAAAGTTAAATATTCCTGAAAAAAGTCCTAAAAATAAATATGTGTTACAAATTATTTCTTCTGAAGAAGATATCGCAGTTATTAATTGCAGTTCAGTTATCGTATATGATAGAATGCCAGTTTTTGAAGGTTGTGACTCTGAGAATAATTATAATAAAATAAAACAATGCCTTAGAAGGCAAATTGAAAGTCATATAATCAGCAACTTATCTCTAATTGAAGTGCAGAAAGCCAAACTTTTAGGCGAGATAAATTTGAAAATAAATTTCACAGTTGAAGCCAATGGTAATATTATAAATGCCCATTGTAAAGGTTCAACTGAAGCTTTTAATAATGAATTGGATAGAGTTATTGGAACACTTCCTAGATTTAAAATACCTCCAACAAGAAATGGTATACCAACTTCTTATGATGTTAGCGAAGAGATTTTATTTATCATTGAATCTAAAACGGAATCTTACAAGGAAAATGTGCTTGAAACGAGAGACTCTGTTTTTGAACGTAATGAGGATTTAGAGCAGCATTTTACAAGAAACCTTAGCGAAAAGGAGCTCGATAAAATTTTTTTTCCATTAAAGTCTAATGCCTTAATGATTAATTTTAGTCTTGATAAAAAAGGAAAAATGATAGATGCTAGAACAAACTCTAATAACCCAGAACTCAGTAAAAAACTAATAAGAATTTTTAATAGTTATCCTCTCGAAAAGTTGAACATAACAAACAATGATATCTTAAACATGTATTCATACCATTTAATAACTAGGTTTGATAATAAAAACATTGTCCGATGTAATAAAGCACCCATAATTATGACTCCACCAATGTTTAAAGGATGTGAAAAGTCGAAGAGCCCCGATCTGATGAGAAAATGTATGTCCGAGTTGGTAGGACGTATTATAAAAAAAGAATTCGATACTAATTTGCGTTACAAGACAAGTTTAACAGGAATAATTAGAATACTTGCCCATTTCAAAATTGATAAAGAAGGAAAAATTACAGGTGTTAAAGTAAAAGCACCTAATCCATTTCTAGGTAATGAAATTGAAAGTATTATTCAAAATATAACACCTGCCATAAAACCAGGATATCAAAATGGTAAGCCAGTAGTCGTTCCTTTTTCAGTTCCTATAGTTTTTAGTGTTGGAGATTATAAACCCCTAGACTCATTCAAAGAGTTGAATAAAAAATTTTAATTTACTTATATTTTTTGTAAAGCGGAATTCTATATGCCAGGAAATAGCTATAACCTGCACCTATTCTGCTACTATCATATGTTTTTCCAAACCCAGGAATATAAACATTTTCAAAACCATCCGGTACGGTTTCGGCGGCTAAAATTTTAAGTTGCACGTTTAGGCCCAAATACAAATTATTGAATAGTTCCACTTTCATACCTAACATAATTTCTGCCCAAAATGCTGTTAGGCCATTAAATTCTTTGAGTTCAGTTGAGGAAAACTGGGGTTCCCAATATTGATTGGTACTGTAAATGGTAAAATTGTTTCTATCATGACTAAACGAACTGGCACCCACACGAAAACCAAAATAAATCATATTATCCATATCCAACCAGTTTTGGTAAGAATTGTAATCGATACCCCCTTTTAAATAACTTCCATTTGTGGTTATATCAAGATAATCTGTTAAAGTTTTTTTCTCTTCAAAACCAAGTTCGCCAGCTAAGTATAATTTCTTTTTAAGACGAAAATCTACCATAACTTCAAAACCGCTGTAGTTATCATCATAAAAAGAACGTGCCAATTTGCTTAAATCGGCACCTATGCGCAATCCATATTTTTCTTTTATAATCAATGTGTCCTTGGTCACATTCGGTATGCTATCATTTTGTGCATAAACAGACACACTCAATAATAGTATGATGCTACTAATGAAATATATTAAAGTGTGTTGTTGTTTCATCTTCTACAGATTGGTTTGGGTTCAAAGGTTGTTGTGAGAGTAACCACCTATCACCATCATCCTCGATGGTAATTGTTACATTCTTAAAAATGGTTTTATATCCACACGCACGGGACACATAAACTTCCTCACGACTATAATTTATGGTGATTATATCTTGATTGCCGCCAATAATATCATCAGTGGTATCATCAGGGGTGTCATTATCATCAAAAATGTATTCCTTATGGAGTATATACTGAGTTGTATTTTCATCCGTTTTTAATGGAAGGACCAGTTGGTTAGTTGTGACTATATTATACCCTGGTAAAACTAAATTTCCGCCCTCACGAATACCAGCAACCACTAAGCCAAAAACATTTTTACTTGTTTCTTGGGTTTCAAAATCTAACATGTCAATAATGACTCGTGGGGTAGTGGGTGTGCTGCCCGGACAAATATCATCGCGTTCACAACTTATTGATAAAAACACTATCAAAAGTATTGGAATTATAATGATTTTAAAGTATTTCATTTTATCGCTTTTCTAAAAGTACAACATTTTCCACATGGAAGGTTTGCGGAAACATATCAACAGCTTGGGTTTTGATTACTTGGTATTGCTCATCCATAAGTGCTAAGTCTCTAGCTTGTGTAGCACTATTACAACTTACATAAACTACTTTTTTGGGTGCAATATTCAATATTTGCTGTACCACATCTTTATGCATGCCATCACGAGGAGGATCCGTAATTATAATTTCTGGTTTTCCGTTTTTGTTAATAAAATCATTATTGAAAACGTTTTTCATATCACCCACAAAAAACTCAACGTTTTTTATCTGGTTTAATTGTGCATTCTCTTTGGCAGCTTTAATGGCATCGGGAACAGCCTCTACACCAATAACTTTTTTTGCTTGTTTTGCTATAAATTGAGCAATGGTTCCGGTGCCAGTGTATAAATCGTAAACCAATTCCTTGCCAGTTAAGCCTGCAAAATCGCGAGCTATTTTATAAAGTTCGTAAGCTTGGTTCGAGTTGGTTTGATAAAACGACTTTGCATTTATTTTAAATTTCAAACCTTCCATTTCTTCAAAAATATGGTCTTGGCCTTTGTAGCAAATTATTTCTTGATCGTATATCGTATCATTTGCCTTGCCATTTATTACATATTGAAGGGAGGTGATTTCCGGAAATTTCTCAGCAATAAAATTCAATAGCAACTCGCGTTTCGGTTGGTCTTCCTTAAAAAACTGAACCATCACCATAATATCTCCAATACTTGAAGTACGAATCATCATGGTACGTAAAAAACCTGTTTGATTTCGTGTATTGAAAAACTCTAAATTATTTTCAATGGCAAATTGTTTTACAGCATTTCTAATGGCGTTTGAGGGATCTTCCTGTAAGTGGCACTCCTTTAAATCAAGTATTTTATCCCACATGCCTGGGATGTGAAATCCTAGAGCGTTTTTTTCTCCCAAATCAGCATCCGATTGTATTTCTTTTTGTGTTAACCAGCGGCTATCACTAAAGGAAAATTCCATTTTGTTCCGGTAAAAATATTGTTTTTTTGAACCCAAAATGGGAGTGACCTTGGGAAGTTTGATATGCCCAATACGAGTTAAATTATTCGTCACTTCTTTTTGTTTGTAATACAATTGGTGCTCATATGCCATATCTTGCCATTTACAGCCTCCACAAACCCCAAAATGCTCACAAACCGGTTTTACTCTTTTATCTGAAAGTTTGTGAAAAACAGTCGCTTTTGCCTCATAGTAAGCAGTCCGCTTTTTAAATGTTTGCACATCAACCACATCACCAGGAACAGCATTTGATAAAAAAATTACTTTACCATCAGGTGCTTTAGCTATGGTTTTACCTTTTGCACCGGCATCCATAACTTCTATATTTTCAAAAACCTGTTTTCTTGTTTTTTTTCTAGACATGCTGCAAAAATAATAATCGCGCTAAATAAATGTTACTTTATTTAGATTAACTTTATGAATGAATTTACTTTCCTTAAAAATAAAATGAACCTTTTTAAATTTTCTTCGTCTTTAAGTTATAGGCTGATCATTTTTTAATGAATAACAAAAAACGTTTATTAGATAGCAAACTGGTATTGGAATATCAATCAGGCAATATTTATGCTTTTAACTTATTGGTAAAAAATTGGCATAAAACCTTTTGTGAAAAAGCCTTTTGGTTGGTTAAAGATGCTGATGTCGCTAAAGATATAGCACAAGATAGTTGGAAAACAATTATTGAAAGGATTAGCCATTTGAAAAACCCTGAAAGTTTTGGGAGTTGGGCATTACGAATTGTGTACACTAAGTCTTTAGATTGGTTGAATACTAATAAACAGAATTATAGGTGTTTACAATATTTGGAACATAATCAAAAGACAATAAATGATGAGGTAATTAGTGACAATGAAAAGCTAAAAAAGAATCTTTTGGTAGCAATTAAAAAATTACCAGAAACCCAACAAACAGTAATTAGGTTATTTTATCTTGAAGATTATTCATTGAAGCAGATATCTGACATTTTAAAAATATCTATTGGAACCGCTAAATCCAGATTGTTTCATGCCAGAGAAAAATTAAAACAAAATTTAAAAAACAGAAATTATGAAAACTAACATGGAAGACATTGACAAGTTAATTAAAGAAACCTTAACACAAGAAGAAGCAAAGTTTTATGATGCACTTGATGAGCAAAACCTGTTTCAAATGTTAGGGGGCATTTTTAAAGGCAAAAACACATGGTTAGCAATACTAATGAATATTGTGAATATCGTTGTTTTCGGATTCTTAATATATTGTATTATTCAAAGTATGAACGTAGAAAAAACTAATGATTTAATTCTTTGGGTAGGAGCTATTATCTTGTGTTTTTCCGCTATGAGTATGATTAAAATATATATGTGGATGCAAATACATAGAAATGCTCTTCTTAGAGAGATGAAACGGTTAGAGTTACAGATTTCTTCACTATCTGGAAGATTGTCTTCTTAGTGTTTCTAGATAATATTAATATTTATTAACTTGCACCATTATTCAGGGATGATTTCTCTCCCACGCTGCTTTTTCGGATTCTCGAAAGAATAAAGGTACAGAAGGAATGGTTATTTTACTCGCCAAGCGAGGTTTAATTAGAAATGTTTACATCATAAGTATGGTAAACATTGCCTTTTGGGCATTAACTTTAATTTATTTTAAAATGGCTGTTTTAGACCAATTAACTTCGCAACAAGCGATCGATTTAGAAAACAAGTACGGTGCTCATAATTATCATCCGTTGCCCGTGGTATTAAATAGGGGAGAAGGTGTTTATGTTTGGGATGTAGAAGGGAAAAAGTATTACGATTTTTTATCGGCATACTCTGCAGTGAACCAAGGACATTGTCACCCAAAAATTATAAGTGCCATGGTACACCAGGCACAAACATTAACCTTAACATCGAGAGCTTTTCACAACGATATGCTGGGGAAGTTCGAGAAATTTGCTTGTGAGTTTTTTGGGTTTGATAAGTTGCTCCCTATGAATACAGGAGCAGAAGCGGTTGAAACTGCAATAAAAATTTGTAGAAAATGGGCCTATGAAGTAAAAGGTATTGATGAAAATGAAGCACAAATTATTGTTTGCGAAAACAATTTTCATGGTCGTACAACAACCATCATATCTTTTAGCAATGACCCAGTGGCGCGTAAAAATTTTGGACCTTACACCAAAGGATTTATCAAAATTGAATACGATAATTTAAGAGCTTTAGAGAATGCTTTAAAAAATAATCCTAATGTATCTGGGTTTTTAGTGGAGCCTATACAAGGAGAAGCAGGGGTTTATGTACCTTCTGAAAATTATTTAACTAAAGCTAAAGCATTATGTGAAGCGCACAATGTATTATTTATAGCAGATGAAGTTCAAACGGGTATCGCTAGAACAGGACGATTATTAGCAACTTGTGGACATTGCTCTTGTGAAAATAAAAACTGCTCCAACACTCCAGATGTAAAGCCAGATATTTTGATTTTAGGTAAAGCTATAAGTGGCGGGGTATATCCCGTATCGGCAGTTTTAGCTAATGATGCTATAATGAACGTCATAAAACCAGGAAACCATGGTAGTACTTTTGGAGGCAATCCTGTAGCTGCGGCGGTTGCTATGGCGGCATTGGAAGTTGTTAGAGATGAAAAGTTAGCTCAAAATGCTTTTGAGTTGGGAAATTTGTTCAGAAGTGAATTGAATAAATACATTAAAACAAGTAATATAGTTCAATTAATTAGAGGGAAAGGTTTGCTTAATGCGATTGTAATAAACGATGGTGAAGAAAGTGATACCGCTTGGAATATTTGTTTAGCCTTGCGTGATAATGGTTTGTTAGCCAAACCAACGCATGGTAATATCATCCGTTTTGCCCCTCCTTTAATAATGGATAAAGAGCAGTTATTGGATTGTGTTAACATCATAACAAAAACACTTAAAAAGTTTGAGAAATAAGAGATCAATTGAAACACAAAAAAAGCGACCAATAGTCGCTTTTTTTATTTAATATATAAAAAGTAAAGTTTATTGGTTTTGTTGAGCTTGCTCCATGGCTTCTTCAAAAATTCTTCTCAATTCATCCCAATCACTTGTTACAAGAACATAAATAATTCTTATAAGCATCAAACTACTTAATATAGCAGATATTAAAGCTACAATCTTAGCTGTTTTCATGGCTTTTAAATCTCCTTCATAGTCATCAGGGTTTAATTCAGCATCTTTTACTTTGTTATGGGCAATAATATATGCAGGAACAGATAGGACAGCACCACCAAGGCAGCAACATATAAAACCTAAAATAGACAAAACATAAATCAAGGTTGGGTTGAGTTGTTTTTTCATAAAATTCTTTTAAAGGGTTATTTTAATAATATAGCTAATAACAATCGTAGCCACCGATAAAATAGCTAGTGCGCCAATAACTATATTTGAATTTTTAAATTTAAAGAAAATGTTTAAGCCGATGGTAAAAAAAAGAGCTATTAAGCTATAAATAGCTGGATACATATAAAAAGCCTCTAAAAATTCTCCTTGAAAAATTAATTGGACAGATCTTTGAATACCACACCCCATGCACTCAAAACCAAATAGTTTTTTGTTTAGGCAGGGTAGCATATAGTTTTCCATAAATTGAAATATATAGGCTAAAATAGTAAAAGTGAATTAAGAAATAAATGCAGTTATAACTATTTTTTGTTATTAATCATTATTTTCTTTGTGAAACCCTCATTATTTGAAGATTCAATTTTTACAATATAAACGCCATCACTTAGAGATTTTGTAGAATATTGATATTCTCCATTTTGTGAATTTTCATTGGCTGATAAAACTCGTTTACCTGAAACATCAAACACACTAACCGACTTGATATTTAAGTTATTAGAGTTTATAAGTTTCAATAGAGATAAATTGTTGTTTTGAATTACTTTAAAATTATCAAATGTATTTTCTTCAACATTTAAGTTGTTTTTAGCAAAAGTAACTTCAAAACGGTTATTATAAGTTCCTTTATTTAAAGTCACTTCATAAGTACCATTTTTAACATCATGATATGCGTTGGTCTCTTTATCAAAAACAAAAACATTAACATCAGATGGAACGTTTTTTAACCTATGGATTTTAATACTGAAAAATGTATTGTCATTGGCGGCTTTCAATCCCAGAGGTAATCTAGTTGTTTCATCATAATTTATGGACTTGATAACCAAATCTTTATCACTAGAAATCAGGTATGCATCCGATGCTAATTCATTGATGTTTCTACCATCATAAAATTTATTGTAGGTATTGTTATTTGGTGTGCTTTCTCTAAAGGCAATCACATTTTCCTTGTAATAAGTATTGTTTATTTGAGTATGGATCCTAATTTCTGGTATGATAGTAGGCTTACCTACAATGCTTTTATAGTCAATTCCGTTGTGCGACATAGGCGCAATTTTTTCTTTTCCATTGTCGCCTTTAGAATTTGTGTTTTTCGCAAAAATAGAGCCATCACCACCCGGAGTGGAATCTTCAGGAAAATATACACGCATAGAATTGTCAAACGTTGCGAAGCCACCGTTAACATTACTGGCAACAACAAAACCTTGACCTACTGCTGCAAAACGTCTTTGGTTATTTCCACTAAAGTCAATGGTGTTTCCAGTTGTATTGTTATTATCACTCCCATCACCATTATAATTCTCGAAAGCTGCAACCGAATAGGTTCCATTATCTGATAAATTCATTAAATCACCAGGTGTGTAAACTCCGTAGCCCCCTTCATAATCTGCTAAAAAATGAGAGTTTTTTTGCTTTTGTTCCCAGAAATATATTTCACCATTTAAATTTATTTGATTATCGGGGTGGGCCATAAATAGTTTTAAATCTAAAGCTGAAGGATAAGGATTGCCTGTTAAAGTTTCGGCATGATTTGCTAAACCAGATGGCTGATTATCAACACCGTCAAAAGAACAACTTACTATGATTGTACCATTATTCGGGCGTCCTCTAAAATCTAATACATTATTTGGGTTCGGACTTCCTTTCATTGTAAAACCATATCCTGTTCCTATGCTACCAGCGTCTAAAACTTGGTTCCAGCTGTAATATCCCTCACCACTAACTAAGGTGAAAATCCAATAATTTGAAAGTGCAGTAGCTGTTCCGTTGTAAGCAGTGGTAAAATTATAAGCACTGGAATTAACATTGGTTAAATCTGCATCATCTGCAGGGTCATGAATATTAGTGCCATTAAAATCTACATTGGCTTGGGTAGTACCATCAACGCTAACACCAACAGGAGAACACCAATAGTTATATTCATAAACATTGGTGGTTTGGTTTTGGTAAATGGATAGCTCACCTAAATCGGAGTTTTTTATATCGTTGTTTTGTAACAATTGTGCATTACCCCTAAAGTAAAGATGAGAGGTATCAGTTTCAAGTCTTATATCGTTATTTACAAAAACTACGGCATCTCTGGCATATAAGTAACTATTATCACCAACATATAAATCTTGGCCAAAAGAATTATGAGTGAAAACGAACCAAATTAAATAAATTAAAGTTGAAATGAATTTTTTTAATATGATGTGTAAAATAAAACTTGTGCGATAGGTGCTCAAAAGATTTATTGAGAGTGTTCTAGTCATGATTTAAGGCCTAATTAATCCTTCCAAAGGTACAAAAATATTAATTTATGGGTTTTGCGTTACAATTAGTACTTAATAGATTTTACTATTGGGTTTTACTGGCAACTATTTTAATGTATTTTTGTAGGAATAATTTTTTAAATGAAATTTCTAAATTATATACTAATTATTTTTGGAGCGCTGATTGCCATGTATGCCAAAGCGGGTGCTAACCAAAATCAATACATACTTATTTCGGGTATAGTTATTCTTATGATTGGTATTTACCGGATTTCCAAAACCATACCTAGTAGAAATGATACTGAAAATGATGAAGGAACAAATAAAAATGTGTAATCATGGGGTTTAAGAAAGGTGATTATGTGTTTGTTTTAGATGAAGACCTATCTGGAGTTGTTAAAAATGTGTTTGGGAATACGTATACCATTGAGACTGCTGACGGCTTTTTATTGGATTTTAGAGGTAATGAATTGATTAAGAAGCAAGAAAAGGAATCATTAAAATCAAAAGTGTTTTCCATTGAAAATTTAGAGACTGTTATAGTTGAGAAAGAATTAGCGCCAAAAAGAAAACAAGTTAGAATAAAAGCCAAAGAAAAATATGAGCCTACCATGGAAGTTGATTTGCATATCAACCAGTTGGTGAAATCTTCTCGGGGAATGACCAATTATGACATGCTAACTCTTCAATTGGAAACGGCCAAGCGCCAACTCGATTTTGCCATAAATAAACGCATTCAAAAAATAGTGTTTATACATGGGGTAGGCGAAGGCGTTCTTAAGTTAGAACTCGAGTATCTTTTTGGAAGGTATAACAACGTTAAATTTTATGATGCCGATTATAAAAAATATGGTTTAGGAGCCACCGAAGTTTATATTTACCAGAATGCACTCCCTAATTGAAAGGAGGTGTTACTGTTCTAGACTTTAAAACAGTTGGTATTTCACTCGAATTTAAATTGCCAAAATTTAATGGTTCCTGTGATATAAAATCAAAAGAAACTCCGTTTAGCGATATGTTTACGGTATATGTTCTTGAAATACTGTGCTGTCTGAATCCAGTAGCTGGTTGGGTGGTGGATATATCTGGGTTTAAAAAATCAGCCCCCACATCCGGATTGGTTATGTCGTTTGCAGGATTATTATCTTGGGAGGCGTTTTCTTCATCTCTTGTTTTGACCATATCTCCATCATCGTCATCATCCAAATAATCTGGTGTGCCGTCGCCATCAGTATCTTGTGCATCACTTAAATTACCATCATTATTGGTGTCTGGGTTTTCATCTCTGGTCAAAATATTATCGCCGTCATCATCAGCATCAATGTAATTTGGTAAGCCATCTCCATCCGTATCATCATCCTCTAAATTACCATTTCCGTTGATATCTTCAAGTATAGCTAAAATTCCATCGTTGTCATCCTCCACCAGGGTGGTATTTATAATAGCGGTAACAGAACTTTCATTATTAGAAATTATATTAACATTAGGAGGGATTTCATTGCAAAATAAGTTGTTAGGTAAATTGGTTTCACTATAGGTTCGATAATAAAGTGTGGCAGATTTTGGTGTATCGGTATTTAATTCCAAAAGTTCATCCAGAGAATAATTTGGAATGAGAACCGATAAGGATTCAGAAGGATCTTTCTTTGTTTTGTAAAGTACCAAATCATTAACCCCTTCACAAGCACTGAATGTTTCACCAAAATCTAACTCTACGGTTATAATATCGCCGTCATCACAAGAATACATACTTAAGAGGTTGATTGATAAAAAGATGAAAAATAGCTTTCGCATTGTATTTGGGTTTTACGCAAAAATAAAGGAATTGTTATTTATAACGCAGCTTATTGGTAATAATTTTATTTCAAGTATTTTTGCAGCATATTAAATCCGTATGCAAAACGTTTATTTTGATAATGCTGCCACAACGCCTATGCGTCAAGAAGTGATTGAAGCCATAATCGAAGTTATGAATAATAATTTTGGAAACCCTTCATCTTCACATAGTTTTGGGAGGTCATCTAAATCTTTAATTGAAAAATGTAGAAAAACTATTGCTGGATTTTTAAATGTATCAGCCAGTGAAATCATATTCACATCAGGAGGTACAGAAGCCGATAATTTAATTTTAAAAAGTGCAGTTAGGGATTTAAATGTAAAACATATTATTACATCAAAAATTGAACATCATGCTGTTTTACATACCGTTGAAGCTCTGCAAAAAGAACATCAAATAAGGGTAAGTTATGTGAATTTAGATGAAGCGGGTTTTATAGATTATTTTCATTTAGAAACCTTGTTGCAAAGTGAGGAAAAAACGTTGGTAAGTTTGATGCACATAAACAACGAAATAGGCAATATTTTAGATTTGAAACGTGTAGCACTTTTATGTAAAGCTAATAATGCCTTATGTCATAGTGATACGGTGCAATCTGTGGGTCATTTTAAATTGGATTTGAGAGAGGTGCCTCTGGATTTCTTGGTAGGAGCGGCACATAAATTTCACGGACCAAAAGGTGTAGGTTTTGCTTTTATCAGAAAAAATTCAGGTTTAAAGCCTTTGGTTTTAGGTGGCGAGCAGGAGCGTGGTTTACGCCCAGGTACAGAAAGCCTTCATAATATTGTTGGCTTAGAAAAAGCTTTGAAGATAGCCTATGAAAATCTAGAAAAAGAAACATACTTTCTGAGAGATTTGAAAAAATATTTTATAAACAGTATTAAAGCTGAAATACCAAATATAAAATTTAACGGAGCTTCTTTTGATAAAGAAAAAAGCACTTACACTCTTGTTAATGTATGTTTGCCAATTTCTCACGAAAAGGCTTCTATGTTATTGTTTCAATTGGATTTAAAGGGTATCGCTTGTTCTAAAGGGAGTGCCTGTCAAAGTGGAAGTTCGCAAAACTCCCATGTTTTGGCAGAAATTTTGAGCCATGAAGATTTAAAAAAACCATCAATAAGATTTTCATTTAGTATTTATAATACCAAAGAGGAGGTAGACTATGTGGTTGGAGTTTTAAAAGAATTAATTTAAAGTTTAATTGGTTTTCTTAATATTATTCAGAATATCCCTAATCTCCTCAAGTAATATATTGGTTTTCTCATTGGAAGATATGGCCTGTTTATGTCCTTTAAGGTTTGATTGAATAATTTCCCTTTGATTTAATACTTTTTCTTTAAATTACAAAGAATCTATGATACCAATTAGTTTCATATCGCTTCCTTTTGGGTTGCTTTGACCAGTAGTTTCATTTCTTAATTATTTCTAATTTATAGGTTTCTCCTTTGTTGTTTTTGAAAACAATATTAAGGGTATCATTATTTTTGAATATGGATTTTTTATTAATGAAATCACAAATATTTTGGCTTTGAATATCAATTTCATTTACTTCAATAATTTCATCGCCAAATTTAATGTTCTCTTTTAATGAGTCATTCCAAACAAAACCTACAACAAGCTTATTATTTTCAATGGTTGGCGTGAAACCTAAAAGTTTTTCGTCTAAGACGTTAACAGGCTCAAAAGCTTCAAAATAAAAAATCTTTTTTATGAAATTTAAAGTTACAGTGCCATAATTTAAAATATCAGAACCAATTCTAGAGTTATTATCATCTCCTGTTTCGGTAACAACATTTTTGAAAACTTGGTTGTTTATTTTTAATTCAGGTATTTTTAAAAGATATTGATCATTGTTATTGGCTATACCAAATAAGCCAATAGTTGACGATCCATTGCTAGTAGAAATGACTTCAGCTATTTTCTTTTGTTTTAAAATATTGTAATTCCTTTTGCATAAGTCATATAAACCACTTGCTCCAGTATCAAATAAAACATTTTCTGATCCAGTTTCCTCACCGTTTAAATTAATAGATATGTAAGGGCTACTTTGTTTCCCAACAAGTATTAGATTAGAAGCATAATCCTTATTAAGATTTAGTTTTTTTGAGTCATTGGTTAGAATTAGCAAATTAGTTTTTGATTGTATTTGAACAATAGATTTTCTTAATAAGTTACTACCAATAATACCTTGAATATTAAAACAATTGAATAATATATTATTCTCCCCGTTAAACACGAGAGCAGTTGTATTTTTAAACGATAAATCACCGATAGTTAATTTAGGTATCTTTACAATTTCCATCTGTTGTTCTTTGTCGTTGGCATCTGAAACAGATATGGTTTTAGCCGATTTTGATGTAATTGTTTCCCAAAGATTTTTCGAAATTAGGTTTGGTGCTCCAGTATCAAATAGAAAACGATAGATTTTTCCTTCAATAGCAATTGGAATGATTATTTTACCATTTACATCTTCGTATTTAATTTCTGTATAATAATTTTTTGGAGATGGAATCCCTGTTTTGAATTGGTAATTTTGCCCAATAGCAATTTGAATGAAAATTATGGATAAACAAAAGCTTATGATAATTTTTGTCATATCAATTAAGTGAATTAAAATTTCATGGTAGTCCTAACATTAAAAACACGTGGCGTTAAATAATTGGGAATAGCGAATTGACGTTTGCTTGAAACATCTCTTACCCAAGTATTGGTAATGGAGTTTTGTACATCAAAAATGTTGAATATTTCAAAACCAAAAGAGAGTTCCTTAAAAGGTTTTTTCCAACCATTATTGAATTGTTTTTTAGCATCAACTAAAACAAACTGCAAACCTAAATCTGCACGTTTGTAAGCCGGTAATCTATTTTGATATTCATAAGGGTCTGCATAACTGGGGGATCCACCAGGTAAGCCCGTATTATATACTAAATTTAAGTACAATTTGAGGTTGGGTACATTAGGCACATAATCTTGAAAGAGTGCCGCAAACTTTAAACGTTGATCTGTTGGTCTTGAAATATAGCCTCTATTCTCGATGTTTTCCTCTGTTTTTAAATAACCAAAGCTAAACCAAGATTCAGTTCCAGGAACAAATTCTCCATTTAATCTCATGTCCAAACCATAAGCGTACGCTTTAGCACTATTGTTGGCCCTATACCTAATACGAACATTTTCTAATGTATATGGGTTAACATCGGTTAAATTTTTATAATAAATTTCTGAGGTAAGCTTAAATGGTCTATCCCACATTTTAAAACTATAGTCGTTACCTAAAACTAAATGAAATGATTTTTGGGCTTTAACATTTGGTTGAACAACCCCGTTTCGATCTCTTAATTCTCTATAAAATGGCGGTTGATAATATATACCCGTTGCTACTCTGAAAAGCATATCTTTTTTCCAGTCTGGTTTTATTGCAAATTGAGCTCTTGGACTAAAAACGGTCTGGTTTGAAGATGAAATACCATCACCACTAACAGACCAATTATGAACTCGAAAGCCCGCATTATACCAAACATCAGCGGCTCCTAGAGTACTTCGTTTACTCCATTGTGCGTATGCTTGCAATCTATTAATTTGTGTGTAATTGGTAGCTCTTACATTTTGAAAAGGCTCCAATGGCCCGCTAAATGGTATGTATGGCTGTTCATTTACTGGCGTTGTTCTGGGTGGTCGGATGGAAAATCCAGCGGAATCGATAACTTCCCATTCCACCAATCGGTCACGGATATCTTCATTGGTATATTTAACGGACCATTCAATCCTGTTATCATTAATGATGTAGTCCCCTTTATGCTCAATGTTAGTGATGAGCGCATCCAAATCGTTTCTGCCGTGATTTAACTGACTTCCTACACCTTCACTAAATTCAACCTCACCTAAATCTTCATCTCCTATATTGTTGTTTACTTCTCCAAGTCGGTATTGAGCCAAAATATCAAAATACTCTTCTTCAGTAGTATGGTAGGTTGATGTGATGAGATGTAGGGTTAAATCATCGTTTGCAAAATAAGACCCTTTAAAAGCTCCAAAAAGTGTTTGGTATCTATCTTTTTCTTGTCCCTGATAGAACACCAAAAGCGCCACAGGATCTGCTAAAGTTCCAAAATTGGTTTGGCGCGTTAGTGGCTCGTAATTGTATTTGTTTATCGAGGCATTTCCAAGAAAGCTTAAATGAAATTTATTGTTGAATTTATAGGTAAAATACCCTTGTGCATCAGCAAATGATGGTCTGAAATTGGTTTCGGTTTCTTTGGCATTTACCAATAAGCTATTATCTCTGTAACGCAGTCCTACAATACCTGAAAATTTAGAATCTTTACTTATATTTTCTATTGAAAAGCTACCACCTAATAAACTTAAATCGGCATTCACTTCAAAATCATAAGGATTTTTGTAAGTAATATCTAAAACTGAGGATAGTTTATCACCGTATTTGGCTTGAAAACCACCCGCTGAAAAATCAACGTTTTGAACCAAATCGGTATTAACAAAACTTAATCCTTCTTGTTGGCCCGAGCGCACTAAAAAAGGACGATACACTTCTATACCATTCACATAAACCAAATTTTCGTCATAATTTCCTCCACGAACAGAATACTGTGTACTCAATTCATTGTTGTTGCTAACACCCGGAAGTGTTAATAGTAAATTTTCAACTCCCGCATTGGCCCCAGGAATTTTTCTAATGGTCTCCGGCTTCAAGGTTATGATACCCTCAACTTCCTTTCGTCTATTATTCGTGACAATAACCGTGGCAATTTGTTCTATTGAAGTGCTCATAACTGGATTAAATTCCAGCTCTTCACCATTTTTTAAATTAAAAGTACTAACAATTTTTTTGTGTGAAATATGAGTAAACTCAATGGTTATATCCAAATTGGCTGGAATATCTAAGATAAAAAAACCGTTAGCATTGGTTTGTGTTCCAGTGGTTGTGGTTTTGATATTAACATTTTCTATTGGTTTATTATTTTCATCTAAAATAACCCCTTTTATAGTTGCTGTTTGAGAAAAGCTTATTGAAATAATAGCTAGATGCAGAAAGATGGTAAGTAAAAGTTTTGTCCTCAAAAGTAGATAAAGTTTATTTTCTGTAAAATAACGCCTCTAAAGTAGAATTATTTCCAACATTATCGGTAACAATTACTTTTAAATTATTCTTCGTATCAGTTACTACCCCATCATTAAAATCGTAAGTAAGGGTTTTGGTTTTGTAATCATACTCCATTAAAATCCATTTGCCATTAACAGTGGCCCTATAATTTGAAATGCCAGAACCTTCATCGTCAATCTTAACTTTTAAGTAGCGGTATTTGCTTAACCATTGATCGCTTTTAAAGTTTATTGGTTTTATTGAAGGTTTTATGGTATCTGTCGCTAAAGAGTACTTTCCCAGAGTTTTGGTACTAGCTATTAAGGCATTTTCTTTTCTTTTAGTGTAGGTGTAAAGTGGGTAGTTTTTGTAACCAACTAACCTAGCAATGTATATTTTATTCTTATCTTCGTTTGAATACTTACTAACATCAAATGTTATATTGAAGTTTTTCATAGCTGGAATGATATCATCATGTAAGGTAAGAGTGTCATTTTTAACATCAAAATCGATATAAAAGTCTTCATAAAAAGTGTCTTTAAAAAAATCCACAGTTACAGATTCTTTATTTAAACTGGTAGTTTGGTCGGCTTTCACTAGGTAGGGGGTGATTTTAGGTTTTTCAGGTTCCGTGATGTTGTTTTTTGAACCTTTGATATTGATGGTTACCCATGACTCATTATTTTTATAATCGGCTACCCTGATTTTATAAACATTATTGGTGCTATCTTCAATATTTAACAACCCATTATCGGAATTAGAAATTAAAATACTTAGCGGATTATTTTTGTTGAACAGCTTTTGAATGCGTTCTTTTTTGGTAGAATAGTATTCAAAATCAATGAGTTGATTAATATGTTGAGATTCATCAAACGAGAATCGTTTAAAATCGATTTCATAAATTTTATTCCCATTAACAAAAGTTTGTATGTTGTAAACGCCGTTAGAGTTTGCCGCTAAATCCTGTCTGTCGAATGTTTCAATGCCAAAACCAATTTGCCCTATAGCTTCAATACTTTCAACGGCATAATCATTATTTTTTAAAGGTATTAGTCTTAATTTCTGTCTAGAATTAGATTTATTAATAAAAGAATTCTCATTAATTGGGTAAGCAAATATGGATTCCACAACCGGATTGGTACTATCTTTTACATCGATACCAAAAAGCATTGGATTTATAGGACGTTCTTCTTTATCACGAATCTCGTAATGTAAATGTGGACCTGCAGAACCACCTGTGTTGCCTGTAAAAGCCACCAGGCTATCTTTTGAAACTGGAAGTGTTTCGGGAGTTGGGAACAATTCAATCTCATAAGATTCCTTTTCATATTGATGCTTCTTAACATACGCCTCTATTTGTGGGGCAAATTCCTGTAAGTGGGCATATACGGTAGTGTAGCCGTTGGGATGTGTAATGTACAAAGCTTTCCCATAGCCAAAATGTGATACTTTTATCCTGCTTACAAAGCCATCAGCTGAGGCTTTTACTCTTAAACCTGTGCGTTGTTGGGTTTTTATATCTAAACCAGAATGAAAATGATTGGAGCGTAATTCGGCAAATGTACCTGCCAATATGGTGGGTATCTCTAAGGGATTGCTAAAATAATTTTTGGGATAATTATCTTGAGCATTTACAATAAAAGAAATAAGTAATAAGAGGGGTAGAAAAAATCTCATATAAAAATATTAAGCTAAAATATTAATTTGACCCGAATATGCCAACTATAAAACAAAAATCAAGCCATTGTATGGTGTAAGCCACTTAACAAATGAATTTAAAATTTTATGATAAAACAATTGTAATTTATGCTAATGTATGTTAACTTTGTAAGGTAAGTATTGAAATTTGTAAATGAGTAATATTGAAGATATTGTAGATTCTCTAGAAAACAAGATTAGTAAAGTATTACACAAATTAGAGCTTTTAAAGCAGGCAAATTTGAAATTAAATGAAGAATTAGAAATTTCAAAGCGATACATTTCAGCCCACGAGAAACAAATTTCTGATTGGGAAGAAAAGTACGAAGCTCTAAAAATGGCAAATACAATACTTGGTAGTGACGATAATAAAAGAGAAACTAAGCTTAAAATAAACGCATTAATTAGGGATATAGACCATTGTATAGGTCAATTATCAGATTAAGGCAAATTGAATTCAATGTCAGAAAAGCTTAAAATAAAGCTATCTATAGCCAACAGAGTATATCCTTTAACTATTGAGGCAAATCAAGAAGAAGGATTGCGTAAAGCGGCTAAGAACATTGAATTTATGATTAAGCAATTTGAGCAAAGTTATTCTGTTCGTGATAAACAAGATGTATTGGCCATGTGTGCATTGCAATTTGCTTCTCAAGTTGAACAGAAATCAATTGATAAAGCAAATGTCAATAAGCATGTGCAAGAAAAGTTAAATGCTTTAAACGATTTATTGCAATCTCATTTAGTTTCTTAAAACGTTCTTTAAAATAAACTAAAAGTTACTGCCTACATTGGTTATTTTTTTTGATAAACTCAACGTTAATTCTTTAAAAAGGGTGAGTTTAAGTTGTAAAAGCACGCTGCCTTGAGCAGATCCTTGATCAGCTTGTTAGCCCTAAACTTGTTTTTAAGGAGTTTATACAAAACTTTATACTGGTGTAGGCTTTTTTATATACACAAATCAACTAAATAACGATGGATAACTCAATTATATTTGTAGTAGGCGGTGTTGTTTTAGGGCTAGTAATTGGCTTTATAATAGCCAAAATACTTGAAAGAAACAACGCATCAAAGCTTGTTAAAGAAGCTAAAAAAAGTGCCACCTTAATATTAAAGCAAGCCAATAGTGAAGGTGAAAGCTTAAAAAAAGATAAAATACTTCAAGCGAAGGAAAAGTTTTTAGAACTTAAAGCGGAGCATGAAAAAGTCATCTTATCCCGCGATAAGAAAATGGCAGAAACCGAAAAGCGTATTCGTGATAAAGAATCCCAAATATCAAGCGAACTTTCAAAAAGCACAAAGCTTAATCAAAGTCTAGAAGATAAGATTAAAGACTATAACCATAGACTGGATGTACTGGAAAAGAAACAAGAAGAAATAGATAAGCTTCACAAAAACCAAGTACAACAATTGGAAGTTATTTCAAGTCTTTCGGCAGAAGAAGCTAAAGAACAATTAGTGGAGTCTTTAAAAGGTGAGGCAAAAAACGATGCCATGGCTTTTATACAAAGCTCCATGGAGGAAGCTAAATTAACGGCTGAACAAGACGCTAAGAAAATAATTATAAATACCATTCAACGTATTGGAACAGAAGAAGCGGTAGATAATTGTGTGTCCGTTTTCAATATTGAATCGGATGATGTAAAAGGACGAATTATTGGTCGTGAAGGACGAAATATTCGTGCCATTGAAGCAGCAACTGGTGTGGAAATTATAGTAGATGACACCCCTGAAGCGATCATTTTATCTTGTTTCGATTCTGTTAGACGTGAAATAGCTCGATTGTCATTGCACAAATTAGTGACCGATGGTAGAATACACCCTGCTAGAATTGAGGAAATAGTTGAGAAAACTAAAAAACAAATAGAGCAAGAGATAATTGAAGTTGGAAAACGTACAGTAATCGATTTGGGAATTCATAATTTGCATCCAGAGCTTATAAAAATGGTTGGTAGGATGAAGTATCGTTCTTCATATGGTCAAAACCTATTGCAACACTCTCGCGAAGTTGCTAAACTTTGCGGTGTTATGGCAGCAGAATTAGGGTTAAATCCAAAACTCGCAAAACGTGCTGGATTGTTGCATGATATAGGTAAAGTGCCAGATGCTGAAGCCGATATGGAAACTCCACATGCTATTCTAGGGATGCAATGGGCTGAAAAATTTGGAGAAAAAGACGAAGTATGTAATGCTATTGGTGCTCATCACGACGAGATAGAAATGAAATCCTTATTAGCACCAATCATTCAGGTTTGTGATGCTATTTCTGGTGCTCGACCCGGTGCTCGTCGTCAAGTTTTAGATAGCTACATCCAAAGGTTAAAAGATTTAGAAGATATAGCCTTCGGTTTTAACGGTGTTAAGAAAGCTTATGCCATTCAAGCGGGAAGAGAACTCAGGGTAATTGTTGAAAGTGAGAAAGTTGACGACCAGAAAGCGGCTGAATTATCATTCAGCATTTCACAAAAAGTACAAACCGATATGACTTATCCAGGGCAAGTTAAAGTAACCGTTATTAGAGAAACTAGAGCGGTAAATATTGCTAAATAGATTTTATAATATTTTTTTTATAACGAAAGCCTCTATTCATGAGGCTTTTTATTTTCTTGGATGGTATTTTTCAACCACTTTAGTTAAATGACCTCTATCTAAATGGACATATATTTCGGTAGTAGTAATGCTTTCATGTCCTAACATAAGTTGTATAGAACGTAGGTCAGCATTGTTTTGTAACATATGGGTAGCAAATGAATGTCTGAAGGTGTGTGGCGATATGCTTTTTTTTAATCCTATTTTTTCGGCCAATTGTTTAATAATGGTAAAAACCATGGCGCGAGTTAATTGTTTGCCTCTTCTGTTCAAAAATAAAGTATCTTCATAACCATCCTGAATTATCATATGATTTCGGATTTCGCTTTTATAGATGTTAATATATTTTTGGGTAACTTTTACTATGGGCACAAAACGTTGTTTATCACCTTTACCAGTTACTTTAATAAAACCCTCATCAAAAAACAAATCAGATATTTTAAGATTTATGAGCTCACTAACACGTAAGCCACAGCCGTAAAGGGTTTCTAACATAGCTCTGTTTCGCTCACCTTCAGGAGTACTCAAATCTATAGCATTAATAAGTTGATCAATTTCAGATTCAGAAAGCGTATCAGGAAGTTTTCTACCAATTTTTGGAGACTCTATAAGTTCTAGTGGATTATCTTTTCGGTAGTCTTCAAAAACTAAATAATTAAAAAAACTTCTTAAGCCCGATATGATGCGGGATTGTGAGCGAGCGTTTAGGTTTTTAGCAACATCATAAATAAATTGCTGTATAGCTTCTGAATTTATTGAAATAGGGGAGGCACTTATATTATTAACTTCTAAATAATCAATAAGCTTTTCTACATCTAAAGAATAACTACTGATAGAGTTTTTAGATAATCCTCTTTCAATTTGTAAGTATAATTGGTAATCTTTAAGTGCGTTTCTCCATTTCATAGCCATAAAAGTAAAATAAAAACAACTAAACTAATAACTATTTACATTGTGAATATTTTAATTTTTAATATTAAATTCACACTTAAATTATAATATTATTAAAATTGCATGTAATTTTTTATTACATTTATAATTAATTAACCAATTAAACGAATCGTATTATGAAAAAATTATTATTATGTACCGCTATGGTGGTATTTGGATTGGCAAGCATGTTTGCTCAAGAAGTAAAATTTGGGGCAAAAGCTGGTTTAAACTTAGCGTCTGTTACAGGTGATGAAACAGATGGCTTAGACAGTAGAACTTCTTTTCACTTAGGATTATTAGGTGAAATAGTAATTTCGGATAAATTTTCTTTACAACCAGAATTATTATATTCTTCCCAAGGGGCTAAAGAAAGTTTTGAAGGCATAGATATAGACCTCAAGCTTGATTATATTAATTTACCTATAATGGCGAAGTTCTATGTTGCTGACGGGTTTAGTTTAGAATTAGGACCTCAATTAGGGTTTTTGATGTCTGCAAAAGTAGAAGGCGAGGGCGAATCTGAAGACATCAAAGATTTTGTTAAGGGAATTGATTTTGGAGCTAATTTCGGTGTTGGGTACAAATTGGAAAGTGGTTTGAATTTTGGAGCACGTTATAACTTAGGACTTTCAAATATTAATGATGGGGAAGACGCTGATCAAATAAAAAATCAAAATAGTGTTATTCAAATTTCAATTGGTTATTTCTTCTAAAAGACAATAATTATTAAAAAAACCAAACTATTTGCTATTTAGTAGGATTTAGATTTTAATATTTTAATTCATTTTAATAAAACGAAGCCAAACGGCTTCGTTTTTTGTTTATCCAATAAAATTATTTTAAAGCAAAAGGATTTAACAAAACTGATTTCTCTCATTTTTCTCGTTGTTGCTTCAATGTATCTTTATGAAGTAAAATATTAAAATTATGAAAAAAATTACTCAATTAATGGTTGTCTTAACATTCTGCTTTATGGCAAATGCACAAGATGAAACAACTTACAAATCCCAAATTAATTTTGGCATAAAGGGAGGTATGAACTTCTCTTTGATTGTTGGGGATGATACAGATAATTTTGATGGTAAGATTGGGTTTCACTTAGGAGGAGTTTTAGAATTTCCAATCTCAGAAAAGTTTTCTTTACAACCTGAATTATTGTATTCCTTGCAAGGAGACAAGAGCACTTTTGATGGTATGGAAATTAAATTCAAGCTTGATTATTTAAATCTTCCAATGATGGCCAAATATTATGTTACTGAAGGATTTAGTTTAGAAGCAGGACCGCAAGTAGGTTTTTTAATGTCTGCGGAAGCAGAAGGTGGTGGTATTTCACTTGACATTAAGGACATTATAAAGGATGTAGATTTTGGTTTGAACTTTGGAGTAGGTTATGAGTTAGCAAATGGTTTGAACTTTTCAGGAAGATATTATGTTGGAATTTCAAATATTGTTGAGAATAGTGGTTCAATCTTAGGTGAACCTGTAGACGCTGATCAAATAAAAAATCAGAACAATGTATTCCAACTTTCAATTGGTTATTTTTTCTAAAGGATAATATTTATTCAAAAAAACTGAAGTTTTGGCTTCGGTTTTTTTTTGCCTAATTTTAAAATATTTATCAAATGAAAAAACTAATCATTATCTATGGTTCCAATCTTAAATTTATAAGTTAAACTTGGGACAGCTATTTATAGAAGATTATTTTTTACTTGTTTTTTGATGAGATAAAGGAAAATCTTATCATCCCGGTGTCTTAAGATATTTTGTTGAGACCGTCATTAATGGAAACATTAGTAATTTATAAAACGGAAAAGGTATGAAATTTGGATTTTGTTATAACGGATGCTTTACCATTTCATTTTTTTAAATTAAATAAAAAGAAGCAGCTTTATGGCTGCTTCTTTCAAATATTTTGTTTTATTGATTATTTTTAGAATTTACCTGAGAGCATATTTATTAAATCAATAATCCACCAAACACCCAATCCTCCAAGTGTTAGAATAAATAAAATATTCCATCCTACAGGTTTTCCATAATACCATCTATGAGCAGCTAAACCTCCTAGGAAAAACCATAATAAAACACCAACAACCAAATTTTTCTCTGCAACGGAAGAGACTATTGGAGTTAATACTTCATTAGTATCCGATACAATCTCGGAATCAGATACATTGGATACTGTTCTTTTTACAGGAAAAGAGGCATAACTATTAGCACACATTAAAAATACTACAAATAAAGAAAGCAAAAGTTTAATTTTCATAAGTAATTGGTTTAAATTAGTTTTTTAAATTTAATCAAAATATTTAGGGTGACCAAAAACTTTATTTTTTCTCTATTCATATTCATATCATTTAATTGTAGTTATTCTCAAGATACTTATGAATTTATTGGAGGTATAAAACTAAATGATACAACATCAATTACTTATAGAGTTTTACTCAATCTAAATCATAGTGAAGTTTATGGATATTCAATTACAGATTTAGGCGGTGAACATGAGACGCGATCAAATATATTTGGAGAATATGACAACGATAAGAGGGAATTAAGCTTTAGGGAAACTGGGATTGTATACACTAAATCTCCCGTTTCACAGCAAGATTTTTGTTTTATTAATACTACAGTAAAAGGATTTTTGTTTGGCAAAACAAAAATGATTAAAACGAAATTTGTAGGTTTATTTTCGGATAATACAAAATGTATTGATGGAGAATTATTTATGAGTTCGGTTGAAAAAGTTGAAAAACAAATGGAAAAAGTAACAAAGAAATTAAATAAAACGAATAGGATTCCTGATAGCATTAAGCAGAAGATAAATCCAATTAAATTGATGGATTCTCTAAATATGAATATATTGAGAAAGAATCAAGTTTTAAGCATGTTTTCTAAAGCGAATCAAGTAAAAATTAATATTTACGATGGCGGAAAATTAGATGGAGATAAAATTACTATTATGGTTAATGGTAAGCCTTATTTAACAAATTACGAAGCGCAGTCTCATAAAAAAAATTTGGTTTTAAATTTAATTGAAGATAAAACTTCGGTTGTTATAAAAGCATTGAATGAGGGATCCATTAAGCCAAATACCATTGTTGTAGAATTAGATGACCAAAAAAATACCATAAAGGCGTTATCAAATTTGAAGACAGGTGAAACCACTCGAATAGACATTTTAAAAACCAATTAAAACGCAATTTTATATATTTATGAAATGAAAAAACTAATCATTATCAATGGTCCTAATCTAAATTTATTAGGTAAACGAGAGCCAGCTATTTATGGAAGTTTGTCTTTTACTGATTTTTTAGAAGAAATAAAACAGAAATATTCAAATAATGAGATTGATTACTTTCAATCAAACATTGAAGGGGAAATCATTAACAAACTTCAAGAGGTTGGTTTTAGTTATGATGGTATTATTTTAAATGCTGCCGCTTACACTCATACATCGGTGGGTATTGGTGATGCTATAAAAGCCATTGAAACTCCGGTAGTCGAGGTTCATATATCCAATACCTATGCAAGGGAAGAGTTTAGGCATCAGTCTTACATATCACCGAATGCTAAAGGTGTTATCCTTGGGTTTGGTTTACAAAGTTATGAGTTAGCTATTCAGAGCTTTCAACTATAATAATCTTGTTAGAGGTTGATTATTTTAAAATCATTGGAAATGATAAAGCTTCTTTATGTTTTTATTCTATGTCTATTTGGAATTACTGCTTCTAAGGCTCAAATACAAAGTGATTTTGGGGTAAAGGGTGGATTTAATTTTACTTTTTTCAAAGTTCAAGAATCGACATTTGGATTTAATCAAGATACCGAAACTGGTTTTTATGGCGGTTTATTTATGGATTTTGATGTAGATAATACTTTATCATTTCAGCCAGAAATATTGTACATAGGGCTTAATGATTTTCGATTTTTAAACGCTCCTATTTATATGAAATATGAAATTGTAAATAATTTGGATGTTATGGTTGGACCTAGTATTAATTACTTTTTCGATTTTTTCTTAAATAAGTTAAAAATACGAGCAGATTTAAGCACGGCGTATAACATGACATCAAAGTTTGATATTCATTTAAAATATACTCTTGGGTTTCAAGAAATAACTCCTAATGGTTTGTTTTTAGGACTTGGTTTAAAACTATAAAAAAAGGCGATTCAATACATGAATCGCCTTTTTTAAAATTCCTTATTTTTTATAAATGTATCACTTCACCATAAGCATCAGCAACAGCTTCCATAACAGCCTCACTCATTGTTGGGTGTGGATGTACCGCTTTTAAAACCTCATGCCCAGTAGTTTCCAGTTTTCTGCCTAAAACAGCTTCTGCAATCATATCGGTAACGCCAGCACCAATCATATGGCAACCTAGCCATTCACCATATTTAGCATCAAAAATAACTTTTACAAATCCATCTTTGTTTCCACCAGCGCTTGCTTTTCCTGAGGCTGAAAATGGAAATTTTCCAACTTTGATATCAAAACCTTTATCCTTGGCTTGTTTTTCAGTTAAACCAACCGAGGCAATTTCAGGAGAGCAATACGTACATCCCGGAATGTTTCCATAGTCTAAAGCTTCCACATGGTGTCCAGCAATTTTTTCCACGCATAAGATACCTTCAGCAGAAGCCACATGCGCCAACGCTTGGCCTGGAGTAACATCACCAATGGCATAATAGCCTGGGATATTGGTTTGATAAAAATCGTTTACAATAATTTTGTCCCTGTCAACCACAATACCAACATCTTCTAAACCAATATTTTCAATATTAGTTTTAATACCAACGGCACTTAAAATAATATCAGCCTCTAAAACTTCTTCGCCTTTACTTGTTTTAACAGTGGCTTTTACACCATCGCCCGAAGTGTCTACTTTGGTAACTTCAGCTGAGGTCATAATATTAATTCCAGATTTTTTAAAAGAACGCTCCAATTGTTTCGAAACATCTTCATCTTCAACAGGAACAATATTAGGTAAATACTCAACAATGGTAACTTCGGTCCCCATAGAATTATAGAAATATGCAAACTCTACACCAATAGCACCAGAACCCACTACAATCATCTTTTTTGGTTGCTTGGGCAACGTCATAGCTTCTCTGTAACCTATTACCTTTTTACCGTCTTGTGGTAAGCTTGGTAACTCACGAGAGCGCGCTCCGGTAGCAATAATAATATTATCAGCGCTATATTCAGTACCTTCAACTTCAACCTTTTTTCCTGGTTTCAGTTTTCCAAAACCATTTATAACGTCAATTTTATTTTTCTTCATTAAAAATTGAACACCTTTACTCATTCCGTCTGCTACACCACGACTACGCTTTACAACGGCATCAAAATCGTGCTCTGCATCTTTCACTTTTAAACCGTAATCTTCCGCATGTTTCAAATATTCAAATACTTGGGCAGATTTTAACAAGGCTTTAGTTGGGATACAGCCCCAATTTAAACAAACGCCACCTAAACTTTCTTTTTCAACAATAGCTGTTTTAAACCCTAATTGAGATGCTCTAATTGCTGTTACATAACCACCGGGACCACTTCCAAGAACTATAATATCGTATTTACTCATGTGTTAATTTTTAGGCTACGAATTTACGAAATCGAATTTTAATAAAGAATTTAGAACGCTTTAAATTTACATCTTTATATTACCTTTACGCTGTAAGTTTTAATTTATGAACATACCCAGAACAAGTTTTCCCAGAGTAGTTATTATTGGAGGTGGTTTTGCAGGTATTGCATTGGCCAAAAAATTATCGAAACAAGAAGTACAGGTTGTACTTATGGATAAGCACAATTACCACACCTTTCAACCTTTACTATACCAAGTGTCAACTGGGGGGTTAGAGCCAGATTCCATTGCATATCCCATTAGAAAAATTTTAAAGGATTTTCCAAATTTTTACTTCCGATTGGCGCATGTAAAAGAAATTGACATTGAAAAAAATAGAGTTATTACTGATATTGGTAAATTGAAATTTGATTACTTGGTGATTGCCTCGGGATCTGAAACCAATTATTTTGGTAATTCTGAAATTGAAAAATACAGTATGGCTATGAAAACCATACCACAATCTTTAAATCTTAGAAGTTTAATACTAGAAAATTTCGAGGAAGCACTTTTAACTTCTGATTTAAATGAACGCAACGCATTGATGAACTTTGTTATTGTTGGAGGCGGACCCACGGGGGTAGAACTTGCAGGTGCATTAGCTGAAATTAAAAAAGGTATTTTACCCAAAGACTACCCAGACTTAGATACTCGTTTAGCACAAATACATATTATTCAATCCAGTGATTGTATTTTAAAAGGAATGAGCGAACAGGCTTCAAAAAAAGCAGAAGATTTTTTGGAAAAGTTAGGTGTTAATATTTGGAAAAATGTAAGGGTAACAGGTTATGACGGTAAAACGGTTTCAACTAATACGGATTTAACTTTTGAAACGGCCACTTTGGTTTGGGCAGCAGGTGTAAAAGGTGCTACCATTAAGGGTTTGGATGCTGATACTTTTGTAACCAAAGGTAACAGACTTTTGGTGAACGAGTTTAATCAAGTTAAGGGGTTCAATCATATCTTTGCTATTGGTGACATTGCTAGTATGGTAAATCATGAATTTCCCGAAGGATTGCCTATGATGGCGCAACCTGCTATTCAACAAGGCAAACAACTAGGTGATAATTTATTGCGTTTAATTGATGAAAAACCTATGAGAGCTTTTGTTTATAAAGATAAAGGTGCCATGGCTACCATAGGCAGAAATAAAGCTGTTGTTGATTTAAAAAATTGGAAATTTCAAGGAGTTTTTGCTTGGTTTGTTTGGATGTTTGTACACCTGTTTTTCTTAATAGGTTTTAGAAATCGTATGGTGGTTTTTGTAAATTGGGTATATAATTATGTTCGTTTTGATAGGGAAGCCCGATTGATAATTCGGCCGTTTAAAAAGAAACTTTAAACATATAATTAAATATATTTTTTTAATTTATTGTTTTTCAGGTATTTTATTTATCTTCAAGGAATACAAACCAACAAAAATATTTTAAAAATGAAAAAACATGTAATTATTTTAATGATGATATCATCTGTCATCATGTATTCACAAACAAAGAAAAATGGAACCGTTTATAATGAGCATCCTGCAATTAATGCAGTAGAATCTATGATGCAAGCCTATTTTTCTGGAGACACAGATAAAGTTGCCAGTTACTTAGCTGATGATTTTAAATCCTATCAAGGAACAAGTCTTAATAAGGATGATAAAGGAAACGACAAGGAATGGTTTTTACGAAGTGTTAAATGGGTTAACGAAAATTGGTCTTATGTAACTTTTAAAAGAACACCTGGAGCTTATCCTGATGCTATCGAGTATAAAGGTGATTCCGGATTGTGGGTGCAAACGTGGGACCATTTAAAAGCTATTGATAATAAAACAGGCGTTAAACTGGATATGCCAATACATCGTCTTTATCAAATGGCTAGTGACAATAAAATTAAAACGATGATCACCTATGATAATGATTTACCATGGGCAGAAAGGAGAAGAAGTTTTGCGCCACGAACAAATGGTACTATTTATAATAACCATGATAATATAAATACCGTTAGATTAGTGGTGGGAGCACTAGAAAATGGTGATGCTGACAAAGCCTTTTCTTATTTTACAGAAAATGCAATGTTCACAAATTTAGACATGGCTGATGGGGAGTCTAATACCCTTGCAGAAGAAAAGGCAGGATTTTTGGATATGCTTAAAAATTGGACGATTGAAAGTATTGATGTTCAAGGATACCCTGATTATTTAGAATATGAATTGGGTAATGCTAAAGTTGTTCAATCATGGTGGATAATAAGAATGGCAAGAAAATCTGATGGTAAAAAAGTAAAACTACCTGTTATGCTTATTCACGATTTTAATGACGAGGGTATGATAATAAGGGAAGCTGGGTATTATACATTGGCTGCTTTAAACGTTAAATAAAGTTAGAATTCAAACATAAAAAAATGCTTTTAGAAAGTTCTAAAAGCATTTTTTTATTAAACTTTTTTATCCTTCCTCAGTAAAATGTCGTTTTCGTTTTTCTTGACCAAACTTTTCTTGGTTGAATTTTGAAGAAAAATCCTTAGGAATTGATAACGATTGCCATTTTTTACCTTTTAATAGCTTACCTAAAAACACAATTTGCCCAACATGATAGGCATAGTGGGATACTTGTCTATTGATAGCTTCCAACACTGTATGGCCTTCATTTCGTATATAAATAATTTTTTCTAAATCATTGTAATTTAATGGTTTAATAGCATTAAATAAACATTCACAACCTTTATTCCACTCATTAATAAGTTCTTCTTTTGAAGCGTATGAACGTTCAAATTCTACATCCCGGTTTCTCCATGATTTTTCTCCATCTTCAGTTAAAAAATTAGTCCATCTACTTAGCATATTTCCAACCATATGCTTAGTAATTATAGAGATGGAGTTGGAATCTTCTACAAATTCCTTTTGTAACTCATCAAAACTCAGTTGCTCAAAAGTTTTATCACCCAAACTTTTGTAGTATTCAAATTGTTTTATAATGCTGGCTAAATAACTTTCCACTAAAAATATTAATCTATTTTTTAGGAATGAATTTTAAAGCCACCCCATTTATACAATGTCTTTTTCCTGTAGTTTCCCTGGGGCCATCATTAAAAACATGCCCTAAGTGCCCACCACATGTGGCACAATGCTCCTCCGTTCTGGCATAGCCTAAATCGTAGTCAGTCGAGAACTCTACATTCCCTTCAATTTCTCTATCAAAACTTGGCCACCCAGTACCTGAATCAAATTTATGTTCACTTTTAAATAAAGGTGTTTCACAAGCAGCACAAACGTAAGTACCTTCTTTGTAATTTTTGTTTAGAGGACTCGAGAAAGGACGTTCTGTTCCCGCTTTTCGAAGTACGTAAAATTCTTGATCCGATAGCTGAGTTTTCCATTCTGCTTCCGTTTTGGTTATCTTAAAAGTTTTTAATGGCTTTTTTTGGGTGTTTCCCTTACAATTAAATATCAATATGGAAATAACAAATATTAGTAACTTTTTCATAGTTTTAAATTTATTTCTAAAATAGTCGTTTTTCCACAAAAAACATAACAACATTTCGATAATAAAAATTTGTTGCTTCAAATTGAATAAATGTAAAACTAGACCTGTATGAAAGGTATGATTTTTGTATTTTTATCTTAAAATAAAACATTAAACAATGAAACTTACTAAATCTATATTGGCTTTTGGAATAATTTTATTTATTATTTCGTGTGCTACGAATCCTTTTACAGGAAAGAAAACAATGGCGTTACCAGGTACTGAAAATAGCTCGTTATTTCCGATGGCTTTTCAACAATACAACCAATTCATAAATGAAAATAAAGTGGTCACAGGTACCAAAGATGCAGAAATGATAACAAGAGTTGGACAGCGTATTGCTGTAGCCGCTGAAAGATGGCTCAATGCCAATGGACATCAAGGTTATTTGAAAGACTACAAGTGGGAGTATAACTTAATAAATGACAAAACGGTTAATGCTTGGTGTATGCCTGGGGGTAAAATAGTATTTTATACGGGGATTTTGCCTATCGCTGAAAATGAAACTGCTATTGCTGCCATCATGGGGCATGAGGTGGCCCACGCACTGGCAAACCATGGTCAACAGCGGATGAGTGCTGGTATGTTACAACAGCTTGGTGCCGTTGCGGGAAATGTCGCTATTCAAGATGAAAAATCAAGACAAATGTTTAATCAAGCGTATGGCGTTGGTTCTCAAGTGGGAGTGATGCTTCCTTTTAGTAGGAGTCATGAAACAGAAGCTGACAAAATAGGATTGTATTTAATGGCTGTATCGGGATATAACCCTGATGAAGCAGCTGAACTGTGGAAAAGAATGAAGGCTAATAGTGGGGGGCAAGCGCCACCAGAGTTTTTAAGCACTCATCCATCAAACGATTCTCGCATTGAAGAACTCATCAAATTGGCCCCTCAGGCTAAGGCTGAGGCTCAAAAATTTGGTATTACGACATTTAGATCTTTAGGAAAATTCTAGTTAAAAATATTTGTTTACTTTAGAAGCTGCCAATTAAAGGCAGCTTTTTTTATGAGACAACTGGATAAAGGTAGTAAGAAGCTTCTAAATGCATGGGCATTTTATGATTGGGCAAACTCGGTTTATACATTAACCATCGCCTCATCCATTTTTCCAATTTTTTATTCGGCATTATTTATTTCAGAAATAAAAACAGTTGAGGCTTTTGGATATGAATTTAAAAGTACCGCTTTAATTACGTTTGTAACGGCTTTTACTTTTTTGGTGGTCGCATTTACTTCACCAATTCTATCTGGAATTGCCGATTATGTTGGAAATAAAAAGAATTTCATGAAGTTCTTTTGCTATTTAGGTAGTTCAGGATGTATTGGTTTGTATTTTTTTAGTTTGGAATATATTTACCTAAGTATATTGTTCTATTTTATGGGCTTGATCGGTTATTGGGGTAGTTTGGTTTTTTATAATTCTTATCTTCCTGACATTGCTTTTCCTGAACAACAAGATAGAGTGAGTGCCAAAGGATTTTCATTGGGGTATTTTGGGAGTGTTTTACTTTTGATTTTGAATTTGGTAATGGTTATGAGTCAGGATGATGCGGAAACAAAAATGCAAATGATGCGCTATTCATTTGTTACAGTAGGCTTATGGTGGATATTATTCAGTCAATATTCATTTTATTGGTTACCTAAAGGAACTTCAAGCGGACATAAAGTTACCAAAACCGTATTGTTTAATGGGTTAAAGGAATTGAAATCCGTTTGGAAACAACTTAAACAAAACCTTAGATTAAAACGTTACTTGTATGCGTTTTTTGTATTCAGCATGGCTGTACAAACCATTATGTTGGTTGCAGTTTATTTTGGTGAAGAAGAAATAGCTTGGGGTAGTGATGAGGCCAAAACAACAGGATTGATAGTTAGTATTTTGGTAATTCAATTGGTGGCCGTATTAGGAGCTATTTTAACATCTAGAGCATCATCAAAATTTGGAAATATCAATACGCTTATTGTTGTAAATTTAATTTGGATGAGCTTATGTTTTTATGCGTATTTCATGAAATCACCATTGCAATTTTACATAGCAGCTAGTATTGTTGGTTTGGTAATGGGAGGTATTCAATCATTAGCTCGTTCAACATATTCAAAATTTTTACCCGAAACCGATGACACGACATCTTACTTTAGCTTTTATGATGTTGCCGAAAAAATAGGTATCGTTATAGGGATGGTTATTTTTGCTTTTATAGACCAAATAACGGGAAGTATGCGAAATGGTATTTTGTTCTTATTTGTGTTTTTCTTGGCAGGAATTATTCTGTTATTTAGAATTCCACAACGGAAATCATCCTAAAAGTGTCATCTTTAATTTCACAAACTTCAAATTACCAACTAGAATATCTTGTCTAAACGATGAATAATTTTGTTTAGGTTGTAAAGTTTGTAGTAAATTTTAAATCTTATTTTGGTTGCTATATTTACAAACCATTATTAGATTGTTATAGTTCATAAAAAAAATTCCCACATCAAAATTAATGTAGGAATTCAATTCGTAGTTTTATTTTAAAATTAAGATTCCGTAGGCTTTTCAGCTTTCTCAATAGATATACTTAACTCCTCAGTTTTCTTATCTAAATCAATTTTTATGCTATCACCTTCTTGTAAATGTGAAGCCACAATTTCTTCAGCTAAAGCATCTTCCACATATTTCTGTATGGCTCTTTTTAAAGGTCTTGCTCCATATTGTTTATCAAATCCTTTTTCAGCTATATAGTCTTTGGCACTTTTTGAAAGTGTTAAGTTATAGCCCAAACCTTTAATTCTGAGTAATAGTTTCTGTAGTTCAATATCAATAATTTTATTGATATCTTCTTTTTCCAGAGGATTAAATACCACTACATCATCAATTCTATTTAAAAACTCAGGAGCGAACGATTTTTTCAGAGCATTTTCAATTACACTTCTGGCATTGGCGTCTTCCTGGGCTTTTTGTGAAGCCGTACCAAAACCTATACCAGTTCCAAAATCTTTTAATTTACGGGCTCCAATATTAGATGTCATGATAATGATAGTATTTCTAAAGTCTATTTTTCTTCCTAAACTATCGGTTAAATACCCATCATCCAATACTTGAAGAAGCATATTGAATACATCTGGATGTGCTTTTTCAATTTCGTCTAGAAGAATAACAGCATAAGGCTTACGTCTAACTTTTTCAGTTAATTGCCCACCCTCTTCATAACCAACATATCCTGGAGGCGCACCAATTAATCTGGAAATCGCGAATTTTTCCATGTATTCACTCATGTCTATTCTAACCAGCGAATCCTCACTATCAAATAACTCTCGAGATAATACTTTGGCCAATTGTGTTTTACCAACTCCAGTTTGTCCTAAAAATATAAATGAACCAATGGGTTTATTAGGGTCTTTAAGTCCAGCACGGTTACGCTGAATAGCTTTTACTACTTTAGCCACAGCTTCATCTTGACCAATGACTTTACCTTTAATTAATTTAGGTAATTCGGCTAATTTATTAATCTCGGTTTGTGCAATTCTATTCACAGGAACACCTGTCATCATTGAAACCACATCGGCAACATTATCTTCAGTAACAATCTCACGATGTTGTTTGGTGTCCTCTTCCCATTTTTCTTGGGCGATGGCTAACTCTTTTTCAATGCGTTTTTCGTCATCTCTAAGTTTTGCTGCTTCCTCATATTTTTGTTTTCTCACAACAGCATTCTTAGTTTCTTTAATAGCCTCTAACTGTTTTTCAAGCTCAATTATCTGTTTTGGAACTTCAATATTGGTGATGTGCACACGAGAACCAGCTTCATCTAGAGCGTCAATGGCTTTGTCTGGTAAAAAACGCTCGGTCATATACCTATTGGTTAATTTTACACAAGCTTCTATAGCTTCAGGTGTATAATCAACATTATGATGTTCTTCATATTTGCCTTTGATGTTATTTAGAATCTCGATAGTTTCCTCAACAGTAGTGGGTTCGACGATAACCTTTTGGAAGCGACGCTCTAAAGCACCATCTTTTTCAATATACTGCCTGTATTCATCCAGGGTTGTTGCGCCTATACATTGAATTTCACCTCGTGCCAAGGCGGGTTTAAACATGTTGGAAGCATCTAAGCTACCTGTAGCACCACCAGCTCCTACGATGGTGTGAATTTCATCAATGAATAAAATAACATCATCATTTTTTTCTAGCTCATTCATAACCGCTTTCATGCGCTCCTCAAACTGCCCTCTGTATTTGGTTCCTGCAACCAAACTTGCTAAATCTAAAGTAACAACGCGCTTATTGAAAAGAATTCTCGAAACCTTTCTTTTAATGATTCTTAGAGCCAATCCCTCTGCTATGGCAGATTTACCAACACCAGGTTCACCAATCAAAAGAGGATTATTTTTTTTACGCCTGCTTAATATTTGCGAAACACGTTCTATTTCTTTTTCTCTACCTACAACAGGGTCTAACTTGCCTTCTTCAGCCAATGCTGTTAAATCACGTCCAAAATTATCTAAAACAGGGGTTTTTGATTTTTTGTTGGATTTTCCAGCTGGTGCATTAAAAATATTATCTTTTGCAGCATCATCTTCAGGATTGGTATCATCATCTTGAAATTCCGCTTTGGGTTCTATATAATCGTTGTCGTTTGTGATCATAAATTTGAATTGTTCTTTAACATTATCGTAGTCTACTTTTAATTTATTTAAAAGTTTAGTAGTAGGGTCGTTTTCGTTTCTCAATATGCAAAGTAGTAGATGCGCTGTATTTATAGAAGTGCTTTGGAAAAGTTTTGCTTCTAGGAAGGTTGTTTTTAAAGCGCGTTCAGCTTGTCTAGTTAAGTGTAAATTCTTTTTTTGGTTCGAAGCTATGGCTATGTTAGGGTTGGCTGGACTTAATATTTCAACTTTACGTCTTAAATGGTTTAAGTCTACATCTAAGGCATTTAAAATGTCAATTGCTTTTCCGTTTCCATCACGCAAAAGTCCAAGCATTAAATGCTCTGTACCAATAAAATCATGGCCTAGGCGCAATGCTTCTTCTTTACTGAAAGCAATTACATCTTTTACTCTTGGGGAAAAATTATCATCCATAAATAGTGTCCTTTCTGCATTAAAAATAGTAAAACATTTTACTAAAGGCAAAAACTATACCTAAAAATACATGTTTGATGCTAATTGACGAAAAAAACTTAATAAAATCAAAACTTTTCAAGTGATTTTTATTAACTAAAAAAAGGGTTAAAATTGTTAATAAAAAAACGTTAAAAAACCTATCGAAACACCTACCAAAACTATTGAAATACTTATATTAGCATGTTTTGAAATACACATAAAACTAAATTAAATTTTATATGGCAGAAGGAGAAAAATTGATCCCTATTAACATTGAGGATGAGATGAAATCGGCTTACATTGACTACTCAATGTCAGTCATTGTGTCACGTGCTTTACCAGATGTTAGAGATGGTTTAAAACCTGTTCATAGACGTGTTCTTTATGGCATGCATGAACTGGGTGTTAGATCAAACACAGCACATAAAAAATCCGCAAGAATAGTTGGAGAAGTTTTAGGTAAATACCACCCACATGGAGATACATCGGTTTATGACGCGATGGTTCGTATGGCTCAAGAGTGGAGTTTGCGATACATGCTTGTAGACGGGCAAGGAAATTTTGGTTCTATTGATGGTGATAGTCCAGCAGCAATGCGTTACACAGAGGCGCGCATGCGTAAGATATCTGAAGACATGTTGGCAGATATTGAAAAGGAAACCGTTGATCATAAATTAAATTTTGATGACACGCTACAAGAACCAACCGTTTTACCTACACGAGTTCCTGGACTTTTAGTCAACGGAGCATCTGGTATAGCAGTTGGTATGGCTACCAATATGCCACCTCACAATTTAACGGAGGTTGTGAATGGTACTATTGCTTACATTGATAATACAGACATTGAGATAGATGAACTTATAAAGCATGTAAAAGCTCCAGATTTCCCAACTGGAGGTACAATCTATGGGTATGATGGTGTCAAAGAAGCGTTCCAAACAGGTCGAGGTAGAATAGTTATAAGAGGAAAGGCGAATATTGAAGAAGTTGCTGGAAGAGAATGCATTATAGTTACTGAAATTCCTTACCAAATCAATAAAGCAGAAATGATCAAAAAAACTGCTGATTTGGTAAATGAGAAAAAACTTGAAGGTATTGCAACCATTCGTGATGAATCAGATAGAAACGGTATGCGTATTGTTTACGTTTTAAAGCGTGATGCTATACCTAATATCGTTTTAAATAAGTTATACAAATACACGGCTTTACAATCATCTTTTAGTGTTAACAATATAGCTCTTGTAAATGGAAGACCTCAATTATTGAACCTAAAAGAGTTAATTCACTATTTTGTAGAGCACAGACATGAAGTCGTAGTAAGACGTACCACTTACGAATTACGCAAAGCAGAAGAACGTGCTCACATTTTAGAAGGGCTAATTATTGCTTCAGATAATATAGATGAAGTTATCGCCCTCATAAGAGCGTCTTCAAATGCTGATGAAGCCCGTGAAAAACTAATCGAACGTTTTAAACTCTCAGAAATTCAAGCCAAAGCTATTGTTGAAATGCGTTTACGCCAATTAACAGGCTTAGAGCAAGACAAATTACGTTCTGAGTATGAAGAATTGATGAAAACCATTGAAGATTTAAAAGATATTCTTGACAAAAAAGAGCGTAGAATGGACATTATTAAATCTGAATTGGAAGTTATTCGCGATAAATATGGTGATGAGCGTCGTTCAACTATTGAATATGCGGGTGGCGATTTAAGTATCGAGGATATGATTCCTGACGAGCAAGTGGTTATTACCATTTCACATGCCGGGTACATTAAACGTACATCACTTACTGAGTACAAAACCCAAAATAGAGGAGGAGTTGGTCAAAAAGCATCAACTACGCGTAATGAAGATTTTTTAGAGCATTTATTTGTTGGTACAAACCATCAATACATGTTATTCTTTACCCAAAAAGGAAAATGTTTCTGGATGCGTGTTTACGAAATTCCTGAAGGAAGTAAAACCTCAAAAGGAAGAGCCATCCAAAATCTCATCAATATTGAGCAAGATGACAAAGTCATGGCTTTTATCTGTACCCAAGATTTAAAGGATGAAGATTACATTAACAACCATTATGTAATTATGGCTACCAAGAATGGTCAAGTAAAAAAGACGTCATTAGAACAATATTCACGCCCTCGTACCAATGGAATCAATGCTATTACCATTAAGGATAATGATGAATTGCTTGAGGCTAAATTAACTACTGGTAATAGTCAAGTCATGTTGGCATTAAAATCAGGCAAGGCTATTCGATTTGAAGAAGCCAAAACAAGACCTATGGGTCGAAGTGCTTCAGGGGTTAGAGGTATTACTTTAGCAAATAGTAAAGATGAGGTAATTGGTATGGTTACTATTGAAAATCCACAGGAAGAAACAGTACTGGTAGTGTCTGAAAATGGTTATGGAAAACGAACTTATATCGATGATCCTGAGGATGGAGAAGAGGTGTATAGAATTACCAATAGAGGAGGAAAAGGAGTGAAAACTATTTCAATTACTGAAAAAACGGGTAAATTAGTGGCTATTAAAAGTGTAACCGATAATGATGATTTGATGATCATCAACAAATCGGGTATAGCCATTAGATTGGCTGTTGAAAACTTACGTACCATGGGTAGAGCTACTCAAGGCGTTAAATTAATAAACTTAAAAGGTAACGATTCCATCGCTGCTGTTGCAAAAGTAATGCGTGATGAAGAAGATGAAGATTCTGAAATAGTTGAAAACACTAACGATTTACAAGATGGCACAACTCTTGATAATTCTACAGAAGAAAATAAAACAGAAAATTAAACTAAATATTATTTAAAATGAAAAAACAAATTATCATTGCTTTAACATTTTCAATTAGTGCTTTTTCATTTGCACAAAAAAAAGAATTGAAAACAGCTGAAAAAGCTATTAAAGCAAAAAGTTATGCGGAAGCAAAAACGGCACTGAAACAAGCAGAATCGTTAATCTCACAAATGGATGACAAGCTTAAAGACCAGTATTATTATTTGAGTGCTGAAGCCCTATATGCTGGTGGTGTTGGATCTATTAACGATATAGATGCCGCAAACAAGAATTTAAACAATGTAAAGAGCGGCTATGCAGCGGAAATAAAAGAGTTGAAGAATTCCATGGTGAATGGTATTTTAACCAAAGGAAATAAATTTTATGAGGATAAAGATTATTCGACTGCTTCTAAATATTTTGAAAAGGCTTACCGATTAAGAAAGAAAGATACGGTATTTCTTTATTATGCTGCCGCAACATCTGTAAATGTTCAAGAATATGACAGGGCCTTATCTTTGTATGAAGAATTAAAGCAACTTGGGTATACAGGAATAGAAAAACAATATTTTGCAATTGAAAAAGAGTCTGGTCAAGAAGTTGTTTTAGATAAAAGTACCCGAGATATTTATGTAAAATCTGGTAGCCATATAAAACCAGGAGAACGTTTAACAGAATCAAAAAAACCAGAAATCGTAAAAAACGTTGCTCTTATATACGTTTCACAAGGAGATAATGATAAAGCCTTAGCAGCCATGAAAGATGCTCGAGCAGAAAGTCCGAATGATATCAATTTAATTTTATCTGAAGCAAATGTGCATTACAAAATGGGTAATAAGGAATCGTTTAGAGACTTGTTACAAGAGGCCACTAAAATGGATCCTACTAACCCAGAGCTACAATATAATTTAGGGGTTATATCCGCAGAATCTAATCAACCTGAAGAGGCAAAGGCATATTACAACAAAGCTATAGAATTAGATCCTTCCTATGTAAATGCTTTTATAAACTTATCTGCTTTGGTATTAGCAAAAGAAGAACCGATTATTAAAGAGATGAATGGTTTAGGAACTTCCAAAGCTGATGATAAGCGTTATGATGAGTTAAGAGAACAAAGACAAAATTTATATAAAGAAGCTGTTCCTTATTTATCTAAAGCATTGGAATTAGATTCAAAAAATTTAAGTGCGGCTAAAACGTTAATGAACATTTATAGTATTCTTGGTGAAACAGATAAATATAAAACCATGAAAGCTAAAGTTGAGTCTATTGAAGGAAATTAAGAATCATAAGTTTGGATATAAAAAAAGCTGCTATTAAGCAGCTTTTTTTATATTACTTTTTTTATCACTCGTAATTTATGAGTGTGCATTTTTTTATCCACATTAAATATACCTGAATGGTCTAATCGATCTATTCTAACCTTACCATGGGCATGAATGATGTAATTATCTTTCATAATTATTCCTACATGGGTTATGACCCCTTCATTATTGTCAAAAAACGCTAAATCTCCAGGCTCACTTTCTTCAATAAAGCTCAATGCTTCTCCTTGTGTGGCTTGTTGAGAAGCGTCACGCAATAATTTGTATCCATTTAATTTATAAACCATTTGCGTAAACCCAGAGCAATCAATTCCAAAGGGTGTTTTTCCACCCCAGAGGTAAGGTGCATTTAAATATAAAAATGCGGTTTGAACCAGATGGTCTTTAGTTTCTTTTTTGGCAGTAATAGTGCCATCGAATTTATGGTTCAAAATGGATAAACCATTTAGTGTGGAACCTAAGAGTATAGGATGTAATTGTGAATTTTGGTCTTCAATAAACTCTACTAAATCAAGCGATAATTTTAGTGATTCCTTATTTAATATGTGATATTGTTCTTTACCTATTTCCTGGTATTGCTTGTTATCCACCCAGCCTTCATAATTATCAAAGGCTAGTCTTATTTTACTCCAATTTTTACGTTGGTCAATTAACTTAAAAATCTCGCCATATAAAACTTGCGAAACCAGCTCGCTAGTATCTGATGGCTCATATCTTAGGGGAACAATGTTTAAATTACAAATTCCGTATTGCATTAAATTTTAGTTACGTTCAATAATAACAGCAGATGCTCCACCACCACCATTGCATATAGCAGCGGCACCAATTTTGGCGTTGTTTTGCTCTAATATGTTTAATAAAGTTATTAAAATTCTAACGCCTGAACATCCTAAGGGATGCCCTAATGAAACAGCCCCACCATTTACATTTACGTTTTTATCATTTAAACCTAAAATTTTCATATTTGCTAGCCCTACTACTGAAAACGCTTCATTAAATTCAAAAAAGTCTACCTCATTTAATTTAATACCAGCTTTATCCAGTGCTTTTGGCAACGCTTTAGCAGGTGCGGTTGTAAACCACTTGGGCTCTTGCGCTGCATCAGCATAGCTTTTTATGGTGGCTAAAGGTTTTAATCCTAATTCTATTGCTTTATTTTTACTCATTAAAATCATAGCTCCAGCACCATCATTTATAGTTGAAGAATTTGCTGCGGTTACTGTTCCATCCTTTGAGAACGCAGGTCTTAATTGTGGTATTTTATCAATATTGACATTTGCAAATTCTTCATCTTTGGAAATAATTAGAGGTTCACCACGACGTTGAGGTACTTCAACAGGGACTACTTCATTGTCAAACTTACCATTTTTCCATGCTGCTGCAGAACGCTCATAAGATTGGATGGCATAAGCATCTTGATCCTCTCTTGAAAATTGATATTCAATAGCACACGCATCCGCACAAACTCCCATAGCATGTTGGTCGTAAGCATCCACCAATCCATCTTTTTGCATACCATCAACCAAAGTTTCAGAACCAAATTTTGTTCCTGTACGGGCGTACAAATAATGCGGTATTAAACTCATATTTTCCATACCTCCTGCAACAATAATGTTGGCATCTCCAAGCGCAATGGATTGTGCTGCTTGCATAACTGCTTTCATTCCCGAAGCACATACTTTATTAACGGTAGTACATGGCACTGTATTGGGTATCCCTGCATAAATAGATGCTTGTCTAGCAGGAGCTTGCCCAGCACCGGCCTGTACAACATGTCCCATTATTACTTCGTCAACTAATTCTGGTTTTAAATTTATTTTATCTAGGGCTCCTTTTATGGCTATGGCGCCTAATTTTGGAGCAGGGATGGTTGATAAAGTTCCTAAAAAACTACCAATTGGTGTTCTGGCTGCGGAAACAATGACTACTTCATTATACATCTTGTAATGCTTTAGTTTAGTATTGGCTAAAATAATGATTTTTAATAGAAATTAGAAGGATTGATTCATTATAAAAAATGGTAGAAGCTTATAATTTTATTACTTTTGATTTACATAATTTTTAAATGAAAGACTTCATAAATAAACTTTACAGAAATCATTCCTTTATTTACAAAGGATTACTATTCATAGCTACAACTTTTCTAATAGTTTATTTATTCCCAAAGAGCGGTAAGTTTAAATATAGTTTTGAAAGGGGAAAACCATGGCAATCTGAAAATTTACAGGCACCATTTGATTTTGCAATCAAGAAGACTGATGCTGAAATTACTGCAGAAAAAAATGAAATAGAAGGGAATATCCCATTGTATTTTAATATTGATAATGCAATAACTAAAAATGTTGAAAATGCATATGAAACAAAATTTAATGATGCATTTAATGACTCTTTGCCATCAAGTTTAAGAAGCAGTTTGTACAGCGTTGGAAAATCTATTATTCTAGAGTTATATAGGTTTGGGGTTTTAAATGAAAATTATGATTTTCCAGAATACAGAAGTATCGTGCTCATTGATGGCAGGGAAAAGATAATGGATGGTGTTTTCTCTAATTTAGTAAAACAGGATGATGTATCTGCTATTATTGAGAAAGCCCTAGTTGAAAATAATTATCAGAATTTCAAAACAGACTTTGTTGCGCTCTTTTTTGATGTTATAGAGCCCAATGCCACTTATAATAAATCGTTTACAGACAAAGTTTTAGAGGATGAATTAGCAAAAATCTCATATACCCGTGGTGGTATAGCAAAAGAAACCTTAATTATTTCAAAAGGTGAAGTTGTAGATGATGAGACTTATCAAATTTTGAAATCTTTACAAACGGAGTATGAATCTCAAGTATGGAATAAATCAAATTATATTTGGGTTTTGGTTGCTTATACCTTGCTGGTGGCTTTGGCATTACTCATGTTGCTCTTATTCTTGAGAAAATATAGAATAGAAGTTTTTGAAAATAACACGAAAGTTACCTTTATATTTTTTAACATTTCTTTGATGATATTCATTACTACATTAGTAGTAAATTATGATTCAAAATACATTTATATTGTTCCAATTTGTATTCTTCCTCTGGTTTTTAAAGCCTTTTTTGACGCCAGATTAGGGCTTTTTGCCCATGTATTAACAGTGCTATTGTTAGGGTTTATTGTGCCTAATAGTTACGAATATATGTTTTTGCAAATTATAGCAGGTATAGTAACAATATTGACAGTTTCAGAGCTTTACAAAAGGGCCAATTTATTTATTTCAGTAGGTCAAATTACACTTATTTATATCATAGCTTATTTTGCATTTTTTGTAATTCACGAAGGCAGTATAGTCGAACTTAAATGGGAAACATTTATTTGGTTCATTTTATGTGGACTAGCTACCTTATTTGTCCAGCCTTTAATTTATGCCTACGAGAAGCTTTTTGGTTTAGTATCGGATGTATCCCTTTTGGAATTATCTGATACCAATTCAAAGTTACTAAAGGAATTGTCCAATAAAGCACCGGGAACATTTCACCATTCCCTAAACGTCGCTAATTTAGCCGAAGCTTGCGCCAACGAAATTGGTGCCAATGCTATGTTGGTGCGGGTAGGGGCCTTATATCATGATATTGGCAAAATGAAAAATCCCACATATTTTACAGAAAATCAATCCACAGGTATTAATCCACACGACGAACTACAATATAAAGAAAGCGCCAAAATTATTATTGATCATGTGATTACTGGGATTGAAATAGCCAGAAAGAACAATTTGCCGGATAGGGTAATTGATTTTATAAGGACACACCATGGCACAAGTTTGGTTTATTATTTTTATGCTCAAGAGAAAATGGAATTTCCAGAAGTTGAAAGACACGATTTTAGTTATCCAGGACCAAAGCCATTTAGTAAAGAAACCGCTATTTTAATGATGTGTGACAGTGTCGAAGCGGCCTCAAAAAGCTTAAAGGAACCTACTACTGTTAAAATAGAAGCATTTGTTGAAAATATTATTAGTAAGCAAATAGAGGGAGAACAATTCTTGAACGCTAATATTACTTTTAAAGAAATTGAATCTATAAAAAAAGTTCTAAAGTATAAGCTTGCAAATATTTATCATTTGCGAATAGAATACCCTGAATAAAAAAACTAAAAAAACAAATAAAATAGTTGCGATGTTGTCAAGTATGAATTACATTTGCAACCGCAATTTTATTGCATAAGTTCTTAATTGAATAGGAGAGGTGCCAGAGTGGTAATGGAGCAGATTGCTAATCTGTCGACGGGTAACTGTCGCCGGGGTTCGAGTCCCCGTCTCTCCGCAATTTTATTGATAACCATTTCGGGGTGTAGCGTAGCCCGGTTATCGCGCCGCGTTTGGGACGCGGAGGTCGCAGGTTCGAATCCTGCCACCCCGACCAACTATTATTTAAATCCAAGCTTAAACCTGTTAATACTATATTAGCAGGTTTTTTTAGTTTTTAAGTCGTTTTTAAATCGTCTTTAATTCTTTTTTACTGTGATTTGTTTTTAGTAAAGCAGTGTTTCTTTATATATTTTATGGTAATAGATTAATTATTATGAACCAAATATCCATAATAGGCAGCGCCCAGTAATGGAGTCTTTTCATTTAAAATTATCTTTACTGGAACCATGGCAAGTAATTTATTTAATCGACCGGATTGTGAAAAGTTTGTTTTGAAAATAGTTTTGTCGAATCCTTGAATTATTTTAGGAACAATACCACCTCCTATAAAAATTCCCCCTGTGGCTTTTAATTTTAACGCAAGTTGTGCTGATTCCACTGCAAGAAATTTTATAAATAAATTAAGAGTTTCTTTGCATGTAGTGTCTTTTCCATTCATTCCTAGATTTGTAATTACAGCAGCAGGATTCTCTAAAAACATTTTTTGTTTTATATATTCGGGTTCATATAGCTTTTTATGCTCAATCAAAAATTGATATATATCATAAATACCAGAGCCTGATATGATTCTTTCCCAGCTTACATGATTATATTTTTTATGCATACAGGTCCAAAGATTTAATTCTAGATCATTTCTTGGACTAAAATCACAATGGCCACCTTCAGTGGCAAATGGGTGATAATGCATGCCATCCCAAAATATTCCAACTTCACCAAGTCCTGTTCCAGGTGATATAATTGCCGCATTTCCAGAGATATTACTGCCTTTTTGGATTTCCAATAAGTCTTTCTCTCGCAGTAAAGCTAATCCATATGCATTCGCTTCCATATCATTAATAATTGATACAGAACTAATTTGAAGTTCCTTAGATATTTCTTCACGATCAATTACCCATGGAAAATTGGTGCCTTGTACTTTGCCATTTATAACTGGACCAGCTACACCTAAACTTATACAATCTATTGGAATATGGCTATTAGTGTTAAAATACTTTAACATAGCTATAAATGAATTATAATTTTTTGTAGGATAAAATTTTTCATTTAATGTTGATAACTTTCCTTCCTTTGCTTGAAAAAGAGCGAGATTTGTTTTCGTTCCGCCAATATCTGCAGCCAAAATAGTGCAGTCTTTTTTAGCATTACTATTGCTTGAAGAATAAATTGGAAAAAGCGGTTTATTGATTAATGATATGTATTCAGTTTTTCCAACCATATATTTTTTAAAGGATAATTGTTTTGAAATATATTATAATCGCTAAATGGGACTATTTTTAAAGTGTTTGATTAAAAAAATATAATAAATTGATTTGAGTTTTTTGTTTCTTTACTTTTTAGCACGGAATTAAAAGCCATTATTAAAATTAATGCTGCGTTTAAACCTATAATATATATTATTTAATGGCAGGTTCATCTATCTGATCCAGTATTTTGATAGTATTAATAAGTTGTTGTTCTTCTAAAACAAGGATAATCAATCGAACATAATCATGAACAGTTTCATTTATTGATTCAGGGTCCGTAATATCTATATATCCTTTCCAGATAAGTTCACGATCTTCACTCGGGCAAATACAATACATAGAAGTTTCTGTATGATAAATGCTATATTCATCGTAATAGTCTGGATTGTAAAAAGCATCTTGATATTTCAAATAATCTTCTCTAAATTTTGTGTAGGTGTTATCAAAACCATGATAGTCTTTCTTATATGAAATTTTATCTTCTACACCAATTACTTTAGTGAATAAAACCGTATCAAACCCTTCTGCTATAAGGTTGTTTTCAAGTGCTTTTAGTTCTTCTTCTGTTTTCTTTTCTGATGTAAATGAAGAATTTAAATATCCATAACTCATGATTGCTTCTATGCCTCTGGATTCATATTCTTGCTTTAATTGCTTTTCAAATTGTTGTCTTGCATTAATATTAGAGGTCATGCCAACTATTAAAACTTTATTGGGACTGTAAGTTTCAATGTCTGGATTTTTCCAATTATCCACAATCTCAGTTGTAGAACAACTTAAGGTTAATATAAACAGCCCTACGTATATCAATAGCTTCATGAGAATTCAAATTTTTTAGTTATTGCAGTAACCGCTTTTGTTTTCCTTCTTTAATAACACCTTTTATAAGTGAAAACAACTCAGTTTTTAAGGTTCTATATTTTTCCAAAAAGTTGCTAACTACAATAATAAGTTTCGCATGTTTATCTCTATAGGCATCTTCTTTTTCAAGTTCATTGATACCATCTACCATAACTTTCAGTCCTTTTTCATGGTTTTTTATTGTTTTGATTAAAGTGTCTGTTTCTTTTTGTAAAATATTCAACTTGTCAATAATTTTTTTACTATCCGTAAAATGTTTTGAATCAATGAGCTGAAGGGTGTAGGATTTTACCAAATCATCAAAAAATAACTCCTCATCTTTGGCAAATTTCAATTCAGATAACCATTTTCTAGAATTATTATGCATAATATCAGCGCTTAACCACGCCTCATATTTTACTTTAAAATCTTTTGTTTTCATTGTTGTTTTTTTTACAGTTAAAAGAAGCAGAAAGTAGTATTTAAAAAATACTACTTTCTGTTTTAAAGAAATTAATCAACTTCGATTACTTTTTTTGGAGGTTCTTCTACTACAGTTTCCTCGCTTTTAAGTAATTTAACTTTTAAAATACCATTTTTATATGTTGCTTTTACATCTTGTTCTAAATCTACAGATGGTGGAAGCATCATAGATCTTTTAAAAGATCTGTAATTAAATTCTTTACGGGAATATTCTTTTTCTTTTTCTTCTTCTTCTATTTCTTTCTCACCAGAAACATGAAGAACATCATCTTCAATAGTAACCTCAAAGTCCTTTTTATTAAATCCAGGAGCAGCAAATTCAATTTCAAAATCTTTTTCGTGCTCTATAACATTTACAGCTGGCATTAAACTATTATCTTCAAAAAAATCATCATTGAAGATATCGTCAAATCTCATTAAGTTATTTAAGTTATCGAAATTAGATGTAAATAATCTTCCTTCCCATGGTCTTAAAATACTGTTGCTCCAAGGGGTCATCAATCTGTTATCTAGGGGAGATAACCTGTTGCTTCTTCGGCGTTTCATTAATGTTGTCATGATATTATTATTTTAAGTTAAACTTATATTTTACAACACTAATATATCTACGGAAACCAATTTTCACAATGATATTTATCAGTCTGGAAATCTATAAAATAGGATTTTGAAGCTTTATTTTAATTAATAAGAACACTTTCAAGATATTGAAATAGCCTAAATTTAAAATCTGATATTGTTTTATGAAAGTTGAAGACCGTTAACTCAATTTCATCATGTTGTTTGATGAAAAAATTATCGCAAGCAATATTGTCGCATTCTATTTTATTACTAATATGGTTGGCATGGGAATATAAGCTTTCTAGTAAATGAATTCTGCTTTCGTTTATGCCTTTAGCTTCTTTTTTAAAGTCAGTTAATCTTTCGTATAAATTTATGGTATAGCTTTCAAAGAGGGGTTTATCTAGTAAAATTAAATAAAACTCCAATTCTAACTTTAAATTTTCCATTTTGTAAATTTCGCTCGATATACTGTATTGCAATTCTAGAATAGATTTATTGCTATTGAAGCTTATATAATTTTGAATTGGTTCCATAATCAATATTTTTATAGATTAAATCATAACTTTTTCTACATCATTATGTTTTGGGATACTAACATGCCACTTATAAATATCCTGAATTTTAACACGTAAGGCGTCCAAAGCTGTTGGTTCCCCATGAATTAAAAACACCTTTTCTGGTATATTTTTAATGTTACCCATCCATTCCAGTAAATCGTTTTGATCGGCATGGGCTGATAAACTTTCTATCGTTTTAATTTGGGCTTTAACAGGATAGTACTTGCCAAAAAATCGTATTTCGTGCGCGCCATCTAGTAATTGTCTTCCTCTGGTGCCCTCCGCTTGATAACCAACCAATAAAACAGTGGTTGTAGGATTATCTATAAGTTGTTGTAAATATGTAAGCACCCGTCCTCCAGTTACCATACCACTACCTGCTATCACTATTTTAGAACGATTATCATCAATGGCTTCCCATGTTTCCTTGTAAGATTTAATAATATTAACATGATTGCACATGTTGTTATATACTTCATCTGACAATTTATGCCATTTTGGAAATCGCTTAAACACTTCTAAAACATTGTTGCCCATAGGACTATCAATAAAAATGGGAATATTGGGAATTTTGTTTTGTTGATATAGTTTCCAAAGCAAAAACATAAGTGTTTGTAAACGCTCTACCGCAAAACTAGGTATGATTACATGGCCTTTTTTAAGTAAGGTTTCATGGATGATTTTGGAGAGCATGTCTTCAACATCTTCTTGTGGGTGTAATTTGTTACCGTAGGTACTTTCAATAAACAAAAAATCTGCCCATTCTGGTTTTTTTGGGCCATCGAGTAAATAATCATTTTTTCTACCAATATCCCCAGAGAACACAAATCGTTTGCCCTTTATATCCAACTCAATAAAAGTAGCACCAATAATATGGCCATTAAATTGAAAGCGAAAGGATATATTTTCAGATAACTGTATCCATTTATCAGGGATTTCAACTTGAAAATGTGTGATGGTTTTTTCTGCTTCTACTAAAGTGTAAAACGGAAGTGCTGGATTGTGTTTGGTGTATTTTTCTTTGTTTGCTTTTTCGGCTTCCTCCTCATGTATTTTAGCACTATCCTTTAAAATAATTTCGGCAATGGCCAGTGTAGGTGCTGTACCTATTATTTTTCCTGTAAAACCTTGCTTTAATAATCTGGGTAAGTAACCAACATGATCTAAATGTCCATGGGTAAGCAAAACCACATCGATATTTTTAGCGTTTACAGATAAATCCATCCAATTAAGTTCCCTTAATTCTTTTAAACCCTGAAACATGCCACAATCTATCAACACATTGCTATCGCTTGTTTCAATAAGAAATTTTGAGCCTGTTACAGTACCGGAAGCGCCTAAAAAATGAATTTTTGCAAAATTATCCATGGTGTTTATTGATTACAAAGCATGCTTATTTCATGCAAGATCTTTTTCTTCCTAATGTCTGAAATCCCCAGGTGGTCCAAATAAAAATCATCACCTATCAATTCTCTGCAAAGTACCACATCTCTACTTATCAAAAATTGTTTTTCGCGGTTCGTAAGTAAAGTAGATACTGTAATAGGGTACAAGCCCAGGCGATCTATACGATCTTTTAACCCATCATCTTTGGGGTAATCCCAACTTAGAAGATATAGCTTTACGCAATTACCATATTTTATGGCATCTTCTGTAAACCTGGTATTTGTAACCACCCAGCCTTTTGTAAGTTTAGAACCGTTTTTGGGATTGGAGTTCCAAAAGGTTTTCACATCATTGTAACGTGAATGAATATAAAGTGGAATCTTAACATTACAATTTAACCCTTCCTCACTATGGAATTTGCATTCTATTACTGAGGTTTCACCATTTTTATGGGCAATAACATCAATTTCATGGGTTACACATTGCCCAAACAATGTTTTACCAATTTCGGTTTCATAACCAGAATATTTTAATATGGCTCCAATAAAACGCTCAAAAGGAAATCCCGTTGGGCCCAATTCATAAATGGCTTTTTTTAGTTTATATTTTGAAGCCAAATAGCTTTTCTTTTTTTTTAATAATGCAAATGCCCTGTTGTAAATTTCTTTTGTTGAAATCCCTTGATAGAGTTCATCTCTTACTTTATGAATTATTTGATTAATCGTTTGTTTGTCAGCACCAATTCTATTTAAAGAAGCTTTTAACTTGTCTAATGAAAACTTAGCTTTTTCACCTGATGATTTAATAATATCGATAGAATCTGTTTCCATTTGAGAAACTTAAAATTTGTGATTTATAACTTCAATTAATTACTTTTAAAGAATGATTTAACCCATGCTTTTATTTGATTTTCTGTCATACTATCGGTTTTTACTATATCCTTTATTTTTCCTGATAAAGCAGGATGATTTTGGGTGATTTCTTTATATAATTTTTCGCATGTTCCGGCTGGTCCAAAAAGAACGATGGCTTCTGCTTTGTTAATTTCTAAAATGATATCATTAAAATATCTTTTTAACTGATGTTTTTCACGTTCTAAATATTTACTATCTTGAACAACATCTTGCGGGCCACCTTTTAACCTAGTCCCAGAGCCACCATGAACATGAATGTTTTCAACCTCTGAGGCTATCCTTCTCATACTAACTTCATCATTATAAAGGGAAACTAATATAGCCTCCTCTTTATCTAACCATACACCTGTTTTCATTTTTAATTGATATTATATTATTTTTAATTTCTTAAATCATGCATTACCAATAGCGGCACTTTAGAGTCAAAACCAATTACTTTAACTAGTGGATGTGTTAAAATGCTTCCAAAAAAGGCATGTTTTCTATTAATAAATGCCACCATGTCGCTATCTCTACTTTCCACAAAACAATTAATAGCGGATGGTATATCCATATGGCTTAACCTGTGGAATGTATATGCAACACCTTCAAAATATTCTTCTATAAGTTTTTTATTATTGATTTGCTTATCTGTTAATTTATCTTCTGCGGCTACATGCAATACTCTGATGGTTGCTTCACATTTTTTAGCCAAATCCACTAAATAATTAAGCTCTCTGCGTTTTATATGGGTTTTATAACTATTCGGGAAAACGATTTCTTTCGGCAAATTATGTTTGGCTGTTTCAGGAATAACAATCACTGGGCAATTTCTAACTTTTTCCATAACGTCTATAGCTACGCCTCCGAAAACTTTAGTCCTAGATGCCGTATTGCCTTTAGTACCCATAATGATCATTTCGATATCTTTTTCTTCCACAATATTTTTAATGGCCTCTACGACATTATTAAATGTGGAAATAGTTTCAAAGTGGTGTTTTGGATTATTATAGTCTTTAAAAACTATCATATCAGTCACTTTGGCGAGGCCGTTTTCAGAATTTAATTTAGCAGTTTCATATATTTCACTCCCAGGATCCATATTTATCAAACTATCAATAACATTTCCTGTCGCAGAGAATACGTTTAAAATATAAAAATCACAGAGGTCCTTTTTGTATAATTCTAATGCATATGTTATGGCATGCCAAGCGTTTTTTGAAAAATCAGTAGGCAATAATATTTTACGTTTCATGTGTTTCTATTTAAGGATGTTATTAACTCACTTGAAGCCCTCACATAGTCATTGTTTAAATTAACAATTCATAACTATAGAAGTTTCATAACCTAGTTTTATTACTTGCTTGAATTTAAGTTTAAATTATTTTGACGGCAATGATAAGCATCAGCCTATTCTGGTATAACTAAAAATGGTACTTTGGGATTAAAGCCTATTTTTTTAATGACAGGTTCATTAATTATTTTTTCAATAAAACTATGCTTATAATTAACCATGGCTAAAATGTTAATATCTAGTTCTTCCACAAAATCTATTATTTCTTTTGTTTTTTTATCATATTTAGGCATCCAATGAAGCGTGTATTCATAGTTTTCTAAATACTCTTTAAGTTTTACTAGATTATATTTCTGTATGTCATCAAGTTCTTCTTCCACATTAATGTGCATAATCCTTATTTTAGAATCGTATAAATTGGCCAATAGCTTTAAAGATTTTAATTCCATATTACTATAAAATCTATTAAAGTCAGTTGGAAAAGCGATTTGCGTAGGTTCATTAAAATCGTATTCTTCTGGAATGATTAGAACTGGACATTTTTTTAAGTTTTTTATAATATGAATCGTATTGCTACCAAAGAAAAATTCTTTGGCTCCTGTACTGCCTTTGGTCCCCATAACAACCAAATCGATGTCCCATTCCTTAACGGCATTTGTAACAGCTGTTTTTAAATTTTCTGAACTCAAAATTATTTGAAAATCATGATTAGCATTAGCGTCTGAAGTTTCGGCTAATTCTTTCAGGGCTAACAATTCCCTTTTGGCGTTTTCTTCCATAGTTTTTAACAACTTATTTGAAAGATTTGAAAGTGTTGATACCTTTAAAATGGTCGAGTTCAAAAAATAGAACGTACAAAACTCATCTGCAAAGAGTTTTAATGCATAAACTACGGCATTCCAAGCATTATCTGAAAAATCGGTGGGCAGTAAAATTTTTCGTTTCATTTTGTTTAGGTTTTATAGTTTTTGGCTGGAATTACTAAAAATGGAATACTTAAATGAAACCCTATTTGATTTATGGTGTTTTTAAAAAACAAATTCTCAAAAAATGAATGTTTGTTATTTATCATAATCAATAAATTAATTCGGGCTTTTAATTGAAAATTATTAATAGCCTCTGCTACAGTTTGTCCACTAACACTATGAAATAACTGCGAGGTTTGTTTTAACAGAATCTCTAATTTTTTCATATTTTTTTCTTGATATTCAGATAGTTCATAACCGTAAGTTGCATTAAGAATATTGACTCTAGCATTGTAAGATGAGAGAATTTCAATAATAGGTTTTATATGAAATTCTTCGTAGTCAATTTCGTAATCTGTTGGAAATAAAACTTCATGAGGCGATTCAAAAGTAAAATCGCTTGGAATTGCCAAAACAGGACACTTAGCATTTTTAAAAACATGCACAGTATTAGAGCCAAATAAAATTTCCTTGGCACCAGTTGCTCCTTTGGTTCCCATTACAATATAATCGATCTTTTTCTCTGCTATTTGATCTTTAATTTCAGGAATTAGGGTGTTAAAAGTAGCTATGGTTTCAATGGCATGTTTGGGGTTGTTGTATTCCTTTTCAATACGCGTTTTAAATTGTTCCAAATCTCTTAAAGCATTTTCTCTAACAGCATCATACATACCAAATTGCGCAGGTTCTACCAATACATATTCAACCTGATAAATGGCAGGAGTATAGGTATTTAGTAAATAAAATGTACAAGCTTCGTTTTTAAAAAGTTGCATGGCATACGTTATGGCATTCCAGGAATTATTCGAGAAATCGGTAGGAAGAAGGATGTTTTTCATGATTTTGTAGTTTAGTTTATATTTTTTCTAATCACGATTGATATTTTGCAATGCTAAGAAGGGAATATCAATGTTTAAACTCAATTCATCTATTTTTGATTGGTACAGCATGTCCTCTAAAAAGGAATGCCTTGTGTTTACCATAACTAGCATGTCTACGTATTGTTCCTTGATGTATTTATAAATAGTATTTAAAATATGATCACTCTCTAAAACCTTAAAATTGAGTTTGTTTTTATGTAACTCTTCTTTTATGAAGTTTTGATTGTCTATTTGTCTCATGGATAATTTATCCGTTTTAGATATGTAAAGCATATCTATTTTAGCACGAAATGGTGATGCCATTTCACAAAGTAATTTTAACTCTCTTCTTTTGTAAGGAATTAAATAATTTGTTGGAAAGAGAATGTGTTTAGGTTGACTATATTCATGACCTTCTGGAATTGCCAATACAGGACATTGCACATATTTTATAACCTGCAAAGTGTGACTTCCAAAAGTGATTTTCTTGTTATTGGTTTTACCTTTGGTACCCATAACAATGATGTCGATATTTTCGCTATCAACAATCTTATCAGTTTCATCTATAAGCAAATTATTAGCCGAAATTGTAAAGTATTTGTGCTTAGGATTTGGCGAGATAGAATTTATATATTTTAAAGTACGATCTAACTCCTCTTCAGATTTTTGGCTCACTGTTATTGTGATACTATCTAAATTATTTTTTGTAACCAAATTTTCATCGGCATAAATGTCGTCTTGATAGGCATGCATGATGAAAAATTCACTTACTTCATATTTAAATAAATTTGTAGCAAATTTTATGGCATTATTCGCATTCTCGGAAAAATCAGTTGGAATTAATATTTTTCTCATCGTATAATAGGATTTTTATTAAAAATACATACGACAAAGAATGAAAACAATGATATTTATCAGATTGAAAACGAATACCTTATGTAGATATTTGTAGAATTAAAAAAGGGGATGTTTTAAAACATCCCCTTTTTTTAATCACAAAATAATTATGTGAATTGATTAATAGCCACTCTAAATAAGAAACAGGAAGTCTAAACTTCCTGTTTCCTTTTTTGAAATGTTTGATTTTACTTACTAACCTTTTCTAATCATTAACATCTCTAAAGAGTAATATTAAATCTTCAGATAACCAGTACCTTCAAACATTCCTGATACAGTGGTAAACATTATTTAACGTTCAACCCTGTTTTTTATAAGAAACAGGAGATCGAAACCTCCTGTTTCTCTTGAGTATTTAATGTTATCGTTCAACGTTCGGTTTTCTTCAACGCCACCTTTATTTCTAAAAGTATCATTCGTGGGTTTTCCTGCAAAACAATAGCTTCAAATACTCTATTTTTTGGCATTATCATTTTTCAACAACAATACCTATTTTTCTATTATGTAAAAGAACTTTTTAATCATGATGCTAATGTACATCTACATTTCTTAATAGGAAATGATATTTATCAGTTTTGAAAAATTATATTGGTACGATGCCATATGCCATATTTAGTAAAAACAAACCGGTAAAAAACAATAACGTATAAATTACCTGCACTAGTTTTATATTGATATATTCCAAAAGAGAAACCGTTGGCTTTGGAAAGATGAAAAGAGATAATCCTATGTAGAGTGATAGCCAACCAATAAGCGTGATAATGAGCTTCCAGTTAGGTTCCCACATATTATGAAACAGAATATTCAGTAAACCCACAATAATGGCTATAAGCGATGCAATGATTAAAAACTTTTCATCATTTAAATCTGAAAAAATTTGTTTGATTCTTTTTGGGTTGAAACTTAAAATCAAAAAGAAAATAATAAGATACCAACCCCAAAATTTTGCAAGAAAAATTGAATTATCCATAATATTTTAATTTTTTTCATGTAGTACCAAAAATGGTGTTTCTGTATGATAACTTATTTCTTCAACTTTTGAATGAAACAATATTTGCTGAAAGTAATTAAGGTTTTTTGCCACCATACACATCATATCCGTATTTCTAATTTCTGCGAAACACTGAATGGCATCTTCTATTTTCGCATTCGTTAAATAATGAAAACTATGGATAACATTATTAAAATAATCATCCAAAAGTTCACTGTTTCGTTTTTGCTCTATATTTAAATTGGCTTTCTTTTTACTTACATGAAGAATCCTTAAAGCAGCTTCATGTTTTTCCAACATATCAGAAAGAGGTTGCAATATTTGTATATCATAGCTTAATGAGAAATCTGTGGGAAATGCTATTTCTTTTAATTTGGTAAATTCTGCTTTTTCTGGTACAGCCAAAGTAGTACACTTAACTTTGGTGATAACGTCGCCAGTATTACTTCCTACTATAATTTTTTTTAGACCAGAAGCACCTTTGGTACCCATAACAATGATATCTATGTTTTTTTCCAAAACGTGCTTTCTAACAGATTCAATAAAGAAATCATAATCTGTGAGCGAATAAAATCTATGATTTTTATTGGGTAAAAAGTTGTTAGCTATACGCTTTAAAACCTTACGCAACTTTTGCTTTGAGGGCTTTGTATAAACCGCTTCTAATACCTCTTCCGATGCCACATACGGAGAGCCATCCATGATATTATTGCTTAATCTGTTTACGTGTAATAGGTAAAAATTACAAGCTTCTTTTTCAAAAAATTGAATGGCATATTTAATGGCATTCCAAGAATTTTCTGAAAAATCGGTGGGTAAAAGTATATTTTTCATCTAAAGGCATCTTTACTTCCACTAAATTAGTGTGTACTAACCTTAGATAAAATGATATTAATCATTTTGAAAAACGAACCTTAACTAGGTGATGCTTTTAAGTTTTTGAATATCTACTACTCTAATATTCCTACCCTCGGCTTTTATAATGCCTAACTTTTTAAATTCTGTTAACGCCCTAATAAGAGTTTCGGTAGCTATTCCTGCTACACTAGCCAAATCGTTCCTTGATATTTTTATAGGGTCTTCAGGTTTGCGATTTATTTTTTCTGCAAATTTTAAAATGGTTGTGGCTGTTTTTTTATTAACTGTTCCATAAGCCATTTGTAAAAGTTGTTCTTTAACGGCAGATAAATCATCTGTTAAAAGCTCAACAAGCTCAAACAAAACTTTATGGTTTTTCTCAAGTAATTCATTAAAATCTAAAATAGAAACCCCTAAAAGTTTTGTGTCTTCCATTGCAGTGGCTGTTTCTTGATGTGGTGTATTGGTGGTAAACGAAGTGTAACCAAATAAATCATCTTCTTTGTACAAAGCGGTTACTAATTCTTTCCCCTGTTCATCCATTCGAAAACATTTAACCGCGCCTTTATGGATTAAATAGATATAGTTAGAATGATCTCCTTCATGATAAATAATATCTTCTTTTTTAAAAATGAATTCAACCCCATAATCATCAAAAAAGTTTTTTAAATCGTTTAATGTTTTTATTTCATTTGGTTGTGGCTGAACAATATTGCTTTTTAAATAATTATTTTGGTTTAATTCTTTTAAAATGGAAACCTTCGCCATACGACTTTCAATGGCGCTAATAATATCATCTTCCGTAAATGGTTTAGTGATATAGTCATCTGCTCCTAAATTCATGCCTTTCCTAACATCGCTTCGCTCTGTTTTGGCCGAAAGAAATATGAACGGTATATGTTTAGTAGTCTTGTCTTTTGAAAGGACTTCTAAAGCACCATAACCATCTAGTTCTGGCATCATAATATCACAAACAATAATATTGGGCAAGTGCTTTTTAGCCAACTCTACCCCAATTTTCCCGTTAGATGCTGATATAACTTTATAATTGGACAATTCTAAGAGCTCTGCTGTATTTTCTCTTAATACGACATCATCTTCTATAAGTAAAACGGTTTTCATGTTTTTGCGTTATTAGGAAATTTTATTACAAATGAGGTTCCTTTATGTTCTTTACTTTCAAAATAAATAGAACCACTCAAGTTTTCCAGATGGCTTTTTACAATATTTAATCCAATACCTGTGCCTTGTGTATTAATTACGTTTTCGGCTCTAAAATAACGTTCGAAAATATGTTTTTGATCTTTTTCGGGTATGCCTATACCTTGGTCTTTTATTGTTACAGTTGTGTTTGAATCATCCTGTTTAATCTGCAAATCTATAATAGAGCCTTCTGGAGAATATTTTATGGCATTATACAATAGGTTGGATAGAATTAATTGAATTATTTTTTCATCTTGACAGACTGATAGATCATCAATGTTTTCTGGGTATTTTATTTGTTGGCCTTCTTTCAAAAGCATGTTGGCATCATAGACCGCTTCATTAACTACTTTACTTAATTTAAAGTTGTTAAACCTATAATTGATTTTACCGGTTTCCAGTTTTTCAACGGATAAGAAGTCGTTTATTATATTATTTAAAAAATTAACTTTATCTATAATGGTTTTTATGTGTTTATCGCGCTTTTCTTGGTGTGCTTCTAGTTGATATTTAGTGAGTAATTCACTGGATGTTAAAATAGCACTAAGGGGTGTTTTAAATTCATGAGATACCAATGATAAAAAATTGGTTTTTAACTCATTTAGTTCCTTTTCTTTGTTGAGTGCCTCTTTAAGTTGATAAGTTCGTTCTTCTACCGTATTTTCGAGTTTTTTCGTGTAATTTTTTCTTTCTGTGATATCTAAAATAATGGCAACAAAAACTTCATTGCCTCCTAAATTTGATAGTTGTAAATGCACTTCTACTGGGTAGGTGGTTCCATTTTTACGTTTGTGTATACTTTCGAACTCTAATTTTTCTACATTTTTTTTTAATAAAACATCAATGGTTTTTTTAAATTCACTTTTGTTTTCATCAGGTTTAATATCTAATGGAGTCATGTTTTTAAGTTCCTTTAAGGAGTATCCTATATTTTTTTGAGCCCCAAAATTAACGTTGATAAATTTTAGTGTTTTGGTATCAAAAACATATATTTCGTTCAAAGACTCATCAAAAATAGATGCCAAATGATGACGTTCTTCTTCAGCTTTTATTCTCAATGTTACGTCATTCTGAATACCTATAAAGTTAGTAACAACACCTTTATTATTTGTTATAGGAAAAACATACAAATCATTCCAAAACATGCTACCATCTTTTTTGTAATTGCGTAACGTTGCCTGGCAACTTTCACCTTTTTCAATGCATTCTCTAAGTTTTTTTAATGGGGCTTGGTCTCTGTCTTTACCTTGTAAAAATCTGCAATTATGATTTAGTATTTCTTTATCAGAATAACCAGTGAGCTTTTGAAAAGCCGAATTAAAATAAATAATAGGGTTGTCATGTTTTAAGGCATCCGTAATAACGATTCCATTATAAGCTGACTGCAACGCCTTGCTGCGTAGCATCAAGTTTTTCTCAATTTCTTTTTTTTCAGAAACGTCCTTAACCAAAGCCATTACGTAGGTTTTATTGTAGATGGTAAAAGGGTTTAATTCAACTTCAACAGAGATAATGGTTCCATCTTTTTTTAAGGCAAAAATATCAGATGATTGACCCATTTTTCTCCGTTTACCACTTTGAATAAATTTCTCAAAATAGTTAGAATGGCTATCATGATAGTTCGATGGAATTAACAGGTTAAGTTCCTTACCCATAAGTTCCTTTTTGCTATAACCAAAAATAGTTTCAGCAGAGTTGTTGACTTCCATAATATGTTGGTGGTTATCAACAATAATAACCCCTTCAGAAACTGTTTCTAAAAGAATATTGAATATTTCTTGGTCTTGTTGAAACATGAAAATGGTGGGTTTAGTCAGTACCTTAAAAGTACGAAAAAATCCTCATTTTTATGTGACTAAGACTGATTAATATCATTATTAAAAAGGCTACATCTATTTATCTTTATCAAGCAAAAATTCGATTAAAATGAAAACCAAAAACAAGTTAACACTCAAGTTTTATCAAAATCTAGGTAAGCTTTTTTATGCCATTGCAGGGTCTGATAATGTTGTGCGAAAAATAGAATTTAATAAATTAAAAGAAGTAGTTAAAACACAATGGTTAAACATAGATGCCATTACAGATGAATATGACGAAGATGCTGCCTACCAAATAGAAATTGTGTTTGATTGGTTGAATAATCAAAATAACCTTGATGTAAGATCGTGTTACAATGATTTTGTAAATTATAAGAACGAACAAAAGCATCTGTTTTCTACAGATATTAAAAAACTGATTATAAGAACAGCAAATGCCATTGCGAATTCTTTTTCAGGTATCAATAAGTCGGAGTTAATTATGTTGGCTAAATTAGATTTAGAATTAAAAAAAAAAATTCATGAGCAGTTTTAGCAGTATTATAAATTCGGGGGAGCTCGTGCTGATTGATTTTCATGCCCAATGGTGTGGCCCATGTAAAGTTTTGGCACCCATTTTAAAAGATGTAAAACACGAACTTGCAGACCAAATTAAAATCATAAAAATTGATGTTGATAAAAATCAACCATTAGCAGCCAAATATCAAGTTAGGGGTGTGCCTACCATGATACTTTTTAAAAATGGAAAACCGCTTTGGAGACAATCTGGTGTTCTTCAAAAAAGCGATATTATAAACATTATCCAACAATATTCTTAAATATATCTATCATGATGGATATCATTTTATAAAATAGTGAACCACGCTATTTTTAAAGAACAATTTTAAAATGATAGATCATGAAAAAACTACTGATTATATTTTTACTATTGCCTGTTCTCTTGCTAGGACAAACAACAGAGGAACTCGATTTTATTACCCCTTTTCATGATGGCGTTGCTGCTGTTAAAAAAGGAAACTTTTGGGGTTTTATAAATGAAAAGGGTCATGTTATTATAGATTTTCGGGATGATTTAGTTTCGACTGAAATAAACGGCTATAAATATCCCATTTTTAAAAATAATCGATGCTTGATTTCTGAGGTCAAAAATGGTATAATCTACTTTGGTTATATCGATAAAACAGGTAAAACAGTCATTGAGCCTAAGTTCCTAAACGCTCAAAATTTTGATAGCAATAAAACGCTAGCACTGCATCTCTTAAAAGAAGAACTAGGTAATAATGAGGTATTAGGTAAAAATGTTGTTAACTACAGGTATTATGAAGTTACCATCGATATTGATGGAACTGTAGAAAATTATTTAAATCCAAAAGGAACTAATATTGTTTTGGATAAAAAATTTATCAGAACGCTTCCGGAAATCACATCAAAACAGATTTCTGATAACCTTTACGCTGTTAAGGTAAATAATAATAAGTGGAAATTAGTATCAGTTGAGTACTAATTTGAAAGCATTTAAAAGATGAAAGCGAACCTTAATTTAGGGAAAATTTCAGGTATTAAAATAGTAGTCCATTGGACTTTCTTTTTTTTAATTGCTTGGATAGTATTTAGCGAGTTAAATCAGAGTGGCGATATTAAAAGTATTTTATTCAATATTGCTTTGTTAATTGCTATTTTTACCTGTGTCGTACTTCACGAATTGGGGCACGCTTTAACCGCAAAACGATTTGGTATAGATACAAAAAAAATAACCTTGTTGCCCATTGGAGGGATGGCTAGTTTAGAGCGCATACCAGAATCTCCAAAACAAGAACTTTTAATAACACTTGCAGGGCCTTTGGTAAATGTTATAGTCGCCATATTCCTCTATTTTATTATTCCTGTAGATGCGTTTATGCGCCTAAATTTCACCGAAACATTTGAAACATTAATGAGTTTTACATTACAAAATTTTTTGTTTTCCCTATTTATAGTGAATGTGGGATTGGTTATATTTAATATTATTCCAGCTTTCCCAATGGATGGAGGCCGCATTTTAAGAGCCTTATTAGCCACAAAAATGAGTCGCGTTAAAGCAACCCAAATTGCTTCAAGTATTGGGCAATCTATAGCTGTTATTTTTTTGTTGATAGGCTTATTGTACAACCCATTTTTAATCATTATTGCTCTTTTTATTTTTTTAGGAGCTTATGGTGAAAACCAAATAGTGCAACATTTGGCGTTGTTGAAAGGACATAGTGTGGAAGAAGCTATGATAATTAACATGACCACTTTTAATCCTGGAGACCCTATTGATTTGGTTGTCAACAAAATCATTTCAGGTACTGAAACTAATTTTGTTGTAGTCGAAGACCATAAAATTAAAGGTGTTTTAAAGCATAAAGCCATTATTGAAAACTCTAATAAAAATGTTTTGGTCAAAGATATCATGGATACCAACTTTAAAACTGTTAATAATACAGACGATTTAAATAACATTTATAACATCGTTTTTTCTGAAAAGAAATCATTTGTGCCGGTTTTAAAAGATGAAAAACTGGTTGGTGTTATTGATGCCACTAACCTAAATGAATATATTTTATTACAGTCTAAATTAGCTTATTAATAATGAAACGTGTTCTGTTTATAGGTCTTTTTCTTATCATCGGTGCTTGTTCGGAAAAAAAGGATAGAACACTTCCAATTCAAAGACCAATAACCGAATCTGTATATTCTTCAGTAACTGTGCAACCCGATAGTTTATATGAAGTTTATGCTATCGTTTCAGGTATTTTAGATGCTAATTTGGTTGAAGAAGGCGATATCGTTTTAAAAAATGAACCACTCATTCAAATTATCAATAGCTCGCCTAAACTAACCGCTGAAAATGCCAAATTTACTTTAGAGTTGGCAAAAGAAAATTACAACGGTAAAGCAGCTGTTTTAAGTGGTATTCTAGATCAAATTAATGCTGCAAAACTTAAGTACAAGAATGATTCTATTAACTATTTCAGGCAAAAAAATCTTTGGGAACAAAACATAGGATCTAAAATAGATTATGATACCAAAAAATTGAATTACGAACTCTCTGAAAACAACCTGCTAACGCTTCAAAATAATTATCAAAGAACCAAAAACGAATTACTAACCACTGTAAAACAATCAGAAAACAACTATCGAACCGCACTCATAAGCACCAAGGATTTTACAGTAAAAAGTAAAATCAATGGTAAAGTGTATGCCCTTTATAAGGAACCTGGTGAAATCGTAAATACCATGGAACCACTGGCCAGTATTGGCAGTATCAACAATTTTATTATGGACATGTTGGTAGATGAGGTGGATATCGTTCGTGTTAAAATAGGGCAAGATGTTTTAATTCATTTGGACGCTTACAACGGTAAAATATTTAAGGGGAACGTTTCAAAAATATATCCCAAGAAAGATGAGCGCAATCAAACGTTTAAAATTGAAGCCGTTTTTGAAAATCCTCCAGCCGTTTTATATCCTGGACTTTCAGGTGAAGCCAACATCATTATTGCAAAAAAAGATAGTGTATTGACTATTCCGAAAAATTACCTCATTGACGACACCAAAGTTGAAACTGATGCGGGTTTAGTAACCATCACTACTGGTCTGCAAAACATGGAATACATTGAAGTAATAGAAGGCATTAACAAAGATACCTATATTTATAAACCAGAATAATGACCCATTGGAACATTATATTGAGCATTGCAAAAACCCATTTGTTAACTAAAATCAAACAAACGGCTATCGCAGCTCTAGGTGTTACTTTTGGCATTGGTTCTTACATAACGTTGGTATGTTTTATGACTGGTTTGAATGCTATGCTGGATAATTTAATACTCAACCAAACACCTCATATTCACATCTATAATGAAATTGAACCTTCTGAAAATCAACCTATTGATATATTTAATGAATTAAAAAACAGTTTTGATGTAATCCATTCCATCAAACCAAAATTAAGCCAGAAAAAAATTCACAACGCATTACCACTTATCACTTATTTAGAAGAAGATAAAAACGTTCGTGGTGCGCTTCCTCAAGTTAAAACCCAAATTTTCTATATGGCTGGCTCTATTGAGCTTGGTGGTAATCTTACGGGTATTAATCCCATGGATGAAGCCCGTTTGTTCAATATGTCCGATTATATCGTAGAGGGTTCTGAAGAAGCTTTACAAAATACCGATAACGGCATTTTATTGGGTATAGGTATTGCAAAAAAAATGTCCTTAAAAGTTGGAGATTGTGTGCAGGTTAGTCCCATAAATGGAGGTGTTTTTCCATTAAAAATTGTGGGGTTTTATCAAAGTGGTGTGGCCGATTTAGATGCTATTCAAAGTTTTACCAATATTAAAACCGTTCAACGTATTTTGGGCGAAACCAATAATTACATAACCGATATTAATGTGAAATTATATGATATGGAAGAAGCGATGCCGCTGTCTAAAAAAATAGAACAACAATTCCATTTAAAAGCTGTTGATATTAAAACTGCCAACGCCCAATTTGAAACGGGTACTACCATTAGAAACCTCATAACTTATGCGGTTTCCATAACACTACTTATTGTGGCTGGATTTGGAATTTACAACATCCTCAATATGCTTATTTATGAAAAAATGAACGATATAGCCATATTGAAGGCTACTGGTTTTTCAGGGAGAGATGTGCAATTTATTTTCATGAGTCAAGCTATGATTATTGGATTTGTTGGCGGCATTTTAGTGTTGTTGATTGGCTTTGGGTTAGCATCTTTAATCGATACCATTCCTTTTAAAACGGAAGCTTTGCCAACCGTGGATACCTATCCCATAAATATGAATCCACTGTTCTTTGTCATAGGTTTTTTATTTGCCATGTTATCTACCTTTTTTGCAGGTTATTTACCAGCTAAAAAAGCAAAGAAAATAGACCCGGTTAAAATTATAAGAGGCCAATAAAATGAGCATTGTTTTAGAAGCAAAACATATAAACAAATATTTTAAGAAACCGGTATTGTTCCATGTTTTAAAGGATATCAATTTTCAAATCAAAAAAGGCGAATTTGCCTCAATAATGGGGAAATCGGGTTGCGGAAAATCTACACTACTATACATTTTATCAACTATGGATACTGATTATGAAGGCGAACTTTTTTTGAATAACCAATTGATAACCAATCAGAGTAGAGATCACTTGTCTCATATAAGAAATAAGCACATTGGGTTTGTATTTCAGTTTCATTACTTGCTACCTGAGTTTTCTGTGTTGGAAAATGTCATGCTTCCCGCTAAAAAGCTAGCTGAAAAATCAACTTTGGAAATTGAGCATGATGCCTTTGAGAAATTAAAAATGCTGAATATTGAGCAATTAGCAAAAAAGAAAGCATCTAGGATATCGGGTGGAGAAAAGCAAAGAGTTGCCATTGCCAGGGCTTTGATTAATAATCCTACAATTATCATGGGAGACGAACCTACCGGTAATTTGGACAGCTATAACTCTGAAAATGTTTTCAAAATATTCAAAAAACTCAGTGACGATGAAGGATTATCTTTATTAGTCGTTACCCATGATGAGGATTTTGCAAAACGAACCAATAGAATCATTACCATGGAAGATGGTATGATCATTACATGATATTCATCATTTCCTAGATGTTTTTTTTAAGCTAATTTTAATTGTTTAACTCTTAAAGAATAGTCAGTTAGGCTACAAATTCTTAAAAGAAATGAAGTTAAAAAAAGTACAACTGTTTAATTATTCACGATATGAATTCCTTGAAAATTATTGAAAATAAGGTGCTCAAGTTAATCCTATTAATAGAAAATGAGTATCCTGAGTTGTATATGTTTTTAGATGAAACGCCTGTGACTATTCCATCAATAAATAATCCAAAAATCAATTTCAAAATAATGGAAGATTATTTTGAAAGCTTAAAGCAACTATTAAAACATCATATTGAAACCCATAATAAGAAATAAATGCCTTTTATAGATTATTATAAAATACTCGGTCTAACTAAAACAGCTTCTGAAAGTGATATTAAAAAAGCTTACAGGAAATTGGCGCGCAAATACCATCCAGATTTAAACCCTAATGACCCTGCTGCCGAAAAAAAATTCAAAGAAATTAATGAAGCGAATGAAGTATTGAGTAACCCAGAGAATCGAAAAAAATACGACAAATACGGTGAGCATTGGCAACATGCTGAAGCATATGAAAAAGCAAAACAACATGGACCATATGATGGAAGTTATCAAGGGTCAGATGATGGGTATTCCGAAGAAGATTTTTCAGATTTTTTTGAAAGCATGTTTGGTGGTAGAACTTCTTCTGGTAATAGAGGCAGACAAGTAAAATTTAGAGGTCAGGATTTTAATGCCGAATTACAACTAGATTTGAAAGATGTTTACACTTCGCATAAACGCACCTTAACCGTTAACAAGAAAAACATTAGGATAACCATTCCTGCAGGCGTTGAAAACGGACAGATTATAAAAATAAAAGGGCATGGAGGTAAAGGGATAAATGGTGGACCTAACGGTGATTTGTACATTCAGTTTTCCATTGTTAACCATTCAAAATTTAAACGAGACAAAGACAATCTATACACAACCGTTGATTTGGATTTATACAAAGCCTTATTGGGGGGTGATTTGATGGTTGATACGTTTAAGGGCAAAGTAAAACTTACCGTAAAGCCTGAAACCCAAAACGGAACCAAGGTTAAACTTAGAGGTCAAGGTTTCCCGAAATATAAAAAAGAAGGACAATTTGGAGATTTATATATAACCTATAATATTAAATTGCCCGCCTATCTTTCAGATAAAGAAAAAGAATTAATCAAACAGCTACAAACACTGCGTTCATAATGGAAAAAACAGATTTAATACCCATACAATTAGTTTGCAAACATTACAAAATTCCTGTAGCTTTTATAAACTCTTTGCACGAATTTCAACTTGTAGAGTTGACTTTGGAAAACGATGATTTTTTTATTCATAAAAACCACTTAAAAAAAGTTGAAAAAATAGCTCGGTTACACTATGATTTGGATATAAATATGGAAGGAATTGATGCTATTAATAATTTATTGAAACAAATAAATGCCCTAAAACTTGAGATAAGAAATTTGCATAATAGGTTACGCGTATACGAAGATTTTTAAACAAATAATATGGAACAAATAAAGCATTGGATTTCTCAAAATCCAACAATTTATAGCATTATTAAGTATGCACTACTGGTTGCATTTGTTTTCTTTATTATGCAGTTAGTAAGACGAATTTTAAGAAAACAAGTAACCGATACTGCTGCTAGGTACAAATCTCAAAAAGGTATAGAAATTATTGGATATATTATTTTAATATTCCTTTCATTTTCATATTTCACAGGTAATATTAAGGACTTTACCCTTGCCATAGGACTGTTTTCTGCAGGTATTGCTTTTACACTCCAAGAACTGATTTTAAGCATTGCTGGATCATTATATATTTTTATTGTAAAAGTTTATAAACCTGGTGATAGAATTGAAATAAATGGAATTAAGGGAGATGTAATAGATGTAGATAGTATTTACACGACCATGATGGAAATAGGGCAGTGGGTAAGCAGCGATAATTATAGTGGTCGCATTGTAAAATTAAGTAATGCCTTTGTTTTTAAAGGCCCTATTTATAATTATTCACAAGACTTTCCTTTTATCTGGGATGAATTTAATTTACCCGTCAAATATGGATCTGATATGGAGTTGGCAAAATCTATTGTTATTAAAATAGCTTCCAAGACGCTTTCAGAATATACCTCAAATTCAAAATCGCAGTGGAAAGATGTGGTCAACAAATACTATATTGAAGATGCTTTAGTTGACCCAACGCTTGCCATCGCCTTAACCGATAATTGGGTTCAGTTTAACTTGCGATATATTGTAGATTACAGAAAAAGACGTGCTATCAAACATATTTTATATGATGAAATCTATAAAGAAATTAAAAAAACAGATGACAGGGTTGTTTTGGCATCAACCACTTTAGAACTTATTAAAATACCAGAAATAAAAGTAAATATTAAGGAGAACTTTTAAAACTAGTTTTTAACGTAAGAAAACTAATTAAAGTTTATAAAATGGAAGATGTGGCAACCCATATGAGAAATGAAACCCAAAAGCAATACTTCAGTTTAGAAAAGAACACGGAACTTTACTTTGCTATTCTTTGTGGTGTATTTCTTTTATTAGGATTTATAATTCAAAAACTAACAAATTTTTCAATCTGGATTTATTTATCATGTTATATAATCTCTTACTTTTTTGGGTGTTTTTATATAGCTATTGAGGCTTATAAAAAAGTTGTTAAAGGTGCTTTTGATATCGATTTTTTAATGATGGCCGCCGCCGCCGGGGCTTTCTATATTGGTAAGTGGGCAGAAGGGTCTTTACTTCTATTTCTATTTAGTCTAGGGCATGCTCTAGAACACTATGCCATGAATAAAGCTAAAAAGTCTATCGAGGCTTTAAGTAACCTCTCTCCAAAAACCGCATTAGTTAAAAAAAACGATAAACTTGAAGAAATACCCATAAAACATTTATGTATACATGATGTTATTGTCGTAAAATCAAACACTAAAATTGCCGCAGATGGTGTTATAATTAGCGGTTCTAGTAGTATTAATCAAGCACCTATAACAGGGGAAAGCATACCTGTTGATAAAGTATTTATTGATAGCACCGATGCTTTACCAAAATTTAATGATATTGATAATAAGCATATCGTATTTGCTGGAACTATAAACGGCGATAACAACCTAGAAGTATTGGTTTTAAAACTTAGTAAAGATTCCACAGTTTCAAGACTCATAAAAATGGTAAGTGAGGTTGAAACTCAAAAATCTCCCACCCAAAGACTTACCAAAAAGTTTGAGAAATGGTATGTGCCAATTGTGATATTAGCCGTTACATTGTTATGTTTTGCTTATTTAATAATTGATGAAGATTTTAACCAAAGTTTATATCGTGCCATTACCGTATTAGTGGCAGCAAGTCCCTGTGCACTGGCAATTTCCACCCCCAGTGCTGTATTGAGTGGTATAGCCAGAGCAGCACAAAAGGGCGTGCTTATTAAAGGAGGCAAAGCCCTAGAAGATTTAGGAGAAATTACAACCATTGCTTTCGATAAAACCGGAACATTAACAGAAGGAAAACCGAAACTTACCAACCTAATCCCTTTAAATAATTTCAAAGAAAAAGACTTGTTAGAGTTGGTTTTAGAAGTAGAAAGTTTAAGCAATCATCCCATAGCAAAAGCGATTGCAAATGATATAAAATCCCTACATAAGATTCAAACCAAAAATAAGGCGACTAATGTTATTGCTATTCATGGAAAAGGAATATCTGCAAATTTTAATAATGAAAAAGTTTTAATTGGTAATATAAAAATGATACATGATGCTGGCATCATCGTAGACCAATCAATTTTAACAAAAATGGGAAGTCTATTAAAAAATGGCCACACAGTAATGATAGTAGCTTTCAAAAAACAGGTGGTAGGCCTCATTAGTGTGATGGATGTGCCAAGGAAAACTGCTGAATCTACTCTTAAACAATTAAAAAATATAGGTATAAAGCATATGGTTATGTTAACAGGCGATCATCAAAATGTTGGTAATGCCATTGCTAAACAAATTGGTCTGACGGGTGTTAAAGGCAATTTACTCCCAGAAGATAAAGTATCCGAAATTAAAAATTTAATAGAAAAATATCATAAAATAGCCATGGTTGGCGATGGCGTAAACGATGCGCCAGCAATGGCATTAAGTACGGTAAGTATCGCCATGGGTGCTGCCGGAAGTGATGTAGCTCTAGAAACTGCTGATGTAGCGTTAATGTCTGATAAAATTGAAAACTTACCTTTTGTTATTGGATTGAGTAGGGCTTCAAAACGCATTATAAAGCAAAATATTTGGATAAGTTTAGGAATGGTAAGCTTACTAGTACCTGTAACTATTTTAGGACTGACAAACATTGGTTTGGCTGTCACTTTTCATGAGGGTTCTACCATTATAGTAGTGCTAAATGCTTTGAGATTGCTTCGTTTTGAGATGACTCCAATTCGTTGATATATTAAAATTATTAGCATATTAAAATTTTAGAAGTTATAGCAAACAGAATTTCTCTAAAAACTTAAAAACTGTAATATAAGTTACATATAAACAAGCCTTTAACTGACTAATATCATTGCCCTTAAACACCCATAAAGGTATTTTTAATCTATTAATTTTAATATCTAGTATGATGAAAAAAATAATTTTATTGGTAGTGTTTGTGGTTTTTGGAACTACAACATTAAAAGCACAAGACAAAGTACAGGACAGAGACCGAGATAGAGTTATGTTGGTTGATGGTGATGTATTGCAAATTAGAGACCGCGATCAAATTCGATTGAAAGACAATATTATTTTAAACGATGGAACTGTGGTTTATCCAGATGGAAGCTACCAAACCAAGGATCAAGTTAGGTTGCGTTTAAGGGATGGTGAATGTTTGGATAATGATGGTGTTTTATTTAGAAATGAATACCAATACCGTTACAAAATCCAACAAGAAAACAAAGGTTTAGCAGAAGCACAAGTTCAACAACGAAATCAAAACAGATACCAAATTATGGTAATTGATGGAGACGCTTACCAAATAAGAAACCAATTTCAAAATCAAATCCGTGAGCAAATCAAACTTGAAAACGGAACGGTTGTTAACCCTGATGGTAGCTATCAAACAAGAGATCGAGTACAATTGCGTTTGAAAGATGGCGAGTGTTTGAATATGAATGGAGAAATGTTTAAAAACACTCTTCAACACAGGAAAATGATGATTAACAAACCTATGATGCAAAATAAGGTTCAAAACAAATCATTAATAAAAAAGCAAACTAAGAAAAAAGGAGCTGCTTAGTTTGCAAAGAGAAGGGATTTTGTTGTTCTTCAAAATCCCTTCTTTTCCATGTTTAAAGCATTCATCATGAAATTTTCAAAATTCAAATTTATTCGTTTTTTGCTTTTGTTTTTACTTGGGAATAGTATTTTCAGTCAAAGTGAAATTAAAAAAGAAGTGCAAACAAATGGTGCTGATTCTTCATATGTTTCATTAAGTTTAGGATATATTAATGATGCTGTTTTTTTTGGCAGAAAAGATTCTATAAGTGCGCCCTATCTTTATCCATCCATTACTTATTTTAATAAAAGTGGTTTCTATGCAACAGGATCATTTTCTTATTTAACAAAGTCAAATGAAAGTAGGATAGATTTATTTTTAGGAACCATTGGTTACGATTTTAATATTAGAAAATTACAAGGCGATATTTCCTTTACCAAATATTTTTTTAATACAGATAGCTACAATGTGATCTCTGAAGTTGAAGCAGACATTTCTGCAATTATGGTTTACGATTTAGATATTTTAAATGTTGGTGTAGGTGCGACACTGTTTATTAATAAAAATAGTGGCTCTGACTTTTTTTTATATTCTGAAATAAGTCATGATTTTGTGACAAAACATCAAAGGTTTCAAATATCACCAACAGCAGGTATTTATTTTGGTTCTCAAAATTTTTACGAAGAATATTATATAAATAATCGTTTTGGAAATGGTAGTCGAGGCAAAGGCTCCGGTCAAGGAAATGTAGGAAATACGCAAACAGCAGTAACTTCGGTTGTGCTAGAGGAAAGCGAAAAATTTAGTTTAATGGCCATAGAATTCAGTTTGCCTATTTGGTATGTAAATAAACCATATATTTTAGGATTATCACCTTATTTTATCATTCCCAAAACACCCGCAACTTTAACAACAGAAACTGATATTTATAAAGAAGATTTAGATAACACATTTTATTTTATGTTGAGTATAAGTTACATTTTTTAAAATTGAAAGGTGAATAATATTTTAATTGAATATTTCTAAAAGTAAAAAGTATGCTAACCTTTAAAAACTACAATATTGCCGATTGGTTTTCCTTTTATCGAATAGCCGCTGCACCTATTTTGTTGGTATTAATTTGGTTAGATTTTCGCTTAGTTTTTACGTGTTTTTTGTTAATCAGTTATTTAACCGATGCCATTGATGGGTTTTTAGCTCGTAAATTAAAAATAACAAGTCCAAGGGGCTCGCAGCTTGATTCGTTTGGAGACCAAATAACACTAATTATTGGGTTAATGGGTTTGTCCTATTTTGAAACGGCCTTTATAAAAACTAACCTCCTTTTAATTCTTCTTGCATTCATACCCTATATTATTCAAATGCTTATAGCATATTTCAAATATGGGAAAGCAACAGCTTTTCATACCTATTTAGCAAAACTCTCAGCGGTGCTTCAAAGCGTATTCATTTTATGGTCGTTATTCTTTATTCCTGAATACGTTTTGTTTTATATAATGATTATTATAGGCGTGCTAGAAACTATTGAAGAAATCACTCTCATTTTTATGTATAAAAATTGGGCCTCCGATGTAAAGGGCATTTATTGGGCTTTACGCGATAAAAGACGATTAAAAAAGAGAACGCATTAAATCAATAAATAGCAGTAAACAGTTAAAGCAATTTTCATGTTAAAACTTATTAGAATTCTTAAAAGTTTCATTTTTCCAGTTACAATATTCACCATTTTAACTTTAATAGGTGTAATTATGACTATAAATGCAGTTTACATAATGTACGCCAATAATAGTGAAAGTGCTATATATTCAGCTATCATAATTCCAATCACCATATCAATAATAGGCTTATATATACTAGACAGATTGCTGCTAAAAAAAATATCCTACATTAAATTAATGATCGGGGAAATCGTTTTTATAGTAATCACTTTTTTTATTTTCATATATCAAAGCAGTACGATTGATATTAATTTCTACACTAATGAAGATTATGTTTTAGTCCTATTTGATTCTCATGAGAATTCAATGTCAAAGTTCAATAAAAAAAGAATTTTTGGCAAAGAATACGATGTTTACGACACCAATATTATTCACTTAAACAGTGAAATATCCTTCAGGAAAGATTTAAGAATTAATGTTCCCAAGCAATGGGAAAGTTTTACCCAAAACAGAAGTATTTATGAAAAAGATGGCGACTCCATCAAATATATTTTCTCAAGAAGAAATATAATGAATATGCCTTATAAAATTGATAATCGATATTTTATAGATAGTTTAATTAATGAAGTTAAATTGAAATAATCCAAAGTAAAATATCATGCGTAGCTATTCCTTTTTTACAATTTTATTATTGTGTTTAGCAATTCTATTAGTAGATATTTTATCATTTCACTGGCTACAAGATATTGCACAATTACTAGATTCTTCATTGCTTACAAGGGCTATTAATCTATTATTCTGGTGTTTTTCTATTGGGCTTATAACAGCCATAATTATTCTTAAGGTGACTCTAGATGATATCAATCCAAAACGGAAACAATTATTAGTTTCATCATTATATGGGCTCACCATTTCATCGTTTATTCCTAAAATTCTATTTGTTATTATAATATCGATTCTGTTTTTTGGCAACGTCGTTTTTTCTGAAAAAGAATCTTTGGTAGTAATTCCATTAATTGGTTTGTTTTCAGGATTTCTACCTTTTTTTGTTATTGTTTACGCTGTTTTTAAAGCAGTTTATCATTTTAAAATATATACACATAAATTATATTTCAACTATTTACCAAAAGCGTTTGATGGTTTAAAAATCGTTCAAATTTCTGATTTACATATTGGAGGGTTTAACAATCGTTATAAAGTCTTGCAAAAAGCGTTTAGACTTATCAACAATTTACATCCAGATTTTATTTTTTTTACGGGCGATTTGGTCAATAACTATGCTTGGGAATTAACTGGTTGGGATAAAACATTTAAAAAACTATCTGCCATAAAAGGGAAGTACGCCGTTTTGGGAAATCATGATTATGGCGATTATTCGAAATGGAATAGTGATGCAGAAAAACAAGAAAACCTCAATAAAATTAAACAATTCTATAAGGATGTAGGTTTTAAATTATTGGTGAATGAGTCTGAAATTATTAAAACAGACAATGAAAAAATAGCCATTATTGGTGTCGAGAATTGGGGGAAACCACCTTTTAAGCAATACGGCGATTTAGTATCTGCCATAAAAAAAGTAATTAATATTCCTTTTAAAATATTACTCTCGCATGACCCTTGCCACTGGAATGAAGAGGTTGTTAATGATACAAACATTGCACTAACGCTTTCTGGTCACACACATGGCATGCAATTCGGATTTAATTATAAAGACATGACTTGGAGCCCAATAAAATATAAGTACAAACATTGGGCAGGTTTATATAAACATAATAATCAATATTTATATGTAAATAGAGGATTGGGTTGGATTGGTTTCCCAGGAAGATTAGGTATGCGTCCTGAAATAACTTTGATTGAACTCAGAACAAACTGATTTATATCATAAAATTAAAGACAAATTTAAAATAACTTGACATAGTTTTCTAACTTTAAAAAGAGCGAATCTTTTTAAATGTCATTTATTAAATAACTCATTAAATCTTAGAATATGATTAAAACCCTTACCACATTCGAGTGCACATATTTATTAAAAAGAAATTATATTGGTTATTTAGGATACATATTTAACAACCGCCCTTATGTAGTCCCTATAACTTACTATTATGATGACATTGAAAATACCATTATTGGCTATTCCGGTATTGGTCATAAAATAAAGGCTTTGCGAAATAATGGCCTAGTATCTTTAGAAGTTGCAGAAATAGATTCTGTAAGTAATTGGAAATCTGTTTTGGCACATGGAATATATAGGGAGTTTGAAGGTAGTTCTGCAAAAATCAATCTGCATAAATTTTCAGAGCGTGTCAAGGATGTTATCAAAATTAAAGAAGGTAAACATTTAAGTCATATAAGTGAGTTCTCAAGTAAAATTTTTAAAGAAGGTATACCAGTGGTCTTTCAAATTGAAATTGAAGAACTAACAGGTAGGGAGAGACAATATTAGATTTGAATTGTTTAAAATCATTCTTTTCTACTAACAATTAAATAAAGACTTACCATGATTACAAATATTAAAAAAGAAGATTGCTTAAAAATCCTTAACAACAATTATATTGGGCATTTGGCTTATGTATATAAAAATTCACCTTTTGTAATTCCCATCACTTACTACTACGACAAAAAGAACCTGACGGTGATAGGTTATACAGGTGAAGGCCATAAAACTAAAGCCCTTAGGGCGAATAATGCTGTGGCCCTTGAAATTGCCGAAATACAATCTGTTGATGAATGGAAGTCCATACTTATTCAGGGGACTTTTGAGGAATTGGAAGGCTCAGATGCTAAATATGAATTGCATAAGTTTTCATTGGGTGTAAAAAAACTCATAAAAGAAAATGAGAACAAGGAACTTCAGTTTATTCCAGAATTTTCTGGTAAAACACACTTTGAAGCTTTACCCATAGTTTATCATATAAATATTCAGGAAATTACGGGTAAGCAACGGAAATCTAAAAGCAACGTGAACTATTTAATACCCAAAAAGGAGAAAAAGTTTGGCATTCTTTAATGATGAATTAGATGAAAAATACAAATCTTGTATTCATCAAAACAATCCACACCATAATCTGGTTGTTTTACAATGTGGTTATATTTTATTTGTTGTATGCCACTATTTTTAATAAAATTGATGTTTGGGTCTGGATTTGTATAGGTTTGGTAATATTGGAAGGTATTGTGCTCCTATTGTTTAAATGGTATTGTCCGCTTACTTTAATAGCCCGAAAATATTCAGATTCCACAAAAGATAACTTTGATATTTTTTTACCTAATTGGCTCGCCAAACATAATAAGACAATTTATACAAGTATTTTTGTGGTTTCTATTGGGATTTTGATTTTAAGATTAATTTACAATTAATTAAAAATTACAAAATAATAAGAGTCTTACTTATTTTCTTTGTCCATCTTTTTTTGTTCGCGTTCTAACTTTCTAAAATAACTACGGGTCAAGAAATTGTGCTTTAAGGCTTCCATATTCTGGTTGAATTTATCGGTACCTTCATAAATGTTTTTCATAGACTGTTCCAAGTTTTTTACAAAGTTTTCATCTTTAAAAAGATAATCAACAGCGCCTTTTCCATTTTTAAGATCGGTGATGGTTTCATTAAGGTTTGTAATGACCGCTTTCATGTCTTGGCTGGATGTTTCTAAATTGGTTAGAACAACTTTTATCTTTTGAGCTTCAATAGAATCGTTCAACAATACACCAGCAATGCTTTCATCAAAATTAATATTATTAATAATGGCATTTAATGATTTCATGGATTTGTTGGCTTCAATACTCATAATTCGTAATTGATTCACTGTATGCTTTAAGTTATTGGATACTATGGTATCATTTATAAGCATTCCAAAAGTGCCTTTACTATCAGCCATAGCATCTGCGATATTGAGAAGTTTTGCGGTCAATAATGCGGCATTTTCATTGGTAACACTTAAAGTGTTAAGCATGTCTGCTGTACCAATTTTGGTATAACTTTTAATAATATCACCCTCCGAAATAGCTTCAGCATTTCCGTCACCGGGGATGATATTAACAATCATATTCCCAACCAAACCATCGGTTCCAATAGTGGCAATAGCGTCTTTTTTAATATGTTGAACCATTTTTTCTTCAATAACCATATTCACGTTAATGGTAGAATCGTTTATCATGGAAATGGTTTTTACCGTTCCTATATTGATGCCAGAATAGCGTACATTATTACCTTGAATCAAACCATTTACGTTATTAAAATTGGCACTGATGCTAAATGTTTTTACAAACATATTTTGACGATTTCCAATAAAATAAATCGCTACTACAAATAATAGCAATCCAACAATAACGAAGATGCCCAATTTTAATTTTTCATTATTTGTCTTTCTCATGATCTGAAATATTTATTTAAAAAACGCTTTAATCTTTTCATCCTTTGAAGCTCTTAATGCTTCAAAAATACCTTCGGCGTAGTTTATACCATCTACCAACAGAATCATACGTTCTGAAACCACACGCGCACAATCTACATCATGGGTGATGATTAGCGAAGATGTTTTATATTGGCGTTGAACACGTCGCATAAGTTCTATAATTTCTTTAGCTGTGATAGGATCTAATCCACTTGTTGGCTCATCATATAAAATAATTTTTGGTTTCAGTATTAATGTTCTGGCCAAAGCCACACGCCTTTGCATGCCCCCAGAAAGTTCCACGGGCATTAAATCTATGGCGTCAACCAATCCTACACTTTCTAAGGCTTCGATAACCAACTCTGTAGTGTCTGTTAAATCTCCAAACTTATGTTTGTGTCGCCTTAATGGAAATTCTAAATTCTCTCTTACCGTCATTGAATCATATAGAGCACTTCCTTGGAAAAGAAACCCAATTTCGGTTCGTAATTCATCTAAATCGTTACGGTTAAGTGTATTGATATCTTTACCCATAACTGAAATACTTCCTGAATCTGGTTGCATCAAGCCCACCAAACATTTTATCATTACCGATTTTCCAGAACCAGATTTACCCATAATTACCAAGTTTTCGCCCTCAAAAAGCTGTAAATTGAATCCATTTAAAACATGATTGTTTCCAAAGGATTTTTTTAAATCTTTAATTTCGAGAATAGGCTTTTTTAAGCTTATAGTCTCTTTTGGTGTTTGTATATTTTGTATTGAATTCATTTTTAAATTTCAAAAAATATATCGGTTATAAATACAGCTATAAAGTCAATTATAAATAATAGCATAGACGAAAATACCACCGCAGAGTTTGCAGCCAACCCAACGCCAACGGTACCCTTCTCGCAATAATACCCTTTGAAACACCCTACTAACCCAATGGCAAAACCAAAAAAATAGGTTTTAATGGTAGCTGGAACAATGTCTCCAAACTCTAACGAATTAAACACCTTGTTGAAATATAATTGAAAGGACACTTCACCCTTTAGGTTTTCAATGATGTAAGACCCATAAAGTGCTATGGCATCGCCAAAAATCACTAAAATGGGTAGCATCAAAGTTGCTGCCAGAACCCTGGTTACCACAAGAAATTTAAATGGGTTCGTACCTGAAACTTCCATGGCATCAATTTGTTCGGTTACACGCATGGAGCCTAATTCGGCACCAATTCCTGAGGCTATACGTCCAGCAAAAGTTAAAGCAATTATTACAGGACCAATTTCTCTTATAATGGAAATGCTTACCATAGATGGCATCCACGATTCTGCTCCAAACTCTTCCAAGGTGGGTCTAGTTTGTAACGTAATAACCAAACCTATTATAAAGCCTGTAACACCAACCAGTAAAAATGAGCGGTTGCCTATATTATAACATTGCTTAAGTAACTCATTAAACTCAAAAGGCTTATTAAAAAGTTCTTTAAAAAACCTTCTAGCAAAGTATGTGAGTTCACCAATTTCTATAAAGAACGATTTTATATGGATTGATTTAAGCATAAAAAAACAGGTATTCCAATATTTAAAGTTATGATAACATGATAATATATAAAATGATTAAAATCATTTAGTTACCAACGTGTTTTTAGAGTAAATCAATTAATTTCTTTGAGCTGATATTTCTCATTGCATACCAAAATCTACATCATTACATTTATAGAAAGTGGTGATATTATGAAAAACCAATTCTTCATATCATTATTCATGATAATGGGATTTTTTACTTTGTTTAGATGTAGCCCAAGTATAGATATTGGTGATTCACTCGATGGTCTTTTCCACTTTGATTGGCCTTATTGCTATAAAGTATTAAACATTACAAATGATGAACCCATTCCGAATGCAAAAACAACAGCTATTTATTTAAATCAGGAGGGTGAAAATATTCAATTAATTCTAATTACGAATTCAGAAGGAACCTCCTGTCATGATTGGTACGATTTCATTTATGCTGAAATTTCGGCTGATGGTTTTGAAACCTTGATTTTGGATAATGGTTTTATACCAACCACGGTTAAATTGATTCCCCTTTAATATAGAGGCTAGGTTATATAAAACTGATGATTATCATTGCCTAAAATCAGTTTTGTTTAGATATTTAATAACAACATAAATCTAATAGTTATGAAAAACAAGGATATACATTTTGTAGATAAAGTTATTGAAGCCCTCAGAAAATCAGCTACAGAATTGGAGGAATTTCAAGTGAAAGCGGCATTAGGAAAAGCTGAGGCACAAGACAAGTATGAGGAGGTTAAAAAGAAATTTAACTTATTTATACATGAAAGCGAATTCAAAATTAAAGGTGTGAAGGAAAAAATTGAAGAGCTTCACACCAAATTTGATGAATTACGTGTTCAATTAGCTTTAGGTAAAGCAGAGACCAAAGAAATTTTTAAAAAGCAAAAAAAGCAATTGCTTACGATAATACATGACATAGAAGTTAAAATTAAAACCAATGAAACTTTAAATAGAATGTATGCTTTTACACTTATTGAAATTGAACAATTTAAAATTCAGTTAGAAATTTTAGAGCAAAAATTTAATAAAGAAAAACCTGAAGCTAAGGAATCTTTTGAAAAAGGGAAAAAAGATTTTAATTCCTTTATAGATAAGTTCAAAGGCAAGTATGCAAAGAAAAAAGAAGAAACGAAACTTGAGCATTTCCAAACAGAAATCTCGGAGGCTTTCACTCATTTTAAAAAAGCATTTTCAAAGCCTTAAACATCTGTATTTATGTTAAAAAGCACAAGTTCATTGTGCTTTTTTTATATCTTTTAAAATAATAAAAAATCAATAATCGTAGTCCCCTTTTTTTATGTTGGATATCATGCCAAAGCCCAGTAATAACGCTAATGAAAAACTAGAGACACCTAACAAAGAAACACCTTTCCAAAGTGGTTGTATTTCAAAAATTATAAATAAAGATGCCCCAACAATAAGAGCAACCATAATAAAAGCTGTAATCAATTGTTTCGTAATTCTTTGAAGTGTATGCACCATCGGGTCTATACCTTTATGCGTTAAATCTACCTTTATTTGACCTGAGTTAATTTTGCGTATGGCATTTTTTAAATCCATTGGGAACTCTTCCAAATAATCTGTAAGTTCAACTAATGAATTTACTATTTTTTTACCCATTTTTAAAGGATTGTATTTTCTGGTAGCACTACTTTTTAAATAAGGCTTTACAATTTCAAATTGCTCTAATTTTGGGTCTAATTTTTCAATAACACCCTCAATAGTTACTAACGACCTGGCAAAAAGGAAAAAATAAGTAGGTACTTTTAAACCATGGGCAACGATAATATCTTTAAGTTCCAATAAAATGGTACTCATTTCATTTTCATGAACATCACGAACATAATATTTCTCAACAAATTCATTAATATCAAACTCTAAATCTCTTCGATTTAAAATGGGTGCGTTGTTTGAAAGTTGTTGTAAAGCTCTTATTATTTTTTTTACATCTTTATTGGTAATAGCAATGAATAATTTCCCGAATATGGAAATGTCTCTAGGAAGCATGCTTCCCATCATACCAAAATCTAAATAGCAAATATGGTTATTTGGTAAAACCAATAAGTTACCCGGGTGTGGATCAGCATGAAAAAAACCATATTCAAAAATTTGTTTAAAATAACTTATTGCTAATCTCCTGGCAATAACTTTGGTGTCTATTTGTTTGGTTTTTAGCTCTTCAATTCTATCAATTTTAATACCAGAAACAAACTCTAAGGCCAATACTTTTGAGGTTGTAAATTCCTGATATACTCTGGGCGAATGTGCAAATTGTTCTAAGGATTGATCTTTTTTCAAATTGTTGAAGAACCGTTGCACGTTAATGGATTCATGAATGAAATCGAGTTCTTTTAATATGGATGCTTCAAAATTTTTAACCAAACCTACTGGATCAAAGCTTTTTAGAGAGGGAATTCTTTTTTCCAAAACATGTGCAATTCTATACATCACCTTAATGTCTTCGATGATTACATCATAAATGCCAGCACGTTGTATTTTAAGTGCAACACGCTTACCAGAATGTAAGGTCACTTTATGCACTTGTGCCATAGATGCGGAAGCAAAAGGTGTTGGTTCGAACCATGCAAACAGGGTTTCCACGTTGTTTTTTAGTTCAGTTTCAACAACTTTCTTCGCTTCAACCTCCGACATGGGTGGTACATTATCTTGAAGTTTTTCTAATTCGAAAGTGAGTTCGAGAGGTACCAAATCTGGTCGGTTGCTTAAAATTTGACCGAATTTCACAAAGGTTGGACCTAACTCTTCACATACCAATCGCATTTTTGCCCATTTGCTGTACTGTGAAACTCGTTTTTTTGTGGAGTTTGGAATTAACTTTTGAATGAATGTATAGTTTTTGTTTTCCTCTAAATATTGCACCAAATCATCAAAACCATACTTCATCAATACTTTAAGTATTTGATTGTATCTAGAGATAGATTTAAATCGTTTTACAATATCAATAATGAGCCCCATTTTATTAAGCTTCTAATTTGTTAAGTCTGGCTTCTAATAGAGCTACGGCGTTTTCAAGCTTTTCAATTTTTTCATTTAAAGCCTTAATTTCGTCTAAGTGGGCCACATTTATTTTTTTGTAAAATTTCGTAACCAACTCCTCTATTTTTTCATTTAATTCTTCTTTAAGTTCATGGGTTTTTAATATAATTTTGTCCATAAACTCTAATTCGTTACCATTCTCATCTAATTGCGTTTCAGACATTGCTTTATTAATATTTTCTTTACTTTTTTCTGAAAACTCATTTATTTTTTCTATAAAATGATGGTCTCTTGCCAAAACATAAATACTTGAACTTAATGTGAGCAACTCTAATATAGTTTTTGTTTTCATGTGTATATAGGTATTATTTTATAATGGTCACATGTAATTTACTTTTTAAGTATTGCCTAAGGTGGAAATACTTCTAATAGTCCAGTGTCATTACTTTTTAACTTGCCTTAAACTAATACTAAATATATTAACAAATTAGATGATTTAACATGATTTAAATCATTTTAAAACAGGTATTTATATTTTAATTTTAATCAATAAAAAGTAAAATAAATAATAGTGGAACTGATGAAAAGTAATTCAATAATACCAGTAATGACTAAAGATGTGGTTTCTGTTTCACCCGAACAAAATCTATTAGATGTCAAGCATATATATGAGAAAAAGAGATGGCACCATCATATTCCAGTTTTAGATGAGGAACAGTTGGTAGGTATGGTTAGCTTAATAGATTTTATGTACAATATTGTTGGTGCAGGAATTAATGACGATCATGAAGTTTATAAAAAATTGAAGGTTAAGGATATAATGACTCGAAAACCATTCTACTTAACCACCGATGCCAGTGTTGAAGATGTTGCGAAAGTTTTATCTACCCAGTATTATCATGCAGTTCCCATTCTTGAAAATGATAAATTGGTAGGCATTGTTTCAACTGCTGATATTATTAATTATTATTTGAACAAAACCCTATAAAATTTTAGTTGTTTTAATCGATGCTTCTGGTTAAAATAATTTGCTAAAAATTTTATAAGAATGATCATTATCATTTCAAATTTATAAGACACTAGGTATTTTTAAAAAGCAAAAAAATGAGGGCCAAATTGCACATTCAAAATTTAAAATGCGGTGGTGGTAAAGCTACTATTATAAACAGACTTTCATCTACAAAGCATCTTACGGGAGTGGATGTTGATCTAAATGAAGAAACTGTTTCTTTCGATTATGATACACATCATGATTTAGATAAGGCAAAACATATACTTTCTATAATAGGTTACCCCATAATAGGTTCTGAAAACAAACAATTTATGTAATCGCAATGAGATTAAAAATGTGCTTTTGGATAAATTATAAAATAAAAAGTAATGGAAATTATACAAGAACAAGAAAAAATGGTGTCATTACCAAGAATTGGTGATAAAGCACCCGAATTTAAAGCAGTAACCACACAAGGTGAAGTTAATTTTCCTCATGATTATCAAGGTGAATGGGTTATTTTGTTCAGTCATCCAGCAGATTTCACTCCAGTGTGCACATCAGAATTTATAACATTTGCGCATTTAGAAAACAAGTTCAAAAATGCAAATTGTAATTTAATAGGTTTATCAATTGATGGGTTGTATAGCCATATAGCATGGTTAAGAACCATTAAAGAAAAGATAGAATTTAGGGGCATGAAAAACATTGAAGTTAAATTCCCTTTAATTGAAGATATTTCGATGGAAGTTGCCAAAAAATATGGTATGATTCAACCAGGAGAAAGCAAGACAAAAGCTGTTAGGGCAGTCTTTTTTATTGATCCTAAGGGTTTTATAAGAGCTTTAATTTATTACCCACTCAGTTTGGGTAGAAACTTTGATGAAATTTACCGAGCCTTAATTGCTATGCAAACCGCTGATAAATTTTCAATAGCGACGCCTGCCGATTGGTATCCTGGTGATGATGTTATTGTTTCGCCTGCAGGCTCTTGTAGTGTTGCTGAAGAACGTATGACCAATACCGATGGATTGGATTGTGAAGATTGGTTTTTCTGCACCAAAAAACTAGACAAAGACACTGTTTTAAGTGATGTTTTAAAAAACTAATATTAAAAAATAAAATGATGAACGGTAAAGACGATAAGAGTAATTGGGCTATAGGAGGCGGTATTCTTTCAGGTTTAGGAGCTGGGTTCTTTTTCTTGCAGCAATCCGCTTTAATGTTTGTAGGCGCCATGCTTTTAGGTTTGGGTATTGGCTTAATAATCACCTCTATTTTATCAAGTATCAACTTAAAAAAGGAATAGCATTTTTATATAAAGGAATTCAGATAATAGGTACAAATAATTTAAAAATGAAACCCATTAAACTATTATCAAAATTAGCTTTATTAACATTCATACTTTTATTGATTACTTTCAAGTTTTGTTGCCCAAAAAATGATGACTATGATACTTATTCAAACACATGGGGCAACAAAACTTTATTTAGTAAATCACTACCATTAAAAGTTGCGATAAACAAAAATATTATTGTTGAAAATTATTTTCAATTTTTAGATTCCATTGTAAATAAATACGATTTCATTACTCCCTATAAATTAACTGAGCACCTTTTAGTTAGAAGCAATTATTGGATTATAGATACGCTTCAAAACACCGATTATTACAGAATGATAGCATTGGATTCATTTGTCTATAATCAAAGAAAAATGATAGTATTACCCCAAGGCTCATTTTTAACAATTCCTGATTCTTTGGAGGCTTTAAAGCTTATAAATTCATTTAAGAATACTTATATAGATGTGAATATTCCAGAATTTAAGCTTCGTGTTTATGAAGATTCATTGAAGCTTTATGAGTTTCCTATTCGCGTTGGAAGGTATGAAAAAAAATATTTGGAGATGTCAGGTAGGATTGAAGATTTAAGGACAAAAACAGGTAATGGAATCATTATAAAACATAATAAAAACCCCCGATATGTAAATCCTGTTAATAACCATGAGTATTTTGTAACAAAAAGGGATGATAAAAAAACTACCAAACTGCCTTTAATTCCTTTTTTGGAAACTGAAATAAATGGATTACGACATGGGCAATTAATACACCCTACCACAAACCCTATAACACTTGGTAAAGCTTATTCAAATGGGTGTATAGGTACCAAAGAGGCCGATGCTTGGGTTATTTACTATTATGCCCCTATAAATACCAAAATACGAATTAGATACGATTTAAATGTTTTAGGTAAAAATGGTGAACCCCAAGTTTTAGAGGACATTTACGGATATAACAAGTAATAGAATTGAATAATCTTAAGCTTTGGTTTTCGGCAAGTTAAAATAAACCTCATTTTCAGTAGGCGTATTGTCATGCCAACAACTTAAGTTATAAATAGTAGTTTCGGCTATATTTGTTAACGCCTCTTTTGTTAAAAATGCTTGGTGTCCGGTGATTAAAACATTGGGCAATGCATTAAGTTTTATGAGTGAATCGTCTTTTGGAATATCTAGGGAGCAATCTTTGAAAAATACGCCTCTTTCATGTTCATAAACATCCATTGCTAATCCAGCAATACGTTTTTCCATTAAAGCTTCAATAGTGTCATTGGTGTTTATAATAGCTCCTCTTGCAGTGTTGACTATAATACAATTTGGTTTCATCAAATCAATTAAAGTTTTATCAATTAAATGATGGGTATCGGTATTTAAAGGCAAATGAATAGAAATAATATCCGATTCTTTACACAATGCTTCAAGCGAAGTATATTGTAATTGATATTGAACAGATAATAATTTATTGGGGTTAATATCAAAACCCAATAGTTTACATCCAAAACCATGCATAATCTTGGTCATTACCGAACCTATTTTACCAGTTCCTAAAATGCCAACTGTTTTTTTGTTGATATCAAAACCTATTAAATGGTTTAAATCGAAATTAAATTTTTTAATACGATCATTTGAAAGTACCAATTTTCTATTCAATGCCATTAAAATAGTGACGGCATGTTCTGCAATGGCATGGGGCGAATAGGCCGGTACGTTAGCAACCTTTATGTCCAGTTCTTTAGCGGTAAATAAGTTTACATTATCATGACCTACCGATCTGAGAGCCATGTATTTCACACCAAAATCCTTAAGTTTTTCTAAAACAATATTAGAAGCATTATCAGAAGAAAATATGGATATGGCTTGATACCCAATAGCTTTCATAGCAGTTTCTGATGTTAGCGCTTCGTCAATAAAAGTTAGTTTATGCTTCCCTTTGTTAGCAGCCTCCAAATATGGGATTTCAAATGGTTTTGTACTGTAAATAAGGACTTTCATGGTTGTTTACTTAATAAACCAAATGTATTTTATTATAGAGATATCAACAATGATATATATCAGATAAATAGGTTTAAGTTGATCAATATCATTGATTTATGTTCAGGTAGTACTTAATTTAAATCAAAATTTAATCATGGCTTTTTTTGTAGTAATTACAATGATTTTATTGTTATTGGGCTCTTTACTATTTGTACCAATTATATTGTGTTTGGACACCACATCAAACCAATATTACATCATGTTGCAAGGTTTGTTTAAAGCCGATTTAGAAACTGATGATGCACAGGTTTTTAGAATACGATTAAACATTTTATTAATGAAATTTTATATATATCCGTTGAAAAGGAGAAAAAGGGGTGTTAGAAAAATTCAAGAAAAATTCAAGAAAAAATATCAGACAGAATTTAAAAAAAAGCCTAAACTAATGAAGATTTTCAGAGTATTAAGAACCTTTAAAGTGAAACAGGTTTATGTAAATATGGATACGGGAAATTATATTTTAAACGCTAAGCTATATCCAATATTTTCTTTACTAAATTATAAATTCGGAAATTTTCATGTCAATTTTCTGGGGCAAAATGAGCTGGTTTTACTCATCAAAAATAGGCCCATCAACATTATAAAAGCATTTATTAATTTTTAAATTATTACATTATGGATTTACATTTTGAAGAATTACTAGGAAAAGTAACAGACTTTATAAAGTCTGAAGCTAAAACAGAAACTGTGGTTGGAGAACCATTTGAATTAGGTCAATTTCAATGTGTTCCCGTTATTAAATTAGGAATTGGATTTGGTTCAGGTGGAGGCGAAGGTACCGAAACTAAAACAAAAGCCATAAAAGGTCAAGGCGCTGGAGCTGGAGCTGGGGTTGGTATTGAACCTATAGGTTTTCTAGTTACAAAAGGCGATGAAATTTCTTTTATTGATGCTGGAAAAGCACATGGACTCGCCGCAGCTTTTGAAAAAGTACCCGATTTAATTGAAAAGTTTGCAGATAGAAAAGCGAAAGCTGAAATGGCTAACTAGTTAGGGTAGTTTTAGAGTACCAATACACGTAAAAATACAGACTGAACTTAAATTTTCTTTTAAAATTCCGTCTGTATTTTTAATTTATCTAATGGGGAAGTTTATCTTTTAGCAATCCATAAATATAAGTACCTATTATGGCAAATATTATTACAATCAAAATAGGTAAGAAGCCAGCTCCTAAAAGGGTAAACATAGGTCCCGGACAAGCTCCAGCCAACGCCCAACCCAAACCAAAAATTATGCCGCCTATTAAATAACGAGCAATGCCTCTATCTTTAGGGGTAAAAATAATTTCTTCCTTATAAAAAGATTTCAGTTTTTTCCGTTTTATTAATTGTACGAAAATGATTCCTACCATTAAAGCGGATCCAATTATGCCATACATATGGAATGACTGAAACTTGAACATCTCATAAATTCGAAACCATGAAGAGGCTTCGGATTTAAACATGGTAATCCCAAATACTATACCTATCAATAAATAAACAACTGTTCGTACCATAATTTAAAATATTAAAGGAAAAATAAAATGAATCATAACTAAACCACCAGCAAAAAAACCAATAACGGCTATTAGAGATGGCACTTGTAAATTACTTAACCCAGAAATGGCGTGTCCTGAAGTACAACCACCAGCATATCTAGCTCCAAATCCAACCAAAAAACCACCCATAGCTAGCACTAAAATGCTTTTGATATTTAAAAGAGAGGAGATGTCAAAAAGTTCGGTAGGCAAATAGGCCTTGCCGGCACTTTGGAAACCTAAATTGTTTAGGTCTGAAACCGTTTCTGGATTTATATCAACGGAAAAATTATTGGTTAATACATGCGCACCTATAAAGCCTCCAATAATAGCTCCCAAAACAACTATTAAGTTCCATTTTTGGGTTTTCCAATCGAATTTAAAAAAATCTGTTTTTTTACCTGCGCCACAAATGGTGCACATGGTTCTTAAGTTTGACGACATTCCAAAGTTTTTACCTACCATAATAAGTAAAAACATGATGGTAGCTATCATGGGGCCAGAAACGTACCATGGCCAAGGTTCATATATCCAATTCATCACTTTAATTTTAAATTACAAAATAAATGTTTTTTTATGAGTTTTGTTGTAACAAATGTTACTTACTAAAAAAACGATTTAAATTATAGTTTTTTAGTTTTTTTTACATTTTTCTTGGCTGCTTTCAATGATAATTTTAAACTCCTCATTAGATAAAAATTGAGGAGTGTATGAGTCATTAATGTTTTCTAAAGATGAAACAAAACTTTTTAAATGATTTTTTGAACCACATTGCAGACTTTGAAAAACTGAGATTATAGATAGGTTATTTGTAGCATTTATAAAGTTTTGTAAATCAACTATATCTAAATCTTCAATGGTTGCACCAATTTTAAGTGCATTTGTCATACTTAATATTCCATCAATTTGAAACTGATTATATAAACTTTGTAAATCTTGATTTTTGAACTCACCTAAAGGCAAGACATCATAATTAATTTGATATTTAACCAACAGGCTTTCAATGGAATCCATATGGTTTTGTTCACTATTCTTAATATTTGAAAAAGGATTAATGGACCAAATATTATCTAAAAACAAATACGTATCTCTTGCCAGTTTTTCTTCTTCTAACATGAATAATAATGCTTCCTTATCAGATTGTGATAAAGTAATTTCTAATGAATCGGTATCATAGACTTTGTCATGGTCACTACAGCCAATAGCGAACATAATTATGACAACTATTATGAGATAGGGTGTAGCTTTTAACTTTTTCATTTTCTTAAATTTAAAATTCATTTTATAAATTTCGAAAATATTGTTAAGAAGTTCAGTTACTTTGGTTACCAATAAACTTTTGCTAAATTTTTGTATAACAAAAAGGTGGTATCTAACCACCTTTTTTGAAATTTTAAACTAAAATTTCTTTTTAATTAGCTATTTATTCCAAAAGATTTAATTTAAACATCTTTACCTTTCATCATTTTATTCCAATATAAATAAGGCAACATATACTTTTTAAGTATCCATAATCTCCAATGTTCTTTTGAAGAATCTGAAATGAGCATTTTCTTTAATTGGGGGTCTGGTGTAAAATTACTTTGGTAATCAAACTCAGCTAAAACCATTTTTCCATAATCTGTAACCAAAGGACAAGATGAATAGCCATTGTATGATTTTGTACCAATTTTATTATGGTCTATGAGCAAAGTGATGTTATCAACAACAACAGGTACTTGTTTTCTAATAGCTGCTCCTGTTTTTGCTGTTGGTAATGCGGCCACATCACCCAAACCAAAAATGTTAGCAAATTTGTTGTGCTGCATGGTGTGATGATCTACATCCAACCATTTAGCATCATTCACTAATGGAGAATCTTGAATAAATTTTGGTGCTACAGATGGTGGGGCTGTGTGCAGCATGTCATAATGAATACCTACTAAATCTCCTTCTTTAGAAACTTCAATGTCTTTGTGGTTATACTCTGATTGATTATCTCCCAGCGCATACCAAGCTATTTGTTTATCAGCATCTATTTTCTTTAATTGGTGACCAAAACGCAAATTAATGTCTTTTCTATCTATAACGTTCATCAGTGTTTCCGCTACGGGCTTAACACCAAAAATAACGCCTCCATTAGTGGCGAAAACAATATTTGTTTTACTTTTCACACCACTTTTTCTGAAATAATGTTCTGCTAAATACATTATTTTTTGAGGAGCACCACCGCATTTTATAGGAGTTGTAGGTTGTGTAAATAAAGCGGTTCCGCCTTTGAAGTTTTTTAGGACTTTCCATGTGTGTATGGGGTCCGTATAATTACTACAAACGACGCCTTTATCAATGGCTTCTCCCAAACCTGGAACTAATGAATAATCATAAGTTAATCCAGGTGCCACAACTAAATAATCATAAGTTATATCTCCACTAGATTTGGTTGATACTAAGTTTTTTTCTGGCTTGAAACCTGTAGCAAAATCTTTAATCCAATCAGCTCCTTTGGGAATAATATCTCCCATAGGTCGAGCCGTTTTATCATAATCATAAGTTCCTGCACCAACCAATGTCCATGCTGGTTGGTAATAATGGGTGTCGGCAGGTTCTATGATACCAATGGCAAAATGCCTCTTTTTATTAAGAAGCTGTGCAGCTACCATAATCCCCGCAGTTCCACCTCCTATAATTAATATTTGATAATGCTTACTCATAATATATAGTTTAGTATTTGTATTCTAGATTAACTAGTTAAAAGTATGAAACCTTATTAAAAAATGTTGTAACATATGTTACAGAACAAAGGTTTCTATCACAAAAAAGCATAGCCATTCTAAGATGTTAGAATGGCTATGCTTTTTTGTTAAGAAGAATTATTCTTTGATTTTACAGGTATTTAATCCTACCAATGTATAAAGCGGGCAAAAACTTATTAAACTTGTAAGCACAAATATGCCTGATAACGCCAAAAGCACATAAGCAATAGTGCCTTCAACAAACCCTTGCCAATATAAAATAACAACGACTACTGCTATTAGTAATCTAATTATGCGGTCAGTACCGCCCATATTTTTTTTCATAATTATTAGTTTTTAATTATTAATACAATTGAGATAATGATACCTAAACAAATAGAACAGGCAAATAGTAATTTTTTTAATTTAACAAAATCCATAAATAAATCTAATATAATGATCTTTAAACTACCTAAGCAGCTGATTACTAATTTAATAAAATTTATTCAAATAATGCTCGCTTATGTTACCTAAGTTTAGTCATATAAAGTTTGGGAAAAAGTTATTCAGTTTTTGTAACAATTGTTACAAAAACTGAATATTAGAAATTATATATTGTATAGTTTTATTTTATTAACGGAATAAATCTTTCGCATTTTGAAAAGAAGAAATTTTATTAAAAAAACTACATTAGGTAGTTTGGCTGCCATAGTGGGCACAGAGATTGTTTTTGGTAATAACATATTGGAGGGTTATCAATTGCTTGCCTTGCAAGACCCAGATCCTTTTAAAATGTTTGATAAGCATAAAGAAATGATAGTTCTAAATGATAAGCCTTGGAATATAGAAGCCCAGGCACATTTATTAGATGACAAAATCACTCCCAATTCAGCAATGTTTATTAGAAATAATGGCCTTGTTCCAGAAAGTATTGATGACAAAAATTGGACACTCACAATTGATGGTGAATCTGTTAAAAAACAAAGAACATATACTATTCAAGAACTAAAATCAAAATTTAAACATTATACGTATCAATTAACTATTGAATGCGGGGGTAATGGTAGAAGTGAATTTAGTCCACCTGCAAAGGGCAATCAATGGACTGTTGGAGCGGTACATTGCGCTAGTTGGACAGGTATTCGTTTGAAAGACTTATTGGAAGATGTTGGAATTAAAAATGATGCTGTTTATATAGGATACCATTCTGCTGATGTTCATTTAAGTAGAGATCCAAATAAAGAACCTATTTCCAGAGGTGCACCCATATCAAAATCATTACAAGACGAAACGTTATTAGCTTTTAAAATGAACGGTAAAGACATACCCTTAGTTCATGGTCATCCATTGCGTTTAGTAGCAGGAGGTTGGCCTGCATCGGTTTCTGGAAAGTGGGTTAATAGGATTAGTATTCGAAATAAAGTGCATGATGGGGAAAAAATGATAGGGAGCTCTTATCGTGTTCCTTGTGAGCCTGTAGCCCCGGGAGAGAAGGTTAGCGATGAGGATATGTGTATTATAGAATCTATGCCTGTTAAATCATTAATTACCTACCCAAAAACCGGAGCAACTATTGAAGAAGGAAAATCCTTGAACATTCGTGGTCATGCTTGGGCAGGAGAATTGGAAGTTTCCAAAATGGAATACTCCATTGATTTTGGTGCAACTTGGAAAAATTGTAACCTAGAAGCACCAGCTAATAGATTGGCATGGCAACATTTTTCGGCTACCATAAATTTTCCAAAAAAAGGCTATTATGAAGTTTGGGCTAAAGCAATAGATTCTCAAGGAACTGCGCAGCCAATGTTATTACCAGGTTGGAACCCCAAAGGGTATTTAAATAATGCTTGCCATAGAATAGCCATTAAAGTTAAATAAATGTCTCAAAACGAGGATTTTCATAAAGGGATAAAAAAAATATATCATCAATTGATGTTGCTATTCAGCCTTTTTATTATTGCTGGTGCATTGTTGGTATTATATGTAGTTAATCCTGGGTTTTTCGCTAACAAAACGGGAGTAAATACTTACGTTGCAACAGAAACAATAGAACTAGATGAAGATAGAATTGAAAATGGTATTCACGTTAGAACAGGTTTGATAGATGCTGAAGGTTTAATGACGGTTGTAAACAATTGTACTAATTGCCACTCCGCAAAATTGGTGACCCAAAACAGAATGAGTAAAGAGCGCTGGAATGCTACCATTAGATGGATGCAAGAAACACAAAACCTTTGGGATCTTGGAAAAAACCAAGACATTATAGTCAATTATTTGGTTACAAATTATCCTATTGAAGAAGTTGGTAGGCGTGCTAATTTAATAAACATTGATTGGTATGAACTTGAGGATTGATATTATAGTGATAATATTATTATTTTTTGGTTGTAAAAAAGTTTCTAACCAAAGTCCCATAGTGGTTGAAGATGATTTAGCTTCAATAGTTACTAATCAATATTTAATTGAGACTGAAGAATTGTCTTTGGTAATTAATAATCCAAATATAAAATTAATCGACTTCCGAACCCCAGAATTATATAGTGAAGGTCATTTACCGGGAGCTATAAATATTTGGCGATATCAAGTTGAAGATGATTCTTATCCCTATGGAGGCATGATGGCAAGTAAATCTCAAATAGAAACCTTATTTGGTGGTTTGGGAATTAGTAATGACAATACCATTATCATTTATGATGATAACGGATTATGTGATTCCTCAAGATTATGGTGGATATTGCAGAATTATGATTTTACAAATACCAAACTTTTCCATGGAGGCATAAATGCTTGGAAGAAAAGAGGAGGAGTTTTGACTAAAGAATTGCCAACATTGATTAAAACGACTTTTAAACTGCCAGAAAACGCATCCATGAAATATTATATTTCAAAAGAAAACTTGTTGAGTGCTATGGGAAATAACGTCAAAATTTTTGATACTAGGACAGAAGACGAGTTTTCGGGGAAACGCCAAAAAAAGGGTGCTTTTAGAGGTGGCCATATCCCAAATAGTAAAAACATTGATTGGTCTAGAGCTATAGATTATTATGGCGACATGAAATTAAAACCAAAAGGCCAACTAAATGAAATTTATAAAAAATTCGCATCAAAAGATGACACAATCATTGCTTATTGCCACAGTGGAGTGCGTTCCGCACATACCACATTTGTATTAACCCAAATATTAGGTTACCAGAATGTGAAAAATTATGATGGGTCTTGGATAGAATGGAGCTATTTTAACGACCTACCTTTAAAACAAGATAGTATTACTAAAATTTTTAATTGATTATGGAAAAATATGTAAATGCTTTTATAAATGCCTTTAATGGCACCGTAGAATGGACATGGAAATCTATCATTTTTGAAGTGCCCTGGTATACGAATTATTTTTGGGGTTTAATAGTCATATCGCTATTAGTTTGGGCTCTGGAAATACTTTTTCCTTGGAGAAAAGAACAATCCATTTTTAGAAAAGATTTTTGGTTGGATGGGTTCTATATGTTCTTTAATTTTTTCATTTTTTCAATTGCTATAAGTGGTTTTTACAAATTAATGCAAGTTGTTTTTTCAGACATTGGAATTACAAATAAAACATTTGCACTTTTCGATCCTTCTGGATGGCCTATGTGGACGCAATTATTGCTATTCTTCATTGTACTAGACTTTGTACAATGGTTTACCCATACTTTATTGCATAAATACCCAGTGTTATGGAGATTTCATAAAGTACATCATAGTGTGAAAGAAATGGGTTTTGCTGCTCATTTAAGATATCATTGGATGGAGAACATATTGTATAAACCTTTAAAAACTTTTGGAGTCATGATTTTGTTCGGTTTTGAACCAGAACAAGCTTATATAGTTCACTTTTTAGCCATAGCCATTGGTCATTTAAATCACTCTAATATAAAGATTACTTGGGGTCCATTTAAATACATTATAAACAACCCTGTGATGCATTTATACCATCATGCCTATGTTTTACCTGAGGGAAAATATGGGGTTAATTTTGGTATAAGTTTAAGCCTATGGGATTATATTTTTAAAACAAATTATATTCCTGAAGATAGTGGGACTATTGAATTAGGATTTCCTGGTGATGAAAAGTTCCCGACAGATTTTGTTGGTCAAAACACTTATGGTTTTACTAAAGGGAAAAAATAGAGGGATGAATTTCATAGTTAGTCTATCTTTTCACTAATTTGATGAATAGCTCTTTGTATCTTCTAGTTTCCATAGAGTTATAAGCTTCATTCATTATTTCTATATCGAAATAAGGTTTAAAGTATTGTAAATATTCTTCTTTATTACCACCAAATGGAGGGTGTTCAGTATTTAAAGGTGTATTAAAAAGTAATCCCACAAGCTTTCCATTGTTATTTAAAAGCTCGTGCATTTTTTGAACATATTTTGGTCGAAGATTTGGATTGATAGCACAGAAAAAAGTCTGTTCTATTATTAAATCAAAAGTCATTTGTATTTCAAAAAAATCTTTGTGCAATAAATTTGAAGAAGGGAAGGAGGGAACTCTTTTTTTTAAATTATCCAAGGCAGTTTTAGATAAATCTACCACATACGTGTTTTTAAAACCTTGTTTGTACAGAAATTCGGCCTCATAAGAATTGCCACACCCAGGTATAAGTATTTTTAAATTTTTATCATGAAGTTGATTAATATAACTTTTTATGGGTTTTGAAATTTCTCCCAAATCCCACCCGATATCGTTATTTTGATATCTACTGTCCCAAAAGGCTTCATTTAATTCTAAATCCATTTAACTCAAAAGAATTATTTTAAACCTTAATAGTTCTGCCATTAATAGGTTGTTCATTTCTGTAATTATTCATGGGCATAAGTTTTTTTAAAGCCTCCACTTGCTCCAAAGATACGGTTATAGGTTCTTTAAATATATACCATTCTACACTTTCTGTGCATGGAGGCGTCGTTAATGAACCTGTATAAGTGAAAAACGTTTTTTGTTTAGGTAAGTTGAGATTCATATCAAAAGCCAAATCCACATTCTTAGTTTCACCCACATTAATTGGTAAATAACTTTCCAAAAAATCAAAGGGTTTACTACTTTGTCCTTCTTTAGCCATAATTGCTAAAACAGCATATTCTCCAGCATTGCTAACATGCACTAAATGCAGCTCCATCGGATAGCGAATGCCATCTATAAGATGTTCTGCCGGTTCGTGAAAATGAAATTGTTTTAATGAAAATTTTTTACCATGAATGGTAATATAATCACCTAAATCAAAATTGTATTGAATGGTATGACCATTATTGATTACGTCATGGATATGGGTGCTATCGGAATAAAATATACTCAAATCTGACAAAGTTTCATCTAAATTATAATTTACAATGTTAATTGGTGACTGATATTTACCATCACAATTTGAATATGTCTCGATTTCTTTCCAATGCTCAGGTCCTGTTTCGCCATTATAACTCCAATGTTTTTCGATTATACGATTAGAATATCCTTCTTTAGAATTAGAACTGCTGTCTTTTTTTGTATTCTGGCATGAAGCTAAAATGAGTAGCAATAATGCGCTGTTTAATATTTTTTTCATTATTTATATTTTGTAAGTAAAAATAGTTTTTAAGAATGAATATCTGATTCTTGTTAAACCACTAATTGGGCTATGTAGCTTTTGTTAGTTGTTTTACTACAACTAATAAATAAAACAACCAAAAAAAAGCTGTTATTCGTGTTGGAGTATATGGTTTTATGAGGTCTAAATTTTAATGAAATTTACTTCTTTAAGTAAATGTTAGCAGTAACTTTGGTTACACATAAACAAAAACAAAAGCCGCCAATTGGCGGCTTTTGTGAGATATAAATTTATACTTTATTGTCTGCTCCATGTACTCCAACCTCCAGAAAAATCATAGATTGTTGTAAAGCCAAGTTCTTCCATAATTTTACTTGCTTTATTACTTCTACCTCCTGAATGGCAATAAATATATATAGGCTTATTTTTATCTAGTTCTTGTATTTTGTTCTTAAAATTTGTCTCATTTGAAATATCAATGTTTACAGCATCATCTATATGACCTGCTTGGTATTCATTTTCAGTTCTTACATCAACAAACTGAACATCTTTACCTATAACTTCCTGTTTTAGAGTTGGTAAATCAATAACATTTATTTTTTTATCAACTTGACTGTTACATGAAGTGAATATTATAAGGAGGAGTAAGAGCAATAAATTTTTCATATGTTTAATATTTAAAAAATATGTTATAAATATTTTGTTTTTACCCATTGAATTTAAGGATAATCTTTCTAAAACAAATTTTATTCATTACAATGTTGAAGGACAAACATAATCTGAGACTTTTATACCGGCTTCCTTAATAGCGTCAAATCCTCCTTTAATATCTATTAAGTTATGAATACCTCTACTTTTTAGTATCGATGTTGCTATCATACTCCTGTAGCCTCCTGCACAATGTATGTAAAAGGTTTCTTCATCTGGAAACTCGGCGAGATGGTCATTAATATAATCAAGAGGCGTATTGTTGGCATTTATTACATGCTCGGATAAAAATTCTCCATTTTTTCTCACATCAAATACAGGAACATCTTCTTTTTTCAAAATGTCTTTTAACGCATTTGCAGACATAGAGCTTACGGTGTCGTATTCTTTTGAAGCCTTTTTCCAGGCGTCGAAACCTCCTTTTAAATAGCCTATGACATAATCAAAACCAACTCTTGATAAACGGGTTATGGCCTCTTCTTCACGTCCTTCTGGGCAAACTAGTAAAATGGGTTGTTTAACATCTGCAATTAAAGCACCAACCCAAGGGGCAAAACTGCCATCTAATCCAATAAATATAGAGCGTGGTATGTGGCCTTTTGCAAAATCATCTTGATGGCGAACATCTAAAACAATAGCCTCTGTTTCATTGGCTGCAGCTTCAAAAGCATCTGGACTTAAGGCTTGGGCACTTCGTTTTAGAACGGTATCAAAATCGTCATAACCCTCCTTATTCATTTTCACGTTTAATGGGAAGTATTGTGGAGGTGGTAATAGCCCTTCGGTTACTTCATCAATAAACTCTTCCTTAGTCATGTTAGCACGAAGCGCGTAATTGGTCTTCTTTTGGTTTCCTAAAGTATCAACGGTCTCTTTGCTTAAGTTTTTACCACAGGAAGATCCTGCACCATGCGCAGGATATACAATAACATCATCTGCCAATGGCATTATTTTATTGCGTAAACTATCAAATAAAAAACCTGCTAAATCACGCTCGGTAATTTCGCCCATTTTTTGGGCCAAATCTGGTCTACCAACATCCCCTAAAAAAAGAGTATCACCACTAAAAATAGCATGGTCTTTTCCTTTTTCATCTCTTAGCAGAAACACAGAACTTTCCATAGTATGACCTGGTGTATGTAAAACTTTTATGGTTACATCACCTAGTTTAAATTCTTGACCGTCTTTAGCGATAATAGCATCAAAGTTGGTTTCAGCATTCGGACCAAAAATAATAGGAGCTCCAGTTTTTTTAGAAAGGGTTACATGACCACTTACAAAATCGGCATGAAAGTGAGTCTCAAAAATATATTTAATTTTTGCATCGTCTAATTTAGCTCTATTAATATATGGTTTTACCTCACGTAGTGGATCTATAATAGCAACTTCTCCCTTGCTTTCAATGTAATAAGCTCCTTGCGCTAGACACCCTGTATATATTTGTTCAATTTTCATATTTTAAATTTTTTATTCTGGGTGTAAAGTTAATAATAGTGAATTAATTGAACAGTAACTTATGTTACAAATTGATATAACCCAACCAAGCACCTATTTAAGGTAAAATAGGTGCTTTTTAATATGTTTTTATTTGATTTACAATAATGTGGTAGGGCAGATGTATTCTGATCTTTTAATGGATGTATGTTCCTTTATATCATCAAAACCTCCAATAACATCTACAAAATCTTTCCAACCACGCTGCTTTAAGATTGAGGCAGCAATCATACTTCTGTAACCTCCAGCACAATGTAGTACAAATGGTTTGTCTTTTGGAAATTGTGCTAAATGCTGATTGATTTGATTGAGCGGTACATTGATGGCCCCAATTATATGTTCGGAATCAAATTCACTTTTTTTACGAACATCAATAATTAATGGGTTTCCAGATTTCATTTGTTTTTCAAGTTCTTCTGATGTAATTCTTTTGATGGTTTCAAAATCTTTACCACTTTTTCTCCAAGAATCGAAACCATTTTTTAAATAGCCAACAGCATAATCATAACCCACACGCGATAACCTAGTAATAGCTTCTTCTTCTTTTCCAGGATAAGTAATCAGTAAAATCTCCTGTTTCACATCGGGTATCATTTCGCCAACCCATTGAGCAAAGTTGCCATCTAACGCAATATTTATACTATTAGGTATAAACCCTTTTGCAAAATCTTCAGCATCACGGGTATCTAACATTAAAGCCCCCGTTTCATTGGCAACTAATTCGAAGGCATCTGGTGTTAAGGCCTGTGTTGCTCTATCCATGATAGTGTCTAAACTTTCATATCCTTTAATATTCATTAATACATTTTGTGGAAAATATCCAGGAGGTGCTGTTAATCCAGTAAGAAGGGTTTTAATGAACTCTTCTTTGGACATATTTTGTAATGCATAATTTGTTTTTTTCTGATGTCCAAGCGTATCGGTTGTTTCTTTGCTCATCATTTTACCACAGGCAGAACCTGCACCATGATTTGGATATACAATTAAATCATCGCTTAAAGGCATGATTTTATTTCGAAGAGAATCGTATAAATAGCCTGCTAATTTTTCTTCGGTTAAATCGGCAACCACATGTTGAGCTAAATCTGGGCGACCAACATCACCTATAAATAAGGTGTCTCCAGTGATGATACCATGTTCCTTTCCGTTTTCGTCAATTAACAAATAGGTAGTGCTCTCCATGGTATGACCAGGAGTGTGGATAACTTTCACTTTGTAATTACCCACTTCAAAAATTTGACCATCTTTGGCAATGGTAGCTTCGTAAGCCGGTTTTGCACCTGGTCCAAAAACAATTTCAGCGCCTGCTTTTTTTCTTAAATCCAAATGCCCACTAACAAAATCGGCATGAAAATGGGTTTCAAAAACATATTTAATTTCAGCATTATCTATTTGAGCCCTGTCAATGTATGGATGTACTTCTCTTAAAGGATCGAAAACAGCTGCAACACCATTGTTTTCTATATAATATGCGGCGTGCGCTATACATCCTGTATAAATTTGTTCTACTTTCATATCATTATATGTTGTTGTTAATGACATAAATATAGGAAAGTAAAGTTTTAAATTTTGTGACTTAAGTTACACAAAACTAATTAGTTAAAAAAAAATGACTTTTGTCATAAAAGCCATTTTTTAAAAACCAAAAACCAAAAACCAAAAATTAAAAAATCAATTTTCAACAAAAAACTCCATATAAAAAATGAAAACTGCCATAACTATTATAAAATAACCGAATGCTTTTTTTAGTTTATTGCCGTCAATAAAATTGTTTAAGTAACTACCTATAAATATACCTACAAAGGATAAGCCTGTGAAAATTCCGAGAAATTTCCAATCGATATCCATAGTTATGGCATCTCCTAAAAAGAACCCCATTAAGGATTTAAAAGCTATAATTATTAAAGAAGTAGCGACAGCTACTTTCATTTCAACATTAGCTAGTATTACTAATGCTGGAATAATTAAAAAACCACCGCCAGCACCAATTAATCCTGTAATACCTCCAACAATTAAACCTTCAATTAAAATTAAAGGGTAATTGTATGTTACTTCACCGATAACCTTTTTTTCTTTTTCTTTCTTTAACATTGAAAACGCAGCAGGAATCATTAATACTGCAAACAATCCAAACATACCCATGCGACGGGTAAAATCAAAATCACCTATGCTAAACAATATATTTGGTAAGGCGGGTACTACATAATGTCTCACTACAGTCACACCAATAATGGCTGGAATACCAAAAACAATAGAGGTTCTCCAATCTACTAAACCCTTAAAATGTTGCTTAATACCACCAAGAAGCGCACTAGAACCTACAATAAACAAAGAATAGGCAGTAGCTACTTTTTCATTTACAGAAAATAAATATGCTAAAACAGGCACAGCAAGTATAGAACCGCCACCTCCAATTAATCCTAACGACACGCCGATAATTAAAGCACTTATGTACCCAAAGATTTCAATAACTTCCATAAATAATAATTCCTTTATTTACAGCAAAATTACATTATACACTTTGGGTGTACGGTAACAATGGTTACACTATAGCATTAAATATCTTTAATGACAATATGGTTTCTATGAAGTTCTATTTTACCCAGATTTTCTAGTTTTTTTAGTAAACGAGAAATAACAACTCTTGAGGTGTGAAGTTCGTAGGCTATTTCTTGGTGTGTATTATGAATGATATTATTGTCAGATACTCTTGCTTTTTCATTTAAATATTTTAAAAGGCGCTCATCCATTTTTAAAAATGCAATACTATCGATGGTTTCAAGCATTTCATTTAAACGGTTATGATAGCTTTCAAAAACAAAATTTCTCCAACTTTTATATTTAGTTGACCATTCTTCCATTTTTTGAATAGGTACCATAATGAGTTTGGTGTCTTTCTCGGCAATGGCTCGTATTTCACTTTTTGTTTGCCCTATACAACAAGTTAATGTCATGGCACAAGTATCACCTTTTTCCAAAAAGTAGAGTAGGAGCTCGTCACCATCGTTATCTTCCCTTAAAATTTTTATGGCACCAGAAACCAATAAAGGCATAGCTCTAACGTAATCTCCTATATCCATTAATTTCTGTCCTTCACTTACTTCTTTGAATGTTCCTACTTGGTTTATTTCATTTAAAAGAGCCTCTTCAAACAAATGGCCATAATTATCTTTTAGTTCCTGTATCATTTTATAAAGTTAAGGTATTTAGGAGTTTTATTTATGATAAAAAGTAAATATCAAAATAATTTATAAAGATAAAAAATGAGATTTTTTAAAATAGTAACTTAGGTTACAAAAGTGAAAGTAGAATTAAAAGGCATTGAGTTTTGATAAGAAAATATTTAAGGTAATCAATACTATTAAGGTATTTGTGTTTAAAGAATAAAAAGAGATAGTAGAAATATTTATGACCTATTTTAAAGCGTACAAACTTTTATAATTCAGTTTTTATATTAAGAATGTAAGTCACTAACCAATTTGGTTTATTCGTTTTTATTAAAAAAGTTCAAATCCCAAGTTTTTTCCCATTCCAAATAAGGAATATTATTTTCAAATTTAACAGGTAGCCAAACGTATCTACCATCAATAGGATTCTCGGGTTGCCACCTATCAGCAGCAAAAATGTAGGCATCTTTTTTCCCCTGAACGGGAATGATATAAGTGCTTTGAGACCAAAAGGTAGTCTCATTTTCCTCTTGTGTACCTCGACAAGGATTTCCCAGAAAAGTCCAATTACCCATGATATTATCTGCAACAGCTAATTTGCCAGGATTTGGTTTCCAACCTGTTAACCCAGAGCTGAACATAAAATAGGTGTCATATTTTTTAAAGATAGCCGGAGCTTCATTTCTTCCTCCCGGAAATACCCTGACGTATTCATTTGTTAATGTTAAATAATCATCAGATAGTTTTGAAATAAGTAAAGTTTGGTTCTCTTCTGATGCAGTTATGTGGTAAGCAGTTTCATCATCATCTACAAACAAAGTCATGTCTCTTGACATTTGTCCTATCATAAAATCACGTTTAAATATCTCTCCTTTTTTGGCTTGATCGATTCTTTTTTCTTTAGTTAACTCCAGATTTTCATTAATATCAGGAATTGTATCAAAATCTTCTTTAGATATATTTAGAGGCAGAATACCGGCATGAATTCTAAAGCTATCTATGTATTCATAAGGACCTGTTACATTATCTGAAATAGCGACTCCTGTTAAAGCTGCTTTGTAGCCTTGATCTTTCAATTCGTGGTGAAACCACATGACGAACTTGTTGGTTTTATTATTAAAAATCACCTTTGGGCGTTCAATTATACAACCCTTTTGCAATTTAGAAGTGGTATCTTTACTTACATGTAGTGCAATACCTTCATTTTTCCAATTATATAAATCTTTAGAGGAATACACTCCAACACCTACATTTGCTTTATTACCATCTTTTCCAGATAATTTATGTTCTCCAAACCAATAATAAGTTTTATTATAAAATAGAAAACCACCACCATGCGCATTGATATGCTCTCCATGATTATCTAGCCAAAGATCTCCTGGATTAAAGGCACTATATCTTCGATTAGCACAATTCATTAAGAGAAAAAGTAAACAAAAAAGTAAAGGATTAATTTTTAAGCTGAAAACTTTAAGCATAATTTATTTTATTGGTTGTATTACATAGCTAAAGGTCCTGTCTTTAGGTTCAATCTGATATTTTTCATGGGGCATGGCACCCCAACTGTTATCACCGCCAACTCCCATTTGTACTTTATCTATATTGATGTTTACAAAATCTCTTTTAACAACATCAACAGTGTGTCTTTGCTGTTTGGTATTACCCGCATCAAAATCATCATTGTATTGATGGTGTGCGCTAAAACTGAAATGCTCTAGAGCTGTTATTTTTATTCCGTTCCCATCTTGATTTAAAAAGGTTACCCATCGTGTGTCTGTTTTGTACCCATTTTCTTGTGGACGGCTGTATGGAAAATACAAATCGGAAACTTGTGCTTTATACTGACCAACTAACGCCGATGTTTTTCGGTCTTGATAATTTTCATGAGGCCCTCTTCCAAACCATTTTACTTGGTTAAATGCCTCATTAATAATAAAATTAGTTCCAAATTTTGGTAAAACGGGTAGTTTAGAATCTACATTTTTAATACTTGTATTTACCGAAATTTCTCCACTTGGGTAAATTATATAGTCCATAATTACAGAAGCATTATTAACTGATGGTAACTTAAATTCGGCATTTATATTTACCGAAAGATCATTTTTTACATTTTCAGTTAATGACAGTAATTCTTGATTTTTTGTTGCTTCTTTCCACACGCCTAATTTTTTTGGCATTTTAAATCCAAAATCATTATCTGTAGTAGCTCTCCAAAAATTTGGTGTGATTCCTTTTTGTAACATGTTTCCGTTTCCATAATCGATAGAATTCAATATGCCAGTTTTTGTATCAAATACTATTTTGAAATTTGAGTTAGATAATGTTAAAGTTGAATCTGTTTTTTGAGTTTCTATTATTTCTTCTGAGGTTGGTAAGGTTGTAAAAGTACCATTTTGAAGCTGAAATTGTTCATAAGCAACAATCTGCCCTATGGATAATAATTCTGTAGGAAAGGCTGTTTTAGTATATAAATTAAGATGGTAGTCATTTGAAGAATCCTTTAATTCAGGGATATTTATTTTAATTTTTTTAGACTGGTATGGTTCAATATCCATTCCAGGTAAATTTCCTGAAGCTATTTCAACCCCGTTTTCTAAAAATTTCCATGAAAAATCAAGAGAGTTTAAATTTGTGAAATCATATAGGTTTTTAATTTCAACTTCTCCTGTTTTAGAGTTTAATAGTTTGAATTTTATATTTTGGTATACTTTTTTTGTTTCAAATAGGGCTGGATGAGGTGTTCTATCTGGATTTACAATGCCATTTAAACAAAAATTATTATCATTTTGTAATTCTGCACCTCCTAAATCGCCACCATAAGCCCAATAGCTTTCACCAGCTTCATTTTGAGTTAATATACCTTGATCTACCCAATCCCAAATAAAACCACCTTGCATGGTTGGATACGCTTCAATAACATCCCAATAGTCTTGAAAATTGCCCAAACTATTACCCATGGCATGGGCATATTCGCATTGAATTAATGGACGTTTACCACCTTCTTTAACATAATTAATCATTTTTTGGATAGGCCAGTACATAGGTGCTTGAATATCGGTGTTTTCATAACCGGTTGCACCTTCATATTGTGTAGGTCTGGTCGAGTCATGTTCCTTTAACCAAGCATAAGTTGCAAAAAAATTATCACCATTACCCGCTTCATTACCTAAAGACCATGTCACAATACAAGGGTGATTTTTATCTCGTTCAAACATTCTAATAGTTCTATCGAGGTGGGCATTTTTCCACTCGGGCAAATATGCTGGATGGATTGCTTTTTTTTCTGGATTTTTCTCTAAATCTTGATTTGTAGCACCCATACCATGTGTTTCAATATTGGCCTCGTCAATCACATAAAAACCATATGTATCTGCCAATCTGTAAAAATGTGGATTTTTAGGGTAATGACTGCATCTAATGGCGTTTATATTATTTTGTTTCATCAGTCGCATATCTTTCAGGGTTAATGACTCGGAGACCACATGCCCCATTTTTTCATCATGATCATGAAGATTAACACCTTTAATCAAAACAGGTTTTCCATTGACTAAAAACTGACTGTTTTCTATCTTAATATTTCTAAAACCTACTTTAATTGATGTAGATTCTCCATTTAACGAAATAAGTAAAGTATATAAATTTGGATATTCTGCATTCCAAGTTTTTACACTAGGTATGGTTTTATTAAATGCTACGGTATTTTCACCTGGACTAAAATGAATAGTCTTACTTTCTGAATAAACTTCAGAATCTCCATCTAAAAGCTTAACTTCAATTAGTTTTTCAACTGAAGAATTTGTACTATTATCAACTTTTATATTAAGTTTAAGTATCCCATCTTTATAGTCATTTTCCAAATCTGAAATAACTCTAAAATCTCTCATGGATACTTTAGCCGATGCATAAACATACACATCGCGTTCAATACCTGATAGTCGCCAGAAATCTTGGTCTTCCATATAACTGGCATCCGACCACCGTACAACTTGAACGGCAATAGTATTCTTTCCAGGGTTAACTACTTTATTAATGTTGAATTCTGCAGCGGTTTTACTACCTTCATTGTAACCTACAAATTCTCCATTTACCCAAACATACATGGCACCACTAACACCGGCAAAGTGTAAATAAATATCTTTTTGAGACCAATCTTCTGGAATTTCAAAATCTCGAACATAACTTCCATTGTTATTTATGTTGTGAGGAATAAATGGTGGGTTAGCCGGAAACATATATTTAATATTCGTGTAAACAGGAATGCCAAAACCTTTCATTTCCCAGTTGGAGGGTACTGAAATCGTGTCCCAACCTCTTAAATCAAAACCTTTTTTATAAAAGTCTGTTGGACGCGCCTGTACACTATCGGCATAGTAAAATTTCCAGGTGCCATTTAAAGATTTATATAAAGAGGAATTTTCCCAACTATTGTTCGAAACAGCCATCCTTTTATCGGGATATTTATAAAATGAAGCCACTGGTGCTTCTCTGTTAATTTGAAAAATCTCAGGATTTTCCCACTCTGGATTGTCCCACGGTTCTGCTGTGTAAATAGGTCTTTCTATGAACTCTTCTTTACAGGACATTATACTTATTATGGTTAGTAAAACTATTAACTGACATCTTCTCATGTTTAAAATAATTGATTTTTAGTTGATATATTTATTTATTCGAAGCCAATTTTCGCATTGCTTCGTCCAATATTCATTGGTTCCCTTTAGGCCTAATCCAAAGCCATGCTTACCATCTTGGTAAATGTGAAATTCGGATGAGATATTATGTTGTTTTAATGACATGTAATAAAAAATGCTATTTTCTACAGGTACAGATTTATCATCCGTAGCATGTACTAAGAATGTTGGTGATGTTAATGAATCTATTCTCTTATCGTTTGAAAACTTATCTTTTAATTCATTTGATGGATTATCACCCAACAATCTTTTTCTAGAGCCTTTATGGACAATTTGATTATCCATAGAGATTACCGGGTAAATAAGCACTGCAAAACTAGGCTTGGCACTTACACTGTCATTTACTTCATATACTTTATCATTATATTGTGTTGCAAGAGTAGATGCTAAATGACCACCCGCAGAAAATCCTAAAACACCAATTTTATCAGTTTTAACTTGCCATCTTTGAGCATTTCTTCGTATAAACCTCATAGCTTCTTGTGCATCTTGCAATGGTCCTACGGATTTTTGCTCCATAATCTCGTCACTTGGCAATCTATATTTAAGAACAAAGGCTGTGATACCTAAAGTATTTAACCACTCAGCTACTTTATAACCCTCTTTATTAATAGATAAATAGGCGTAGCCGCCACCCGGGCATATTACTACTGCGGTTCCATTTGGATTTTCTGGTATAAAAGTAGTTAGGGTAGGCGTAGTTACCTTACTTATACGATTTATTATGTTATTCTCGTATTCATATGTTTCTTGATAATCTATAGATTTGATTGAATAGGGAATAGTGTCTTTCCATAATTCAATTTCTTCATTTTGTGAATTTAAAAAGGCAGTAATAAACATGTTAATTAGGACTAATATTAATAGGTTATATCTCATTATTAAAATTGAATTTTAAATCTTTTTGGTTACTTAATGGTAAATTCTAATAGGTTATTTCTAAATTCTTTATAATTAAAAACTATTTGTATACTGGTTCAGTAAGTGTCATTTCTAATATTGTGGTTGCTGGATTTAAAGAATAATCAATGTCACTAACTGTAACCGTATTATTATCATTTTTAATCCAACTGAGCTCTTTCCCATCGTAAAGGTTGATAACCTTCCTCACTTTTTTATTTCCTATTGATTGCGTTGTAAACTTCCCTGAGTTCAGGTCACGATAGCCTTCGTAAATATGACAGTAAATTTTATTATCATTAAATGAAAAACCGTATTCACCAAAAAGTGGTTGCCATGGCCCGCCTCTGGTTCCATAAATCCCATTTCCTACTTTGGATAACCAATCTCCCGTTTTTAGCAGTACTTCTTGTTGGTTATCTGGTATAACGCCTTCTCTGTCGGGAGCTACATTTAAAAGTAAATTGATATTGCGAACCACACAATTGGATAGATAGACTGCTACTTCTTCAAAGCTATAAACTTGACGATTGGGTCTGTAACCCCAACCTCCTTTTTGAAGACTAACACATTTTTCTCCATAATGCTCAAAACGAATATCTCCAGAAGTAGAAGAACCACCTTCTTCTGCCTGTACATCTCCAACCCATCCAAATCGTTCATTTACCACCATATCTGGTTGAAATTTGCGAACTAACCCCATGATACCAAGAGGTTTATCCGTATGGGCTTCCTTTATAACATATTTGTCTTTTATTGGCCATTCATTATTAGGATTTTGATATTGCCCCGAATCCCAAAACGTTCTTTCTAATTCTGGGTTCACGGTTTGACTTAGCCAACCGCCATCCCAAAACATGTAATCAATGGTTCCATAATCTTTTAACAGTGTTGTAACCTGTTCATAAACTTCTTCTTTCATAGCTTGTGCATCCTTTTTATGCCAAGCAGCTGTTTTATATCCCCAAACATTGGGTTTTACATTATTCCCATAAACATCATAATAACCAGGATATCTCCAACTCATTGGCGAATAATAAAGTCCAACGTGCAGTCCTGATGCTCTCACAGCATCTGTATATTCTTTTACAAAATCTCGCCCCAAATCCTTTTTGCTGGTCCAACTACTCGAATGTTTACTGTCGAAAAGGGCATAACCATCATGATGTCTTGAAGTTAGTACCATGTATTTCATACCTGCTTTTTTAGCTAAATCTGCCCATTTAGATGCATCAAATTTAGAAGCAGTAAAGCCGGTTTCAAGATCTCTTGCTCTTCGCTGGTAATATTCTTGACCATAAACTTCTCCATGTCTAACCCATTCGTTTCCTTCATCAAAAGCGGCGTAAACTCCCCAATGGATGAACATACCAAACCGATCATTAAGAAACCTATCCATTTTTTCATTAGATAATTGGGATACGCCATTTTCTTCTTTAAGAATTCGTTCTGGAATTGATATAAATTCTTGAATTTCTGGTTGTGGTGCTTCTCCTAAATATGTTAATTCTATTTGATCTGCATAGCCGATTCTTTTTCCGGAAGGATGTATTAATGAAATTAGTAAATTATCTGAAGCGTAAGCCGTTTGAAAATCGATGCTCACTTGAGTGTATTCTGTAAGAGAGCTGGAAACCGATTTTTCAGAACCTCCGTAATCACTTACCATTAATTGAACTTCTTCAGCTCCTGATTCCGTTTTAACGTAAGCGGAAATTCTGTAAAGGCTATTAGATCTCACTTTAGTTTCTTGAATACAGAATCCTCTTTCTGGACCAATTTTAACGGCATATTGTCCAGAGTATGCGTCAGTAGTTATTACGGAACTCTTCGTTTTCCAATATTTCCAGCCTTCTAAAGTACCTGTTTCAAAATCTGCATTCGTAATGAAATGAGTTTCGTCTTTAGCTATTGCTTTAACAGTTTGGGCTTTTAAGGGTTGATTAATTATGAAACATAGAAATAAAACCATTCCCATTCTAGATAATTTAGAATAGAATTTCACTTTTGAAAATTTATTATAATGGTTCAACTTGTTCTTTATTTAATTCGTTATAACAGTAATTGTTTTCGATTCTAAACCCTTTGAAGATGCCTCAATTGTTATATCTCCGGTTTCTCCTTTTTTGCTCTTTATTACTAGTAAACACAAACCATTGAATGCTTTTCTGTAATTTGCTTGAAAAGGTTCTGTTGAAGCAGAATTACCATTTCCTACAGCAGCAATAGTTGCTGGCCCTGAAATTTTAAAATCAACTTTATTATCTGCTAATGGGCAGAAAACTGAATTTTCATCCTCAATTTTAACTGTGATAAAGGATAGGTCATTACCATCTGCATTAATGACGTTTCTATCGGCTTTAAGCTCTATTTTATTGGGTGCTTTTGCTGTTATTATTTTATTTCGTTTGACTTCTTGTCCATCTTTATAGGCAATGACTTCAAGTTCACCAGGCTCATATTTTACATTCCAGTTTAAACGGTATGGTGAGTCAAAATATTTAGGTCTTTCTTTCCAAGCTCCAAAATTCACTGGAATTTTTGTTTTATCAATACCTTTGGTTTTTTTCCCTAGAGATTTGCCATTCAAGAATAATTCTACTTCATCACAGTTTGTATAACAATAAACGGGAATTTCATTAATACCAGAGTTTTCCCAATTCCAATGAGGCAGAATATGTACCATAGGTTCTGTAGTCCATTGACTTTGATACAAGTAAAAGCGGTCTTTAGGAAATCCTGATAAATCAACCGCTCCAAAATAAGAACTTCTTGACGGCCAATCGGTATTCCAATTCCCATGTGTTAAATTATCTTTTCCACCATAAGGTGTTGGTTCTCCTAAATAATCAAAACCAGTCCAAATAAATTCACCTAAAATATTTGGTAGAGAATCTTGAAAATGGAATTCTATATCTGGTGGATAAGCCCAGTTTGGACTATTGATATCGTAGCTATTAACTTGCAAAGATTCATGCTTGTCATACTTTTTTAAAGGTAAGTGATACACACCACGAGATGATACCGTTGAAGCGGTTTCTGAACCATATACTATCCAGTCTTGGTAGTCCTTCAACACATCGGCATATTGCGTTGGTTTATAGTTGGCACCAACCAAATCTACTTCATTAGCCAAACCATTTTTTATTGCAGTTGATAGGTTGTTAAAACCAGCAGTTGTGGGTCTGTTTGGGTCTTCTTGGTGGCAAATATTAACTAATTCTTTTGCTATTTTATAACCATTTTCTTCCTTTTGCTCTCTAATTTCATTACCAATACTCCACATAATAATGGACGGATGGTTTCTGTCACGTTTTATCATTTCCCTTAAATCCTGCTCATGCCATTCATCCCAATATTTATGATAATCATTTTCTGTTTTTGGTAATTCCCAGCAATCAAATGCCTCCGCCTGTACCAAAATGCCCATTTTATCACAAAGCGCCAATTGTTCTGGAGATGTTGGATTGTGGGAAGTCCTGATTGCATTAACACCCATTTGTTTCATAATTTCCAATTGACGTTGGGTGGCTCTATAATTTACGGCGGAGCCTAAAGGACCTAAATCGTTATGCAAACAAACTCCTTTAATTTTTTCTTTTCTTCCGTTAATAAAGAAACCTTCTCTGGTAAATTCAATGGTTCTAATTCCAAAAGTTGTTGAATAAGTGTCTATTTGTGTTCCGTTATTTAAAATACTAGATACTGCTTTATATAAATATGGCGTTTTTAAATCCCAAAGTTTTGGGTTTTTAACCTCTAATTGTTGAATAATGGACGCTTCTTTTTTATTTAATTCAATATCTGATAAAATAGAAGCTACTTCAAAATTATCTAAATCGTAAATAGATGTTTTAACCTGATAATCACCTTTAAGTTTTTGCTCATTTAGGACTTTAGTTTCAATAGTAACTTCTGCCTTTTCTTGAGTTATTACAGGTGTTGAAACATGTGTACCCCAATGTTTGATGTGTACTTGGTTTTTAATCTCTAACCAAACATTTCTATAAATACCGGCACCTGGATACCACCGAGCAGATAAAACCTCTGGATTTACTTCCACGACAATTAAATTATTTTCTCCAAAAGAAATATAAGGCGTAATATCAATTTGATAACCAATATAACCATTAGGTCTTTGATATACTTTGTTACCATTAATGTATATGGTTGAATTATTCATGATGCCATCAAATTCAAGAGTTATTAAACTTCCCTTTTTCGATGTATCAATTTTAAAATGCTTACGATACCAGGCTTTCCCAAAAATAGGCAATCCACCTGTTCTAAGATTGTATTCTGGTTTAAAAGGACCTTCAATAGCCCAATCATGGGGGAGTTCTAAAGAACGCCAATTGGAATCATCAAAGTTTTTTTTAAAAGCAGACGGATTATCAGTTTTTTGAAATAACCATTGATCGTTAAAAGAAATGCGATGTCTTTCCTGCATTTCTATAGAATCACAGGAAAGGATTAAAATCAATAATAATATGCCATATGATTTATTTACCATTATAAATTTTTAATCTTTTGTTACTTTACTTCCCCACCAATCATTGTTAGGCTGAAAATCTTTGGATAACATTTCTAGACGTTCTTTTTCCAAACTTGGTAAACGTTTTTCACGAATCTGTTTATCATAATCACTTCTTTTTATAGAATCGAATTCCAAATCTTTTGCGGGAAATTTGGCATCAACACTTAAAAGCCAATTTTTTAGTTTTTGATATAGTTTATCAGTTATTTCTGGGTATTGATTAGCAATATTATTTTGTTCATAAGGATCATCATTCAAGTTATATAACTCATTGCTTTCATCTTCATAATAGTGAATTAATTTCCAATCACTTTCCCTTATTATTGAAGATGGATCGCCTCCTTGATTTCCATAATGTGGATAATGCCAAAACAAAGGTCTTTTACCCAGATCTGCATTATTATCAATTAATGGTTTTAAACTGATTCCATCTTGATGCTGATTCGGATTTAAATCGATATTGGCGTAATCTAAAATTGTAGGGTAGAAGTCTGCACCAGTAACAGGATAATTATTTATTTCGCCGTTAGAATTTCGCCAAGGCACATAAATTAAATAAGGTTCTCGAATACCACCTTCCCAATGATAGCCTTTGCCACCTCGAAAAGGTAAATTTGATGTTGAAAAATTATCACCTGAGGAAACGCCACCGTTATCTGAAGTAAAAATGACTATCGTATTTTTATCTAATAGTAATTCTTTAAGGGCATCTAAAACAACCCCAACGGCATCGTCCATGCTTTCTACTAAGCCACCATAGATAGGATTATCTTGGTTTTGGCGTATGGGTAATTTTTTTTCCATTACAAATCCTGTTTCTTTAATACCTTGGTTTTCACATTTATCTCGATATTTCTTCCATTTTTTTTCGGTAGTTTGAATTGGTCCATGCACCGCATAAAAGGAGAGGAAGGCAAAAAAAGGATTCTCTTTATTTTGTTTTATGAAATTCACAGTTTCATTTGCTAAGCGCATAGAGAGGTTCTCACCTTGATATTTATCTTCTAATTTTGGATTTCTAAAAGGCGAAAAATAACCCCCAACAGGACTTCCTTTGTCCCAACCACCTATATTAATTTCAAATCCATGATCCTCAGGATAAGACCCCTCTTGTCCTAAATGCCATTTGCCTGCAAAAAAAGTTTTATACCCGTTAGCTTTCATGGTTTCTGCTACTGTAACATCTTCTTTTGGTAAATTGTGAACATACTCAGCTGGCAACATTTTGTCAAAACGATTCATTTTTCTCCAATCTGTTCCCGAGTTTTCCCCAATCCAATCGGTTATGCCATGTCTAGCAGTAAATTTCCCCGTCATTATACTTGCTCGAGAAGGGCTACATACTCGACTTGTAGCATATCCTTGGGTAAAAATCATACTTTTTGAAGCTAAATAATCTATGTTAGGCGTTTCGTAAAACGTACTTCCAGTATAACCTAAATCTTTTAATCCTAAATCATCAACCAGTACAAATAGAATGTTTGGTTTTTGGGGAATATCATGCATTTCATTATTGCCACCTGATTTGCATGATTTAAAAAAAAGGGCGCTTATGAAATAAATATAAATTAATTTCATGTTTAGTTATTTAATAGTTTGTTTTCCCAATATTCAACATGTTTTTTGTAAGAGGCATTTTCTGGTAAATTTCTTTTTTTTAAAGTAATTTTTAGTCTTTTCAATGCTTCTTCTTGTGCTGCATTAATTTCTTCTTCATCTTCAGGATAAACGCCTAAATCATTTTTAATTACCCATTGATTTAAGGTGTTTCGCAATTTTTCTAATTCTAATGTGTAGTCAGATTTTGTAGCTAAATTATTAATTTCAAAAGGGTCTGCTTCTAAGTCATATAACTCTTCAGTCGGCCTGATTGAATCCATAAATATTTTTTGGGCCTTATCTAATTGACCTTCTTCAAACATGACATGCATGAGAGGCAACATAGGATAGCTCATTTCTTTATAGACATTGTACTGTGTATAAGGTCTATCAGTATAGTAATTTTTTATATACTTAAATTTTTGAGATCGTAGAGCGCGAATTCTATCTACCGTTTCATCGCGACGATCTCTCATTGAAAACACATAAGTTCTGTCATCATCTTTTGATAAGAAGTTCAAACCTTGCATGTATTTTGGCCATTCAATTCCTGCCAATGCCAAAGTTGCTGCAGGAATATCAATATTGCTTACCAATTCATTTGAAACTGTCCCGGCACCATACCCGTCTGGAAATCTAACCATAAGCGGTGTGTTGGTACCTGAGTCATATAAAAATTGTTTAGCACGAACATGTGGTCTGCCTTGATCCCCAAAGAAAAATATGATGGTATTGGCTAATAAACCATCTTCCTTTAATTGCTTCATTATTTTACCAACACTGATATCAACATGCTGCACGGTTTCTAAATAGAGAGCCCAATCTTTTCTGGCTAATGGGTGGTTGGGATAATAGGGTGGTAACTTTACTAAATCAGGGTTCACCGGATGTAATGAATCTGAATGAAAGGGTCTGTGAGGATAAAATATTTGTGCCTGAGCAAAGAATTTTTGGCCTATTGTTCTTTGACTCCAATGGGTTCCTTGGTATAAGCTATCAAAATCAGCTTTGAAATTATAATCCATTTTACCTTTAGCACCATTTTTTAATCCGTTGCCATTACAAACAAAGTAATCAGCATTTTTAAAATATTCAGTTATCGGGAAAATGGAATCTGGTAATACTTTTTTCATTTGGGTTCTATGATTTTGCAACCCCAAAGTCACAGGATACATACCTGTAATTAAACCAGATCTGCTAGGAGAACAAACTGCGGTTACAGTAAACAGATTTTTATATAATATGGATTCAGAAGCCAGCTTATCAAGATTTGGAGTATAAACTAAATCATTACCATAGCATCCTAAATCTGTACCCAAATCATCCGCAACAATCCACAAAATATTATAGTTTGATGTTTCAGGTAAACGGTTATGGTTTACTTGCGATTTACAAACATTAACCAATAAAATTGTTGTAATTAATAGGTTGATTTTTAAGCTTCGTAACATATTTAATTTATGGTCTTACATTAAAATTTAAAAACTTCTGAATCGGTTCTGGCATTTTCTAAAATTTTAATAAGTTCATTCAATTTTCCTGGATTCGTTTCAGAAAGATTATTGGTTTCCCCTGCATCAGTATCTAAATCAAATAAAAAATATTTAGGGATTTCTTTTACATTATATTTAACGAGTTTCCAATTATCTTTTCTTATCGCTTGCCGTCCTTTTAGTTCATGGAATTCCCAATATAAATAATCATGTTTTTGTTGTTTTCCAGTATCTAGTAAAGTGGGTAAAAATGAAATACCATCGGTTTTAGTATCTAATTTAGTGTTTAAAATATTTGCAAATGTTGGCATGACATCCCAAAATGCTGATATATGATTGGTTTGTCTACCTTCTTTAATTTTTCCTCTCCACTTAACAATCAAGGGTACTCTTATGCCCCCTTCAAATAGATCTCTTTTATAGCCTTTTAAAATACCATTACTATCAAAGTAATCAGGGTCAGCACCTCCTTCTTGGTGTGGTCCATTATCTGAAGTAAAAATAAAGATGGTATGCTCTTCTAACCCTAAATCTTTAATTTTTTGTACAATTTCTCCAACTTGATCATCTAAAAGATTAACCATGGCCGCAAATGCCGCATGTCCATGTTCTTGTGTTCCGTAACCACCATTTTTGTATTTGTCACCTTCATCAATACCATTAAACACTTTTTCTGGATTTAATTTTCCCAAAAATTGATCCATGTAATTATTTGGGGCAAACAATTCGGCATGTGGTATGACAGATGGATAATAAAGAAAGAAAGGTCTATCTTTATTTTTATCAATAAATTGCAAGGCTTTTTGGTGTATCAATTCTGGTGCATATTGTTCTTGCTTAATTCCTGAATTCCCTTCTAGCAAAACCATTTTATCATTATCCCATAAGTGATAGGGATAATAATTGTGAGCTAGTCTTTGACAATTAAAACCATAAAACGTATCAAAACCTTGATTTAAAGGATCGCCCTCCGAACCGGGATATCCTAAACCCCATTTCCCAAAAGCACCTGTTGCATATCCATGTTCTTTTAAAAGTTTTGAAATGGTATAGGTACTATCTGGAATAGGAATTTGGCCTTCTGGCCTTACTTCTTTATTTCCTCTTACAAACGTATGTCCGGTATGCAAACCCGTCATGAGCGAAGATCTTGATGGTGCGCATACCGTTGATCCTGAGTAATGTTGTGTGAACAAAACGCCTCCTTGTGCTAATGCGTCAATATTAGGAGTTGAAAAGCGAGTTTGACCATAACAACTTAAATCCCCATAACCCAAGTCATCAGCCAAGATGTATACGATGTTCGGTTTATTAATTTGATTTGGAAGGTCTTTTTTATTTTTATTGCATGAAGTTAGTATGATTAATATAATGACTTTAACAAAAAATTTAATTTTCATAATTATATGGTTGTATTTAAAAATTTGATAATGAGTTTGCTTAGCTCTTCATAACCCTTTTCCGTATAATGTACATCTTTTTCACCAAGCCCATTTTCTTTATGAATACCTATAGATGGTATATAAATATCATTTATGGCTATATTGTGTTTTCTCATAACTGATTTAGCTACATCATTATATTTTTCTACATCCTTTTCAAATCTTCCAGGTTCATTTTTAGGAACATATGTTGTTGTAACAAAAATTAATTTCGCATTTGATTTCTTTTTAATGATGGCGACGAGAGCTTCTAAATTGGATGCATAATCAGCCGCACTAAATTCAGGGTTTCCATTCATTTTATCCCTTTGACCATATTCTTTGGAATTAGGGTGTCTATAGCATAAATCCCATAAACCCCAATTGAATTGAATGATATCCCAAGGCTCATCACCTAGCCATTCCTCAATTTTTTCTAAACCAGTACCTGTGTGCTGTGCGTTTCCCTCATTATGAAAAACAATTGCTTTATTTGAGAAATGTTGCTTAACGAAAGGAGTATAGCCAATAGATATAGAATCTCCTATGATTAAAATTTTCGGCTTATTTTTGCTACATGAAGTTAAAGGGAAAATGCTTAAAAGCATTATTACACAGATTTTATTCATGAATTTATTTTAACAGTTTATTTTACTTAAAATCTGGTTGTTCAATATCATGGTATGAACCACCTCTTATGGCTTCAAAGGTTTCTATCATTTCATTCAGCTTATTAGGATTAGATGCTGCAAGATTTTGATCCTGATGAGGATCTTCTTTTAAATTATATAATTGAAATGTATCTAAATTACCAGTTTCTATACCTTTATTAAGAAGTAATTTTGGGCCTTTATAAGGCGGAATCATAACCCAGTCTCCTTGTCTAAAGGCTGTTCTGGAGGTAGCTTCAATGATAAGGTTTTTACGTCCTTCACTCGTTTTACCTAATAATAAATCTAACATATTTTCACTATCTGTTGTGGTAACATTACTGCCGGCTAATTGAGCCATTGAAGACAGTAAGTCAACTTGAGAGATTATGGCATCAGAAACACCTGGATTAATTTTCCCTTTCCAATAAGTTATGAATGGTACGCGCGTTCCTGCCTCAAACAAACTGTATTTGCCACCACGCAATGTACCCCAGGGTTTGTGATTTCCTAACTTTTCTATAGCTTGGTCTACATAGCCATCATCTAAAACAGGCCCATTATCACTAGATACAATAATTAATGTGTTTTCAAGTAAGCCTACCAATTCTAAAGTTTTAACAAATTCCCCTACACACCAATCAGCTTCAATAATAACATCACCACGAGGCCCCATTCCTGAAGCCCCAACAAATCTGGGGTTAGGCGTTCTTGGTACATGAGGTTGTTGTAATGCATAGTATAAGAAAAAGGGTTCATTCTTATGTTTTTTTACAAAAGATTGGGCTTTTTCCAAAAAATGATCTGCCATATCTTCATCTACCCATCTCGCAGATTTACCACCTTTCATATATCCTATTCTAGAAATACCATTTACAATAGCCTCGCTATGTTGCAAATCTCCTTTAAACTTTAAAAGTTCAGGATTTCCAGTTCCTGTTGGTTCACCTTCAAAATTTTTATCATAATCAACCAAAATGGGATCGTTTGGTTCTAAATTATCCACATAACCATCTTCAATGTATACTGTGGGAACTCGATCTTGAGTAGCAGCCATAATATAGCTATAGTCAAAACCTACTTCATTAGGGCCTGGAGAAATTTGAGTGTTCCAATCAACATTTCCCGTGCCCAAGCCTAAATGCCATTTACCGACAATGCCTGTTTGATACCCCTGGTTTTTAAGGATTTTTGGTAAGGTAACTTGAGCAGTATCTATGAGTAAAGGCGCTGTTCCCGGCAGTATTTTTGCATTTTTATTCCTCCAAGGATAAGTACCTGTTAATAGGGCAAATCTACTAGGTGAGCATGTAGCAGATGTGGCATAACCATTCGTGAATTTGATGCCATTATTAGCTAAATTGTCAAAATTTGGTGTTGCTATGTCCTGAGCTCCATAAGACCTTAAATCACCATAACCCAAATCATCAGCGTAAATAAATATAATATTTGGTAGTTTTTTGGATACAGGCTCCTTTACTTCCTCTATGCGTGGATTTTTATTGTCTTTGCATGATGTAACTATGGTGAATAGGACTATAAGTATGAATACTGGTTTCTTCATTTATTTAATTTTTATTTGGATTGTTTTTTCTAATAAATCTATCTGGATGCAATTTACTGTATTCAGAATCTTCTCCTAAACCTAGAAAAATAGGGTCTAGCATTTCGCTTTCCCAGTTAAAGTAAATATTTTTTAAAAAATCAAAAGATTGAGGTTTTATATCTATTAAATTATTTTTTTCAGAAATGTCATTTTTTAAATCAAATAACATGATATTACCTTTTCTAAAGGCAATTTTTTCTCCATCTAAATCTCTACAAGCATAATCATTAGCATCAAATTTTCTCCAAAACAAGTAATCATGTGGAGTTTCGTTGCTTTCTCCTGTCAAAAATGGCACCAAGTTAACACCATCAATTTTGTTTTTGGACTTGATGGATGTTTTCGTTTGAGCTATAGCTGTTGCAAAAATGTCAAGAGAAATTATGGGTTTGTCATACACTATATTGCTTGGAATTTTTTTAGGCCACATCATAGCAAATGGCACCCTGATACCACCTTCAAAAACATCGCTTTTTCCTCCTCTTAAAACACCATTGTTAGATGCGTTATGGTTTTCTGGACCACCATTATCTGATAAAAAGAAAATTATTGTATTTTCAGTAAGAGATAATGCTTCTAATTTATTCAAAATTTTTCCAACCCCGTCATCAACAGCACTTACCATAGCTGCATATGTTTTCCTTTTCTCGTCTTTAATTGAAACATATCTGCTTAGATATTTTTCAGTAGCTTGTAATGGCGTATGAGGGGCATTATATGCTAAATACATAAAAAAAGAATCATCCTTATATTTTTCTATATAGTTCACCGCTTCTCTAGATAATGCATCGGTTAAATATTCGGTTTCCTCAACACGGGTATTGTCTCTTAAAAGTTTGGTTCTATAGGCATCAAATTGTGTATTTACCTCATATTCATCCTTCAAAGTCCATTCATCTGGGAAATATTGATGTCCTCCACTTAAAAAACCATAAAAGTCGTCAAATCCACGTTTTAAAGGGCGCAAGCTTTCATGAGCTCCTAAATGCCATTTGCCCAATGCTACCGATTTATAATTGGATTTTTTTAGGGCTTCGGCTAAGGTCTCTTCGCTTAACGGCAAACCCATTTCAGGATCGTTGGGAGCAAATAATGGATTTCTACCAAAGCCAAAGCGATCTTGATAACGCCCTGTGATCAATCCCGCTCTACTTGGACCACAAACTACATAGCTAACATAGCCATTAATAAATTTAGCCCCTTGTTTGGATATCTTATCTATATTAGGAGTTAGGATGTCTTTACACCCATTAAAACCAACATCCTCATAACCTAAGTCATCAACAAGAATAATGATGATATTTGGTTGTTGGGAGTTTTTTGATTTGCTTTGGGCATTAACTAATAGAAAGCTAACAAAAAATGAAATCATTAAAAAGAGTTTTTTTTTCATTTTAGAGAAGATTATATTAAAATTCCGAATCGGAAATTTAAAGTTTATTACAAAGCTATTATTATGTATAAATCAGCATGGGGATAAATAACTCAATATAGGGTCACTGAGAGGTCAACCATAAAATCAATTATGAAAAATTGTATATTAACCTTGGAAATGCAATAACTAAATTGATACATTTACTAAAAAGTCAATCAATTAATTTTAACAAAAAAATGTTTAACCGCTATTTAAAAAAAGTTTTTGTTTCAATATATCTCTTGTGTCCATTTTTTATGGCTTCTCAAGAGAATGATATTAATTATGTTGTTGACTTTATTACCACCAAACAGGGTTTATCCCACAATTATGCGTCTAGCATAGTAAGTGATGATTTAAACATGAAATGGATTGGTACAGAAAATGGTATTACAAAATTTAATGGGTTTGATTATGAATATATTAAGCCTAGTGATGAATATGAAGAACTATTAAATGAAAACATTGAAGTTCTTTTTTTAGATGAAGATTCAAATTTATGGATAGGAACAAAAAGTGGTGGTTTATCTTATTTGGATATAAAAAATAATCAAGTAAAAAACCTTAATTATTTAATCGATTTAGCTAATGAAGGCGATTTAAGAATTACAGCTTTATCACAAGACAGTAATGGTAATATTTGGATTGGCACATGGAGTCATGGTGTTTATATTTTAGATTTTAAGAATGAAAAATTACTAAACCAAATAAATTTTAATCAATCTGTATACAGTATTGAAATTGATTTTAAAGATAACATCTGGATTTCCACTGGTATTAGACTATTACAATTCAATGCTTCCTATGAAATAATTAACACATTTGTCCTTAAAAATCAAATAACCGATTTACTGGCCGATGTAAGCAGAAATAAGGTTTGGATTGCCGTTTCTGGCAAGAACACCAAACTATATAATTTTAATTTTTACACAGAATCCATTGAAGAAATTGAAACAGGAGTTGTAAGTAATTTTTCTAGGAAACTATCTCTAGACAAATATAATAGGCTATGGATAGGTACATGGGGAAGGGGAATTTACAGAAGTAATGAAAACCTTTCAAAATTTAGTGAAATAGAATTGATTCCAAGAAATTCTGATAAAATAAGTGGTAATTACAATACCATTTTAAATATACATCAAGACAAGAATAATGTTACTTGGTTGGCCACTGCAAATGGAGGTTTGGTTAAATTATTGGAAGGAAATGGTTTTAACAATGCCGATAAGCTCATAACAAATACTGATTTAAAAGGCTTTCTAAACTGCACCAGTATTTATAAAAGTGAGGAAAAAATATTTATTGGAACCTTCAATGGGCTATATTTTGGGGAGGATTTTGATAGCCTTTCTTTGATTGAGGAAGTTGGACGAATAAAAATTAACGAATTATATGAAAACGACAATAAGCTTTATATTGGAACCCAGGACGGGTTCCATATTTTCAATCTTTTATCCAATAAAATAATTTTTAGTTCAAAAACAAAACTTAATAAAATTACGTCTTTCTTAATTGATGAAAATATACTTTACATAGGAACCCAGCAGCTAGGTTTAGCGATTGTTGATTTAAACAAAATAACCGACAATGCTTCTTACACTATTTACTCTGAAAACCTAACTGATGACTATAAAATTGAAAGCAATCGTATAACTGCCATTAAAAAAGACCCTAATAATAATATCTGGATAAGCACTTATAACGGATTGCATTTGTATGATAAAAGCCATCATAAATTTATACATCAGTCTAATTTCTTGGAAGGAAAGTTACCCAGTGTTATTATAAATTCTACATTAATTAAGGGGAATAATATTTGGTTAGCAACCCCCAATGGTTTAATCAAGCTTAATAACAAAGATAAAAAGCTGGTTATTGATGATATCATCACTCGAAAAAATGGTTTAAATAGTGATTTTATTTGCTCGCTAACCTTTGATGAAAATTCAAATTTATGGCTTAGTACCCATACTGAAATTGTAAAGTATAATGATACCGATAAAACTATTATTAGCTATGGCGATATTAATGGTGTAAGATCAACCTCATTCAATAACAAAAGTTTTTTCAACTATAAAAATGAATTAATTTATTTTGGAGGGATTGATAATATTACCTTTTTTAATCCAAAAAACATTAAGAACTTCAATGTAATCCCAGAAATTATTTTTACTTCATTAAGAGTTAATAATGAGTTGGTTGAATATAAATCCGGCAATCAAATATTGGATAAGAATTTTAATTATGCTGACAAAATAAAACTAAGCCATAGAGATAATTTTTTTTCAACTCGGTTTATTGCCAATGATTTTTTAGGACAATTAAATATAAAATATCGTTATTCTCTGGAAGGATACCACGATCAATGGATAGATTTACAAAACAGAAACGAAATAAACTTTGCAGGATTATCACCAGGTAATTACAAATTAAAAGTGGAAGCTTCACGTGATAATCAAAACTGGAGCCAGCCAAAATCCATAGATATTGTTTTATTGGGTTCCCCTTGGACGAGTAGCTTTGCCATTATTTTATATGCTCTTTTGGTGTTAGGTGCTGTATTTTACCTAATACAGTCGAATAGTGATAAATTAAAACTTAAAAATAACTTAGAAATTGCAAGAATTGATAAAGAGAAAGAAATTGAATTAACCGAGGCGAAGCTAAACTTCTTCACTAATATATCGCATGAATTCAGAACACCTTTAACCTTAATAATAAGTCCATTGAAGGAGCTTTTGGAAAGTGAAAATTTGCCCACAAAAGTTTCAAAAAACTTGAGCTATATAGATAGAAATACAAGTAGACTTTTAAATCTAATCAATCAATTATTAGATTTTAGGAAGGCCGATCATGGGTTGCTTAAGTTGAGTGTTTCGCAAGGTAATTTTGTGAGATTTTCAAGGGAAGTGTACTTGTACTTTAAAGAAGCTGCTAAAGCTAAACACGTTAAATATAAATTTAAACCTAAACAGGAAGAAATTTTATTTCCTTTTGATAGAAATAAAATGGAAATCGTTTTATGCAATATTTTATCAAACGCCATAAAATATACCAATCAAGGCGATGAGATAATCATGAAAATTGATGTAGATTCTGAATTTTGTATCATTTCTATAAAAGATACGGGTATAGGAATGAATGCTGAAGATATGGAAAAAATATTTGATCGTTTTTTTCAAATTAAGTCCGCTAATACGGCTAGAATGATTGGGAGTGGTATTGGTTTGTCATTTTCAAAAAAGATAATTGAATTACATCACGGAAGTATCAGCGTTAACAGTAAGTTAAATGAAGGAACAGAATTTGTTATCAAACTTTCAATGAATGCCAACTTGTATGAAGGATTTATTGATGAAAATTTCCTGACTTCTGATAATATTAAAGGTTATAAAACCACCGATACTATTGAAAATATTGAGAATTTAAGCATAGAGGCTAAAGAGCATTCTGTATTAATTATTGATGATAATCCAGAAATATTAACCTATCTAAAAGATATACTTTCAGATACCTATGCCGTAATACAGGCAAACGATGGAGATTCCGGTTTTCAAAGAGCATCTAGTGAAATCCCCGATTTGATAATTAGTGATGTAATGATGCCAGGAAAAGATGGTATCACACTTTGCAAAGAATTGAAATCTCAAATCACAACATCCCATATACCTATTATCTTGTTAACTGCCAGAACTTCTACTGTTTTTGAAATTGAAGGCCTTAAAACGGGTGCTGATGATTATGTTACAAAACCATTCAATGCCAAAGTAATTAAGGCTAGAATAGAAAGTTTGCTTGAAAATAGAGAAAAGTTAAGAGCTCATTTACTCAATAAAGTTCGTTTTGAACCTACAGCTACCAAAATAGAAAATGAGGATGATACCGAGAATGCTTTCATTCATAAAGCGATTCTCTTAGTAGAAAACAATTTGCACAATACCGATTTTGGGATAGAAAATATGGTTGATGAATTATTTATGAGTCAGTCAACCTTATACAGAAAAATCAAATCGTTAACGGGACTCTCTTTAACCGCATTTATAAGGTCTATTCGTTTAAAGAAATCTGCGCAGCTTATTTTATCTTCAGATTTAAACCTAAACCAAATAGCTTATGAAGTTGGTTTTAATGACTACAAGTACTTTAAGACTTCTTTCAAAAAACAGTTCAATTGTTTGCCTTCAAAATACAAAGAGTTAATAAATAAGTAGCATATAGCCACTGTTTTAAAGCGTTTGCATTATTTGAACCCCTAATTGATTTATTTAACCTTCTGTTAACATTATATTATTTTCATCTTTGTTTATAGATTATTAACTAAACTAACTCTATAAACTAAATTTATGAAAGTACTATTATTTTATTTTCTGCTGCTAGTTCCAATTGGGCAGCTAGCATTTTCACAAAACACAATTTCTGGAACAGTAACTGATAGTAATTCTCAACCTTTGCCGGGAGCTACTATTATTAAAGTGAACACAAAAACTGGTACAACTACAGATTTTGATGGCGCATTTTCAATTGAGGCCTCACAAGGCGATGTTTTGGAAATTTCCTTTGTAGGTTTCCAAACTACTAGAATAACAGTTGAATCTGCTAAAACTTACCAAATAACGTTGCAGGAAGATACAGCTCAACTTGACGAAGTTGTTGTGGTTGGTTATGGGACCCAGAAAAAAGTAGATTTAACATCATCAGTACAATCAGTAACTTTTAAAGAAGAAGTTAATCAACCTGTTACAAATTCTGGACAATTAATGTACGGACGTTTCTCTGGTGTTCAATTAACTCAAACTACGGGAAACCCTGGGGCAGATGGATCTTCCATTGTCATTAGGGGTATCGGTACTTTTGGGGGTACAGCACCTTTAATAGTTATTGATAACATTCAATATGATGATTTATCGGTATTCAACAGTTTAGCACCAGCGGATATTGAAAGTATAACCGTTTTAAAGGATGCCTCAGCTGGAGCTATTTATGGTGCTCGAGGAGCAAATGGGGTCGTTTTGGTGACTACAAGAAGAGGAACAGCCGATAAATTTGAAATCAATTATAATAGTTATTATGGAATTCAAGAAGCCACTGTACTTCCAGAATTTTTAGGTTCATTAGATTATGCGACCTTGATGAATGAGAAGTTTAGAAACGAAGATGGACCTGGTTTTTTACCAAGATATACTTCTAGTCAATTGGAGGCCATAAGAACAGGATCGTCTCCTGATCAGTTTGCCAATACGAATTGGGCTGAGGAAATTCTAAGACAAGCTTCCATACAATCACATAACTTAGCATTTTCTGGAGGTAGTGAAAAAACTACATATAGAATTTCTATGGGTTACTTAGGTCAGGATGCCATAGTAAGAAGTAAGTTTAAAACCGAACGTTACAATTTAAGCTTTAACATAAATTCTAAACTTAAAGAATGGTTTACCCTAAACAGTAACACCAATATGTTTTGGAGACGATTAGAAGGCCCAACTGGATCAGGTTTTAATAATCAAGGACAACAAGCAGCATTTAGTGGCGATAATGGAATTCTTTATCAATTGCAAAGAACGGCTCCTACCATTCCTGTTTTTTATAGTAATGGGCAATATGGTGTCGTAGATGGGGCATGGGAAAATTCCAATGCATCATTTTTAACGCAAAACCCATTACGAAGAGGCTTCTTAGGAAATTATGTTGGTGATACATTTAATCTTAGTCAAAGAATAGGTATGTCTTTTCAACTGACCAAAGATTTATCCTTTGAAACTAGTGGAAGTGCTAATATTGAATATACCAATAACTCAGACTTTAGCCCTGTAGAATCTCTGTTTTCTTATGATGGGGTGCCAGTTATTGTAGGTACTTTAAACAACTTAGATAATGCAACCAACTTAGAGTACACATTACTAAATGAAAATGTATTAAAATACAATAAAACCATTGCTGGCAAAAACAATTTGGGCATTTTGCTAGGGCATACCGTTTCTTATTTCAGAACAGACAACTTTAGTGGTACCTTAAGTGGATTTCCAACCAACAATATAGAGGAGTTTAATGGTGGAGGTATTACTAATCCTGCTGTTTCAGGTGGGGCAGCAGAAGATGTTTTGCAATCCTTTTTTGGAAGATTAAATTATGATTTTGATGGTAAATATTTCGCACAGTTTAGTATCAGGAGAGATGGAACATCGAGGTTTGGATTAGGTAATTTGTATGGTAACTTTCCTTCGGCTTCGGTTGGTTGGAGAATTTCAGAAGAAAAATTCTTGGATAAAGCAGATTTTATTAACAACCTAAAGCTAAGAGTTAGCTGGGGTGAAAGTGGAAATAATAGAATTGGTAGATACATTTACGAGCAAACCTATAACCCTGATCAAGATTACGTTTTAGGAAATGATGTGAGTGTGGTTGGTGTTGCTGTTACAGGTATAGCTAATCCGAGTATAAGATGGGAGCTTACGGAGCAGTATGATTTTGGTCTGGATTTGAACATGTTTAAAAATAAAGTCGAGTTTGTTGCGGATTACTTCAGTAGAGATAGTCAAGATATTTTATATGATAATTTCCCAATACCAAACACTTTGGGAGTAACTAATTTAGGAGCTATTAACGCGGCATCCATGATTAACAAAGGTCTTGAATTGGCACTTAATTATAGAGATAACATAGGAGACGATATTAAATTTAGCGTTGGAGCTAATATGACGAAATTCCTCAAAAATGAAGTTACTGGATTAGGAGATGGTGGTGAGGAAACCATTACTAATACTAGTATAATCAGAATTGGTGAAGCGTTTGGTTCTTATTACGGTTTTAGAGCTATAGGAGTGTTTCAGGATTTAGATGAAATAGCCAATTCACCCACGCAGTTTGGTAATATCAATACAGGACCAGGTGACTTAAAATATGCTGATATATCAGGCCCAGATGGAGTCCCAGATGGTGTAGTTGATGATGATGATAGAACCATCATAGGAAATCCAAATCCAGATTTATTGATTAATTTCAATGGTTCTTTTGAATATAAAGGTTTTGATTTTAACTTTTTATTTCAAGGTGTAAGCGGTGTTGATAGATTGCTTATGGGTAACGGTAATTTACCTATGGCAGATGATAGAAGTAACGTATTAAAATATTGGATTAATAGATGGACACCCGAAAATCCAAGTATTAATTTACCCAGAGTTGGTGGACAGAACAATACCAGAGTATCTTCTTTCTACGTGCAAGATGCGTCATACCTCAGGTTAAAATCAATTGAACTCGGTTATTCTTTACCAACAGACGTTTTACAAAAAATAGGTATGACTAAACTTAGAATCTTTCTAGGGGCACAAAACCTATTAACCTTTACTGGTTTAGAATATTTTGATCCTGAAGGCGGATCTGGAAATCAAAGTAATAGAAACGCACCCCTATATAAAACAATCACGTTCGGTTTAAACGCAAAATTATAAGACTATGAAAAAGATATTATTAACAATTTGCATTGCAATAACGTTTTACAATTGCACACAAGATTATATAACTCGTTCCTCATTAACTCAAATAGCTGAGGATAATTTCTGGAAAAGTGAACAGGATGCCTTTTTAGCTTTAAATGGAGTATATTCAGCTTTACAAGGGAGATCAATGTATGGTGGAAACTTAAATGGTTGGCAAGGGTTCCCCTGTTTCGATGGATTGGGAGATAATTCCTTTAACAACTTCAAATGGGAAGGCTTAGGTAATTTTATGGAAGGAAATATAGACCCTTCTAATGGTCCTACTGGAGCTATTTGGAATGATTTATACCGTGGTATCGCAAGGGTAAACTCAGTAATAAAAAATGTAGAGGTGATTTCTGAAGATTTGGTGGATTTAGAAACCAAGCAAGAACTTTCAGGTCAAGCCTATTTTTTAAGAGCATTGTTCTACTTTAACTTAGCGGTTTATTGGGAGGACGCCCCTTTAATTACAGAACCACAAACCTTAGATGATGCTTATGTTCCTAAAAACACTTATGAGCAAATTACAGAGCAGATAAGGGAAGATTTAAAATTAGCCGTGGAGTACTTACCTGTAAGTCACCCTAATAATTTATATGGTTATGCTACCAAAGGAGCTGCTTTAGGCCTTTTTGCCAGAGTACAATTGTATAATAAAGTTTACGAAGGCGAATTTGGAGTATTGAATTTAACACAACAAGCCATGGGCTTAGGTTATTCTTTACACCCTAATTATGCTGAGTTGTTTACTCCGGATAATGAAACATCACCAGAGGTTGTTTTTTCAGTTCGCTTTTTAAGAGGCGCTGATACAAACAACGGAGAAATTTTTTCAGGAACCTTTAATGGGTTTCCAAAAGGCGATGTTAGACCCATGCGTAACTTGGCAAATGATTATTATTGTACGGATGGATTACCAATTACTTCGTCACCTTTATACAATCCTAGTAATAGAGGTGCAAACAGGGATCCAAGAGCAACCGCTTCCATTTACTATGGAGGGGAAGTTTATTTAACAGAACCTTTAAGAACTTTCCAGAGTAATGGTCCTACCACTTTTGGTCAAAAAAAATACATAAGAACAGGTCCTGATTCGGAAGGAAATGCTGTTTTTGGAGAAGGCTCTCAAGATTTTTATGTGATTCGATATGCAGATATTTTGTTGATGCGTGCTGAAGCTATGGCAGAAACTGGAGATGTTGCTGGTGCCCGAGCATTAATTAATCAAATTAGAGGAAGAGTTGGAATGCCAGCAGTTGAAAATGTTGAAGGTGCTGTTAACCAACAACAAATGATTGCGATAGTAAGGCATGAAAGACGTGTTGAACTTGCTTTTGAAGGTTTACGTTTCATGGATTTAAAACGTTGGGGTGAAATAGAAAACGCCATTAACAGAGCTGTTTCAGATAATGCAAGTGGCTATAATCCAGTTTATAGAGGAGGAAAGTCTGAAGTATTTCCCATTCCTCAGTCAGAATTGGATGTAAATCCACAATTAGAACAACACCCTGCTTGGAAATAATAACTAAAAAATAATTTAAGATGAAAAAGTATTTAGCAATAATAATGTGGACACTCTTAATAGTGAGCTGCGAAAAAAATGTGATAGGCGATTTTGATGGAGTTGCTGCCGATCCAGTAAATATTGGTCAAGATAATATTCAATTAACAGAAGAACAGAAACTTAGTAAAAGAGGTGTTGCCTATACAAATAAATCAAAAAGGTGGTCTCATAAAACCAGCGAGTTAAAAGCTCATTGGATGTATAGTTGGGGTAATATTCTTAGAGAAGAAATTCCTGCTAATGTAGAATATGTTCCGATGTTTTGGGGAAAAGGTTCAGTAAACCAAGAAAACCTTGATAGGGTTAAACAGCTTATAGACGATGGTAAGGTCAAATATGTGCTAGGTTTTAATGAGCCCGATGGTGCTGCTCAGGCAAACATGACGGTGGATGAGGCTATTGCCTTATGGCCGCAACTAGAAACATTAGGCGTACCTCTGGGATCTCCAGCGACGGTTAACCCAAATAATGATTGGATGCAAGAGTTTATGGCAAAAGCTGAAGCACTGAATTTGAGAATAGATTTTGTAACAGTTCATAGTTATGGTGGTCCAAATGTATTGGGTTTTATTAATAAAATGAAGGAAACTTTTAACGCTTATGAACGACCCATTTGGATAACCGAATTTGCAGTGGCTGATTGGAATGCCACTTCTCCGGCGAACAACATCCATAGTGAAGAGACTGTTATGCAGTTTATGAATGAATTGCTACCTGCTTTAGACGATATTGATTATATACATAGATACGCATGGTTTGATGGCGTAGGGAGAGCTCCTTTAGCATCATCTGCTCTTTATGATGAGGATGGTATTATTACTGATTTAGGTCAAATATATGCAGGCAATAAACCAAATGCTCAAATTGGACCAGGACAGGATACGGAATTTGAACCTGAAGTAGACCCCAATGAACTAATAGTTAATGGAGGCTTTGAAACTGGAACTATTGCACCATGGCAAGGTTTTAAAAATGGTGTGGTGATATCCGACGTTACAGAACCACATACAGGAAACTTTTCCGGAAACATACAAAACAATGATGGTTCCATGTTTCAAATTATTACGGTAGAACCGGAGAAAACATACATATTAAAATTTTGGTCGAAATGGAGAGAAACTATACCCAATTCATTTAAACCAGTTTTAAGAGACGCTACGGTATCTGGAGCGGCAGGTGTGATTTTTACTCTAAATGAAGTTCCTAAAACAGATCAATGGGAAGAAACCACTTATGAATTTACAATGCCTGCAGGTGTAACCCAATTAAGAGTGCAGTTTTACAAAGGACAAGTAAATCCAACATTCCCTCCATTTTTCTTAGATGATATTTCACTCAAACTAAAATAATAGAACTGTATATATCAACTATCAAGATTTTAAACTTGATAGTTGATATAACTGAAATTAATTAATAAACCATTAAAACTAAACATTATGAAAAAAATTACACTATTTTATCTTTTAACGCTATTCGCACTGGTCTTTGCAAATGCCCAAGTATTCAATCAAGATTATGAAAGTTTTACTGTCGGCGATCCAGGGGGTGATGCTGGTCACCAATTGTCTGGAGGCTCATCTACTATTGAGATTGCAACAGGATTGGGCAACACATCGAAAGTCTTAAAAGCTGTTCATGCAAGTGGAGCAAATGATTTGTATGTAAGAACCTCTAACATTATTGTTACTGAGGGGGAAGTTTATGACGTGTCATTTGATGTAGTAACATCAAATGGTATACATGTTGTTACTATGCGTTGTTCAAATGATGATGTAGCACCTTTTGTGCAAGTGAATGCAGATGCTCCAGCGTCTTCTACTAATGGCGCTCAAGGTGGTGCTAACCCAGGTAGGATTGTTGAAAATGCCAACAACACTTTTGGAACCACAACAGCTTCATTTACTGTACCAGCGGGATATAACAGAGCTAGGATCCAGATATACAATTTTGGTGCCGCAAACACAATGGAAATTGATAATTTTTCTGTTACATTAAATGGTACTGCATCAGTGACTGATTTAGCAAAATTCAATTTTAAATCTTATCCAAACCCTGCCAGTGAGTGTTTGAATATTTCGGCTGTTACCAATATAGATAAAATTGAAGTTTATAATCTACTTGGTCAAGAGGTGAAAAATGAGGTTATAAATAGTAGAAATGCAAATGTTAATATCTCCAGCCTATCAAATGGGGTTTATTTAGTTAAAGCCTTTATTCAAGATGCTGTAGGCACCTATAAGTTTATAAAAAAATAATAATTGATTAGTAGTTTGTTTTTTATTTATGTAGCACGTTAATAGCTGGGGTTTCTTTTTTTAATCATTAAGGGGCCCCTGTTATTTACTCATTTTTAAAATATTACTTTAATTAAATAGTAATGAAAAAACACATTTTTCTATTTAGCTTAATATTTATTTTGTTGTCATGTGGTAACAAAATAAAGAATACTGATTTGATGACATTGGCTATAGAAAAGAAAAATGAAAAGCCTAATATTATTGTTATTATAGTTGATGACGCTGGCTATGTGGATTTTGGTTTTATGGGGAGTGAAGATTTAGAGACACCAAATATAGATGCCCTAGCTAAAGCTGGTGTTATATTTACAGATGCCCATGTAAGCGCAACGGTTTGTGCGCCATCTAGAGCAGGAATTATTACCGGTAAATACCAGCAACGTTTTGGCTTTGAAGCTAATGGTACAGGAGATATCGAAAGTGGCGATATTGGATTATCCAATGATGTAGTGACTATGGCTGATGTTTTCAAGAGGAATAACTATAAAACCATAGCGATAGGAAAGTGGCATTTAGGAGCCACACCAACAGATCACCCCAGATATAGGGGGTTTGATGAATTTTATGGTTTTTTAGCTGGAGGACGCTCATATTTTCCAATGCATAATCCCTCGCGAGAGCATATGCTCCAACAAAATGGTAAACAAGTTAAATTTGACGGATATATTACCGATGTGCTAGGAAATCGTTCAGTAAGTTTTGTGGAAGAAAATAAAGACCAACCATTTTTTATGTATCTAGCTTTTAATGCTGTACATACACCTATGGAAGCAAAAGAATCGGATCTTAAAAAATACCAGAATCATCCTAGGCAACATTTGGCAGCTATGACATGGTCTTTGGATGAAAATATTGGTAAACTGCGAAACAAATTGAAAGAACTTGACATTTTAGACAACACCTTAATTTATTTTTTAAGTGATAATGGAGGCGCTCATAACAACACTTCAAAAAATGGACCTTTAAAGGGCTGGAAAGGCAACAAGTTTGAAGGAGGGCAACGCGTTCCATTTATTTTAAGTTGGCCTAGTAAAATTAAAGGCGACCAAAAATTTCATGGATTAACATCATCCTTAGATATTTTTAGCACCTCTATAGCAGCTGCAAAAATAAAAACAGAGGACAATTTAGAATTGGATGGAACTAACTTAATACCTTATTTATCTGGGCAAAAAAAAGGAAACCCACATGATGAGTTATACTGGAGAAAGTTAGATGAATCGGCAGTTAGAATTGGTGATTATAAGTTAATACACTTAAAAGATTATGGTTCAACTATGTATAACTTAGCCAATGATTTAGGAGAAACATATAATTTAGCTAGTGAAGACAGTGCTCAATTCAACCTGCTATTAAATAGCCTTAAGGAATGGGAAAGCCAGCTAGAGGATCCGCTTTGGCATGAGGGTAAACCCTGGGAAGATGTTACCTACCAAATTCATCAAAATTTAATGAACAATAAACCAGTATTGTATAAATCCCCTTCAGACAAAAATATTTCTTTATCTGAGTAATTTTCTCTTTTGAAATTCTTTATGAAATTAAGCAACAGTATTTTTATGTCGTTCATCACCTGTGTTTGTTTTGGACGAAATCTTATAATTAATGGAAATTTTGAAGCGATTGGCGCTGAATCAATGCCATATCCATGGTTGGGATATACTAATCGAATATTAATAGATTAAATAAAAATGGTTTTGTCAAAAATGTTATTATTAAAAAAAGTTATAAATCTAAGATACGTCGTTTTTTTAACGTTTCTTTTACTACAGAATAATTTGATAGCCAAGGATTATTACGTTCATCCTGAAAAGGGGAATGACTCTAATATTGGAACTTCAAAGGGAAAGGCTTTTAAAACATTAAAAACAATTTCTAAAATAAATCTTTTGCCAGGGGATAGAGTTTTACTAGCTTCTGGACAAACCTATAAAAATGGACTTATTTTTATCAATAAAAATGGAACTGTTAATAAGCCAATAATTGTAACTACAGTTGTTTGGAATGACCATGAAATTTTTAAACCCGCAATTATAGATTTTCAAGATAATTTAAACGGAATTTTAATTGAAAACTCAAGTTTTTTTAATATTTCCCACATTCAATTAACAGCTAATGGTTTTAATAAACCTTCAAAAAACACTGAAATGCTTTGTGGTATTTTAATCAACAATACCCAAGCTAAGCTCATGCAAAATATAGTTATAGAAAATATTATAATTGATAATGTATACTATGAGCATTTTGGTTATGAGAGAGGAAAAGATGAAGTTAAAACGGCTAACGGAACTCAAAAATACGGTTGGGGAATTAGGGTAATCAATCTTACGAATCATAAAATTGATAATATTACCATAAAGAATTGTACCATAAGTAATGTGTCGCATACCGGAATAAAATTAACAGGTACCAATAAGAATATTAGCAATGTTGACATAAAAGAAAACGCTATTAAAAAAACGGGTGGACCAGGAATTCAGATGTCTGGAGTAAAATCAGTTCAGGTTAGAAATAATTTAGTTTCACACTCAGGTAGTCAAGACGATAGCAGGAAATGGGGAAGAGGCAGTGGACTATGGACTTGGGGGTCATCGCATGTTTTAATTGAAAAAAATAAGTTTTTATACGCTAATGGTCCAGGAGATTCGGCCGGAGCTCATATTGATTTTAATTGCGATAATATTGTTTTACAATACAACTTAAGTGCTTATAATGCAGGTGGTTTTTGCGAAATTTTAGGGAATAATTATAATTGTTCTTATCGCTATAATATTAGTATTAATGATGGCCACAGAGTAAAAGGGGTTGATGGAGCCTTTCAAGAAGGCAAAATTTTCTGGCTTAGTGGTTATCAAGGAAATAAAAAAGTAAGAAAAGGACCTGTTAATTCATATTTTTATAACAATACCATTTATGTAAATGACTCCATTATTTCAAAAATAGCTATTGATAACTCAAGCAAGGGGATACTTATTGCCAACAATATCTTTTATCTAGAGGGTGGCGCTAAAGCTGTTTTAGGCGATCAATATAAACCAGATGAGTTATCTGGAGATTTAGCAGAAAACGTTTTCTTTAAGAATAATTTATTTATAGATAAAAATAATTGGCCAGAAGACATTGGAATTATAGATATTGAACCAATCATAGGAAATCCGGAATTTACGAACAAAGGCGGAATAAATATTGAAGATTATTTACCAACGAACCTAACTTTAGTTAAGAATAAGGGAATAAAAATTCCACTCTTGCAAGACGATAAAATAGGCTTAATACCAACTTTACAACTTGAAAGGGATATCTTGGGCAATATGATAAAAGGGAACCCTAGTTTAGGAGCTATTGAACCTTAAAAAATTCAAATAAACATTAAGATTTACATAAAATAAATTGCTTTCTCAGTTTTATTTTGCATTTCATTAAATATCACTTTTAAAAACAATTTAGGCTAGTTTTATCTAATTAAATTATTTAATTAGATTGTTTAGGAATATATTCTAAAACTCAAAGGGAGAACTTAATATTTAAACTTAGTAAATAATTATACTCTTTTTTTTCAAAATTATTAGGGCATTCCAGAAAATCTACTACTCAAATTTACGCTAAAGTAATTTAGAAAAAGGTTAGTTAAGATATGCTAAGACTTAAAGAGAAAATAAATGCGAATCGAGATAAATCTTAAAATCTAATAATGCTAGTTAATTTATAATCGTTTTGTACTACCAAATAGTAAAAATAAAACACCATTAGTTTTATCACCAAGTGTTTTTCTTAGTATAGAAAAGGCCTTTGTTATATGAGCTTCAACAGATTTAATGGAAATGTTTAAGTATTCAGCTATTTCTATATTTGTAAGCCCTTCTTGTTTACTCAAAATAAAAGTCTTTTTACACTTAGGAGGTAAATTCTCAATTTCTTTTTTTACCAATGCAATTAACTTTTCTAAAGAGTTTTCGTCTGCCTCCTCAACAACATGATTTAAAGCATCAATATATTTTTTTTCTAAAGCAGTGACAGCTTTTCTTTTGCGATAATAATCAATACATTCATTATATATAGCTCTGTATAAATAATTTTTTATTGAAAAGTCATCTTTGAGGTTCAATCTGTTTTTCCAGATATAAACAAATATATTTTGAACAACATCTTCAGATAACTCATGGTCTTTGAGCAATCCAAAAGCGTAGGCATGTAATTTTTGCTGATAAGAGTCAATCAAAAAATTATAGGCTATTTCCTTGCCTTCTTTAAGAGCTTTTATAAGTTCAATATCGTTATTGTAAACTATTCTCATTTGGAAATTAATATAATTTGATACGCTTTAATGCGAAAATATAAAAAAAAGTATCAAAAAAAGTTAGGGTTGGTAAATTTTGCTTCGCTTTAATTAAAAGTATACATCTGAGATGGCCTCAAAACAAATTGAAAAAATCATTGCAAAATACCTTATCGATCAAGCTTCATTTGAAGAATTAGATGATTTGGAACTATGGGCAACAAAACCTGAAAACGAGCAGGAGTTTATAAATTATGTTAAAGTTAATTATACAATAGACTATAATTTGAAAAAAACAGACACATTTAAGACAAAGCGTTTGATTACCAACCTTATTCAAGAAGAGAAAAGGCGCTTGAAACAAAGAAGAATACTAAATTACACTAAGTATGCTGCTGTACTGGTGGGTATTTTGGTTTCAGTGTATTTATTTAACCAAAACAAATTGAATAATTCTATCGAAAACACTCCAATAATTGTAAATACCATTCAAACAGGTACGGACAAAGCAACACTTACTTTAGAAGACGGTTCTCAGGTTGCCTTAGAGAAAGGAGATTTATATGAAACACAAAATGTTAAAAGTAATGGAGAGGAACTTGTTTATGAGGCTGGAAGTAGTAAGGAAATAGTTTATAATTATTTAACTATTCCAAGAGGTGGGCAATTTTTTGTCAAGTTATCAGATGGAACGAAAGTTTGGTTAAATTCAGAATCACAATTAAAATATCCAGTAGCATTTATAGACGGTGTTGATCGAGAAGTTGAATTAGTCTATGGTGAAGCTTATTTTGATGTATCCCCTAGTAAAAAACATAAAGGTGCTAAATTCAAAGTATTCAATCAATCTCAAGAAATAGAGGTGTTAGGCACTCAATTTAATCTTAAAGCATATAAAGACGAATCAAATATCTACACAACATTAGTTGAAGGAAAAGTGGCTGTTAATTTTGAAAATAGAATTCAAAAACTACTTCCTTATGAGCAATCAAATGTTAATCTCAAAACAAATGATTTAGTAATAACAGAAGTTGATGTTTACAACGAAATCTCTTGGAAAGATGGTGTATTTAGTTTTGAAAGAAAACCATTAAAGGAGATTATGAAGGTATTATCTCGATGGTACGATATGGATGTGGTTTTTGAAAATAAATCACTGGAAGAGGTTAAGTTTTTTGGTGTGCTTGATAAACAGCAAAATATAGAAGAAATACTGAAAACCATTAAAAAATTTAAAATAATTGAGAGCTATGAAATAAAGAACAAAGTCATAATATTAAAATAAAATAGGGAGCGAAGTCAAAATATTTTGCGGTATCCAACTTCGTCCCTGAATTACGTATTAACTAAATTAATAACTAACACTAAACAAATTTATGGAAATTAAATTTATTAATGTCCGTTCTCTTCTCCGAAAACGGTTTTTAACTCTTATTATGAGAACATTTATCTTTTTGCTATGTACAACATTTTTTGGTTTTACAACAGTAAACAGTTTTTCTCAAGAAGTTGTCACAATCGATTCTGATAAGGAAGTATCAGTTCATGAAGTTTTTAGGATTATAAAAAAACAAACCAAATATCGGTTTTTGTATCCAGAAGACTTATTTGAAGATGCACCTAAAATACAATTAAAGAAAGGCGACATACAATTATCCAAATTGTTGGAGCAAAGTTTTTCAGGAAGTAATGTTAAGTTCGAATTAACTAAAGGTAATACTATCGTTATTGAAGAAATTGAAACAATTTTTAAGGATGATAATATTAAGAAACAACAAGTACAAATTTCAGGAAAAGTTGTTGACCAAAATAATCAGCCATTGCCAGGAGCAAATATTTTAGAAAAAGGTACTAGTTATGGTACACAAACTGATTTTGATGGTGCGTTCAATTTAAATTTAAATAACCAAAATGCTACATTAATTGTTTCTTACATAGGATATAAAACGCAAGAAGTATCTGTTAATGGGCAAAGTTCTATCGATATTATCCTTATAGAAGACGCATCTGCCCTTGATGAAATTGTAGTGGTGGGGTATGGCTCTGTAAAAAAAGAGAATCTTACCGGAGCAGTCGAGTCAATAACTTCTGAACAGATTGAGAACAATATTGGCCCAAATACCAGTCAAATATTACAAGGTGTTGCGCCAAATTTAAATATTACCTTAGATAACGGAGGTATTAATGAAGAGGCTAATATTGATATTAGAGGTATAGGCTCTATAAATGGAGGTAGCCCATTAATTTTAATTGATGGTGTTCAAGGAAACCTGAATAGAATTAACCCTAGAGACATAGAGTCCATTTCAGTTTTGAAGGATGCAGCCTCGGCAGCTATTTATGGAGCAAGGGCAGCATTTGGGGTTATTTTGATCACCACGAAAAATGCAAGGTCTGGTGATATCAAAATAAATTACAATACAAACTACGGTTGGAGTTCTCCAACAATAAGAACAGATAATTTTATCACAGACGGTTTGGAATGGGCACGTTTGAGTGATAAATTAAGTCTGTTAGAGAATTCCAGTACTTATTTAGGATACACTCAGGAGGATTATGATTATTTGGAAGCCAGAAGACTAGACCCTACTTTGCCATCAGTCCTTATAAAAGATGTAAATGGAGCAGAACGCTATGTGCATTATGGTAATACCGATTGGTGGAATACTTTGTTTAGTGACCAACAATTATCGGCTGAGCATAACCTAAGTTTATCAGGAGGAACTGATAAAATGAATTTTTATCTTTCTGGTAGATATTATAAAAGGGATGGTATTTATAAAATCAATAAAGATGTATTGAATACTTATACCATTCGCGCAAAAATCGAGGCTAAACCTTATGAATGGTTAAATATAGGGAACTCAATTAATGTCTATAAAAAGGATTACTCTGAACCGGCTACCAATGCACGTAGAGTAAGTGGGTCTGATAATAGTGAAGATTGGCGTAAATTTACATTCCACGCAGCGCCACTTTACCTGCCAAGAAATCCCGATGGTTCATTTATAATAAGAGGAGCATATACAAATAATAGAGATATAGCCGATGGTACTTTTGCGGATATATTAAATGGAAAAAGTAGAGCAGAAGAAGACGATTTTGAAGTTTTTAACACAACATCTTTAGGAATACAGTTAGCTAAAGGCTTAGAGATAAAAGGGGATTACAGTTTTAGAAATCGCAACCAAAGTGAATGGGTAAGAATTATTTCTACTCCTTTTACTAATCAACCCAATGGAGAAGGGATAGCACTTTATAAAGAAAATACACAAATCTATAAAGAGTTAGAAAGAAACACATTGTACCAAGCTATAAATGCCTATGCCAATTATGAATTTAATCCTTTGGAGAATCATACATTTTCAGCCTTGGTTGGTTATAATCAAGAGTGGAACACATTTAAAAGAAATATAGCTAGTAGAAATGGTAATCTTTCAGAAAATTTAAATTCATTCAACTTAGCGACAGGGGATAATATCTTTCTAAATTCGACAGAAGAAGAATGGGCAATTCGAGCGGGTTTCTTTAGAGTTAAATACAATCTTCTTGATAAATATTTAATAGAGTTTAATGGAAGGTTCGATTTGTCCTCGAGATTCCCTGTTGATAACAGGCTTGGGCTATTTCCATCAACATCTATTGCATGGAAATTAAGTGAAGAAAACTTTTGGAGTAAACTTAAGCCTTACATTGGAACACTCAAATTAAGAGGGTCATTCGGATCATTGGGAAATCAAAATATTGGTGCCTATGATTATATTTCAACCTTAGATGTAAGACAAAGTAATTATATAGTAGATGGTTCGAGAATAAATTATTTATCAACACCTGACCCTGTGTCCTCAAATTTCACATGGGAAACTTCTGAAACTTTAGACTTCGGTTTTGATATATCTGCTTTCAAAAATAGATTTACAACCACCTTTGATTGGTATAGAAGAGATATTAAAGATATGCTAACTCAAGGAACTCAATTGCCATCTGTTTTTGGAGCTGATGAGCCACAGGAAAATGCAGCTGATTTAAGAACTAAAGGATTTGAATTATCCGTAAAATGGAAAGATCAGTTTAATATTGGAAGCAAACCATTCAATTACAATATTGGTTTTATTTTAGGTGATAGTAGAACACATATTACAAAATTTGATAATCCGAATGGTGATTTCCAACAATTTTATGTAGGTCAAGAAATTGGCGAAATTTGGGGATATACTGTTGAAGGATTTTTTCAAACGGATGATGAGTATTTAAATCATGCAGACCAAACAAGGGTTAATGAAAGAATTCAAAATAATTACCTCATTAATCATCCAGTAGCGGGTGATATAAAGTTTGCTGATTTAGATGGTGATGGTGAAATCACTTCAGGAGATAGAACATTGGCCAATCCAGGAGATTTAAAAAGAATTGGTAATTCAAATGCAAGATATAATTACGGTATTACTTTAGGTGCCGATTATGCAGGTTTCGATTTAAGTGTATTTGCTCAAGGTATTATGCAACGTGATTGGAATCCAGGAACAGATAATGGTTTTTTTTGGGGCCCTTTTGCAAGACAATATCAAAATTTCTATCCCAAAAGTGTAGAGGCTAATTCTTGGACACCAGATAACCCAAATGCCTACTTTCCAAGATTGGCGGTATATGCTGAACGTGGAGGACCTTATGAAGGTGCACAATTAGGAGTTAATTCAGATAAGTATCTTCAAAATGCAGCCTATTTAAGAATAAAAAACATTACACTTGGCTACACTTTACCTGAAAATTTATCAAATAAATTGCACGTAACAAGTCTAAGGTTATATGCTACAGGAACTAACCTTTTTACATTCTCACCTTTATATAAAAACAATCCAGACCGAACTGTAGATCCAGAACAACTAGGAAATGGCAATGATTATCCTTTCACTAAAACATATGTATTCGGACTTGATATAAAACTCTAAAAAAATAGAAATGAAAAAAATAACAATTATTTTAATATTAGCAGTTTTGTTTTCTGGGTGTAATGATGATTTTTTAGATAGAACACCACTATCAGAAATATCGCCAGAGAACTCTTTTAATACTGCGGCAGATCTTGAACTTTATACTAATAGTTTTTATAATGACTTACCTGGCGTAAGTGGTATTATAGAACAAGATAACTTGAGCGATAATGTATTGTTTAATGGTGTGCCAAGAGAGCAAACTGGAGACCGACTTATTCCGGCCGAGGCAGGAAGTAGCGGTTGGAGTTGGGGAGATTTGAGAAAGATAAATATTTTCTTTGAAAATTATGAGCGTTGTACAGATGAAGTAGCTAAAAAAGAGTATAGTGGAGTTGCTTATTTCTTCAGAGCATTATTTTATTTCAATAAATTAAAACGATTTGGTGATGTGCCTTGGTATGATACCGTCATAGGAACAGGTGATACAGATCTTCTTTTAAAACCTCGTGATTCAAGAGTGTTTATTACTCAGAAAATTATTGAGGATTTAGATAGGGCTATCCAAAATTTGAATACTAATCAATCTTCTGATAGAGTCAATAGATGGACAGCATTAGCATTAAAATCCAGAGTTTGCCTGTTTGAAGGTACTTTTAGAAAGTATCATGGTGGGCAAGGAGCAGATAAGTTACTTAATTTAGCGCAGTTGGCAGCTAAAAGAGTTATGGATGAGAGCCCGTATAGTATTTTTTCAACTGGAAATACAAACACAGATTACAGAGATTTATTTGCATCAAATGATGCTATCGAGAATGAAATCATGCTTACAAGAAGGTATAGTTTAGACTTAGATGTTATTAATAGTATTAACTATTATTTTACCTCACCAACCCAAAGTGATGTTGGGCTTACTAAATCTATAGTAGATACATATTTATTGGATAGCGGTTTGCCTTTTACCTCTCAAAGTGGTTATGAAACGTTTAATTTTCTACAAGAATCTCAAAATCGCGACCCAAGAATGGCTCAAACCATTCGTACACCCGGACACACTAGAATAGGTGGAAGCGCTTCTGTGTTGCCTGATTTTTCAGCATCAATAAGTGGCTACCAGATAGCAAAATATGTGAGTGATATATCTCAGGATGGCTTTCAGGCAGGATACCAGGATATTCCAATATTTCGATATGCAGAAGTATTGTTAAATTTTGCTGAAGCAAAAGCAGAATTAGGAACAATTACTCAAGCAGATTTAGATGCTTCCATTGGTTTATTAAGGTCTCGTGTTGGTATGCCTGGTTTAAATTTGGCTAATGCCAATGCAAATCCAGATCCAGTACTACTATCACGTTATTCTAATGTTTCAGGAACAAATACAGGAGTTATCTTGGAAGTAAGAAGAGAACGTCGAGTGGAATTGGTTCTTGAGGGGTTTAGATACGATGATTTAATGCGTTGGAAAAATGGGAAATTATTAGAGGAATATTTTACAGGTATGTATTTCTCAGGATTAGGTGCTTTCGATTTAGATGGTAATAATTCTTTAGATGTAGAACTATTTACGGGTTCATCGTCAACTGCCGCACCTCAAAAAGTGGAAATAGGAGGAGTAATTACACTTTCTAATGGAACAAATGGGAATTTAGTGCCATTTGTAGCTAGAATTAAAAAATTCGATGAATCAAAGGATTATCTATATCCTATTCCGTTGGGCGATATTCAACTAAATCCAAATTTAATTCAAAACCCAAATTGGGATTAAATAAATTGAGTAGTTAAATCATGAACTTTATTTCGTCTTTTTACAAGCTAAAAGTAATTGCTGTTATTTCGGTGGTAATAGTGGCGTCATGTTCGAAAGATGATGTTGTTAAAACTGGTTACACCCAAAATCTAGTAGCTGCTTTTAGTATTTCAGATGAAAAGCATTTGGTTGACTCAACTATTCAATTTTATAATGAATCAATAGGTCCAGAAAATAGAACATCATTTGAGTGGGATTTTGGGGATGGTAATTCTTCAACATTAAAAAGTCCAACACATTCCTATAGTGAGGTAGATAATTTCATTGTTAAATTAACGATAAAAAATGGTTCTTTAGAACATGAAACCTCTAAAGAGATTTCTATATCATTAAGCAATGACATACCAAATAGAAGCTCTTTAAAAAGTAGATTGGATGCCCTTAATGGTAAAATTATAGTCTGTGCACATCGTGCTAATTATTCAGGTGCTCCAGAAAATTCTCTAAAGTCGATTTCAGATGCTATTATTAATGGTATAGGTATGGTGGAATTGGATATTCGACAAACCAAAGATGGTGAATTGATTTTGATGCACGATGCTACTATTGATAGAACCACCAATGGTTCAGGTAATGTAAGTGATTTTTTATTGGAAGAATTGAAGCAATTCAATTTATACAAAGATAATGGAACGTTGACCAACGAGAAAATTCCAACCTTAAAGGAAGTATTAAAATTAGCAAGAGGTAAAATATACATTGATTTAGATATTGATAAAAAAGCTTCTTTTAGTAAAGTATATTCTTTGGTGGATCAATATGGTATGTTAAAACAAGTGTTGTTTTACTCATCAGAATTTAATGTTATTAAAGACATGATTAATTTGAATAATAAGAATGTTTTATTCATGCCAATTGCAAGAAACCAAAATGATTTTAATCAATATTCAAGTTTCGATATTGATGTCATACAATTTAATGTTGATGATGCTTCTGTACTGCAGCAAATCAAGAATAAAGGATGGTACATTTTTAGAAATGCCTATGTAAATACAAATACAACCCCACTAACAGATAATTACGCTCAGTTAAATGAAGTAATAAGTGTTGGTGGTAGCGTAGTTCAAACAGATAACTCAATAGAAGTAAAAACTAAATTACAATCACAAAATTTAAACGATTAAAAAATGAAAAAAAATAAAAAATTATTAATGTATGGGATGTTCCTGTTTCTTTTAGGAATTATCTCTTGTAATGATGACGATTCAGTTATCGATACGAAACCAGTAGCAGCTTTTAGTGTAAACGAAACTGATGTAGTAGAGGGAGATGCTTCTGTTTTTACAGATTTGTCTTTTGACCAAAATGGTAGTATTGCTTCATGGAATTGGGATTTTGGAGATGGCACAACATCAACCGAACAATCACCAGTCCATACTTATGCCATTGGCGAATATACAGTTGTTTTGACAGTAACAGATAATTCGGGAAATATAAATGCTAATGAATTCTCTAAAACGATAAAAGTTGTAGAGCCTTCAACAGCAACTACGGAGCCAGGAAAATTATGGGTATTTAATTTACCCGGGAAATTTGAAAGTGCCTCTCCTGCAGTTGGTGATGATGGCACCGTCTATATTGCTTGTAGCGCCAAAAATGGTCCGGATAATATGTTTGCTATAAACCCAGGTGGTTCTCTTAAATGGAGCTATGCTGCTGGGGATATAAATAGAAGCACCGTATCTATTGATGCTAATGGTAATGTGTATTTTGGTTCATATGATGATAATTTATATTCTTTTACTCCTGATGGCACACTACGATTCCAATTTGATACTGGAAGTAACCCACGGTATAATGGAGCGGTTTTTGCCCAAGATGGAACAATTTATATAAGTTCACAATCAGATAGATTATTTGCACTAAACCCCAATGGAACTGAAAAATGGAGTTTTTTATCTGGAGGTGATATAAATGCGACACCAGCTATTGGGGCAGATGGAACAATTTATATAGGTAGTACTGATGATTTTTTCTATGCCATTAATCCAGATGGTACGGAAAAATGGAAATCTGAATATGGTAGTTGGACGGCTTGTGCAACTGCAATAGGTGAGGATGGTACGGTTTATTTTTCCGGAGAGGGAAATAATTTAGACCCCACTTCAGGAGGTGTTTTAATCGCCTATAATCCTAATGATGGTTCTGAAAAATGGCGCGTAGGAAGAAGTAATAAAATATCAAGAGGAGGCCCTGTAATTTCAACAGATGGCACGCTTTATTCTGCTGGTGAGGATGGTAAACTTATTGCTTACAATACGAGTGATGGCACCATTAAATGGAGTTATGATTTATTAGGATCTTCCCTAGTGACACCTGCAATTGATAATGATGGTAATATTTATGTCGGTGATGAATCTGGCTTTTTTCATGTTATTGATCCTGATGGGAATAAAAAATGGAAAGAAATACAATTAGGTTCAAGAGTTTGGTCATCAGCAGCTATTGGATCGGATGGAACTATATATGTGGCAGCTGATCAAGCTGACGGAACTGGCAAATTATATGCTTTAAGAACAAATGCGACAGGTTTAGCTTCTGGTGGCTGGCCTATGCGTTCGAAGGACGCGAAGCATACAGGTAGATAATAATTTAATAATCACTTAATTAATTATAAATCGGACGGTTCACAAAATGAGCCGTCCTAACAACTAACATTTTAAACTTAAACATTATGAAAAAATTTTACACAGTATTCGGATTATTATTATCCATGGCCTCCTACGGGCAATTGGTTGAAAGCTGGTCTTATACCTTACCAGATAAAGTAGCATATTCTGGTCCTGCCATTGCAGATGACGGTACTATTTATATAGCTTGTGATTACGCAATACGAAATACGCTTACATATGAAACTTCACCTGAAAATGTTTTTGCTATAAACCCAAATAATACTTTAAAATGGCAAGGGCATGTAAACGAAGGTGCTTTGCAAGATAAAGTAGATCAAATTATTTCCAGTCCTTCAATAAATGCCGACGGATCAGTTTACATAAGTGGACATTTTGGAAGACGAGTACACAGATTTAATGCTTCTACAGGGGATACTTTACGTACATTTTATATGAACTCAAGAGTACGCTATTCAGCCCCCGCTTTTGCAACCAACGGTGAGGTTTATATTCTTACCCGTAACAACAATGATAGAGGTCTACGTAATTATTCTCTTGATTTAATAACAGAAAATTGGATTTTCGGTATAGGTACAGATTTTAATAGTGTTCCAGCTATTGGGTCCGATGGAACTATTTATGCCATAGCTACCAATGATAATATTTATGCGATTAATCCAGATGGTACTCAAAAATGGTTTGCAACTTATGGCTCAGGCGGGTATGCTAGTTCAGCTATAGCACTTGCAAATGATGGGACCATTTATGCTTCTGCCAAATTAAATGCAGCGGGAGATGGTGTTTTAAAGGCATATAACCCAGCAGATGGAACCGAAAAGTGGTCCGTAACTTTTACGGGTGAAAATGCCGAAAAGGGAGGTCCTGCTGTAGCTGCTGATGGCACGTTGTATTTGGGTAATGCAGGAGGGAAAATGCAAGCGTTTAATCCTGTTAATGGAGCAATATTATGGACTTATACTGCATCAGCTCCAATTGAAGTTGTACCAGCTATTGATAATTTAGGTAGAATTTATTTTGGAGATACGAGTGGTATGTTTTATGTACTTAATTCCAATGGTACAGAAGCTTACACTCCTCTAAGTTTAGGTGCTAAAATTACATCTCCTGCTGCAATACACTCAGATGGTACAATATATGTAGGAGTTGAAACAGTTTCTGGTGGTAAATTAAGTGCTTTAACTACATCAGCAACAGGTTTACAAGTTGGAGGTTGGCCTATGTATGGTAAAAACGCAAAGCATACGTCAAATGTTAATGCTATCACTTTATCAACTTCTAAAGAATCTATTAACGGATTCTCTGTATATCCTAATCCAGTAAATAATGGAGAGTTTTATGTATCAACAGCATCAAATGGAGTAAAATCTATTCAAATTTTTGATATGCTAGGGAAAAAAGTGTATTCAAAAAGTATTGAAGTAAATGAAAAAATTGGAATTTCAAATTTGAGAGCTGGAGTATATATTTTGAAGGTCGTAGAAGATGATAAGTTAGCAACAACAAAATTGGTCATAAAGTAACAAGTTCTAAAGTATTGGGATGAAACAAATACAGCCAAGATTAAATAAGGCTGTGTTTGTTTTATTTTAAATATTAGTTTATCAATCTATTTTTAAATTATGAGATTATTAAGTTCGTTAATCATCGTTTTATTATTCGTTTTTATAGGTTGTAAAAACGATTGCCCCTGTGATTCAGTTGAATCCAACAACACGAAAAAAATAATAAAACCTAATATTGAGGATAAAATTGCAAACCTAGAAGATTCTGGGAATAATCAGGTTATTGTGGTTGCACACCGTGGAGATTGGCGTCATGCACCAGAAAATTCTCTTCAAGCCATCCAAAATTGTATTGACATGGGCATTGATATGGTTGAAATAGATATACGCGAAACTAAAGATGGTCAATTGGTTTTAATGCACGATAAAACTATAGATAGAACGACAAATGGAGAAGGACTGATAAATGAATGGACTTTAGATTCACTCAAAACCTTACGTTTAGTTGATGGTTTAGGAGTTGCAACTCAACATAAAATACCTACTTTAAAAGAAGCCTTGGAAGTATCAAAAGATAAGATTTTAGTCAATTTGGATAAAAGCTATGAGATTTTTGATAAATGTTATGAGATTATTCTAGAAACTGGTACACAAAATCAAGTCATAATAAAAGGTTCAAAACAATTATCTGAAGTTAAAAAAGAATTTGGGAACTATTTAAATAAGGTTCATTTCATGCCCATAATAAGTTTACCGGATAAGGATGCTAAAACAACTGTTGAAGCGTATTTGTCTTCAAATGAAATACCTATTGCGTTTGAGTTTACTGTTGCCAATGACACCATTACATTTATCAATGAGTTTAAGGAAATTAGAGAAAGAGGCGCCAGTATATGGGTGAACGCACTTTGGCCACAACATAATGCTGGTCATGACGATGAAAAAGCAGTCCAAGATCTATCTGTTTATGATTGGTTTATTGAAAATAATATTGATATAATTCAAACTGATAGACCACAATTATTATTAAGTTATTTAAGGAGTAAAAAGCTTCATGATTAATAGCACGTTAATTATTTAGTTTAGTTGAAGATGAAATGGCGCAGTATATTGCTGCGCTTTTTCTAATTAAAAAAGTTTATATATACTTTCAAAACCATGATATACTATTTTAAAAAGTCACATCCTAAAGTAATTACCTTACAAGATGAACAGCAAAAAACGTTTTATAAAAAACTAAAATGGCAAGTGTTCATTTCCGCTACTTTAGGCTACGGTTTATATTATGTATGCCGCTTAAGTTTGAATGTAGTTAAAAAACCGATAGTAGACGCAGGAATATTAACAGAGTCAGAATTAGGTGTAATTGGTTCAGCATTATTTTTTTCTTACGCTATTGGGAAGCTTACTAATGGTTTTTTGGCAGATCACAGCAACATAAAACGCTTTATGGCGACTGGATTGTTAATATCAGCTTTGGCAAATCTAATTATGGGTTTCACAGGAACGTTCTTCTTTTTTGCTGTTTGTTGGGGAATAAATGGGTGGGTACAATCCATGGGAGCTCCTTCTTGTATTGTATCACTTTCAAGGTGGTACACAGATAAGGAAAGAGGAAGTTTTTATGGATTTTGGAGTACAAGTCATAATATAGGAGAAGCCTTAACCTATGTCTTGACTGCTGTAGTGGTGTCTTATTTTGGATGGGAATGGGGTTTTAGAGCAGCGGCGATTGTTGGGTTATTAGGAGCATTGATGATTTCCTTGTTTTTTCATGATTCACCAGAAAGCAAAGGTTTGCCTCCAGTAAATGAAGATTTCAAAAAAGAACAAGTATCTACATGGGATGAACAAAAAGGAGTACTAAAAAACCCTTATGTATGGATTTTAGCATTTGCCAGTGCCTTTATGTACATATCCAGATATGCAGTGAACAGTTGGGGTCCATATTATTTTGAAGCCGCTAAAGGCTATTCTTTAACCGAAGCAAATACTTTGGTCGCTATCAGTGCGGTTTGTGGCATTTTAGGAACAGCGTCTTCAGGATTTGTTTCTGACAAATTTTTTAAAGGACGTAGAAATGCACCAGCATTAATATTTGGACTAATGAATGTTTTTGCCTTATCTCTTTTTTTACTTCTTCCAGAAAAAATATGGTGGTTAGATGCTTTAAGTATGGTAATTTTTGGACTTGGCATAGGAGCACTTATATGCTATCTAGGAGGTTTAATGGCAGTAGATATAGCATCTAAAAAGGCTTCAGGAGCTGCTTTGGGTATTGTTGGTGTCATGAGTTATGCAGCAGCTGGCATACAAGATATAGCTAGTGGTTATCTAATTGAAAATAACAAGTCAGTTGTCAACGGAGAAGCAATTTATAATTTTGATACCATTTCTATTTTTTGGATTGGAGCTGCTTGTGTATCGGTTTTACTGGCATTATTAACATGGAAAAAAACGTAGTAATGAAAAAACGGTTTTAGTTACAGGCGGATGTGGTTATATAGGATCGCATACCATGTTTTTTATATCTTTATTTAGACTAAATGCGGACAATATTAAAAATAAATAACCTTAACGAAAGAAGATAAATATTCTTTCTTATTAAAAAGCTTAACTTATTACGCTAAATTAATGAAATTAAAAATTATATTTTTCAAATAAAGCTGGGATAATGTGAGGATATTTATAAAACAGAAAACCCTAACTAATTGATTAACAATTGTTAAGGTTTTTATTATGCGGAGAAAGAGGGATTCGAACCCCCGGAGGTGTGACCCTCAACAGTTTTCAAGACTGCCGCATTCGACCACTCTGCCATTTCTCCAAGAGTGCCTCATCAAGGTATCCCCTTGAATGCGGGTGCAAATATAGAATCCTTTTTTAATTCTTTCAAATAAAACACCAATTTTTTGAGAATATTTTTTAAAAGAAATATTAGATTCAATTAATTTAATATTGTGGTAAAAAAACACATTTCAAACCTTATTTTTGTAAAAAATTTAATAATTGTATGAATACCATCGAAAAATTAAAGTGGCGCTATGCTACTAAAAAATTTGACAAGACTAAAAGGCTTTCTGAAACACAGTTAAATACTCTAAAAGAAGCATTCAACTTAACAGCTACATCTTTTGGGTTACAAACGATCACTTTGGTTGTCATTACCGATGAGGAGTTACGAACAGCTTTAGTTCCACATTCATATCATCAAAAGCAAGTTCTAGAAGCTTCACATTTGTTGGTAATTTGTATAAAAGACGATATCACAAGTTCAGATGTGATAGATTATTATGATAATATTAAAAACATACGAAATACATCTGAACTTATTCTTAAGCCGTATAGAGATAGCTTAATTAGTACTATGGATACTATGACCATAGAAGAACGTCAGAATTGGTCTAAAAATCAGGCATACATTGCCCTTGGAAATTTAATGACTGTTTGCGCTATTGAAAATATTGATGCTTGCCCAATGGAAGGATTTGTTCCGTATAAGTATGACGAAATACTTCAACTAAAACAAAAAGGATTAAAATCAGTTTTGTTGTTACCTGTTGGTTACAGAGCAGAAGATGATATGTTCGCTGAACTGAAAAAAGTAAGGAAACCAATTTCAGAATCGGTTATTGAATTATAAGAAATAGATTATGCCAGGATTTGAATTGTTTGGCGATGCCGAAAGAAAAGAAGTAAACGATGTATTACATACTGGGGTGCTCATGCGCTACGGTTTTGATGGTATGCGAAACGGCAATTGGAAAGCCAAAGAATTAGAACTAGAACTTCAAAATTCCTTTAAAGCTGAATATGTGCAACTCGTTTCTAGCGGAACAGCAGCCGTGTCTGTAGCCTTGGCATCAGCTGGTGTTGGAGCAGGCGATGAGGTCATCATGCCAACATTTACTTTTGTGGCTAGTTTTGAAGCTATTATGATGTTAGGAGCCATACCTGTTTTGGTAGACATTGATGACACGTTAACTTTAAGCCCTGAGGCCGTCGAAAAAGCCATAACCCCTAAAACAAAAGCCATTATGGTGGTGCAAATGTGTGGTAGTATGGGTAGAATGAGCGATTTGCTAAACATATCGAGAAGACATAATTTACTTTTAATAGAAGATGCATGTCAAGCTATTGGAGGCACTTACAAGGGAAAGCCACTTGGAAGCGTTGGAGATTTGGGATGCTTTTCATTCGATTTTGTAAAAACCATAACCTGTGGAGAGGGAGGTGCGGTAATAACCAATAACAAAGCATATTATACAAATGCGGACCATTACAGCGACCATGGACATGACCATGTTGGGAACGATAGAGGCGCAGAATCACATCCATTTTTGGGGTATAATTTCCGTATATCAGAATTACATGCTGCCGTTGGTTTAGCACAAGTAAAGCGTTTAAATGAGTTCTTGGCTATTCAGAAGAAAAACTATACCATTTTAAGGGATGCCTTATCAAAAATTCCAGAAGTTACTTTCAGAACCGTTCCTGAAGGCGGTGAGGAGAGCTATGCTTTTTTAAATTTCTTTTTACCAGATTTAGAAATAGCGCGGAAAGTATCACAAAAATTTAAGGACCATGGAATAGATGCTTGTTTTCACTACTATGATAATAATTGGCATTACATAAGGAAATGGGAGCATTTAAAAGATTTAAAATCACTTTTCCCTATTTCCGATGAAGTTAGAAAAGGAATGGAATATCTTCAAACTAAAGAATATCCTCAATCTGACCACTTTATTGGCAGAAATATATCTAGCTTAATTAAACTCTCCTGGACCGAAGAAACCGTTAGGAATAGAGCAGAAAAAATGGTAGGCATTATTCAAGAATCGCTATAGTATTTTAGTTGTATGGTTTTTGTTTGGGTTCGAAAAATCAATATGTCAATTAAGTTCACTAATTTGTTACAAAAATCACTTTTGCATGAAAAATAATTACTTATCAATCCTTATTGCCTTTTTCGGTTTAATGTGCTATGCACAACAATTGCCCATTGATTTTTCCAGTTCTTCAGATAATTTTAGAGTTTTTTCTAGAAGTTCGTTTTCATTTAGCACAGACCCAACTGATGCTAATAATCCTGTTGGACAATTTATAAATGATGGTTCTGTTGAATATCAAGGTTTTTATATAGATTTAGTGCAACCCATCGATTTAGCATATCGAAACACATTGACTTTATCGTTTTATTCTTCGGATGCTAATGCTCATAATGTTATTTTAAAATTAGAACAGGGTACAAATCCTACAGTTGAAGTGCAACAAGACCTACCAAGTTCTTCAGGGAATAATTGGGTGTCGTTAACATTTGATTTTGGTGCAAATGCTGGAGTTGGAAGTGGAACTTATAATCGGTTAACTGCTTTTATTGATGGGGGTCTTTTGGTATCGGGTACTTATTTAATTGATGATATAGATTACGGGGCAACCTGGACTGAGCCCAACGCAATAGACGTTGTTTACACAGATTTGGTTTGGGAAGATAATTTCGATTCAGGCTCCACTCCAGTAGCTATAAATTCTACCAATTGGTTTCACCAAACATATGCACCTCGTGTTAATAATGATCTTGGAGGTTACACTTGGTTTAATGATGAGTTGCAACATTATACAGATAGGATGGATAACTCATATTTACAGAATGGCGAATTAAATATTATATTAAAACGAGAAGATTATACGCCATCCGCTCAACCGGGAGCAGCTTCACTGCAATTTACATCAGCAAGATTAAATTCAAAATTTTCTTTCACCTATGGTAGGGTAGATGTGAGAGCTAAGTTACCAGCACGTGCAACCTCATGGCCAGCAATATGGACTTTAGGGACGAATATAGCAGAGGTTGGTGGGTATTGGTATCAGTCTGGTGTTACAAATACCCCGTGGCCTGCTTGTGGCGAAATTGATATCATGGAACATGGTCTTCACGCTGATAATACAACCTCCAGTGCTATTCACGTACCTGGAAGATTTGGTGGTAATCCATTTACTAAAACTTTTGGATTGACGGATGTTGTGAACGATTATCACCTTTATTCTGTAAATTGGTCACCAAATAAAATTGTTTTTCTTGTAGATGATACTCCTTATTACTCGGTTACTAAAACACAAATGGAATCAAATGGTGGTTCATGGGTGTTTGATTTAGATCAGTATTTATTATTGAATGTGGCCGTTGGTGGTTTTGCTGGTACCCCAGATTTAAATGATTTTAATGACAGCTCTATGGTTATAGATTATGTAAGGGTGTATCAAAATACCACTTTAACCGTTGAGGACATATCTGAAACCAACTTCAAAATATATCCAAATCCAGCAAGAATACAACTTTTTATAAAATCGAATGTTGAAATTAGCGCGGTTGCACTATACGACATTTTTGGTAAACAGGTTATAAAAGAGTCGGGTGATGTAAAAACTTTAAATGTAGAAGGATTAAATTCAGGAATATACTTGCTTAATATTTATGCTGATAATGCAAAAATTGTTAAGAAAGTTGTTATCGATTAAACCGATTGTAACTTTACTGCAGAGGAATTAATATTGAAACTTTGGTGCCTGCGGGTTTATCTTGTTCGTACAAATCGGTAATAACTATTTTGCTTTTGCTTTTATAATTATCACTAAAATGTTTCAAACGTTCTTTAGAGAGTTTAATACCAACAGAACGTTTTTTTAATAATTTTTTCTGTTTAATTCTTGTTGATCTTTCCCGTCCAATACCATTGTCCAAAATATCAATTCTAACTTGGGAACTGCCTTTTTTTTGAACACTTAAAGTTAGTTTTCGGTTATCATTTTTTAACGAAAGCCCATGCCATATCGCATTTTCAATAAACGGTTGGGTTATTAATGAAGGTAATTTAATGGTTGATACATTAAGTGTTTCGTCTATTACGAGATCAAAGCCTATGGTATTGTTAAACCTAATATTCTCAATATTTACATAAAGCTTTATGGTTTCGATTTCCTCGGCTAGAGTACTTTCTTTTTCCATGGATGATGCTAATATTTTCCTTACCAATTTAGAAAACTTATTAAGATAGAACACGGCATTTTCCTTTTCATTATCAATGATGTAACGTTTTATTGAGTTTAAGGCGTTGAATATGAAATGCGGATTCATTTGACTGCGTAGTGCCGAAACCTTTAATTCTGCAAACTGTTTATCGTAAAGCGTTTGTTTGTTTTTAAGGCGATCTATTTCAGCTTGTTTATTAAGTCGGTCAACCTCAATTTCCAATTGTTCCTGTATCTTTTGTTTAAGGGTGGAATTTTCCTTTAACTGCTCGATTAGTTTATTTTTAGATGTATTTCTGTCGTTTAAAATCAGTTTTTGTTTATGGCCTAAACCTAAAGCAAACAGCACATTTTCGAGTATAAAACCAATGTAGAGAATACTATAAGAAGGTTCTATGGATAATCCCTTGCTTTGCAGGTTTAAATACTTTAAAAGTGAAATAATTGAGGATAGCATTAGAATAAAAGAACCAACTATAATATAATATTTAAGTGGACTTTTAATTTTAAAAAATGGAATATACATCACCAACGCATAAACTATCATGGGGATAGTAAAAATAAAATAGCCTTTTAATAATATACTATAATCTTGGCTTATCGCATATACTACCAAAACAATTAGGCAAAAGCTTATAATTGCAATTAAAGTGTATATATTATATCTGTGCCATTTTGGTAATTCAGTTTTTAAATTTAAAAACTGAAATGCGAACAAGGCATAAAAAACAAAGTATATTTCAGTAGCCACCATGGGGTAATTTATCATCCATGGGCAATATGAAAACAACTGATAAAGAAAGCCTTCCTGAAGATGGTGCAATTGCGAAAAGATGATGAAAAATGAATAACAACTGTAATACAAGTATACTTTATCTTTATGTTGAAAATAGAGTAAAAAATGAAAGACAGAGAGAATAAAAAGAATACCTATGGTAAAATATATGAAGCCATTTGAGAATGAATAATTAAAAAAATAGGATGTTAAATCTTGGTCCAAAAGTATTTAACTGTTTAAAAATTCCAAAAGTTCATTTTTTTTTGCTCGCGATACCGGTATGTTAGTACCGTCTCTCAAAATAAGATAATTGCCTTCGTTTTTTACAAACTCGCGAATGTAATTAACATTAACTAGATACGAATTGTGTACCCTAAAAAACGACCGGTTCATTTGCGCTTCAACTTCTTTTAGTTTTTTAGATAGTATTTCTTTTTGGTTGTTTTCTAAGAATATCTCGGTGTAATTACCGTCAGATTTACAATAGATGATTTCTTCCAAATTTACATATATGGTTTTACCAACCAGCGGTATCGCTAATCGCTTGGGCTGTTTAGGGAGTGTGAGATTCTCTATTAGCTTTTTAACTTCGGTACCCAATTCATTTTCTTGTTGGTTTTTTCTAACTCGTGAAATGGTTTCCAATAAATCTTCTGAGTCTATGGGTTTTAAAAGGTAATCAATGGCATGTTCTTTAAAAGCTTTTATGGCATAATTGTCGTAGGCAGTCGTTATAATTAAATCAAAATCTCTGAAATCAAGTTGATTAAGCAATTGAAAACCATCCATTTCTGGCATTTCTATATCTAAAAAAACACAATCTGGTTTTAAGTAATTAATGGCAGAAATAGCTTCTCTTGGGTTGGTAAATGTATCACACACATCTATATAATCACAAAAATTTTCAATTTCCCATTTTAAATTTTTAATGGCATTAAGTTCGTCATCTATAATTATGGCTTTTATCATTGATAATTTTTTTTTAAAAATAAAAAACAGTACTCATATGAAACTCATGATATATACAAATGGGGCAATCTAATACATCAACGGTAATTTAATATTGATAGTTTGATAAAGCAAAATAGAATTCCTTTTCAATTACAATTTACAATTTAATCTGTACAATCTATAAATTATTTCACCTGCTTTATAAATCAATAATCCTGATTTCAAACTTGTTAATTTACCTTTAATCAATACAATAAGCCAAAATTTATCCAATTAATCCAAACGAAATGAAACTAAAAAGTCTTCTAATACCAGTGCTATCTTTAAGTATTATTTCAACAGCCGAAGCCCAATTACTAAAAAAACTGAAACAAAAAGCAGAGCAAGCTGCAGAGCGCACCATCTTAAACAAAACTGATGAAATCGTTGCTCAAAAAACAGAGAAAACTATTGATGATGTTGTAGATGGTGATGATGGTGATTCCAATGAATCTGTTTCTAGTAAAGATTCTGAAACCTCTAAATCGAACGCCAAATTCGCTAATCCTGCTTTAGAGAACAATACGGCAGCCAAACGTGCTTGGTACACTACCGATGTAAGAGTGACCTCATACGATAAAGAAAAACAATCGGATATGGTGTGCTATTTTGATGCTGACGCCATTGCCATGCGTTCCCATTTTAAAGACCAAAACACAGGAAAACCTAAAACCTCTTATACAGATAGTGATGGCTACTTTATATCTTTTAATGAAAGTGAAAATCAATATACCAAAACCGCTCTTTTAGCAATGCCTGGTATGAGCATGATGGCACCCAGTATGATGGCTAGTGCTTATAAACTGCCAACCGGTGCCGTTTTTGGGGCATTCGAAGAAATGGATAAACAAGGACTGGCGGTTTACCCGTTTATGCACGTCGATTTTCCCTTTGTGTTGAAGCCCGAACACTTTAGAGACGAGATGAACTCAAGTGCTTACAGAGAATCCAAACAGTCCTGTAGAGGCAGTTTAGGCTGTACTAAGTTTAGTGTTTTAGAGGCAGGTTATGAAGGCAGTTACACCCTTTTCGACAATCAAAACCGCTTGGTTGAAATCAATATTTATATCAAAGACGACCCCTTTTTTGGTTCTGGAAAAGGAAAAATTGAATACTTCTACGAAGATGTGGAAGTAAAAGTTCCTGCCGCTGTTGAAAAGAAAATGCCTGGACAAGATTTATTTAAAAAAGGATTGGATCCTAAAAACTAGTTATTTATGAAAACTTTAGTATACATGCTATGCATTATAAGCTTACAGGCTTGCAAAAATAAAAATAGCCAAATGGCTGAAGCAATCTCAACTAATGCAACTATTGAAAAATCCAATGCAGCCGTTACACTTACCATGGAAGGCGAGACCTTTACCATGCAGCAACAAGATTTAAATCCACAACCGCCTTTAAATTTTGATGGTGATAACATACAATTCAATTTTTACACCAATGAAAGCATCGTTTCCATTGATTTCAATTTAACCAATACAGAAATTATAAAAAAAGGAAAAGCGAGTTATACCATACCTGATGCCAATTTAGAAAGTGTCAAGGTAGACCTCAGCTTCTTTAACAAAAACCGTGATGCCAGTCGTATTAACAAACGCGTTGTTTTCAAAAAGGGTGAAATAACCATCGAAAAATGTACCAAAACCGAACTAAAAATGAGTTTTAAGGGCGAAGGTTCGGGCATGACCGAACGAAACTTATCTTTTCCTATTTCAGGTTCTATTAACGCTAAATTTTAAGAAATGAAACTTGCCAATATTATTATTTTATTATTTGCCTTAACTTTTCAAGTCACTCTTGCTCAAAACTTTCAAGACAATCTAACCCATGAAGCTATCGGTGACTTTCCTAGTAATTGGGATTTGGTTGGTGGTTTGGCTTCGATAGACCAAACTGCAGGCAATAAATTCATAAGTATTCATCATGGTGGCATCATAAAACCAATTGTAAACGATCAAACTAATAATTATATAAATGGCGATTTTACTATTGAGTTAGATATTTTCTTTGATACCACCTCGTCCCTTTATGGTCAACGTTTTTATTTGCGTTTATGGGATGGTGCCTATGCTTACCAAAACAATGATATACGCTACAAACCTTTTGCAATTTACCGCGATGGACTAGAAACCGATTGGAACCAACCAGAAATGGGAAATGCAAAAAACCATTTAACAACTTTACAAACTTTAGATGCTGTATGGCGTCATCTCAAAGTAGAATGCAACTCTGGAAAATTAAAAATTCTTTTAGACGAACAATTAGTACTCTTTTTACCTAGATTTAAAATGCAGCCCACCATGGTTTCTATTGGTGGTGGTATTAACGATTCCCGATATCCTGCTAAGATTGGGTTTACAAATTTTATGCTTTATGGAAGTCAACTTTCAGAATCTTCTACAAACACATCACCCAATGAAACACAAAATGATGACACCTCTAATTCAGATGGTACTGCTACAAATTCAACCAATACAACTTCGGTAAACAATGGAGCTGAAGCAACCCATGCAGACAGTGATACCAAAACCGTAAACACGAGCGATTTTGGACCAAGTAACCCTAGCTCAACTTTAGGCACAGGAGGAATTAACCCCAATTCTGACTCATCTGGCATGGTTTCATACGATGTTGGCTTAAATAACAACACAAACAACTCAGACCTTTCAGATATTAAATATAATAGACCTTTAAAAAAGATTGAATTACAAGATCAAACCAAAGGCAATAGGATTATTCAGGTTAAGCCCACCAGTTTTATCGAAAGAAACACGTCAACTTCAACCAACTTAGGAGAACAAACCGTGGGTTCTGAAAAGTGTTCTACAACCAAATTAACGCTATCTGCTAATAATGAATCTTTTAATGAATTTGTTACTCAAAATTTTCAGGGATGGATGCTTCCTGGAGCCATATTAAAAGCAGATCATTACATATCCGATAGGAAAACGGTGATCTATGTGGACAGAAAGCCCATTACCCTTACAACCAATTTAATTAACGCACAGCAAAGTAGTTTTCAGGTGAACAACCCAGGTAATTTGAGTGAACTTCAAGATGCCGTAAGACAAATTCAAATGCTCGCAGATGCCCATGTGGCCAGTAATATCAGCTTTGATTATCATGAAATTCATTCTAAGGAGGATTTAGAATTTAAGATTTATGGAAAATACAAGGGTACTAATATTCAAGCAGAATTGGATTTGGATTTTACGCAAAACAAAGAAACCCATTATTATATGATGGACATGACGCAGAGTATGTTCACCATTTACAATTCAAAGTTCGACATGTTTAACACCTTTGTTAACGATACCAACGTGCATTACAATAATTTGCTCTATGTTTCTAGTGTAACCTATGGAAGACGTGCTATTGCTATTATTGAATCAGATCTAGATGTCAAAGATTTTAACCTTTCCATTAATGGCTATTTTTCTGCCATGAAAAAAGAAGCGTCGTTGGAATCAGATATCAGTTATTTTAACAGTAAAAATAATTTTAAAATGAAGGCGGTGTTTTACGGAGGTATTCCGGGTGCAGCTTTTGAAGCAATTGAAGCCTCCAATGAAGCGCAACGGCTTAATCTGTCTCGTTATTTTAAAGAAGGAGCAGGAGACCCAAGATATGCCTTACCAATTTCCTATAAACTCACTAATTTGGAAGGAGCAGAGATGGGTTATGGCTCTAGTTTTAACCAAACCCTTACTAGATGTGTTCCTATTAATTCCGGTACTAAACTCAAGGTTACATTAACAGATTTGCAATGTATCAATAAAAGAGATGGCGGTAATAATCCAGATGATTATGCTTTGAGAATGGCCTTAAAGTACGTTGCGAATGGTTCTGAAAAAAATGCCATCTCTAGTGAATGGGGTGGAAAATACCCGAATGATTTATGTGTTTGGGATGTACCCGTTTATGAAAACAATAAACTGGCTTGTGGCGATCAATATAGACAAATTCATTTACCAGAATCTCGGATTCAAACCAATAATATTAACAATGCAATCACATTTAATCTTACGGCTGCTGAATTGGCAGATGCCAATGCAACCATGACCCTTTATAGTTGGTTAAAAGAATACACCGATGGTAACGATTTGGTGTTATATAATAGTTCGATACAAATAAAGATTTCTGATATTTTGACCGACCTCATGTTAGGAGATCAAGCGCATGGCTTTACACTTAACTTTTTTGACGATGCAGTTTCAACATCGGGCAAATACAAATCCTATGGTTATAAATCTACTGAGGGCATGTGGTTAAGACGCTCTTGGATAAGTCACCAAGAATATAATCCTAAAGTCCTAGAGGGACCTATAGTACTGGGCACCAAAACCACGAATGATGGGAACCGTGGTGCCGCATGGATAAAATTTGAATTATTACCAGATTAAAATTTTAATTATGAAAACAAAACATATCCTCTTATTAGTTCTTACCTTTTGCTTAAGCTACAATGTAGAAGCCCAACTATTAAAAAAACTAAAACAAAAAGCCGAACAAGCTGCCGAACGTACCATCCTCAGAAAAACCGATGAAACCGTATCTAAAAAAACGGAGGAAGTTATAGATGATGTTGCCAACCCTAATACCGATAAACAAAAAGACACGAAAAAGGAGGTAGAACTTCCCGAATCTGATAAAAAACAACCTTCACAAAATGGAGTAGCCTCATCCAATACACAATCACTTGAAGCCGATTTACACTTTCAAAACAGTGTGCAACCCGAGGTTACCCAATTAGGTGGTTCTGTTACCTTTAACATGGCTGTAAACAATAAAGGTCCAGCTGCTTCTAATGATATAGTTTGTAAAGTGGTGATACCAAAAAGTTATGAAGTAGCCAATATTTCGGTATCACAAGGTAACTATGACAAGAATTCCCAATTATGGACGGTTGGTACATTGGACGCCTGGAAAAGAGCTACACTTACCGCTATGGTTATTGTTTTGGATGATAAGGATTCAATGACCACGGGGGAAATTATAAGTTGCAGTACCAAAGACCCCGATAGCACACCCAACAATGGTATCGATACAAACGGCAATGGACTTATCATCGACGATCAAGGGGATGAGGACGATGGAGATGGACAAGATGTAAAAATAAAAGAAATAAGACAGGTGGTCTCAACCAATGGAAATGGAGAAGACATTAAAATGATGTTAGAACATAAAAAGGATAAAATCATTTCTTTTTTAGATTTTGACACTATGGCGATGCGTATGGAATACCATAGTAAGGGCAAAAATCCAGACCCGGTCTATTGGGATAAAGATGGTTATATATATTCGGGTGAAAAAGGGCAATACTATAAAATACCATTTGATCAAGTTAAAAGCATGGGCAAAAACATGGTTAAAATGTTTAGCCAAGGTAGTGAGGGTATGCCAGGAGCCTTTGTTCCAAAAGTGAATGGCAAAGAAGTGAATCTAGAATTTCCTAATGAACCTATTGTGTATAATGGCTATGAATTACACGTTTACCCCAATAAATATCCTATGGTAGAGTGGGCGTTTGTGTACCACCCTAAAATTTTTAGGGGTGCTGATGATGTTAAAGAAGAATCGGTGACCTGTAGAGGGAAAGCAGGTTGTACCAAATTCACATCGACAGCAGGAGAGAGTGTAGGGTCGACAGTTTTATTCGACCACAAAGACCGATTAGCAGAAATAACGAACCCCGATGGAGCTTCTGCAGTTTATACCTACGAGCCTACAACAGTTACATTACCTGCAGCACAAGTATTCAATTTCAATTTTGGGAATTAAATTTAAAATATATGATTTAATAATTACAAGCTTATAAACCAAGATTATATTTAAAAACCATGACCCCCGAAGCATCACGTAGATTATTTTTTAAACACCTCATATTGGGTGGAATGGGCGTTTCTTTATTTCCACAGATGCTGGGTTGTAAAGACAAATCGGTAACTTTAAAAAAAGGTACTGGCAAACCGCCATTTAGTGTTTGGGAAGAAATAATAGATGCCTTAGAAAAAAGCCCAGACAACCTTATAGGGATGCGAAAAAATCTGGTATTACAAAAAGACCCCAAGGCTATTGTGGAATTTGTTAGAAATGGTTTTAAGCTAGTGCCTAGAACCACCGATTTCCTACATGATATCAGCAGGCATAGCCAATATGGCATTCATGCCGCCATGCGTAGCGGACTTTCAACACCACGAGAAAAGGCAGAGATTTTAAAAGATATGCTTGTAGAAGCCGGATTTGAAGCCAATGTTGTGGTTGAACAAACACAGATTACCATAGACGAAGCCAAAGCAATAGTTTTTAATTCGGATAGTCCCATCTTCAATCCGCCTATTTCTGATAAAAAAATAAAAGAGTGGCATAAAACATTGGAACTTGAAAGTGAAGGGACTCATTTTAATGAGATTCCCAATGCTATTACTCAAGCCAATCAATTCGCTGATAGTCTACTCAACCAACTAGACGAGAAATACATTCGAAACAGTCCGGTTCACTTTAGGTTTGATGCTGCCAATATCCCATCAGTGGTATTTAAAGAGAACGGAGAAGAAAAATATGCCCATATTTTTGACCCTAAAGTCCCTTACGGTTCTTTACATCCAACCAACAAGAACCAAAGCTTTAAAGAGGCTCCAGCACTTAACTCTATAAAGGATGATGATATTACAATCACCTTAAGCTGTAGAAATGCGTTGGATAATTGGAATGAAACCGAACTTATTAAAGGCTCCTGGAAAGCCTCTCAGCTTATTGGTAATCAGGTCAAGTTACAATTTCTAAATAATATGTCTTTGAACGATATGGCTACTCAATCCATAAGTCAGATTTCCAGTTTCACGCCTTGTTTAGCATTACAAGATTTATACAAGGACACTAAAAATTTAGAAGAACATTCTTTTTTGGGTGAACCCATCACCCTTGAAGGAGAAAGATTGCTTCAAAATTCAAATTTTGTTCAAAATGTAGACAATACAGAAAAAGGCAATCCTAAAGATGTTGTTAGTTTGGATGCGAATATAGAACCCAAAGCATTTCCAAAAGTACGAGTAACGCTTTTCCCCAAAGACAGTAATGGAAACATAGTTGAAAACCTTGGTGCCAAAAACTTCAAAATAACAGATAATGGTAGAGTCGTTACAGGTTGGTTGCAACAAAATAAAATAGTGCCACGGGTTTTACTCATGTACGATACCTCTTTAAGTATGCCAGAAGCCTACAGGGGCGAAGGGGTAAGAATTTTTTTGAACAATTTACAAGAATCTATTAAACGAGTGTATCCAACGGCACTCATTCAATTACAAGAAACTGGTTCCGATATTTTTACCTCCTTGTTAAAAGCCAAACAAACCGACAATGACTTAATATTATATGCCACCGACGGTGATTGTTTTGATGAATACGACAGCGCATTTCAACCCATTTACGATTCAGGGCCACCTGCCATATTTTTAGATGTTAGGCCTAATGGTTATATGTATAATAGATTATCCGCTAGTATGGAAATACACAGCATTCCTGCCGATGATCAAAATAAAACCATAGAGGCGGTCAAAACGCATTTAAGTGCCATGACTTTTGCGCCTTACGTTCTTACCTATCATAGCTTCGAGGAGAAAAAGAAACACCAGGTTAAGGTAGAATTGTTAGAAACCAATAAATCCGTTACACAAAATTTTGAATTTCCAGCCTATAATGATTTTAGTACAGCCAATAGAATTATTGGATTGTATCTTGAGGTTAAAATCGGAAGCAAAACACCTATTAGGAGAGTATTGGCTGGTTGGGACAATATCATTAATCGCGATTTTAAACCGAATAGATCCATGACCGAAGAAGTCCATGATATGCTTTTAGGAAGTGTGGATTTGTGCTTTGAACGTGAAGGTCCAACCCTGTCTTTACAACTTACCGAATACCTAAGAGCCATCATGAGTCATAGACAATGGCATGAAGCGGTACAGGATGGTAATTTTGAAACCGCTTTAGAACAGCTTAATAAAGGAACATTTAGTTACCCATCTCATTTTTTAAGTATGATGCAACCTTTACCCAATGGTATCAACAACCAATCAGCTACCTATCCAGAAGGCTACCGAATAGGTGTTTTAAAAATTAAACCTGCGCTTCATGGAAAATCCAGTGATGTGTCGTTTGATTATTTACCAACATCGAACTATATGACAATTACCAAAGATGGCGTGGGAGCATTTTCAGAAACTATTAGAAAAACAGCATCCTTGGCACTATTAGAACATCAGGTTTTTGAGACGAGTGCTTGGTCATCTCTAAAAAATAAGACTTTGGCATTCAATCGCGAATCCAGCAATGATGAACGGTATAGCACAAAATCTCTCGGAGAGAAGAACAATTACTTTAGGCTACGTGTTTTTGCGGGTTCAACACTTAAATTCTTTGATAGTTCTACGGAAAGTATGGCTTATTGGATGATTAATCCAACATCTGGAGAACTTTATGGCGTACTGCCAGACCAAACGGGTGGCGGTCAAAAATCAACTTACCAACAGCTTCAAGAATTGGAAGAAGTCATGAAAGGTTACAAAGATATCATGGCTAAAATGGGGCTCGGTCTTGGTGTTACGGGTATAGGAACCATGCCGCTTGGAATAGTTGCCACTTACAGTATGACTCTTGTGAAATTATACGCCCTAGCTTCTCAAGCACTTATTCTAATGAATACTACTGGCATGTCTGAAGACATCACTTTAGCATTACAAGAACTAGCCTGTAATGTGTATAAAGAGATTTTATACGATTCTTTATATTCCTTGGGTTCCGCCATGGGAACCATAGAAAATTTAATTGCTTCGTTGGGAGGTGATTTTAACTTTTTTAAATGTTAATCGATAAATCAATAGAAATGAAAAAACCAATTTTATTCATGCTAACCTGTATCTCGCTTATACTTTTATCTACCTGTAAAAAGGTAACCAACGATTTAAAAAATGAGATAGAGATTACGCAAAGTACCATAAACAATGCAGCTAAAGTGGCAAAAGAGGCTCCGAAAACCCAAGATAAGATGGAAAAGCTAAAAGAATTGCCACATTTAACTAAGGTACAATTCGAGTCTTGGTTGCCTAAAACCTTATTAGATTTACCGTTGTCTTCTTCAAGTATTAATATGTTACCGGGAGTTGGTTCTTGTGGCAGTAACTATAATATAGGCAATAAACGGATTCGAGTTATGATAATTGATGGTGCTGGAGAACGAGGGGCAAGTGCTGTTGGTACCTATATGTTTTCAAGTCAAATGGATTATGATGAAGAAACCAGCTACGGCTATATTAAATCTCGATTTGTCGATGGTATGAAACTAAAAGAAACCTATTCAAAAGGTAATGATAAATATAATATTTCGATGTTTTATGCTGAACGATTTGCTGTAGATGTTGAAACCCAAGAAGTAAAGCATGAGGACATCGATAAGATCATAAAGGAATTGAAATTACAACAATTAACCAATTTTTAAAACATCATTAAACCAATTAATTATGAAATCTAACTTTTTACTTTTAACCATTATCTGTAGTACTTTGTTTTTTAGCTGTAAATCAGACAAAAAAACTGAAACGACTTTTGAATACGAAGAAGTCATTGAAGAAAAACCTAATTACATAGAAATTACCACCAAGAGCATGGAGTTCTTTGCTCCCGACACCATTCCATCTGGTTGGAACACCTTTAAATACAATAATCAATCTAATGAGACCCATTTCTTTTTACTAGATAAATATCCTGCTGGCAAAACGGTTGAAAATGCCATAACCGATATTGCTCCTGTTTTTGAGGAAGGTATGGATTTAATTAATGAAGGTAAACCAGAAGAAGGTTTTGCTGCCTTTGGCAAATTACCCGCTTGGTTTGGAGAGATCGTATTTTCTGGTGGCTCTGGATTAATTGCGCCGAAACATACCGCTATTACGACTGTAAATTTAAAACCGGGGTATTATATCATGGAATGTTATGTGAAAATGCCTAATGGGAAGTTTCACACACTTATGGGTATGGCGAAACCACTTGTAGTTACCGAGCAAGATAGTGGTAATGAGCCTCCAAGCCCTACCGTTAATATAATATTGTCTGGTGAAGATGGCATTACTTATGATAAAGGTATTACCAAAGGAAAACAGATATTTTCAGTATTTGTAAAAGATCAAAAACCTCATGAAAATTTTATATGGCATGATATCAACTTAGTTAAGTTATCCGAATCGGCAAGTGAGGAGGCATTAGAAAAGTGGATGGATTGGTCTGATCCTAAAGGGTTAATTACTCCGGTTCCAAGTGGTGTCACCTTTTTAGGTGGTGTAAATGATATGCCAGCGGGAAGTAAAGGTTATTTTTATGCTAATTTAGAGCCAGGGAAATATGCTTTTATATCTGAAGTTCCCAATTCAAAAGAAAAGAGGCTTTTTAAAATTTTTGAAGTAATTAATTAATACTGAATATAATCAACAATCTCCAATCCATAGCCAATTAAACCAACGCGTTTGGTTTGTTCCGTATTGGAGATCAGTCTTAATTTGTGAATATTTAAATCATGTAAAATTTGAGCACCTATACCAAAGTCTCTAGAATCCATGTTGATTCTTGGGGCTTTGGAAACCTCATTGGGCTTTTGATTTTCTTTTAAAACAGCCAGTCTGTTTAAAATATTCATGGACTGTGATTCTTGGTTAATAAAGATGATGGCGCCCTTTCCTTCATCATTGATAACCTTAAACATATTGTCCAATTGCTCATCAACATTATTGGTTAAAGTACCTAAAATATCGTTATTAACCAATGTAGAATTAATACGTGTAGGCACTTCTTCATTATCTTTCCAAATACCTTTCGTTAAAGCTATATGTATTTGATTATTAGTTGTTTGTTTATAGGCTCTTAATCTAAAACTTCCAAATCTAGTTTCGATTTGAAAATCTTCTTTTCTCTCAATTAAAGAATCATGTTGCATTCTATATGCTACTAAATCTTCTATGGAAACAATTTTTAAATCTAGTTTTTTTGAGATCTCTAAAAGTTCAGGTAAACGTGCCATGGAACCATCTTCATTCATAATTTCAACAATCACACCAGCAGGTTTTAAACCCGCTAACCTAGAAAAATCAATAGCCGCTTCGGTATGTCCTGTTCTACGTAATACACCGCCTTCCTTAGCTACCAATGGAAAGATATGCCCTGGACGAGCCAGTTCAAATGGTTTGGTTTCATCATTGATTAGTGCTTTTATTGTTTTAGACCTATCACTGGCAGAAATACCCGTAGTAACACCGTTACCTCTTAAATCAACCGATACAGTGAATGCAGTTTCCATTGGATCGGTATTGTTATGAACCATCATGTTCAATTCCAACTCTTTACAGCGCGTTTCGGTTAAAGGTGCACAAATAAGGCCCTTACCATGAGTGGCCATAAAGTTTATCATTTGCGGTGTTACTTTTTCTGCAGCAGCAACAAAATCGCCTTCATTTTCACGATTTTCATCATCAACTACTATAATAACTTTTCCGTTTCTAATATCCTCAATAGCTTCCTGTATGGTGTTTAATTTAAACTTAGAAGCATTTTTTTGTGTCATGGTTTCCGCATTCATTATGCAAAGATATTGCTTATTTTAAAGATTCTAAACAAATTAGTTTTAAGTCTTCCTTTATTTTATCATTTAAAAAGATGTATGTAATAAAGTATAAAGGAAAGCCGAGTATGATTAGAAATAGGTTTGGTTTTTTTGTGCTCTTTTGAATGTGGTTGTAAAATTTAAATATGTTCAATAACGACTTGATATAATAAATTACAAATAAAACAAATGAAACAAGACTTAGTTGAATGGATGCTGAAGCCAAAGAAGGCATTTTATTGTTCTTAAAAACAAAATGCAGGATAAGCAGTATAACCCCGATTATAAATAAAATAATGGCAAATTTTGAGTGTGGTTTGTAGTCTTTTCTTATTATTGTTTCTGAAGTATCAAAATCTTCGTTTATAACTAATCCCATATCACGCAAACTATCAATAGTATTTCCTCTTGATTCCAAAACTTTTAAAGCTTCATATCTGCAGGATTCGTCATGTCCTAAAGTTTCGAAATGGTTGATAACATTGATAAGTTCATTGTTTTTATAAGATATTAAAAATCGATAATCAACACTGTCCTTAGGTTTAATTTTAAGGGCATTTTTTAAAGGTTCAATCACACTATCAAAATCAAATAACCCTTTATCAGCCGTAGCTCGTCTGGTCAAGAAAATACCCAAAGGCAACATAATCAGTGTAGAGAACCAACTTGCCAATATAGGGTTAAACCCACCTTTTTTAGCACTATTTGTAGCAAAAATACCAATGAAATGGTAAGTTAAAAATAGTACAATGGCTATAACCATGGGTAAGCCAATACCTCCTTTACGTATTAATGCTCCCAAAGGCGCGCCAACAAAAAACAGTATAACACAAGCAAATCCCAAAGCAAATTTTTCATGTAAGGATATAATGTGTTTATTAATATTTTCTTCTGAGATTTTTAGGGCTGTTTTTTTAGTGGAAATAATTTGTTTGGGGGTTGAAATAGTTCTTGAAGCGGCCTCAAGAATCTCTACTTTCTTTTTAGTATCCAATACATCCAATAAATTTCCTGTGTAAGCAGAGTCCTTGTTTTTTTCAACTGATTTTAAAAAATTATTTACAAAACTGGATCGCAATTCTAAATTTTTAGCAAATGTTACATATTCTTCCTCACTTTTTTTTACCAATGAGTCTAAGGATTTATTTAAACCAGCAACATCCAACATATTATATTTGTCGGTTTGAGATTTTTCATCAAAATCCACATTATTTAATTGCGATAAATCAATGTTGATAACCTTTTTCTCAAAAGTACTTTTAGCAAAAGGATTGGTGTTTCTATTTCTGGGGTTGTTTGAGGATAGGTCGCTGTAATAATGTCCATCTTCTAAAATAAGTTTTAATACATTAGAATTTTTTTCACTGGCAAGCTCTCCAGTTTTGGAAATAATAGTGGTTGCATTGGTTCTCCCATTGTCGCCTTTAATGTGAATCGTTACATTTTCTAAGAATTGGTCTCTATCACCACTTTTACTGGCGAATTTAATATTATAAGTTCCCACCTCGTTAAACTGCCCTTCAGCCAGTAACATGGCAGGTTTTAATTTGGCAATATTCCTCCTTAGATTATACGAATTCAACTCCGCCCAAGGAATCACATTATTTGAAAAGAAAAACGTCGTAATGGCCAATATTACAATAAAAACGCTAAGTCCAGACATAGCTCGTTGCAGCGAGATGCCAGTCGATTTCATGGCGGCAAACTCATAGTTTTCAGCAAAACTACCAAATACCATAATGGAAGCTAAAAGAATAGTGAGTGGTAATACTAAAGGGATGAGTTTGGGTAAAAAGTAGAGAATAAATTTAAATACCACAGCAATATCCAGATCTTTACCAGCCAATTCTTTTATGTAAAGCCAAATAGTCTGTAAAATAAATATCAGCATGAGTATTACAAACACACTGACAAAAGTTTTTAGGTATGTAGTTAATATGTATCGATCTAATATTTTCACAAACGCACCTAATCTAGTTTATTGATGTAGTAATCTTTGTATTTGTTGGCATCAAAGGTAAATAAGGATTTGGATAAAGGTGTATTTGTTTTGAAAGAATTAACGGTTAAAGTAGTTTTGGTGCCATTTTTTCCAATTTGGATTAAATTGTATATGTGTTTTGTTTGTGAATCAATACCCAAGAGAATATTTTTAATCTCAGAATTGGAATCAATAGGCGTTAATTTTACATATTGAATTTTTCTACCATTTACATTTTGTTCAATATCTAGAGAGTAAGTATACCCATCCTCATAAAAAGATAACATTTTGCTAGGTGTTATGGCATCATTTTCATCATCATTTTCGGATGAAATCGTCACTTCTTCATCTTCAGAACTTATACTGTAGGTATTTTTGCCATCATACAAGCGCGTTACCCCTAAGATATTCAAACGGTATTTATTACCTTGCATAACCACATCACCCTTGGTTTCTTGCTTTATGTTTTCAGAAGTATTTTCAAGCACATACTTAAAGTCCAAAGAAATATTCTCATAACCTTTCACTTTGTTAGAAACCTCGTTCAATAGTGTTTTTGCTTTGTTTTGTGAAAATGCACTTAACGAAAGTGTTATCAATAAAATACTAGTATATATTTTCATGTTTTGTGTTAAATTAAATTTCATCTTCTAAAAGTTTGTCCAAGGCTGTTAAATCTGAAACCAATACTTGCCTAGCTTTACTACCTTCAAATGGTCCAACTATACCAGCAGCTTCTAATTGATCAATCAACCTACCAGCTCTGTTGTAACCTAATTTCAATTTGCGTTGTAATAAGGAGGCAGAACCTTGTTGAGCCGTTACTATCACCACCGCTGCTTCTTTAAAGAGTTTGTCTCTGTCCGATATGTCTATATCAAGACTTGTGCCACTTTCTTCGCCAATATATTCTGGCAACATGTAAGCATCTGGGTAGGCTTTTTGCGAGCCAATAAACTCTGTTATCTTTTCTACTTCAGGTGTATCTACGAAAGCACATTGCACACGAATGACATCATTACCTTGAGTAAATAGCATGTCTCCTCTACCTATAAGTTGATCGGCTCCCGAACTATCTAAAATAGTTCGAGAATCGATTTTTGAAGTTACCCTAAAGGCGATTCGTGCAGGAAAATTAGCTTTAATAATCCCTGTGATAACGTTTACAGATGGGCGTTGTGTCGCAATAATTAAATGGATACCAATGGCTCTAGCCAATTGAGCTAAACGAGCAATAGGTGTTTCTACTTCTTTACCTGCAGTCATGATTAAATCTGCAAACTCATCAACAACCAAAATAATATACGGTAAAAATTGATGACCTTCGTTCGGATTTAATTTCCGCGCTTTAAACTTCACATTATACTCTGCTATGTTTCTGCACATAGCGTTTTTAAGAAGTTCGTAGCGATTGTCCATTTCAATACAAAGAGAGTTTAATGTATTGATTACCTTGTTGTTATCAGTAATAATGGCCTCCTCACTATCAGGGAGTTTCGCTAAATAATGTCGCTCTATTTTATTGAAAAGGGTAAGTTCTACCTTCTTGGGATCTACTAAAATAAACTTTACTTCAGCAGGGTGTTTTTTATAAAGTAAGGATGTTAATACGGCATTTAATCCAACTGATTTTCCTTGCCCTGTAGCACCAGCCATTAATAAATGAGGCATTTTCGCTAAATCTACGACAAAGGTTTCATTGCTAATGGTTTTACCCAAAGCTATAGGAAGTTGCATTTCTGAACTCTGGAATTTTTTAGAGGCAATCACCGAACGCATCGATACAATGGTTGCGTTTTTGTTTGGAACCTCTATACCTATAGTTCCCTTGCCTGGTATGGGTGCTATTATACGAATGCCTAAAGCTGCCAGAGAAAGCGCAATATCATCTTCTAAGTTTTTTATTTTTGAAATCCTTATACCGGCATCAGGCACAATTTCGTAAAGCGTTACAGTGGGCCCAATAGTAGCTTTGATGCTGGCAATGCCAATACTATAGTTTTTAAGGGTTTCGACAATTTTATTTTTATTCTCCTCTAATTCTTCTTGATTAATTTGAATCCCTTCAGAATCATATTTTTTGAGCAAATCTAGCGGCGGAAATTGATATTTAGCCAATTCTAAAGTAGGATCAAATAATCCAAAATCTTCAACCAATTTATTAGCAAGGTTATCCTTTTCTGATAGTTCTTCAGATACTTTTTCAACTTCCATTTCAATATCTAAATCCTCATCTATATCTTTAGTAGAAACTTCAAACTCTACGGGTGTTATTTTTGACGATTTTGTTTCTGAAGCGTTATTGGTGTCATCTGATAGGTCAAAGGCAGATTTGATAGCTTCAGCCTCGTCGGATAAATTATTGTCAAATGAAACTATGTTCTCGTCATCTAGTCCTGAAAATTCATCTTTAATATTATTCTTTGCCGATTTAAAAAGATGCGTAAAACTCTCAAATGTCACTTTGAAACGAATTGCTAAATAGGTTATTAAACCAAATAGCAATAATAGAGAAGTTCCTATTTTACCGATGTAATCTTGCAAAAATGAATTTACCTCAAAACCAATGGTACCTCCCAAAATGTCATTCTCATCTTTGAAAAAACCAAAAAAAACGGATAACCATATAACAATCAAAATACCCCAAAACCAATGCTTTCTAAGTTTTGATTTATTGAGGTTCATTAGCACATATACTCCAGATATAAAAATGAGTCCAGAAAATATAAACGATGCCATGCCAAAACCTCGCTGAATAAAAAAATCACTGAGCCAAGCCCCTGATTTACTTAACCAGTTCTGGGTTTTTATGTCACGAGAAGTAAAGTTGGATAAACTACTTTGGTCTGCTTCACCTGTAAAAAAGAATGATACAAAAGCGATAAAAAGTATCAGGCCAAAGATAACTAGAAAGCTTCCTAAAACCAATTTTTGTTGGCTAGATAGCTTAAAACTAGGGAGTTTAAATTTTTTTCTAGGGTCTCTTTTAGTCTTGGTTTTGCTTTTAGCCATTAATGTTTTTTAGTTTAAACAAAAATACAAATTACTAACGTTAATCCTAGAGCGATTAGTATTTTAAAAAATCTTTGGTAGATATATGATTAAGCCAATAATAGACGCAAAAATGGATGCTATAAATACGGCACCAGCAGCAATGTCTTTTATGAGTCCTATTTTGTTGTGATGCTCTGGGTGAATAAAGTTTGCAATTTCTTCCACAGCTGTATTTAGACCTTCAATACTCATAACCAAACCAATAGCTAAAAATTGGATAATCCATTCGGTGTAAGAAATATTAAAAAAGAATCCCATTAAGGTTAAAATGATGGCTATAACGAACTGAATTTTGATACTGGCTTCAGTTTTTAATAACAAAATGGCACCTTTAAAAGCATATCCAACACTTTTAAGGCGATTTTTTAAAAAGGATTCTTTTTTAGTCATTAAGCATTCTATGAATACAAGGCCTCTAAAGCGGCTTTATAATTTGGTTCTTGGGCTATTTCAGGAACTTGTTCTGTATATAGTACGGTTCCTTTGGAATCTGCGACAATAACGCATCTTGAATGTAAACTATCAAAACCACCACTTGTCATTATCAGTCCATAATCTTTACCAAACTTACCAGTTTTAAAATCTGATAACATAACTACATTTTCTAGACCTTCTGCAGCACAAAATTGGTCTTGTGCAAAAGGCAAGTCCCTTGAAATACATAATATTTTTGTGTTTTCCAGTTCATTAGCTTCAGTATTAAATTGTCTTACTGAGGCAGAACAGATCCCTGTATTCACACTTGGAAAAATATTCAATATTAAATTACTACCCTTGTAATCATTAAGTGTTTTGGTTGAAAGATCGATTGCTACCAATTCAAAATTAGGGATTTTCGATCCAATCTCAGGTAAGCTTCCAGAGGTTTCTACGGGGTTTCCTCCTAATGTTATTTGTGCCATTTTAAAATTTTTAAATTTTTGATAAAAATAGTAATAAATGATTTTAACCTTACACTACATTTATTAAAATTTAGCCAAATTTATTCAGAGCCTATTATCGTTTGAGTTTATTGATTTTCGTTTTGTCATAAGTTTTATCAATTACAATATAATTTATTAAGATGTTATGATTATGGTTTTTTCTCTTGGTTATTCGTATTTTTACGTTATTCTAAAATTAAAAAACAACGTTTATAATGGATAGTAAAACTTTTGATCTTAACGATTCAGATGCAAGCAAATGCCCCTTTTTAAGTGGTAAACAACAAACTGTTGGAGGAGGCGGTGTAAAGAACAGAGATTGGTGGCCAAACGAACTAAAATTAAATATTTTAAGACAACATGCAACCAAATCAAATCCGCTTGGTGAAGACTTTGATTACGCGAAAGCGTTCAATAGCATTAACTACGATGAATTAAAACAAGATTTAACCAAGTTGATGACAGATTCTCAAGATTGGTGGCCAGCAGATTATGGACATTATGGAGGTTTTATGATTAGAATGGCTTGGCATAGTGCGGGAACCTATAGAGTTGGTGATGGTAGAGGAGGCGCTGGTACTGGTAATCAACGTTTTGCACCTATTAACAGCTGGCCAGATAATGGTAACTTAGACAAAGCAAGATTGTTATTATGGCCTATAAAAAAGAAATATGGCAATAAAATTTCTTGGGCAGATTTAATGATATTAGCAGGTAATGTGGCTTTGGAATCTATGGGATTCCCAACGTTTGGTTTCGCAGGAGGAAGAGAAGATATTTGGGAACCTGAGCAAGACGTATACTGGGGAAGTGAAACGGAATGGGGAGCCAATGAGAATCGTTACGGAAATAGTGGTGATTATCAAACCCGTGACTTAGAAGATCCCCTAGCTGCTGTAATGATGGGTTGGATTTACGTAAACCCAGAAGGTCCCGATGGGAAACCAGATCCTATAGGTTCTGCCAAAGACGTAAGAGAAACATTTGGGCGTATGGCCATGAATGATGAAGAAACCGTTGCATTAATTGCTGGAGGTCATACTTTCGGGAAAGCCCATGGTGCCGCAGATCCAGGTAAATATGTAGGTCCGGAGCCTCATGGTGCGCCTATGGCAGAAATGAGTACAGGTTGGAAAAACACCTATAAAAGTGGTGTTTTAGATGATACCATTACTAGTGGCATTGAAGGTGCATGGACGCCTAACCCAACGCAATGGGATGCCGATTATTTTGATGTGCTTTTAAATTACGATTGGGAATTGACAAAGAGTCCAGCGGGTGCTCACCAATGGACACCAACTGCTGAATCACATGCTCGCATGGCGCCTAAGGCTGGAGACCCAAATGGGAAACAAGCTTTAATGATGACAACAGCTGATATCGCGTTAAAAACCGATCCAAACTATTTAGAAATTTCTAAAAAATTCCATAAAGACCATAAAGCATTTGAAGATGCCTTTGCTCGTGCTTGGTATAAACTAACGCATCGCGACATGGGACCAATTGATCGATATTTAGGTCCAGAAGTTCCAAAAGAAGAGTTAATTTGGCAAGACCCAATTCCTAAAGTTGATTATAAATTAAGTGATGCTGAAATTACTTCATTAAAGAAAATGATTTTAGCTTCAGGGTTGAGTATTCCAGAATTGGTAAGAACTGCTTGGGCATCGGCTTCTACTTATAGAGATTCAGATAAGCGTGGTGGTGCCAATGGCGCTCGTTTAAGGTTAGAACCTCAAAGAAGTTGGAAAGTAAATAATCCTGAGGAATTGGATAAAGTATTTCATGTTCTTGAAGGTATTCAGAAAGAATTCAAAGGAACTGTTTCTATGGCAGATTTAATTGTGCTGGCTGGTACTGCGGCCATTGAAGAAGCAGCAAGCAATGCGGGGCACGATATTTCCGTTCCATTTGCTCCAGGTAGAGGAGACGCTACCCAAGAACAAACGGACATAGAACAATTCAACTATTTAAAACCTTTAGGTGATGGCTTTAGAAATTATGTGAATCCTAACTTAGATTTAAAAGCTGAAGATTTATTGGTTGATAAAGCTAATTTAATGGCTTTGTCGATTCCTGAAATGACCGTTCTTGTGGGTGGTATGCGTGTACTTGGTGCAAACTACGATGGTTCTAAACATGGTGTGTTCACGGATAATGTTGGACATCTTACTAATGATTTCTTTAAGAATTTAGTGGATATGACTTACACATGGAGCGCTACTTCAGAAGACGAAACGTATTTTGAAGGTAGAGACCGTAGAACGGGTGAAGTGAAATTTACCGGAACTCGTGCAGACTTAATCTTTGGTTCTAATACAGAGCTGAGAGCTGTATGCGAAGTGTATGCAGCAGATGATGCCGAGGAAAAATTTGTAAAAGACTTCGTTGCGGCTTGGACTAAAGTCATGAATGCTGATAGATTCGATTTAAAATAAATTAATATAGAATTGATTAATAGGTATTAGGAATTAAGAGGCTATCATTTTTTTTATGATGGCCTCTTTTTTAACTTTTAAAACAACCAAAATGAACGAGACCGAATTGTTTTTTAACACCATCCAATCAGGAAATACTGCCAATCTTGAACTACAATTAAAAAGAAATCCTAATTTGGTAAATGCTAAAGATGGAAGAGGATTTACACCTTTAATCTTCGCTACTTATTTTGACAAAGAAGCGATGGCAAAATTATTGATTGAACACCAAGCACCTCTCGATGCCCAAGATGCTTCGGGTAATACTGCTTTAATAGGCGTATGTTTTAAAGGGAATGTGCCATTGGCTAGCTTTTTAATTGAAAAAGGTGCCAACATAAATGCTGTAAATAACCAAGGAGCAACGGCAATAATTTTTTCTTCAATGTATAATAAGCTAGATAGTGTTCAACTTTTACTAAAACATAACGCCGATAAAACTATTAAAGATAACAATGGAAAAACCGCTTTGGATTATGCCAAGGAAAAAGATTTTGATGCCATAGTTAGCCTTTTGACTTAAGTAATTTTTGAAGCCTATTTAAATTCAATAAAACGAGTCTGCTTGATGACTTTTTCCTGACGTTAACGACATTAGTTTATTTTTTTCAAAGTCAAATTTCATTTAAAAAACTAAATTTTACTTATCTCTTAACATTTTAATTTTTATTCTAAACGCTGCAAAAAGCAAGGTAGTAAAGGGGCTTAACCAGTTAAAAATAGCATATCCCGCATAATGTAAGGTATCTACCCCTAAAACCCCACTTTGGTAAGCTCCACAGGTGTTCCAAGGTACTAAAACCGAGGTTACGGTACCGCTATCCTCTAAAGTTCTACTCAAGTTTTCTGGTGCCAAGCCTTTTTCTTTAAACGCTTTGGCATACATTTTTCCAGGAACAACAATGGCTAAATATTGGTCGCTAGCCGTTACATTTAACGCTAAACAACTCGCCACGGTACTTGCAAACAACCCAAATGTGGTATGGAACAACTTTAATAGGGCTTTGCTAATGGTTGTTAAGGCACCAATAGCATCCATAATGCCACCAAAAGTCATAGCGCATAAAATAAGCCATATGGTTCCCAACATTTTTGCCATCCCACCAGATTTGAATAAATCTTGCAATGCTTCATTGTCGGTAGGTATGGAGGTGTCAATAGTAATGGCATTCATAATGCCTTTATAACCAGTAGTAAAATCCAATTGTGCTCCGCCTCCAATAGACGTTACAATATCTGGTTGAAAAATAAGCGCTGCCATACCACCTAAAAGGGTACCAATTAACAAGGCTATAAGAGGAGATGTTTTTTTAACAATCAAAATTATAACGATTACGGGTACAACAAATAACCAGGGGCTTACATTTATGGAAGATTCAATGGATTTCAAAATAGCATTTGTATCGGCAGTTCCACTGGTATCTAAATTAAAACCAATAATAATGAAGACTATAAGCGTCACAATGATAGTCGGAACCGTGGTATTAAGCATATACCGTATATGGGTAAATAAATCGGTTCCCGCCATGGCAGGGGCCAAATTGGTGGTGTCGCTCATAGGCGAGATTTTATCACCAAAATAAGCACCTGAAAGAATCGCGCCAGCGGTCATTCCTAAAGGCACTCCCAATGCATCTGCAATGCCAATAAGGGCAATACCAACGGTCGCAGAAGTGGTCCAACTACTACCAGTAGCAATGGAAATAATGGCGCAAATAATAACACAGGACATTAAAAATATAGTAGGGTTTAAAATTTGTAAACCATAATAAATCATGGTGGGAATGATACCACTTATTAACCAAGTGCCCGCCAAAGCACCTACCAGAAGTAATATTAAAATAGAACCAGTAGTAGATTTAATGTTTTCTGCTACTTCATCAATCATTTGATTAAAGGTTACTTTGTTAAACAAACCAACAATAGCAGCCACAGCGCCCCCTAGCAACAAAATAAATTGGTTAGAACCACTTAGAGCGTCATCACCAAACACAAAAACATTGTAAGCCAACATGCCCACTAATACCAGAACAGGGATGAGAGCTTCCCAAATATTTAATTCTTTGTTTTCAACAATGTGTTCATCTTGTGGCACTCTGGGTTTGATATTTTGACTTTCCATGCAGAATATTTTTTTTGATTTGTAATGTTACGATTTTCAATGAAGCTATGCAAATGCCAAGAGTTGCTTACATTTGTTATTCGTTTAAATAATTATATGGATTCATTAACCCAAATCGTGTTAGGAGCTGCTTGTGGGGAAGCGGTTTTAGGAAAGAAAATAGGCAATAAAGCCTTATTGTTTGGAGCCATTGGTGGTACCATTCCAGATTTAGATGTTTTTGTTGGTAATTGGATTTATAACAATGAAATTGATGCAATGCTTTTTCATAGGGGTTTTATGCATTCTATTTTATTTTCTGTTTTAGGGGCATTTGTGTTGGGTTGGTTATCGTTTAAATTTTATAATACAGGAGCACGATTGCATACGACCACCCAAAAGCATTGGTTATGGCTATGGTTTTTGTCTTTGTTCACACATCCTATTTTAGATTGTTTTACACCTTATGGAACGCAGTTATTTGCGCCTTTTACAAATTACAGAGTGGCTTTCAATAATATAGCGGTAGTTGATCCTGCCTACACATTTCCGTTTTTAATTTGTATGTTAGTTTTAATGTTTTTTAATAGAACTTCATACAAAAGACGCTTTTTATTGAAAATGGGGGTTGGCATTAGTTCCGTTTATATGCTGTTCACCTTGGTAAACAAACTCTATATTGATTCTGTTTTTAATAAATCGTTGAAAGAAAACAACATACCTTTTAATCGTTTTACAACGCAACCTGCTATTTTTAATAATATTTTATGGTATGGCATAGCAGAAACGGAAAGCCATTATTTCGTAGCTGACCATTCCTTGTTTGATACCAAAAACAGTTTTTTGAATTTTAGGAAAGTGCCCAAGCAACGCGATTTAAATCCCGACAAATACAAAGATATTGAGCTTTTGGCTTGGTTTAGCAATCAATATTACAGTATTTATAAAGTAGGCGAAAATGAATACCACTATAACGATTTACGCTATCCTATTTTAGACGATAGCAATCCTGTTACTTCAGTATTTAGCCTACGGCTTTACAAAGAGGGTGAGAGGTTAAATATGAAACCCTTTGAACCCAAGTTTGAAAGTTTGGGTGACCTTTTATCGGCTTTATGGCAACGTATAAAAGGTATATAATCACTTTCAAAAGTTCTACAATACGTTAAGTTCTACCATGCATTGACGCATCATTTGGTAAGTTCTTTCAATATCGGCATCCAATCCAATTGAAAATCGAATCAACCCATCAGTCAGTCCCATAGCTTTTTGTTCATGTTCAGGAATTTCAGAAGATGTAGAACTGCCGGGAGCACTAAATAAGGTTTTATAAAACCCTAAGCTAACTGCCAAATAGCCCAAGTTTCTTTTTTGCATGAGTTCCATGAGTTCGTTTGCTTTGGCCAAGGTTCCTACATCGATAGTTAGCATACCGCCAAAACCATACTGAGGATTCATCATGCTCTTAAATAGCTCATACGAAGGATGGGATTTTAAGCCCGGATAAACAGTTTTTAACCCGTCAGCTTCAAATTTTTCAGCAAGATACGACGCATTTTTGCTATGTTGTTGCATTCGAATATGAAGCGTTCTTAAATTTTTTAAAATGGAAGCAGCTCTTAAACTATCCATCGTTGAGCCCAAGAGCATCGAGGCACCATCATTTACATTACGCAAGTTATTAATAAATTCTTGAGTGCCACAAACTACGCCACCAACCGTATCGCTAGAGCCATTTATGAATTTTGTTAAACTATGTATGACCACATGAGCACCTAAAACTGCTGGTGAAATCGATAATGGCGAAAAGGTATTATCTACTACCAATTTTAAACCATGCTTTTTGGCAATTTGAGATAAACCCCTAATATCGGCAACTTCCAAAAGCGGATTGCTAACGGATTCACAATACAAAACCTTGGTGTTTTTTGTAATGGCAGCTTCCACTTTTTCCAAATCGGTTATGTCTACAAATGAGGTTTCAATATTAAAACGCGGGATAAAATTTTTCAGAAATGCATACGTACCGCCGTAAATGGTTCTACTGGAAACGATATGATCTCCAGCACTGCATAATTGTAATAATACTGGCGTGATAGCTCCCATACCAGATGCCGAAACATTGGCGGTTTCGGTACCTTCCATGGCTGCTAGGGCTTCACCTAAATAGAGATTGGAAGGTGAGGAGTGCCGAGAATATAAATAACAACCATCCGCATTGCCTTCAAAGGTATCGAACATGGTTTTAGCCGATAGAAATGTATAAGTTGAAGAATCAGAAATGGAAGGATTTACGCCTCCAAATTCCCCAAAATATTGTAAATCCTGTATATTGTTTGCGGGTTTAAATGGCATCATGTTATAGGTTTTAGAATCTTCAAATTTCTAATATTTAAGATTAAAAAACAATGATTGTTTTAATATGATGAAAATAAAACTAAAATAATTTAAATATTTAGTTAATTTTACATTAATTTATTTGTTAATGAGTGATTTTAAGAAAATTTTTCATTTATGATATTTGATGAAACCGATAAAAATTTGCTAGAACTTTTACAAACTGATAGCAAACAAACGAACAAGGAGTTGTCCAACAAGCTTAACCTTTCGGTTACCGCTGTTTATGAGCGCATAAAAAAACTTGAAAAAGAGGGTTATATCAATAAGTATGTTGCTTTGGTAGATAAAGCAAAAATAAAAAGGGATTTTGTTGTTTTTTGTCATGTTAAACTCGTTCAGCATTCTCAAGATTTTGTAATTAAATTTGAAAAAGAAGTCACTAATCTAAATGAGGTTTTAGAGTGTTATCATGTAAGTGGCGATTATGACTATCTGCTCAAAGTCTTAGTTGAAGATATGGCTGCCTTTAGGGAATTTATGGTTAAAAAGCTAACCACAATCAACCATATTGGTAGCACTCACAGTATGTTTGTAATAAATGAAGTCAAGCACACAACACTAATTAACCTTTAGGATGAATTCATTGAGCTATAAACATTACGAATTTTTTATTCTTTTTGTTCTGATACCCGCTAGTTTTGCTATCGATTTTTCTGTTTGGATTAAAATGGTTTTAGGTGCTTTTGGTTTTCTTTATGTTGTTTATATTTTATTGAAAGTTGAAAAAGAAAAATTTATCATAGTGAATAACATAAACTGGAAATTATTTTGGATAGAAACCTTAGTAAAACTTTCTATCATAGCTTCAATTACCATACTTTTTGTTTACATATCAAATTTAGAATTGTTGTTTGTTGTAATTAAGAACAACCCGAAATTATGGTTTATAATATTATTTGTCTATAGTTTTTTCTCGGTTTATCCTCAAGAAATTATTTATAGAACTTTCTTTTTTAAAAGATACCGAGATATTTTCAAAAATAGCCGAACTCTAATTTTAGTAAATGCTATGCTGTTCTCATGGGCACATATTTTTTTCAAAAACTCATTGGTGATGATTTTGACTTTTTTAGGTGGTATTTTGTTTGCGATAACTTTCAAAAAAACTCAATCAACCCTATTAGTGTCAATTGAGCATGCTGTCTATGGTTGTTGGTTATTTACAGTAGGTATGGGAAGTATGTTAGGGTTTCCTACATAATCAATTGGGTATTTATACAGATAGCCTTACAATAATTAAATCTTTTTACTATTTTAGAGGAGCTAATATTAACTAAATTAACATATAAATGAGAAAACTAACTTACATTATTTTAGGGTTTATTATTGGAGCGGTTTTAACTTATTATTTCTGTCCACGTCATGTTGGAGAAGAAATGGGACTCAAAATTGTTAAGCCTAAAGGTGTTATTACAGTTAATGAGGCCAAAGAGTTAAACAAAAATTGGACAGACTTTAGAAAATCGGCGGTAGATTCAGCAGCTAAAAAACAGGGGAGAAACCAAGATGACAGATCAACATATTGGTCGTTGGATGTTATTGAGAATTACTTAGCTTATGCAAAAGCTGAATCTGACAGCTTAGGTTATGACATGACAGGCATTCGCATTTACTTAGGGGTTTATGGCAAAAATGCAGGACAGGCTAAAAAAGATTTGTCTACCATGTTTATTGTTCCAACTGGCAAAAAAAAGACATCTGAGGCTAGTATGAGTTTATTTTATGCACAAAAAGGTGACGAGGATTTGCCTACTGATCCATTAAATGATGGAACTGGTGGACCAAATGGTTACCCTCAATAATCATGACCGATGACTTTTTAATTAAAAACTATTCTTTATTAACTTATGCAATTGAATTTTTAGCTGCATTAACGGGTATTTTACTATTAAAGAGTTATAAGCTTAGTAATGTGAAGTATTTTATTTTTTTCCTTTGTTTTCTTACAATAGGAGATATTTCAAATAGTTATACATCTTTAATTAGAAATAATGGGATTTTAAGTTTTCTTGAAAGTACCGTCTTTATAAATAACTATTGGTGGTCTACTTTATACTGGAAAATAGGTGCTATACTTTTTTTTGTATTTTATTTTAGAAAAATCTTAAAAACGGAAGTATTTAGAAAGACACTTAAATTTTCAGGTTTTATTTTTTTAATTATTTCTATAGCATGTATTGTAATTAATTGGGAACATTTTTTTTCAAGATTCTTTCCAATAATTAGTATCATGGGAGCTCTGATAATATTTTTATGTACTTCATTTTATTTTTTTGAAGTATTGAAAAGTGATAAAATTTTAACCTTTTATAAAACAATAAATTTTTATATCAGTGGAGCTATTTTCATATGGTGGTTAATTATTACACCAATAGTATTTTACGATATTTATGGAGAACATAGAGACATGACATATATAAATTTAAGAAGATACATATATTTATTTGCTAATTTAATTATGTATTCAACCTTTACCTTTGCTTTAATATGGTGCAAACCACAGAACGATTAACTAGTACGACTTCTGAACGCTATTTATTAGTATACATGATTGCTGTATTGATTATAATTACCTCATTGGTCATTATTTTCTTTGTAGTTTTTCAAAAGCGCAAGAACAAACTACTTCTGGATAAACTCAAACAGCAACAAGCTTTTGAGGAGGAAATCGTGCTGGCCCAAACGGAGTCTCAAGAACAAACTTTAAAGAATATTGGCTGGGAGTTGCATGATAACATTGGGCAGCTGTTATCTTTCGCAAGTATGCAATTAAGTATTTTAAAAATGCAAGTTGCCGATGATGTTAAAGATAAATTTAAGGATACTTCAGAGGCCTTGAAGGAGAGTCTAAAGGAGGTCAGGGCACTTTCCAAAACACTTAATAATGAAGTAGTTTTAAACATTGGTTTTGAAAAATCCATTCAAAACGAATTAGATCGATTAAAAAAGATGAAATTCATGTCTGCTGAATTGAAGATTGACGGGGACAAAATTGAATTCACCAACAGAAAACATGAGATTATTTTATTCAGAATTATTCAAGAATTTTTATCAAATTCAGTAAAATATTCCGAGGCTAAAAACCTAAATATTACGTTGGATTATCAAAAGGAAAGTTTAAAGATTATCGCAACTGATGACGGTAAAGGCTTTCATATTAATGAGGTTGAAAAAGGATCAGGTTTAATTAATATGAAGAGTAGAGCCACTTTGATTAATGCCCATTTACAATTGCATTCAAAACCAAATGCAGGAGTTAAATTGGTTATTGAATATCCATTTCCAAATTAACCTAAAAACTTAAATATTTTTTTTAACAAGTTTAATTTTCCTCTGTAGGGCGGATAGCGAAATGAAGGATCTATCCAATTACCCCGTTTCATTACAGATTTATGGTGGGAAAAGGTATCAAAACCATGTTTTCCATGATATTGTCCCATGCCACTGCCACCAATACCACCAAAAGGTAATTTATGATTTCCAAAATGAACTAACACATCGTTAACCACACCACCACCAAAATTAAAGCTGTTTAAAATAAAATCGGCAAACGATTTATTATTTGAAAAGATATAAAGAGACAAAGGCTTGTCTAACCCATATATGATGCTTTCTATGTCTTCATAAGTTTTGTAATCTAAAATGGGCAAAATGGGTCCAAAAATTTCTTCAGACATCAAAGTGCTATCCAAACTAGGGGCATTTATTAAAGTAGGCGAAATATAATTTTCATCTTCAACAATATGACCGCCGAAAATAACATCTTGATTTTCGATTAATTTTTTAAGCCTTAGCGTATTATTTTTGTTAATAATCCTGGGTAAATCATTTGATTTTTCAGGAGTATTGCCATACATTTTGATAATTTCCTTTTTTAAATTATCTATAAGTTTCTCTTTAATATCAGATTTCACAATAACATAATCAGGAGCTATACAAGTTTGCCCACCATTAAAATATTTTCCCCAAGCCAGTCGTTTGGCAACCAAATTTAAATTTACGGTTTCGTCAATTATACATGGAGATTTACCACCAAGCTCCAAGGTTACCGGTGTTAAATTTTTAGCTGCTGCTTCTGCGACAATCTTGCCCACTTTCGTGCTTCCGGTAAAAAAAATATAATCCCATTTTTGAGCTAACAATTCCGTAGATGTTTCAACGCCCCCTTCAATTGAAATTGCCAAATCCTCTAAAAAAACATTTTTTATAATTTGTGTTATGATTTTTGAGGTACTTTGAGTTAATTCACTGGGTTTTAAAACGACTGTGTTTCCAGCCGCTATTGCCATAATTAAAGGTTCTAGAGCCAATAAAAACGGATAATTCCAAGGTGCAATTATCAACACGTTTCCATAAGGATCTTTATAAATATAATCTTTGGAAGGAAATGTTAATAGTGACGATTTAACGCGTTTGGGTTTTGCCCATTTTTTTAAGTTTTTGATAGCCAAATTCAATTCAGAAATAACCAAGCCAAATTCACTTATAAAAGTTTCAAAATTTGATTTTTTGAAATCATTATAAAGGGCATCTAAAATAGCTTGTTCTTTATCTAGTATTTCTTTCTTTAAAGATTTTAAAATGGAAAGCCTATAGTTTAGATTCTTTGTTTTTTGAGATTTGTAAAAAGCCTTTTGAATTTTTAATATTTCAGGAATGTTTTGCACGTTTTTCAGGTATAATAAATTATAAAGAGCATGCATCCCAAACTGGGTCTTTTGGTAGGGGTGCCGTAATTTTTACTAGTTCATTTTTAACGGGGTGCATGAACTCAATAGTTCTTGCATGCAAATGAATGCTCGCATCACTATTGCTCCTATCAAAGCCATATTTTAAATCGCCCTTAATAGGACAACCAATACTGGATAATTGAGACCGTATTTGATGATGCCTGCCAGTTTCTAAATTCACCTCCAACAAAAAATAATTATTTAATTGCTTTAAGACTTGGTAATGTAGAATTCCTTTTTTACTGCCTTCCACTTCATTTAAAGAGGTGTAGGATTTATTGTTTTTTGGATTTTTTTTAAGCCAATGTAATAACGTATCTTCCTTTTTTGGTGGTTGATTTTTTACAATGGCCCAATAGGTTTTTTTAATGTCTTTTGAAAGGAATAATTTATTCAACCTAGGGAGTGCTTTACTAGTTTTAGCAAAAATAACAAGACCAGTGGTTGGTCTGTCTAGTCTATGTACCGTCCCTAAATACACATTTCCTGGCTTTTTGTAAGTGTCTTTTATATAGCTTTTCACAACATTACTCAAGGGTTTGTCCCCGGTTTTATCACCTTGGACAATATCACCAGCACGTTTGTTAACAACAATTATATGGTTATCTTCAAATAAAATTTGAAGGTTATTTTTGTTGGAAATAATTTTTTCTGCCACTAAATAGTCAAATATTTTATATCAAAAGCTAATAGTAATTAACTATTAATACTGCTCATTTTCATTTGGGAAATCCACATTTTTTACATCTTCAACATATTGAGAAATGGCCTTAGTCATTTCTTCAAATAAAGTCAAATACCTACGTAAAAAACGCGGATTAAATTCGTGGGTCATTCCCAACATATCATGAAGTACTAAAACCTGTCCGTCTACACCATTACCCGCACCAATACCAATAATGGGTATAGATACGCTTTTGGCTACTTGTTTTGCTAATTTAGCAGGTATTTTTTCCAAGACAATGGCGAAACAACCAATGCGTTCTAACATTTTGGCATCTTCAATTAAGTCTAAGGCTTCTTGTTCTTCTTTAGCTCTAACAGTATAAGTCCCAAATTTGTAAATAGATTGCGGAGTTAATCCTAAATGGCCCATAACAGGAATACCTGCATTTAGGATGCGTTTAATAGATTCCTTTATTTCTTTACCGCCTTCAAGTTTTACAGAATGTGCACCACTCTCTTTCATGATTCTTATGGCAGAACGTAGGGCTTCCTTTGGATCACTTTGGTAACTACCAAAAGGTAAATCGACCACTACTAAAGCTCTATCTATAGCACGTATTACAGAAGATGCATGATAAATCATTTGGTCTAAAGTAATGGGTAATGTGGTTTCATGTCCTGCCATGACATTACTTGCAGAATCACCAACAAGAATAACATCGATACCAGCACCATCTACAATTTTTGCCATGGTATAGTCATATGCGGTTAACATAGATATTTTTTCACCATTAGCTTTCATATCCACTAATGTTTTAACGGTAATGCGCTTGTATTCTTTTTTGGCTACGGACATATGTACTTAGTTTAAGTTATAGATAACAAAAGTAGTAAAACAAATTTGTTACAATTAAAATAATTGAAAACAAGGTGTATTCTCAATAATGTAAGTTTAACAATCCGACAAATTTACACCAACAGCTAAACCGCCCTCTGAAGTTTCTTTATATTTAGTATTCATATCTTTAGCGGTTTCCCACATCGTGGAAATCACTTTGTCCAAGGGCACTTTTACATTTTTAGGATTGGTATCCAAAGCCATTTCTGCGGCATTAATGGCTTTTATGGCACCCATAGCATTTCTTTCAATGCAAGGAATTTGTACTAAACCGCCAATAGGGTCGCAAGTTAAACCTAAATGGTGTTCCATAGCTATTTCAGCAGCTACCAATACTTGTTCGGGAGTACCGCCCAGGAGTTCGCATAAAGCGGCAGCTGCCATGGAGGATGATACTCCAATTTCAGCTTGACACCCTCCCATGGCAGCACTAATGGTTGCCCCTTTTTTGAAGATGCTACCAATTTCGCCAGCCACAAGTAAAAACTGTTTTATGTGGTTAAAATCCGCCTTATGGTTTTCGATAACCAAATAATACATTAAAACGGCAGGTATAACGCCTGCACTTCCATTGGTAGGAGCAGTAACAACGCGCCCTAAAGACGCATTAACTTCGTTTATGGACAAGGCAAAACAGCTTACCCATTTTAATATCTGTCTAAATTTAACCTCAGTTTTCCTAATGGTTTCCAGCCACTCTTGAGGAGAATGGTATGGAATATCTCCTTTTAGTGTTTGGTAAGTGTCATAGGCTCTCCTTCTAACATTTAAACCTCCTGGCAAGTTCCCTTCAGTATGGCATCCTATGTAAATGCATTCTAACATGGTATTCCAAATACGATGAAGCTCAAAATCAATGGTTTCTATGGGACGGATTGATTTTTCGTTTTCTAATACAACTTCTGATATTGATTTATTTAGCTCATTACAGTATTTTAAAAGGTCATGGCCAGTCTCTATGGGATAAGGAAATGTACAGTAGAAAATGATTTTATTGGCTTTGGAAATTTTTCTTTCTTCTTGTACCACGAAGCCACCACCAATAGAGTAGTAGGTCGATTTTAAATTTCTTCCATTAATAATTGCTGAAAACTGAATGGCATTAGAATGGAATGGCAGAAATTTTCTATTGAAGACAATGTTTTTTTCTGGGTTAAAAGAAAGCGCTTTTTCATTATTAAAGCTTATAATATTAGTGCTTTTAATTTTTAAAATAATGTTTGGAATATCATCTGTTGGAATGGTTTCTGGGTTAGCACCGCTTAAACCTAACATCACTGCATAATCTGTGGCATGTCCTTTCCCTGTTAACGAAAGCGAACCAAACAAATCAACTGTAATGCTCTCAACTTTATGAAATTTATTAGTCTCTTTTAATTCTTTAATCCAGCGTTCGGCAGCTCGCCAGGGGCCGAGGGTATGTGAACTAGATGGGCCAATGCCTATTTTTAACATATCAAAAACAGAAATACACTCCATCTTTATACAATTGTAATTTGAAACAAATATAAATTGTTTTTTTAGTTCTTCGATTTTTTTACTACAGCTAATTCTTTTTCATTTGGAATAACTTATCAGTAAAATCGTATGGTTTGGTTAGTAGCTGACACTGTGTCAGTATTTTTGTCTTGGCATAAAGATTGACTTAAGTATTCCGAATCATAAAATGAACATTCAACACAATAAAAAAATATATTATGAGTAAAATTATTGGAATCGATTTGGGAACAACTAACTCTTGCGTTTCTGTAATGGAAGGTAATGAGCCGGTAGTTATTCCTAATGCTGAAGGTAAAAGAACCACACCATCTGTAATTGCTTTTGTTGAAGGAGGCGAAATTAAAGTTGGTGACCCAGCTAAAAGACAAGCCGTAACTAACCCAACAAAAACGGTTTATTCTATTAAACGTTTTATGGGTAATAAATATTCTGAATCAAAAAAAGAAGCAGAGCGTGTGCCTTATAAGGTAGTAAAAGGTGATAATGATACCCCACGTGTAGATATTGACGGTCGTTTATATACGCCCCAAGAATTATCGGCTATGATTCTTCAAAAAATGAAGAAAACTGCTGAAGATTATTTAGGAACCTCTGTATCTCGTGCGGTAATCACTGTACCAGCATATTTTAATGACAGTCAGCGTCAAGCTACTAAAGAAGCTGGTGAAATTGCCGGTTTAAAAGTAGAGCGAATTATTAATGAGCCTACTGCCGCGGCGTTGGCCTATGGTTTAGATAAAAAAGGTAAAGACCAAAAAATAGTGGTTTTTGACTTTGGTGGTGGTACACACGATGTTTCCATTCTTGAATTGGGTGATGGTGTTTTTGAAGTATTATCAACTGATGGTGATACCCATTTAGGTGGTGATGATGTAGATGAAAAAATCATCAATTGGTTGGCAGATGAGTTTCAAGCTGAAGAAAGTATGGATTTGAGAAAAGATCCTATGTCTTTGCAACGTTTAAAAGAAGCGGCTGAGAAAGCTAAAATAGAGTTGTCATCTTCTGCGCAAACAGAAATCAATTTACCTTACATTACCGCAACCGCTAGTGGACCAAAACACTTAGTACGTACTTTAACACGTTCTAAATTTGAACAACTAATAGATGATTTGGTAAAACGTACTATTGAGCCTTGTTCATCTGCCTTAAAAGCAGCTGGTTTAAGTAAAAGTGACATTGATGAAATTATTTTAGTAGGTGGTTCTACTAGAATTCCTGCAGTACAAAAAGCAGTTGAAGATTTCTTTGGAAAAGCACCAAGTAAAGGTGTGAATCCAGATGAAGTAGTATCGCTAGGAGCTGCTATACAAGGAGGTGTATTAACAGGAGATGTTAAAGATGTATTGCTATTGGATGTAACACCATTATCATTGGGTATTGAAACCATGGGTAATGTATTTACTAAATTAATTGAAGCTAATACAACAATTCCTACCAAAAAATCACAAGTATTCTCAACAGCTGCAGATAATCAGCCTTCCGTAGAAATACATGTTTTACAAGGAGAAAGAGCTATGGCAGCCGATAATAAAACTATTGGTCGTTTCCACTTAGATGGTATTCCACCAGCCCGACGTGGAACGCCTCAAATTGAAGTAACTTTTGATATTGATGCCAATGGTATCATCAAAGTATCAGCAGAAGATAAAGCGACTGGTAAAAAACAAGATATCAGAATTGAAGCCTCATCTGGATTGACTGAAGAAGAAATCCAAAAAATGAAAGCGGATGCTGAAGCTAATGCCGAGGCCGATAAAAAAGCCGCAGAAACTGCTCAAAAATTGAACGAAGCAGATTCTATGATTTTCCAAACAGAAAAGCAATTGGAAGAGTTTGGTGATAAGTTATCTGATGATAAAAAGAAACCGATTCAAGAAGCCTTAGAAGAATTGAAAAAAGCTTATGAGTCTAAAGATTTGGCAGTTATAGAGCCAGCTTTAAATAAAATTAATGAAGCTTGGAAAGTAGCCAGTGAAGAAATGTACAAAGCCCAAGCTGAAGCTCAACAAGGTGGGGCAGAGGCTCCAGGACCTGATGCAACCCAAAATGGTCAAGCAGAAGGCAGTGATGTAGAAGATGTAGATTTCGAAGAGGTAAAATAACAGAAAACTATTTAATTAAAAAAGCGCAATCATTTACTTGATTGCGCTTTTTTATGTAAAAACATTTTATTTATAACTAGGGCATGAGGAAACGTAACAGCAGCAATAAAAGAAAAGAAAATGGCATAAAACATTTTGTCATCTTTTAAAATATAAAAAACAATACTAATTCCAATTAATGACATAATCCAATAAGGTAAGGCCTTTATACAATACTTTAAAATGGTTTTGGTGTTAAACTCTTTATAAATGAAAGAAACCTGCTCAAATAGGGAAGGAATGCTATGCCAAAAAATAAAGTAAATAGTAAAACCCCAAATTAGTGTGGATACATTAAATATGATTGTGAAAATAACTAGATAAAATATTTCTTTTAAAAATAAAGCACGATAGGTTTTTGAAAAAATCATTACATAGGTTGAAATAATTAAAAAAGCTACTAAAGTGCTTATGAATGAAAATTCAATAATACCCTTTGTTATACTATAATTCGCAATTGATTCAATGATTTCTAAAACTTCACTTGTGTTTAAAATGAATAAAATTTGCAAAACCAATAGTCCATAAACGAAGTAGAAAATATTAAGAATGGATTTATGCAGATTGAGGTTTTTATTTTCCATGTGTTGCTCTCCAAAATGAAAAGCACTAAAAGCAACAAACAGTAATAATGCAAATAATGGTATAAAGTAAAAAACTGTTACAGCAAGAAAAATAGTTAATAGATATATTGCCAATACTTTTAAATAGCTGTGTTTTTGTTTTGATTTTGATAAGGTGTTTATAAGTAAAATATCATTAGACCCGTGTAAGATTCCGAAGGAAAAAATTAAAATAAAGCCCAAAACAACTTCAATTGTCCCCGTTAAGTAGGAAGTAATCCATAACCCTACAAAACTTAAGAATATTGAGATATTATATATTTTATCCATTGAAAATAAGTATTTCACAAAATTATAGTAAAATAATTGATTAAATAGTAATTTAATTGTTTAATTTTTTTTAAATTTGATTAAACAAAATTAATCATTTAAATAATTGTTATGAAAAATTTATTATTATTGGACATTACGTCTAAACTGGATCCAACCGACTATGTTGGTTTTACTTTCTTTGTTGGCTGCATGGCTATGATGGCTGCATCAGCATTTTTCTTTTTATCTTTAAATCAATTCGATAAAAAGTGGAGAACCTCTGTATTAGTTTCAGGACTAATTACTTTCATTGCGGCAGTTCATTATTTCTACATGAGAGATTATTGGGCTGCAAACATGGAATCGCCTACATTCTTTAGATATGTAGATTGGATTTTAACGGTTCCATTAATGTGTGTTGAATTTTATTTAATTCTAAAAGTTGCAGGTGCTAAAACTTCTTTAATGTGGAAGATGATAGGGTTATCTGTTATCATGTTAGTCACAGGTTATTTCGGAGAAGCTGTATTTACAGATCAAGCTGCTTTGTGGGGTGCTATTTCTGGTGTGGCTTATTTCGTAATCGTTTATGAAATTTGGTTAGGAAGTGCCAAAAAATTGGCAGTTGCTGCTGGTGGAGATGTGTTAAAAGCACACAAGATATTGTGTTGGTTTGTGCTAGTTGGTTGGGCTATCTATCCATTAGGTTACATGATGGGTACCGATGGTTGGTACAATAGTATGATCCCTGCTGGTAATATTGATGTGGCTTACAACATTGCAGACGCCATAAATAAAATTGGTTTCGGTTTGGTAATCTACTCATTAGCTGTTAAAAAACAAGATGTGAATGCCTAAATAATAGAAAAATTAATTATATAAGAAACGCAACCAAATTTGGTTGCGTTTTTGTTTATATATTTTTATTAATTTTTTTATTATGCACGCATAATAAATTTATTATATTTGTTCAAATCAACTCATATAAATGGAAACTAAACTCACCCAACTATTGAATATAAAATATCCCATCATCCAAGCACCTATGTTTCTGGTTTCCAATGTAAAAATGGTTAAAGAGGCTATGAATGGTGGTATTGCAGGTTGTATTCCCGCATTGAATTATCGAACTTTGGATGAATTGCGGTATGCTTTGAAAGAACTAAAAGCTTCCAAAGTAGAAGGTGGGTCTTTTGGTTTTAACCTCATCGTAAATAAATCAAACTTAAAATATAAAGAACAATTAAGAGTGATTTGCGAAGAAGGTTGTGATTTTATAATAACTTCTTTGGGTAGCCCTGAAGAAACCATAAACCAAGCACATAAGGTTGGTATTAAAGTATTCTGTGATGTTGTAGATTTAAAATTTGCAAAAAAGGTAGAAACTTTAGGTGCTGATGCTATTATAGCGGTTAACAATCAAGCTGGTGGGCACAGAGGGAATATTTCACCTGAATCTTTGATTAAAGAATTGAAATCTAATTGTTCAATTCCAATTATTTCAGCTGGAGGTGTTGGTTGCAAAAGGGATTTGGATAAAATGCTCAGTTATGGAGCCGATGGTGTTTCCGTTGGAAGCCCTTTTATTGCTTCTATCGAAGCCAATGTTACCGACGAATATAAACAAGCCTGCATTGATTATGGAGCCAATGATATTATAATGACGGAGCGTATATCTGGAACCCCTTGCACAGTCATAAATACACCTTACGTAAAAAAAATCGGAACAAAACAAACTTGGCTTGAATCTATACTTAACAAAAATAGAAAGCTTAAAAAGTGGGTAAAAATGATTCGCTTTTCAATTGGGATGAATGCCACTAAAAATGCAGCAACTAAAGCGACTTATAAAACCGTATGGGTAGCTGGCCCCAGTATAGAACATACCAATGCCATTCTACCAACTAAAGAAATAATTAAGCGTTTAGTCAGTTAATCCCTATAATTTTACTGTTTAGTTAGTTTGAGTATTCCAAAGTCTCCTTTACTTACCGAGAGCTAATTATGTAATATTATTCGATGCTATTTTACTTTATGAAATCACTCGAAATGATATTATTTCAATAGGATTACAGGAGTATTTCGTATTTTTGTAATGGCTAATAAAATAAATATTTATATGAAATTATCCAGAGAAGTTATCATAGAACGTTTTAATAAGATTGCAAAAAACACTTTGCTGGAAACTTTGCAGATTGAAATTGTAGATTTTGGTGACGACTTTTTAGTATTAAAAATGCCTGTGTCATCAAAGGTACATCAACCCGATGGTGTGTTGCATGGCGGTGCTACAGTTGCATTGGCTGAAACAACGGGTAGTTTTGCTGCCGAACTATTATTAGATACCAAAGAGTTTTTTGTTAGAGGTATTGAAATTTCGGCAAACCATGTTAAAAGCGTACGTGATGGGAATGTTTATGCTAAAGCTGAATTTATTCATAAAGGTCGTACAACACAGCTGTTTCAAATTAAAGTCACGGATGATAATCATAATCTAATTTCGGTTTGTAAATTAACAACCATCTCACTTCCAAGGGCTAAATAACAAATGATATTGGAAGATTTTTTTAAGCGAATTGAAGTTCAACATAGTAATAAGTTGCCGTTTGTTGTTTACAGAAAGCCAAATGATGATAGGTTTTTTTGTTTACTTCAAAGTAGTGAGGATTTGTTTTTCACTGAAGATTTTACTGATCAAGGGTTTGTGTTTTCACCTTTTGATGAATCAAAAAAAACCATACTGATTCCATTACATGTTTCAGAAAAGCTATCTTCAAAAAAAATTACCGACATGGATTTAAGTATTCCTGAAAAAGCAGGAATACAGAATAGCCAGTCTTTAGATTTAGAGAAGGAGTTTCATATGAACCTTATTAAAAAAGGTGTCGAAACTATAAACACATCAGACTTAAAAAAGGTCGTTTTATCGCGGAAGGAAAAAATCAATCTTTCAAACTCCTATCCAATTTCAATTTTTAAAAAATTATATAATAGATACAAGTCAGCATTTGTATATTGTTGGTATCACCCAAAAGTGGGGTTGTGGTTAGGCGCTACTCCAGAAACCTTACTTAAAATTGAAGGCAAACAGTTCTCCATAATGGCATTAGCTGGTACACAGGATTATAAAGGAACTTTAAACGTTGTTTGGCAAAATAAGGAAAAACAAGAGCAACAATATGTTACTGATTTCATAGTAGATAATTTAAAACCATGTGTAGAGAATATAAAAATATCAGATGTTGAAACCGTAAAAGCTGGTAATTTACTGCATTTAAAAACCATGATTTCTGCTCATTTAAAATCCGATGTCCAATTGAAACAAATAATAAAAGTATTACACCCAACCCCAGCCGTTTGTGGTTTACCACAATTGGAAGCGAAACAATTCATTATAAAACATGAAAGCTATGATCGTGAATATTACACCGGCTTTTTGGGAGAACTCAATTTTGAAACAACATCTGGATCTCGGTTAGGCAGAAGAAATATTGAAAATAGAGCCTACACTATGACTAAAAAAAGTACCCAATTATATGTAAATTTACGCTGTATGCAAATTAAAAAGCAAGAAGCTATTATATATGTTGGTGGTGGTATTACAGAAAGTTCTAATCCCGAAAGCGAATGGCAAGAGACAGTATCGAAATCTTTAGTGATTAAAAACGTGCTGTAATTCGCTTAATAGTTGCCTATTTCTTATTTTTGCAATAAGATTTAAAGTTTACATGACTTACCCAAAAATACCTTTAGCACAAACTGTTATACAGCTTTGCAAAGCTAAAAACATAAAACATATTATTATATCTCCTGGAAGCAGAAATGCTCCCTTAACTATAGGTTTTACCAACGATGCCTATTTTAAATGTTATAGTATTGTTGATGAGCGCTCGGCAGCATTTTTTGCCTTAGGAATAGCGCAACAATTACGAGAACCTTCTGCAGTTGTTTGTACTTCAGGTAGTGCGCTTTTAAATTATTATCCTGCTGTGGCCGAGGCTTTTTATAGCCATATCCCTTTGTTGGTTTTATCGGCAGATAGACCTAAGCATTTAATTGGAATTGGTGATGGGCAAACCATCAATCAGAAAAATGTATTTGAAAACCATATTTTATATTCAGCCAATTTAAAGTTGGATTTAAAAGATGAGAAGAATATCCCTGTACATGAAGAGCTACCAATTTTAAAGAATTTAGAAGATAAATTTGAGCGTTTGTTAGGTTTACAAAAAGACATTCAAACCTTTAACGAAGAAGAAATAAATACCGCCATAAATTTTGCAATAGTTAAAAAAGGTCCTGTTCATATTAATATTCCTCTAGATGAACCGCTTTATGAAACCGTAAATAAGTTAAGTGTGTCTCCGGAAGTTATAGACGTTTCGGTAAAACCCAATGAGATTGAAGATTATATTTTAAAAGATTGTTTACAGGATTGGAATGAAGCTTCTAAAAAAATGATTTTAGTTGGGGTAAACTATCCTGATACCATTGATAAAAAATGGCTAAATGAGTTAGCTGTGGATGATAGTGTTATAGTGTTTACTGAAACCACTTCTAATTTGCACCAAAATAATTTTTTTCCAAGTATAGATCAAATAATTGCACCTTTAACAGAAAACGAACAGAAACAATTACAACCTGATATTTTAATAACTTTTGGAGGATTGATTGTTTCGAAAAAGATTAAGCAATTATTAAGGAAATTTAAACCAAAACAACATTGGCATATAGATGAAAAGGAAGCCAATGATACATTTTTCTGTTTAAATAAGCATATTGAGACAACTCCAAATGAATTTTTTGAGGGGTTCTTAACGAAGATTACACATTATGTAAAAAGTGATTATAGAGCTATTTGGAATTCAGTAAAAAACAAGCGTTTAAAAAAACACGAAGAATATTTAAGTGCCATACCATTTTCTGATTTTATGGTTTTTGATAAAGTTTTAAAAACCATACCCAATAATTATATACTGCAAGTAGGCAATAGTTCTGCCATTCGTTACACACAGTTGTTTAATGTAAATAAAACACTCGATGTTTATTGTAATAGGGGTACTAGTGGAATAGATGGTAGTACTTCAACAGCTATTGGATGTGCTGTAGTGAGTAAAAAGCCAACAGTATTCATAACTGGCGATTTAAGTTTTTTATATGACAGTAATGCTTTGTGGAATAATTACATTCCTAAAAACTTTAGAATTATTGTGGTCAATAATCAAGGAGGAGGTATTTTTAGGATTTTACCGGGGCACAAAAACACAGAGAATTTCGATACCTTTTTTGAAACCAACCATCATCATACTGCTGAATATTTATGCAAAATGTTTGGTTTTAAATACAAAAGTGTTTCAGATGCGAATTCTTTAAAATCTGCTTTAAAGTCATTTTATTTAGAGGACAGCCATCCAAAATTATTGGAAATTTTTACTCCTAAAAAGCTAAATGATGAAATACTTTTACAGTATTTTGAGTTTATAAAATAATTTTTAAAAAGCGAACACGATAATTTCTTAAAAATTAGTTATATTTAAGACTGCTATCAATGCTAAATATTTTATTAAATTTTAAAAACAAATCATTATGAGTAAAAGAGATGAACTTATTGCTAAATATGCTGCAGATTTAAAAGAAAAATGTGGTGTTAATGCCGACATGGATTTATTAACCAAAGTAACTATAGGTTGTGGACCATCAATATACAATGCAGATGCTTCAACGGTGTCAGGTTCTGATGAATCAGAATTGGCTACAGTTAAAAATAATTTCTTAATAAAAAAGTTAGGATTGAAAGACGGACCAGATTTAGATAAGGGCATAGATGCAGTGATGGAGAAATATGGCAAATCTAACAGAAATAAATACCGAGCGGTTGTTTACTATTTATTAACTAAACATTTCAAAAAAGAATCAGTTTATTAATATTAAAGAAAATAGATAAGACAAGCGTCACATTATTGTGACGCTTTTTTATTTTAAAAAATGAATATCATTACCTTTGCAACATGATAAAGTTAGGAGAACTAAATACACTGGAAATACTTCGTGAAACCGATCATGGAATTTATCTTATTGATAATGAAGATAATGAAGTGTTGCTGCCAAATAGATATGTTCCTGAAAGTTTTAAAATTTGGGATAAGTTGGATGTTTTTGTGTATTTGGACAACGAAGAACGACCCGTTGCAACTACAGATATGCCATATATTATGAAGGGTGATTTCGCATTATTGCGATGCAATCAAGTTAATGATTATGGGGCTTTTTTGGATTGGGGCTTAGTAAAAGAATTGTTTTGTCCATTTAAGGAACAGGCTTTTAAAATGAAACCTGGTGGATGGTATTTAGTGCATTGTTACATTGATGAAAAAACAGATAGGTTGGTGGCGTCAAGTAAAACAAATAGGTTTCTTGATAATAAAGAACTTACAGTGAATCAATTTGATGAAGTCGATATCATAGTCTCCCATCCATCCGATATAGGAATGAATGTTATAGTAAATAAAGTACATTCGGGGCTAATTTACAAAGACAGTATTTTTCGAGATATTAGTGTAGGCGATAAGCTTAAGGGCATCGTTAAAAAAATTCGCCCAGGTAATAAATTAGATATTAGCTTAGGTAAAATAGGTTACAGAAATATTGAGCCTAATGCAGAGCGTATCCTTAAAGAATTAAATGATAATAGCGGCTATTTAAACTTATCAGATAAATCCAGCCCAGAAATTATTAAGGATATGCTACAAATGAGCAAAAAAAACTTCAAAAAAGCTATCGGATCACTTTATAAAGAACGTCAGATAGACATTAAGGATGATGGTATTTATTTAGTTTAAGTGATGATAAATCAAGATACTATAGTTGCTTTAGCTACACCTTCTGGCGCTGGTGCTATAGCGGTCATTAGACTTTCAGGAAAAGATGCTATTGCCATAGCAGAAAAGCAGTTCAAATCGGTTTCTGGTAAACAACTATCCAAGCAAAAAACGCATACCATTCATTTGGGCCATATTATTGACGTAAATAGAACAATTGATGAAGTATTGGTATCGATTTTTAAAAATCCAAATTCCTACACTGGTGAAAATGTTGTTGAAATATCATGCCATGGTTCCAATTATATTCAACAAGAAATTATACAATTATTTTTAAGAAATGGATGCCGCATGGCTTCTGCTGGCGAGTTTACGTTGCGCGCTTTTTTAAATGGTAAATTGGATTTGAGCCAAGCTGAAGCTGTGGCAGATTTAATAGCTAGCGATAATGAAGCATCCCATCAAATTGCGATGCAGCAAATGCGTGGTGGTTTTTCATCAGAAATTGCTAAACTTCGTGAAGAACTTTTAAATTTTGCTTCATTAATTGAATTAGAGCTTGATTTTTCAGAGGAAGATGTAGAGTTTGCAGATAGAACTCAGTTTAAAGATTTAATAGAAAGAATCTCATTCGTGTTAAAAAGACTGATTGATTCCTTTGCTGTGGGTAATGTGATTAAAAATGGTATTCCGGTAGCTATTGTTGGAGAGCCTAATGTGGGGAAATCTACTTTGTTAAATGCACTTCTAAATGAAGAGCGCGCGATTGTTTCTGAGATAGCTGGAACAACCAGAGATACTATTGAGGATGAAATTTCCATAGGCGGTATTGGTTTCAGATTTATTGATACAGCCGGAATTAGAGATACTATAGATGTTGTTGAAAGTATTGGCATTAAAAAAACCTTTGAAAAAATAGAGCAGGCGCAGGTGGTTATTTATTTGTTTGATAGCACGGAGTTTAACATACATAGTTTAGAGTTTAAAGTTGAACTAGAGAAGATTAAAAATAAATATCCTCAAAAACCTCTAATTGTTATAGCAAACAAAATTGATCAAATAGATGATGCTCAAATAACGATAATGAAAAGTGAAATTCCTGAAATTCACTTGCTCTCGGCTAAAACAGGATTTGGAGTTGAGCAACTCACAAATAAGCTTCTTAATTTAATTAATACAGGTGCATTGCGAAATAATGATACCATAGTCACTAATTCTCGTCATTATGATGCTTTGTTAAAAGCATTTGAAGAAATTCAAAAAGTTAAATCAGGACTTGAAACTGACTTACCTGGAGACCTGCTCGCTATTGATATTCGTCAAGCCCTCTATCATTTTGGGGAAATTACAGGTGAAATTACAAGTGACGATTTGCTTGGAAATATTTTCGCGAATTTCTGTATCGGGAAGTAACTTACTTTCTTTTGTTTGTTAATGTATTGATTTTATTGACTTTATGAGTTTTTATCTTCTCTTTTTTGTTGCTTTTTTGCTCTTTTTTAACTAAATTTGTTGTATATCTGTTGCCTTAAATACGGATTTGTTGCCCAAATCTGTTGGCTAAAAGATTGGCGAAATGATGCACCATATTGCCCCACGTTGCACCATAATGCTACATAAAGCACCATTTATGAGCAGTAATTTATACATCCCAAAAACCTGTAAACATTGCGGTAATGCTTTTACAGCACGCACAACAGTAACTAAATACTGTGGTGATACCTGTGCTAAAAAAGCCTATAAGGCACGTAAGCGTAAAGAAAAAATTCAAGCTACTCTTACAAAGGATATGCAGCAGCAAAAAGAAGCTGTCCAAATTCCAAACCTCAACACGGTAAATAATAAAGATTTTTTAAGCGTTACTGAAGCCTCACAATTGATTGGTGTAAGTAGATGGACCATTCAAAGAATGATTCAACAAGGACGTTTAAAAGCAGTCCCTTTTGGAAGAAAGCGTATTGTGGCCAGATGGCAAATAGAAAACCTTTTTAATTAGCATCCTATGAAAGTAACATTAAGACAACGTAAAAAGAATGATAAAATAAGTCTGTATTTAGATTACTATCATAAAGGAAAACGCAAAACCGAGTATTTGCGTTTATACCTTACGACTAATCCTAAAACTAAAACCGAAAGAGAGGTTAACAAGAAAACCAAGCAATTAGCAGAAACCATTTGCGCACAACGTCAAATAGAAATTCAAAATGGTATTTATGGCTTTCAGGATATTGAGAAATTAAAAGGCAGTTTTATTACTTATGTTACGGCTTTAGCTGAAAAGAAAAATACCAGCTCTGGCAACTACGGGAATTGGAACAGTATGCTAAAACACTTGAAAAACTTTTGTCCTACGGATGTAAGTTTCCAAGATTTGGATAAATCATTTGTTGAGCGTTTCAAAGAGTATTTAGATAAGGATGCTATGGCAAGAGCAGGTAAAAAATTGTCTCAAAACTCTAAATATTCATACTATGGTAAATTTTGCGCAGCTTTAAAGCAAGCGGTAAAGGATGGTATTTTAAAAGTCAATCCAGCTAATGGTGTAGATTATTTCAAACAAGGAGAACCTCAACGAGAATTTTTAACGCTTGATGAATTACAAAAAGCAGTTAACACAGAATGTGAATTACCACTATTAAAAAATGCGTTTATATTTTCAGCCCTTACCGGATTACGTTGGTCAGATATTGAAAAATTGTTGTGGTCAGAAATCCAACACTCTAAAGAAATGGGTTATTACATACGTTTCAGACAAAAGAAAACCAAAGGAGCTGAAACTTTACCAATATCAGAACAAGCCAGAGAATTATTAGGAGAAGCAGGAAAACCCGAAACAAAAGTTTTTGAAGGCTTACATTATAGTGCCTGGTCAAACCTTAAATTGCAACAATGGATGTTAAAAGCAGGTATTACTAAAAACATTACTTTTCATTGTGCCCGTCATACCTATGCCACTTTACAATTAACTTTGGGTACAGACATTTACACGGTATCAAAATTGTTAGGGCATAAAGAATTAAGAACCACACAGATTTACGCCAAAGTAATTGATGATAAAAAGAAAGAAGCTGCTAACCGTATTCAATTAGATTTATAATGAAAGGAAATGTATTTGCAAGCTTGGTATCAATTACCAACGGTTTACATAGAGACGATAGATCAGATAGAGAATTTAATTTTCAGAACTCTGAATTAAAGGAAACACCAAAAGCTGATAATGCGGTTTTTAAAGTAAACTTTAAAAGACCTTTAAACAGTAGAAAAGAATATTACTTTAAGTTGATTTCTAATGATACCGAAACCGAATTAGCAGCATTAAAATCCGAATTTCCAATCGATGCAGGAGAACCCGAAAGCAAATACAGATATACAAGACAATTTAATAAATACGATAAGTATCTAAAGGATATTGCCGCCTACATCAAAAAGCAGTCTATAAGTAACGATTTAGGCAACGATACTGATTACATAATCAATTACTTAAAAGTATCTGCAATTCGCCTATACATAGAACTACAAGAGCAATACGGACAATTTTCAGAAACTGCTTTATTCTCAATTCAAGAAATAACAGAAAAGTACTTTAATGATACTTATTTTGATACTTCAGTATTTGTAAAATTAGAAGCTGATAAAAAAGAGGTGGTTAAAAAACCATCTAAACCGAAAAGTAAACCTAAAACCTCATTTGGATATAAAAATAAAGATACATCTGACTTACTCAAAGTACTAAATGATTTTCAATTAAGGATTGATATATTGGATAATAGAACTACAGTTCAACAATTATATAATCTTTTAATAGCAAAAGATTTTACAGAAGGAAATACAGAAATTCACCTTCAATGTGAAACCACACAGTTTAGTTATATAGTAGATGTTTTAAAACCTTTTTTTACAGGATTTAATCCAACTTCAATTGAGCGTTCTGGAAAGTTTATTACTAAAACAGGAACACCTCTAAAGGCAAATAATCTTCATAAAAACAAAGTCCATAACCCAAAAGAAAAGGAAGAAATAGACAATATTATCCAACAACTGCAATAAAAAACAGTAAGATTAGTAAGAAATCTTACTGTTGTCTTACTCTCATTTTACACTCTTACTAAAATCCGATAGCCAATTTTAAACCTTTGTCCTGTTCTTGAAAACCAAGAATGACATTTGGCCAGATGTCCATTTCTATTACTTAAAATTAATTAGTTATGGACGAAATATTAGAACGTCTTAAAATTATCGAAGCACACGTTTTAGACAGAAACATTATTGTAAAAAACGTATTGACTTTCAACGAAGCCTGTAAATTTTTGGAATTGTCACAATCCCATTTATACAAGCTTACGAGTACCGGAACCATTCCGCATTACAAACCGAATGGTAAGAAGATTTATTTCAACAGAGCAGAATTAGAACAATGGTTATTGAGTAACCGTGTTGATTCACAAGATGAAATCGAACAGCAAGCTGCCGATTACTTAATTAAGAAAGGAGCGGTGAAGTTATGACTGAAATAATCGATTTACTCTTGGCGCTCTCACAAGAAATAAAGGACTTAAAAGCACGTATCGAGTTGTTACGACATTCGAGAGCGGAAGTATTAAAAGATACGTGGATAGACAACCAAGACGTATTGCAGACCTTACACATCAGTAAGCGAACCTTACAGACCTTTAGAGATAACGGAACACTGCCTTATAGCAAAGTAAAGGGTAAGTTTTATTACAAAGTGTCCGATGTAGAGCAATTGCTTCAAGATAACTACTACAACCATAATTTCAATCAAGATGGAAGTAAGTAGAGAAGCAATTTTAGATAAAACACATTACGGCTTAAAGATTTATGCCTACGTGTTAAGACACTATTATCCTGAAACAACAGTCCTTTCTGTAAAAGGAAGGGACTGCGGGATAACCCGAAATCCTTTTAATGGTGGTAAAGAAACTTTACGGATTCATATTGATGGCGTTATAGCAACACATCGAGATACAGAACTAAAAACTTTTAACGGAGATGTATTCGATTTTGCACAGTACCATTTCAGAATAACCGATGAAGAAGAATTGTTGCATAAGATTAACCAAGAGTTGCACCTAAATTTAGAAGTCAAGGAAAAAAGCGAATTAGATTGGTTGAATGGTCCAGATGATACCTGGTATGCTTACTGTAGCTTTTTCAAAGCCCCGGTTCGCAATGTGTTTCCTGCGGAAACTATGCGATTACATCAAGTATTTGCATTAATCACAAGTGATAAATACAAAAGGATTACTGAAGATTTAAGAGCAATAACCGATGTAAAAGAAGCACGTAAATTCAAAGCTAATCGCTTTGATTACGTCACTTTTTCAGGAACGTTTGAAAAGCGGAATGATAACAATTTGTTAGAACATTCCAATCTATTAACTATTGATTTCGACCATTTAGATAATCTTCAAGAGTTAAAAGCACAATTACTAAACGATGAATACTTTGAAACCGAAATGCTGTTCACATCACCTTCTGGTGATGGCCTAAAATGGATTGTCAGAATAGATGTTTCAGAGGTAACACATTCAGAGTATTTCACGGCAGTTGCGAATTACATAAAATACACCTATAACATTGAGGTTGACCAGTCAGGTAAAGACGTTTCCAGAGCGTGTTTTTTACCATACGACCCAACAGCCTTTTTACATAAAAGACACCAAGCATTATGACAAAAATATTTAATCCGAAAGAATGGTTGGAAGTTCCAGAAGAGCAATCGCAACCAACAGGCAACAACGCAACAACTAATGTTGTTGCTTTTGCTGTTAACTACATTGAAATCTATATTTCTGCAATTGAGCAATCGGGCATAGATATCACAGGAAATTATGCCACTTGGAGAGATTTAGGATTCGCTTTAGCTGAAGAATATGGAGAAACAGGAAGAGATTATTTTCACCGAATAAGCAAAAACCATGTAGGTTATGATTCAAAAGAATGTGATGAGCAATTCAATAAGTGCCTAAATGCAAAAGGTCACGGCATTACCATTGGAACGTTTTACCATTATGCGCATCAGGCAGGTATAAAACCTATGAAGCAACAAAGCAACAACGAGGTTGCAACAAAAGTTGAAACTGTTGTTGATGTACCAGAACAAGCAATGCCAACAATACCAGATGAGGTATTTAATACCTTACCGCAGTTTTTACAACAAGTTGTAAATCCTGCGAGCAGTCAAGAGGAAAAAGACATTTTGCTATTGGGAGCTTTAACGGCTTTTAGTGCCTGTTTTCCTAAACTCTTTGGTATTTACGACCAACGCAAAGTCTTTGCTAATTTATATCTATTTGTAACTGCACCTGCATCTGCAGGTAAAGGCAGGCTTAACCAAATTAAAAATTTGGTGGATCCTGTACACAAGTTAAAGCGTGAGCAAGCCAAAGTACTAAAGCAACAATTTAATACAGAAATGGCAACGTATAATATGAACAAGGGTAAAGATGAAAATTTAGAGAAACCAGGTAAGCCACCCGAAAGAATGTTGTTCATACCTGCCAATAATAGTGTTACGGGTGTCTATCAATTAATTTCTGATAATGAAGGCAAAGGATTGATTTTTGAAACCGAAGGCGATACCTTGGCACAAGCTTTTAAAAGCGATTATGGCAATTATAGCGATGGTTTTCGTAAAGCCTTCCATCACGAAACCATTAGTTATTATCGTAGAACCGACAGAGAGTATGTAGATATTGAAAAACCGTGTTTATCTACTGTATTGTCAGGTACACCCAAGCAAGTGGCAACCTTAATCCCGAATGCCGAAAATGGTTTGTTCAGTCGCTTTATATTCTATTATATGAATATAAAGCCCACTTGGAAAAATGTATTTTCAAGCAATAACAATGTTGGTTTAGATGATTACTATTCGCAATTAGGAAGTGAGTTTTTAGGCCTATATAAAACATTGAAGAATAATCCTGAAATTGAGGTAAGACTAACAACACCTCAACAACAGCAATTCAATACATTTTTTGAATCCTTACAGACTAAATACATCAACTTACAACCCGAAGAGTATATCGCAACTATTAGACGATTAGGCTTAATTGCATTTAGGCTAATGATGTTATTTACGGCATTTCGTATTATGGAAGATGGTGATGTCAATCAAGTAAAAGAATGTGAGGATGTCGATTTCCAAAATGCGCTAACTATCATTTCTATTTTAGTAAAGCATAGTAGTAAGGTGTTTAATGATTTGCCAATAGAACAAAAAGCAGTAAAACGCTTAAACCGAAAGGAACGCTTTTTAGAAAGCCTACCCAAGCATTTTAGCAGACAAGACTATTTAGATTTAGCAACCAAACAAAACATCCCACATAAAACAGCAGAAGGTTACATTACAAAGTTTGTTGATGCAGGGTTAATACATAGAGAAGCTCATAATAACTATTCAAATCCTGCAAAATCATTATAAGGAAATTGAGGAAACAAAGGAATTAAAGTATAGGTTTCCTTAAATCCTTAACTTCCTCACTTTCTGTTAATAACTGTTTATATCTTTTTGGTTTCCTTTAGCTTCCTTTTCTTAAATTAGACAAAATCTGACAAGTCTAATAAATGCTATTATGGAGTTTGGAGAATACATACGCTCATTGCGCGAAAAGCGCAATTTGCTATTAAGGGAAATGGCTGCAAATATCAATATGGATGTCGCTTATTTAAGCAAGATTGAACGAGGAAACCGTATGGCAAGACGAGAGCAGGTAATAGCATTTGCAAAAGAATTAAAAGAAGATGAAAACAAATTAATTAAGCTTTGGATGTCCGAACAGATTGTCCAGATGATAAAAAACGAAAAGGACAGTACGGAAATCCTCAAAATAGCTGAAGAAAAAATTAGTAAGATTGAAAAAAATGAGAGTTTATGAAATATTTGTTTAACTCAAGCGGTAACTGGATTGCTTTTAAAATAGATAGTTATCTTTTTAATAGTAATGCTAATTGGATTGGTTGGTTCCCTTGGGATGACGAACACGCAGTTGATAAAAAAGGTAATTATTTGGGGAGTATTTTTGATAATGACCGTTTCTACAAAATACTCAATTTTCCTTATAGAGGTTATCCTGGCTACCCGGGCTACCCTGGTTATCCTGGTTATCCTGGTTACCCTGGTTATGCAGGCTATTCTATTCGTCCACAAAATACAAAAGACTATACTGTTGAAGAATTAAAAAAATTAGAGAACTAACTTCTTAAAATATGTAAATGAAATTAGACAATTTATATTCATTAAGGCGAGATTTTGTAGTAATAGGTTTAACAGGCCGTACGGGGTCAGGTTGTACCAAGGTAGCAAATCACTTAACTTATAGCTACACTAAATTCAAAAAGCAAGATGGGTTAAGACCTCTTTCCGATTTCGACCCAAGAGATCTTTTTTATAGGAAGTATAAGATTTTAAATGAATTTATGGAGTTCAAGGGAAATTGGATTCCTTTTGAAAAAATAATGTATAAAAACGTAATTGTTTTTTATCTATTTAACAAAGAGGGAGGTAACCTAAAGTTTTTAAGAAAGATTTTAGAGAAATATTTTGTAGAAAAATTAGGTGAAGATAATTCGGATATTGTATCAAATGTATTTAAAGATATTGTTAATCTTCATTTGGAATACAAGGAATTAATAGATGATATAAAAAGTTTAGGTGAGGTAAAAGATATTAAATCTAAAGATGATTTGTCTAAACTAAATGAGATTTTCTTTAAATCAGACTTTAAACATTTTTGTCATAAATTATTTATGGCTTTAGAAAAATATGGATTTTTCAGACGTACACTTTTCTTGCATTATTTAGCATGTAATATTAGGCAAACAGGCCATCCACTTAAAGAGAAAGGGGAAGGAATTAAGCATGTTTATACAATTGCGGAGGTTATAAATAGGCTAATTAAGGCACGAAAGGCTAATAATAATGGTATGCCAACAAGAATAGTAATAGACTCTTTAAGAAACTCATTAGAGATAATGTTTTTTAAAGAAAGATATTCAGCATTTTATATGCTCGCTACTAAAGATGTAATAGGAAATTCAAAAAGAAGAATACAAAAAAGACTTGAACACATTATAGATGACGAGATAGAGAGGGAAAAGGTAGCAAATAAGCTGTTGGAGCTTGATGAAGTTGAATATAAAACAGGTGATTTTTCAAAAGGTTTATTTTCTTCCCCTGATGTTGAAAATTGTATTCAGAAAAGCGATTATCATATACTTAACTTAAAAAAAGAGGATATAAAGACGTTTTTTGATTTGCATTTAAATGAAAAATTCAAGGAACGTAATTTCATTACAAGAGAAGAGCAATTATTAAAGTTAATGGCTTTAATTGCTCAACCGGGTTTATTAACCCCGAGTTCACCAGAAAGGTGTATGCAAATAGCTCATACGGCAAAATTAAATTCAGGGTGTATTTCAAGAAATGTTGGCGCAGCTATTAGTGATGAAGATTTTTATATTAGGTCGGTAGGATGGAATGATGTTGCAAAAGGACATACACCATGTAATTTAAGGAACATTAATGATATAATTAATCCAAAATCTAAACAAGAATTAGAAGAATCAAATCATTACAGTCCGTTTGAGAAGGGGAATCACTCACAAAATGCCTCATTCAAATACAAAGGGGAGTATCCAGAGAATTTCCCAACTGCTTTGACAGATTATTTTAAAGATAGCTACAGCAAGAATAAAGATGATTTAAATGGTAAAAATTGTTCATTCTGCTTTAAGACTGTTCATAATCATTATGAAGGTGAAGCAAATCAGGTGCATACACGTTCTTTACACGCTGAAGAAAATGCAATGTTACAAATTACTAAACTTGGAGGACAAGGTATTAAGAATGGTATACTTTTTACAACAGCAAGCCCTTGTGAGTTATGTGCTAAAAAAGCCTATCAATTAGGTATTAGAACAATTTATTTTATTGACCCTTATCCAGGTATTTCAAGTGATCAGATTTTAAAAGGTGGAACAGAAACACCAACAATGATACCTTTTGCTGGAGCCATAGGTAACGTTTATCATAAATTATATGATTCTTTTATGGCTTATAAAGATGAGGTTTCTATGACACTTGACATTAAACAAAAAAATAAGTTTGGTATTCAATTTAAAAGTTTATTAAAAAGTTTAAAAAAATCAGATAAAGAAATCGAAGAGTTTCTTGAAAGTAAAAACCAATTCTCTGATGAGGATGTTATAGAATTGATTAAAAATGGACTTTTAAAAAGTGAGCAAAAAAAAGAATAATGAAATGTCAAGAATAAACGCACTTTCAAATTTCAGAAAAGATAACAATATTTTCTTTTTAGACTTGGAGTTACAAACCTTTCGCAATTATGCAAAATTTGTTGAAGACCATTTCGATAATTCTTTAACCAATCACGAAAAGGAGTATACTGAAATAATGGCTAAAATTGAAGCAGAACCTAAAAAGTATGCGGATGAATATTTAAACCATTTACAAGATACTTTGGTTGAAAAGGTAATCGAGATTGATAGGGATTTTGTACAAAGTTTTAGGGCTTCAATGATTACACAATTGTTTTCTTTTATAGAACGGACTATTCAAGACGTGTGTAATTCTTATTGTTTAATGCATAATAAAGAGTTTGGTTTGGATGATTTACGTGGTAATAGTGAATTTGAAAAAGCAAAGTTGTTTTTAACAAGAGCTGCTAAAGTTGATATTAAAGAATTAGAACCTCATTGGTCATATATAAATAATTTAAGGAGAGTGAGAAATTGTATTGTACACAATAACAGTACAGTCTTTGGTGATGAAATTAGAAAATATAATACTCTAAAATCCTTTTCTAAAGGAAGATATATTTTATTGGAGAAAAATAGGGATATTGTTTATTACAACTTGGTATTTGACAATAAGAATTTTATTAATGAAATCATTGAAAATATATTAGGTCTATTTGAAAAACTTGAAAAGTACGATGTCTATTTATAACCTATAATAACTCACTATATGTAAATACAAAAACACCTCAATACCTATGCAAGAACACTTAAAAACCAACATACTCAATTTTAAATGGCCAAGTAGTACACCTGTCATATATCTATCGTTAGAAGATATTGAGGGTAGCCATCCCATCCATAGATCAAAGTTTTCAAAGCAGATAAAAGAGGCGTTTCCAGATACAGATATATCAGGTTTAGAGCATATTTTCACCACATTTACCCAAGAAATACCCAATGCCCCAACTATCAAAATAAACTTGGTAAAGGATAAAGAACTACGCATATACAAGCAATTCCTTAAACACCAATTAAAAACCTATTTTTTAGAAAAGGGTTACATTGTAGTCAAAAACTTTGTACGTGATGTACAGGTTTGGATGCCTTCAAAAAAAGGGAATACAACAGACTATAATTTATACTATAAATTCTCATTCAAAATTCTATTTGCTACACTCACAGACTTACCAGAACTTGTAGTATCGTATGATGGTACGTCAAAAGTCCTCACAAAGTCAGTTAAGGAAATCGAGGAAACAGAGTTTATAAAGCGTTGTGTGTATGGTCAAAAAACCTTCAATTACCAAATGAATCTCGATACAGAGGACAAAGAAGAGTTTTACAACAGCATAGAATTTACTCAAGCCTTTCCAATATTCAATTTACAACTGGCAAGAGCTTTAAATATACCTATTGAAGAACCAGACAGGCCAAAGAACAGATACCAAAAGTATGTATTACTCATTACTACTTTTGCTAAAAACTACTTGTTTACAGAAGAATTTAAGGCTTTATTTCCGTTTAAGCAAGATGCATTTATAGATGTTCCTGGCAATCGCATCAATCACATTAACCCTAACTTGGGCTTATTAGAGTTTGGTAAGGATCAATATGGTAATAAAAGAAACCATTTAGTGCCTAAAAAGGCGATGAACATTCTAAACCCTTACAGGCGTCCAGGCAATCAAAATATCAAGATATTTTTCATTTGCCATACCTCACATAAGGATTCGGTATTGTCTTTCTATCAAAATTTAAAGGAAGGTGTAAATACTGAAAAGAACTATTATAAAGGATTGGAAGCCTATGTAAATATTAAGGCTACAGCTTCAAAAGAGCATTTTATTGAGTTCACTAACGAAAACGACCCAATACCCGAAATAGTTGAACAGCTTGAAAGTTTAACTTTTGACCACGAAAATGTAAAGTATGCAGCCTTTTACATCAGCCCTTTCGATAAGTTTACACCAGATCCCGACGATAGGGAAATTTACATCCGTATTAAGGAACTGTTTTTAAATGAAAGCATTGTAACCCAAGTGGTCGATTATGAAAAAATGATTGTAAACATCCAAGACCAATACAATTTTCAGTTTTCATTGCAAAATATGGCATTAGCTATTCACGCTAAATTAGGTGGTGCACCTTGGAAGCTGGCAGTAACCGATAAAAAAGAATTGGTAATTGGTGTAGGAGCATTTACCAATCAAGGAGAAAACAGAAGGTATATAGCAAGTGCATTTAGCTTTCAAAATAATGGATTGTTTAGAAATTTTGAATACTTCAATCAAAACGAAACAGAACTTTTAGCAGGTAGTATATTAAAGGCAATTAGAGATTTTACATCAGTAGCCCAAGCAGATAAAGTAGTGATTCATTTTTATAAAGAAATGAGTTACGAAGAACTACAGCCAATTATTGATGGGATGAATAAACTAAAATTAGGAGTGCCTTTATATATTCTGAATATTAATAAAACCGAAGCAGAAGATATGATTGCTTACGATGTAAATTGGGGAGATAAATTAATGCCTATAAGTGGTACATACATTCGTATAGGAGTAAATAAATTTTTGCTCTTCAATAATGCACGTTACCCAAATGATATTTATTATGCGGATACTGATGGTTATCCATTTCCAATAAAGATAAAAATAAGTAGTCCGGATGATGATGCTTTTGAAGATGTTGAGGTGATTGAAGAATTGTTAACCCAAGTGTATCAATTTAGCAGATTATACTGGAAATCCTTACGCCAACAAAATGTGCCAATTACCATAAAATATCCCGAAATGGTAGCCCAAATAGCACCTCGTTTTGAAAACGGTGTTCCAGAGGATGCAAAAGATACGTTGTGGTTTTTATAAATACTTTGCAACACCATTGCATTAAAATATTTTTATCTTTGTCTCGATGAAAGTGTTAGCACTCATATTATCTATTTATATCTTTGCGCTCAATTTAGTGCCTTGTGAAGATAATGGTATACCTGATAATGAGGTTAAAACTGAAATTTCTCAAGCGTTAGACAACGACCATCAACACCAAGGAGCAGATTTATGCTCACCATTTTGCCAATGCCACTGTTGTCATATTCACGTTACACATTTTAATGTTGTAGATTACAGTTTATCTAATACTGTTATTCCAACTCAATTATTCTATTATTTTGATGGTCTTGAAAAAGACTTCAATACTACCCTTTTACAACCACCACAGGTTTAATGAATACCTGCGTATGCAGGTATCTTATAAATTCAAGTAACCCATTTTTGTAATAGGTTGCTTATCTCTATTTATAAATTCATTATAACCATTCTTATGATTAATAAAATCATTGATTTTTCAATCAATAATAAATTCATTATTGGTTTGCTAACGCTTACCATTATTGGAGCAGGTATCTGGAGTATGACAAAAGTACCCATAGATGCCGTTCCCGATATTACCAACAACCAAGTTCAGGTAATAACGCAATCCCCAAATTTAGGTACAGAAGATATTGAGCAAATAGTTACCTATCCTGTTGAGGTGGCAATGAGCAATTTGCCCAATGTGGAAGAAATTCGCTCAATTTCACGCTTTGGTCTGTCAGTAGTAACCATCGTATTTAATGATGATATGGGTACATATCTTCCAAGGCAATTGGTAGCAGAAAAACTCAACGAAGTAAAAGAACAAATTCCTGCTGGTTTTGGCGAACCTACAATGGGGCCTATATCCACAGGTCTGGGAGAAATATATCAATACACTTTAAAAGTAGCCCCAGAGTTTAAAGACAAATATTCCATTTCAGATGTGCGTACAATGCAAGACTGGATTGTACAACGCCAAATGGCAATGGTTCCTGGGGTTGTCGAGGTCAACGCTATTGGTGGTAAAATAAAACAGTATGAAGTTGCTGTAGACCCTAACGAGCTTAAATCTATAGGGATTACCATTACAGATGTATTTGAAGCCCTCGAAGCCAACAACCAAAATACGGGAGGTGCTTATATCGAAAAAAACCACCAGGCTAATTTTATACGTGGAGAAGGTTTGGCAAGAAGTTTAAACGATATAAAAAAAATTACGGTTAAAACCATTAATAATGTGCCTATTACCATTGGTGATATAGCAACGGTTCAATTTGGTTCAGCCATTCGTTACGGAGCATTAACACAAGATGGTGAAGGAGAAGTTGTCGGTGGCTTGGTAATGATGCTTAAAGGAGCAAATTCAAATGATGTGATTGCCAATGTTAAAGAGAGAATGGTTGAAATACAAAAATCGTTACCAGAAGGTGTTGTTATTGAACCACTTTTAGACAGAAGTAAGTTAATTGGTGAAACCACTTCTACAGTTGCTAAAAACCTTATTGAAGGGGCTTTAATCGTTATTTTCGTCCTCATTTTCTTGTTGGGTAATTGGCGAGGTGGTTTAATTGTAGCATCAACTATTCCACTATCGTTACTGTTTGCATTTATTTTAATGAATGTATTCAACGTATGGGCAAACCTGATGAGTTTAGGAGCTATAGATTTCGGAATTATTGTAGATGGTGCAGTAATTATTGTGGAGTCTACTGTATTTCTTATCGCTTCCCAAGTACTTAAAAAGAAAAAAATAACAAACAAGGAGCGTGATGAGGTTGCTGCATCGGCTTCCAAAAAAATGATGAATGCAGCCTTTTTCGGTCAGCTTATTATCCTTATTGTGTTTCTTCCCATTTTAGCCTTACAAGGTATTGAAGGGAAAATGTTCAAACCAATGGCATTGACCTTTATTTTCGCAATGATTGGAGCTATGGTTTTGTGTCTTACCTACGTACCAATGATGTCTGCTTTAGTATTGAGAACACCAAAAAATGATAAATTATCTTATGGTGATAAATTTGTGCATTGGGTTGAAAATAAGTACAAACCTTTATTGGAAAAAGCCCTTTTAAAAGGCAAATTAATTACAGGGATTGCAGTGGCTCTATTTGCTGTAACAGTCTTTATGTTTACCCGAATGGGAGGTGAATTTATCCCACAACTCGATGAAGGCGATATTGCATTCCACGCCATTTTAAAACCAGGTAGTTCACTATCTGAAACAGTAGAAACCACTACCAAAATTGAGCAGATTGTAAAGGCAAAATTTCCCGAAGTTGAAAAAATAGTTAGTCGAATTGGTGTTGCAGAAATACCAACCGACCCAATGCCTATGGATTTAGCAGATGTATTTGTAATCCTAAAACCTAAAAATGAATGGACTACGGTAGAGACAAAAGATGAGCTTATTGAAGCAATGAAAGAAGCTGTTGAAATTATCCCTGGAGTCAATTATGAATTTACCCAACCCATAGAAATGCGTTTTAATGAGTTGCTTGAAGGGGTGCGTGAAGATATTGCCATTAAGTTGTACGGCGAAGACATCGAGGTCTTATCCCAAAAGGCAGAGGAAATCACTAAAATAATTGCAGGAACACCGGGTATTGGTGATATGAAAGCCGAAGCCACAACAGGCTTACCACAAATGACCATAACCTACAATAGAGATAAGTTGGCGCAATACGGGCTGCAAATCAACACACTTAACAAAATGGTGCAATCGGCATTTGCCGGAGGAAATGCAGGCGTTATTTTTGAAGGCGAAAAACGGTTTGATTTGGTAGTTCGTTTAAACCAACACAATCGTAAGGATATATCAGATATTCAAAATCTGTTTATCAATTTGCCTTCTGGGGCACAAATTCCACTTCGTGAAATAGCTGATATATCTTATAAAGCGGGACCTATGCAAATAAGTAGGGACAATACCAACAGAAGAACCTATGTAGGTATAAATGTAAGAGGGCGTGATGTAAAATCATTGGTAGAAGAAATTAAAACCAAATTAGATGCACAATTGAAATTACCCTCTGGCTATTTTGTACGCTATGGCGGTGCTTTTGAAAATTTGGAACGAGCCAGTAACCGCTTGCAAACCGTAGTACCTATTGCCTTACTGCTTATTTTCGTACTGATATACTTTGCTTTAAAATCAGTACCACAAACCTTAATGATATACATTGCTATTCCAATGGCTACCATTGGCGGTGTGGTAGCGTTGTGGCTACGAGATATGCCCTTTAGCATTTCGGCAGGTGTTGGTTTTATTGTATTGTTTGGCGTGGCCGTACTAAACGGCTTGGTAATGATAAGTGGCTTAAATGAATTGAAAGAAGAAGGCGTTACCAATTTAAAAGAACGAATTTTGGAAGGTACAAAGCGAAGAATACGTCCCATTATGCTCACTGCTTTTACTGATGTATTGGGCTTTTTACCAATGGCTGTTTCAGCATCGGCAGGTGCAGAAGTACAGCGTCCGTTGGCAACCGTAGTTATTGGTGGGTTATTGACTTCTACATTACTCACCTTATTTGTATTGCCTATTTTATATCATTGGGTAGAGAATAAATCGTTTAGGTTAAAGCTAAACAAAAAAATAGTGAGTGCAACCGCAGTACTGGTTTTAATGTTTGTGTTTTCAACTCGAAGTAATGCACAACAAATCACGGATACCTTGTCTAAAATCACTTTAAACGATGCTGTTGCTTTATCTAAAAAGAACTATCCACTATTGAAGCAAAAACAATTGGAAGTTACCAAACAAGAAAACCTAAAATCCACAGCATATGATTTTGGTTCTACTCAAATCTTTACAGGAGGTGAAGAAGTGAAAGATGGAACAGGAATCTACACAACGGTCGGTGTTGGACAATCAAATATGGATGTGTTTGGAATCGGAGCAAAACGAAAACTGCAACAACAACGCATTGAGTTGTCTCAAAAAGCATTGCAATTATCTGAATTGGAGGTAGAACTGGAAGTGAAAAAAGCGTGGGCAAAATGTTATCAGTCTATGAGAAACTTTCAGTTGTACAAAGAGCTTGATTCCATCTATGGTAATTTTGAACAAGCAGTTACGCTGAACTTTGAAGTGGAAGCCATTTCTAAATTGGAGTATTCAGCGGCAAAAAATCAAGTGTTTCAAATTCAAAATAAAAAAGTACAGGCATACAGAGATTACCTCATAGCCATACAACAGTTAAATCTTTGGTTATTTGAAGACGAAATTTATACTGTATCAGAAGAATTGGAAAACATTGCAACGATTGAAACTGATAGCTTATCAACAAATGAACATCCAATGGTTACTGTTTCAGAAAATCAATTGAATGTCGCCGAAGCAGAATTGAGAGCGGCAAAAGCCGATAATTTACCGAAATTGAACCTTCAGGGTGGTTTACAAAAAGTTAATGGTAATTCAGGTTTTTATACCTATCAAGCAGGAATTTCTATTCCATTCCTGTCAGGATCAAATAAAGCCCGAATTAAATCGGCAAAAATTGACAATGCTATTGCAGAAAGTAATTTGTTATTCAAAAAACAAGAATTACAATCACAATATGCACAAGCAAAAGAAAATTATTTAAAATGGAAACTGTCTTGGGAATTTTACAAAACACAAGTGTTACCATTAACCAAAGACCAGAAATCAGGAGCGTTGTTGGCGTATAAGGAAGGAGAAATAGATTATACCACCTTTACACAATTGGTAAAAGAAGCCGTACAGTCAGAACTGGAAGCTCAAAACGCTTTAATCAATTATTTAGAAAGTGCATTTCAATTACAATATTTCAATCAATAACATTATGAAAAAAACAGCATACAAATACATCGCAGTCATTTTTGCAGCACTTTTTATGGTGTCTTGTAATAAAAAAGACCATTCAGAAAATGATGGACATTCTCACGATAAAACAGAACAAACCAGTGAAAATGAAGAACACCACGAAGAAGGCGAAGTAACGATTAATCAGCAACAGTTTGATGCCTTAAAAATGAAAATAGACACCTTGGGCTTACGCAATATGAGTGGCTATGTTGAGGCAAACGGCACATTGGAAGTACCACCCCAAAACGAAGCTGCTATTACTTCTGTTATAGGAGCAAATGTAACATCCATAAAAGTAATTGAAGGCGATAAAGTTGAAAAAGGTCAGGTAGTGGCTTATTTGTCACATCCAAATATTATAGCCTTACAGACCGATTACCTAAACGCTTATAGCAATAGCGAACTTTTAAAGAAAAATTACGAACGCCAAAAAAAATTATACGATGCAGGAGTAGGATCTGGTGCTAATTTCCAAAAGGCAGAAGCAGAATACAAAGGTTCAACGGCATTAGTAAATGGTTTGTCAGCTCAACTGAAAATTTTGAATATCAATACAGCATCAGTTCGTAATGGGAGTATCGTTCAACAAATTCCGTTACGAAGCCCCATTGAAGGTTTTGTGCAGAAAGTGGAAGTAAAAACAGGGCAATATGTAGAACCACAAACTGAACTGTTCGAGATTGTAAACACACACCACGTTCACGCAGATTTGATGGTGTTTGAAAAAGATGTCTATAAAGTAAAACAAGGGCAAAAGGTAACTTTTAGTGTGCAATCCATACCAGATGCAGAACTTTCGGCCGAGATTTACTCGGTAAGCAAAACCTTTGAAGACAACCCTAAAGCGGTTCACGTGCACGCCGAAATAGAAAATAAATCAGGTAATCTCATTCCAGGTATGTACATTCAAGGAAGAATACAAACCGATAATGCTTTAACAAAGGCATTGCCTGAAAGTGCCATTGTAAAAGATGGCGATAGATTTTTTGTTTTTACGTTAGAAAAAGAAGGTGAAATTTGGGCTTTTAAGCCTGTAGAAGTAATAACTGGAGAAAAAGATGGAGATTGGATTGCAGTTACTTTTTCAGAAGAAGTATCCGCTAATACCAAATTTGCTTACAATAATGCGTATTACCTTATAGCAGAAATGAAAAAAGGAGAAGCAGAACACGCTCATTAATTATGGAAACAATAGAACAATTATTAGAGTCAAAAGGTATTCGCGTTACGGCAATGCGGTTGCTTATTTATAAATTTCTTGCAGAAAAAGAAATTGCTGTAACGTTAAGCGACATTGAAAATGCGTTTGGAAAAGCAGATAGAACAACGCTTTACAGAACAATAAAGACCTTTGAGGAAAACGATATTGTGCATCAAATAGACGATGGTACAGGTATTACCAAATACGCATTATGTGAACAAGGTTGCAATTGCAATATTAAAACAGATTTGCACTTACATTTTCATTGTAGCATCTGTGGTAATACTGTTTGCTTAACAGAACATAAAATACCACAAATCAAAGTTCCTGAAGGTTTTGTAGCAGAAAATGTAAACTTGGTGGTAAAAGGTATATGTGATAAGTGTAGTGGCCAATAAATGCACTTCTGTTGCATCCTAATTTTACGGAACTTTGAATTTAAGACAACTTAAAAATGAAAAAAAAGAAAATTAATTTAAGAGACTTAAAGCTTGATTCTGATAACGGGCATAGTCACGATGATGGCCACAATCATCACGGTAAAAGTTCAAGTCAATTTAAAGCATACATTCCCGCCATTATAAGTTTTACAATGCTTATCATTGGAATAGGATTAGACTATTTTGATGTTTCTTTTTTTAAGGATTGGCTTCGTATAATTTGGTACGGCATAGCATATCTACCTGTTGGTTTTCCGGTAGTGAAAGAAGGTTGGGAAAGCATAAAAAAGGGCGATGTGTTTACAGAGTTCTTTTTAATGTCTATAGCAACTATTGGTGCGTTCATAATAGGTGAATATCCCGAAGGCGTTGCGGTGATGCTATTTTATGCAGTAGGCGAATTGTTTCAAAATGCAGCAGTCAATAGAGCCAAAGGAAACATTAAGGCCTTATTGGATGTAAGACCAAAGGAAGCCAATGTTTTTCGAGATGGGGATTATAAAAGTGTCAATCCTGAAAGTGTCGAAATAGGCGAAAAAATCCAAGTACGTGTGGGTGAAAAAATCCCATTGGATGGAATTCTGCTATCTGAAAAAGCATCTTTAAATACCGCAGCGTTAACAGGCGAAAGTAAACCTGACACCATAAATAAAAAGTCAAAAGTATATGCAGGAAGCATCAATCTGGAAAGTGTGATTGAAGTGGAAGTTACCAATAAGTTTGAAGATAGTTCCATTGCCAGAATATTGGATTTGGTACAAAACGCCACAGCAAGAAAGTCCAAAACCGAATTGTTTATCAGGAAATTTGCACGTATTTACACACCAATTGTAGTGTTTTTAGCAATAGGTGTTACGTTTCTACCGTACTTTTTTGTAGAGGATTATGTGTTTAGGGATTGGTTGTACAGAGCATTGATTTTCTTGGTAATATCCTGCCCTTGTGCGTTGGTAATTTCTATTCCGTTGGGCTATTTTGGTGGTTTAGGCGCAGCTTCAAAAAATGGTATTCTGTTTAAAGGCGCTTCGTTTCTTGATGCAATGTCCAAGATAAACACCTTGGTAATGGACAAAACAGGCACGGTTACCAAAGGAGTTTTCAAAATCAAAAACATAAAAACGTTTGATTGGAATGAAAAAGAATTTATGAACTATTTAATGGCAATGGAAGAGCAATCCACACATCCCATTGCTAAAGCTATTATGGAATACCAGAAAGGAACCAACAATTTTGAAGCAAATAAGGTCTCTGAAGTTGCAGGTAAAGGGTTAAAAGGTGTGGTAAATGGTAAAGAAGTTTTGGTTGGAAATAAAGCGTTAATGGTGTCCAATAATATAGAAGTGCCTAATGAAACTGAAGCTATCGTGGAATCTATTGTCTTGGTAGCTATTGATAATGTTTTTGCAGGTTATGTGGTAATTGCGGACGAATTAAAGGAGGATGCTAAAGAAACCATATCAAGTTTACATAGGGTAGGGATTAAAAAAATAATGATGCTTTCAGGAGATAAAGATTCCATAACTCAACAAGTGGCAAAGGATTTAAATATAGAAAATGCCAAGGGAGGTTTATTGCCAGAGGATAAATTAAATGAAGTTGAAGCAATAAAGAAAAATTCAGAAAATAAAGTAGCCTTCATTGGTGATGGTATTAATGATGCACCCGTTTTAGCAGCAAGTGATGTAGGTATAGCAATGGGCGGATTAGGTAGCGATGTAGCCATAGAAACAGCCGATGTTATCATTCAAACCGACCAACCTTCAAAAGTAGTGAAAGCTATTAAAATAGGCAGTTCCACACGAAAAATTGTATGGCAAAATATCATTTTGGCTTTTGGAATAAAAGTAATTGTACTGATTTTGGGAGCAGGGGGTTTAGCAACAATGTGGGAAGCTGTTTTTGCAGACGTAGGCGTGGCTTTATTAGCAATTCTAAATGCGGTAAGGTTACAGAAAATGAAATGGAGTTGAGCATTAAACTTCTGTTAATTAAATAAGTATTTGTTAAAATTTCGTAACTTTGCAATTACAATGAAAAAAGTATTGCATAAAATAATGGCTTTCGCAATGGCTTTTGTAGTGTTATTCTCTACATTGTCATTTACGGTCAATATGCATTATTGTGGCGGTACTTTGGTTGAAACAGCATTTCTAAAAAATGTAAAAGGTTGCGGAATGGAAATGGGCAACCCTTCAACAGAAAGCTGTTCAATCACCAAGAAAAATTGTTGTGATAATAAGCAATTATCAATTGAAGGTCAAGATGAGTTACAACTTACCATTGATAAAATTTCTTTTGAGCAACAAGTATTCATTGCATCCTTTGTATATACTTACATCAACCTTTTTGAAGGTTTAGAAAAAAACGTAACGGCTTACGAAGAATACAAACCGCCACTCGTCATAAGGCGTATCTACAAGATTGACGAGACCTATTTAATTTGATTCTTAAACTTTAGACTGTGTTATCCTATGGCTTTTTGCCATAAGGATAATTTGCTGTATTCGGTGTTGTCCTAACGCCAATGTCTAACTGTTTAATTATCAAAACCAATGCTAAACAAAAGCATCAAATTCTTAATAGAAAATAAACTCGTAGCAGTTTTACTACTCGTCCTTTTCATAGGTTGGGGAACTGTAAATGCACCTTTTAATTGGGATACAGGTTTTTTACCAAGCAACCCTGTAGCTGTAGATGCTATTCCAGATATAGGCGAAAACCAACAAATTGTATTTACCAAATGGGATGGTCGTTCGCCACAAGATATTGAAGACCAAATTACCTATCCATTAACCACATCATTGTTGGGTATTCCTGGAGTAAAAACCATTCGTAGCTCGTCTATGTTTGGCTTTTCCAGTATCTACATCATTTTTGAAGAAGATATAGAGTTTTACTGGAGTCGAAGTCGCATTCTCGAAAAACTAAATTCCTTACCAAGTGGTTTATTACCTGATGGTGTTAATCCTGCTTTGGGACCAGATGCTACAGGATTAGGTCAAATATTTTGGTACACACTCGAAGGTCGTGATGAAAATGGAAATGTAACGGGTGGTTGGGATTTGCACGAATTACGTAGTATTCAAGATTACTATGTAAAATATGCATTGTCATCTGCAAGTGGTGTATCTGAAGTTGCATCTATTGGTGGTTACGTGCAAGAATATCAAGTTGATGTAAACCCAGAGTTAATGCGTCAATATAATATTGGCTTGCACCATATTGTAAAAGCAGTTAAAGAAAGTAACCGAGATATTGGAGCACAGACTTTAGAAATCAATCAAGCCGAATATCTGGTACGTGGTTTGGGTTATGTGAAATCCATAGCAGACATCGAAAATGCAGTTGTAACTTCAGAAGATTACACAGCTATCAAAATTAAAGATGTGGCAAAAGTGTCTTTAGGTCCTGCAACAAGACGTGGAATTTTAGACAAAGAAGGTGCAGAAGTGGTTGGTGGTGTTGTAGTAGCACGTTATGGCGCTAACCCAATGGAAGTGATTAATAATGTAAAAGCCAAAATAAACGAATTAAGCGCAGGACTACCTACAAAAACGTTGGCAGATGGTAGAACATCACAAGTAACTATAGTACCATTTTACGACCGTACAGAATTGATTCAAGAAACATTGGGTACACTCAATGAAGCCTTAACTTTAGAAATACTCATTACCATTTTGGTCATTATCATAATGGTATTTAATCTTCGTGCTTCCGTATTGATTTCAGGGCTATTACCTGTTGCGGTGTTAATGGTATTTATAGCAATGAAGCTCTTTGGTGTCGATGCCAATATTGTAGCACTATCAGGTATTGCTATTGCTATTGGTACAATGGTAGATGTTGGTGTCATACTTTCAGAAAACATCGTAAGGCATTTAGACGAAAACGAAAACAAATTACCAATAAACACAGTCGTTTACAACGCAACAGCAGAAGTATCTGGTGCAATCGTAACCGCAGTAATGACAACCATTATCAGTTTTATTCCTGTATTTACAATGATTGGTGCAGAAGGAAAACTATTTAGACCATTAGCATTTACTAAAACCTTTGCTTTAACAGCGTCCATAATTGTAGCCTTATTTCTAATACCACCGTTTGCGGCCTTTTTATTCCGAAAAAAGAGCATTCAAAAACATTTTAAATATGCTTTAAACGGTGTTTTAATAGTATTAGGAATAGCAGCAATAATTTATGGATATTGGTTAGGAATCATACTCATCGCTTTTGGTGTCACAGCTTTATTAAATCTTCAAAACAAGATTTCAGATAAACAAGCAAACTTTGCCAACATCATCATTTCTGCTTCGGCAATTGTATTCTTATTAGCAGAATATTGGCGACCGTTAGGAGTAAACGAAAGCATCTTCTTAAACCTCATTTTTGTAGCTATTATTTGTTTTGGCTTGTTAGGTGTATTTGGATTATTCATTAAATACTACACACGTATTTTAAGATGGTGTTTAGACAATAAATTATTATTTCTTTCCATACCTACAGCAATTGTCATAGCAGGCTTTTTCATAATGAAAAACACAGGTAAAGAGTTTATGCCATCCTTAAACGAAGGTTCTTTTCTATTAATGCCAACTTCAATGCCACACTCTGGAGTAGAAGAAAATAAGCGCGTTTTACAGCAATTGGATATGGCAGTAGCCAGTATTCCAGAGATTGAAACCGTAGTTGGTAAGGCAGGAAGAACAGAATCGGCTTTAGACCCTGCACCATTATCAATGTATGAAAATATCATTCAATACAAACCAGAATATATGTTGAATGATAAAGGAGAACGTCAACGCTATAAGGTCAACGATGATGGTAAGTATGTATTAAAAAACGGAATGTCATTGCGAGCGGAGCAACGTGAAGCGTGGCAATCTCTAAATGCAAAAGAACAACTAATCCCAGACGATGATGGCGAGTTTTACCGTAATTGGCGACCCGAAATACAATCACCAGACGATATTTGGAACGAAATTGTAAAAGTCACCAAATTACCAGGTGTCACATCAGCACCCAAACTACAACCTATTGAAACCCGATTGGTAATGCTACAAACAGGTATGCGTGCACCAATGGGAATCAAAATAAAAGGACAAGATTTAAAAGAAATCGAAGCTTTTGGAATGCAGTTAGAAACCATTTTAAAAGAAGCTGAAGGTGTAAAGGATGAAGCTGTTTTTGCAGACCGTATTGTAGGTAAACCGTATTTACTTATTGATATTGACAGAGAAAAAATTGCACGTTATGGTGTAAGTATTGAAGAGGTGCAAAACGTATTAAAAGTAGCTGTTGGTGGTATGTCCTTAACCCAAACCGTGGAAGGTCGTGAGCGTTATGGTGTACGTGTACGTTACCCAAGAGAATTAAGAGCTAACCCAACCGATTTACAGCAAATTTACGTGCCTGTTGAAAAAGGTAGTCCTGTACCTTTAAGCGAATTGGCAACCATTCGTTACGAGCAAGGGCCACAAGTCATTAAAAGTGAAGACACCTTTTTAGTAGGCTATGTGTTGTTTGATAAAATGGATGGCTATGCAGAAGTAAATGTAGTAGAAAATGCGCAGGCAATGATTCAAAGCAAGATTGATGCAGGTGAATTAATAGTCCCAAAAGGCATTAACTATCAATTTACAGGAACTTACGAAAACCAATTACGTGCCGAAAAAACCTTATCGGTAGTTGTACCATTAGCATTGGCTATCATCTTTTTAATTCTGTACTTCCAATTCCGTTCGGTGGGTACATCATTAATGGTTTTTACAGGGATTGCAGTAGCGTTTGCAGGTGGTTTTTTAATGATATGGTTATACGGACAATCGTGGTTTTTAAACTTCAGTGTCTTTGATGAAAACCTTCGTGAATTATTCCAAATGCACACCATTAATTTAAGTGTAGCCGTTTGGGTAGGCTTCATTGCGCTCTTTGGCATTGCAACTGATGACGGAGTAGTAATGGCAACCTATTTAACACAAATATTCAATAGAAATTCACCGGAAACAAAAAAGGAAATTAGAGCATCTATTGTAGAAGCAGGTGAAAAACGTATTAGACCGTGTTTAATGACTACAGCAACAACCATTTTAGCACTCTTGCCTGTACTAACATCAACAGGACGAGGAAGCGACATTATGATTCCTATGGCAATCCCAAGTTTTGGAGGAATGCTCATCGCTTTAATCACCTTATTTGTAGTGCCAGTACTGTACAGCTGGAAAGCCGAAGTTCAACTTAAAAGAGCATCAAAATGAAACATATAAAAACAGTCTTTTTTCTTTTGTCAATTCTCTTTTGTCTCAAAGGAAACGCTCAACAATTAGAAACATTAATTGATGAAGCGTTAGAAAACAATCCTGAAATTCAAAAATTCGAGTTACAGTACAAAAGAGTTTCAGAAAAAGTGAATGAAGTCAATACCATTCCAAACACCGAATTTGGTGTGGGCTACTTTGTTAGCGAACCCGAAACCAGAACAGGCGCACAGCGTTTTAAAGTATCGGCAAAACAAATGTTACCTTGGTTTGGTACAATTACCTCTCGTGAAGACTATGTAACGTCACTTGCAGATGCTAAATACGAAGACATTGTTATTGCGAAACACAAATTGATGGCTTCGGTATCACAATCCTATTACAATCTGTATGCAAACCAAGCAAAACAGCAAGTGTTAACTGATAATATTAAATTGTTGGAAACCTATGAAACAATAGCATTGACTTCTGTTGAGGTAGGTAAAGCGTCAGCAGTAGATGTATTACGATTACAAATGCGACAAAACGATTTACAGCAATTAAAAGATGTGTTGCAACAACAGTTTTTAGCAGAACAAACCAATTTTAATAATCTTTTAAATAGAGATAATACAATTGAGGTTTCAGTTGTAGATAGCTTAACAATTCCGATAGAAGATTTTGAAATCAATACTGAAAGTCTATCGATACATCCTGAATTAGTAAAGTTTGACAAACTCTATCAGTCTGTAGAAAAGTCAGAATTACTAAATCAAAAAGAAAGCAGTCCAATGATTGGTTTCGGGTTAGATTACATCAATGTAGAAGAAAGACCAGATATGGATTTTTCAGATAACGGTAAAGATATTGTAATGCCTATGGTTTCGGTATCAATCCCCATTTTCAATAAGAAATACAAATCTATTTCCAAACAAAACGAACTGGAACAACAAGAGATTCTTTCACAAAAACAAGAGCGCTTGAATATTTTGGAAACCCTTTTAAGCAAGGCAATTAACGAACGAATTTCTGCAAGAATTAGTTATGCCACCCAAACCAAAAACTTAAAACAGGCTAAAGATGCAGAAGATATTTTAATCAAAAGCTACGAAACAGGAACGATTAATTTTAATGATGTTTTGGATATACAGGAATTGCAATTAAAGTTTCAAATGAACCAAATAGAATCCATTAAAACCTACTATGTTCAAAGTGTCATAATTAATTATTTAATTCAGTAAACAATGAAACATACATATCATATACACGGAATGACTTGTAACGGTTGTCGCAGTCACGTTGAAGAAACACTTTCAAAATTAAAAGGTGTTTCAAAGGCATCGGTTAATTTAGAAAAAGCCGAAGCCATTATAGAAATGGAACAGCATATTTCTTTAGAAACATTTCAAAAGGCTTTAAAAGATGATGGTGGTAGATATAGTATCCATAATCAAGAAGATCACCACCATCATTCAGAATCTAAAAAAGAAGAAACACCAAAAGGCAAACGGACAGGTACTTTTTACTGCCCAATGCATTGCGAAGGTGATAAAACCTACTATAAACCAGGCGATTGCCCTGTATGTGGAATGGACTTGGTTGAAGAACAAAATCTATCAACATCAAATGCAGAGCAATGGAAGTGCCCGATGCATCCAGAAATTGTAAAAGATGAAGCAGGTTCTTGCCCTATTTGCGGTATGGATTTAGTGCCAATGCAACCAGACCTTTCTGCTGAAGAAAAGACCTATAAAAAACTATTGAAAAAGTTTTGGATAGCAACAGCATTCACCTTGCCCATTTTCTTAATAGCTATGAGTGAAATGCTACATAACAATCCGTTATACGATATAATGCAACAGAAATATTGGAATTGGGTACAATTCATTTTATCCATACCTGTCGTGTTTTATGCTACTTGGATGTTCTTTGAACGAGCTTACAAAAGCATTAAAACGTGGAACCTCAATATGTTTACACTTATTGGTATAGGTGCAGGTGTAGCGTGGTTATTTAGTGTGATTGGTATGGTGTTTCCTGATGTATTTCCTAATGAGTTTAAAACTGAATCTGGAGCAGTTCACGTGTATTTTGAGGCTGCAACAGTTATTCTAACATTAGTGCTTTTAGGTCAATTATTGGAAGCTCGTGCTCACAGTAAAACCAATTCAGCCGTAAAAGAATTGCTCAAATTAGCGCCAAATAAAGCCATAAAAATGGTTGATGGTGAAGAAGTAGAAGTGAGTATTGACAAGATAGAACTTAACGATATTCTTAAAGTGAAACCAGGAGATAAAATCCCTGTTGATGGTATTATTACAGAAGGAGAAACCAGTATTGACGAATCAATGATTACAGGAGAACCTATTCCAGTTAATAAGGTTAAAGATGATAAAGTTAGCAGTGGAACAATAAATGGCAACCAAGCTTTTTTGATGAAAGCTGAAAAAGTAGGTAGCGATACGTTGTTATCACAAATCATACATATGGTAAACGATGCCAGCAGAAGTCGAGCACCTATTCAAAATCTTGCAGATAAAGTATCGGGTTACTTTGTGCCTGTCGTTGTCATTATATCATTAATAACGTTTGCAATTTGGGCTATTTGGGGACCAGAACCTGCCTATGTATATGCATTAGTTAATGCCATTGCAGTATTAATTATTGCGTGTCCTTGTGCGTTAGGTTTAGCAACACCAATGTCGGTTATGGTTGGTGTTGGTAAAGGTGCTCAAAATGGTGTATTGATTAAAAATGCAGAAGCTCTTGAAAAAATGAATAAGGTAAATACCCTTATTGTGGATAAAACGGGAACAATAACGGAAGGCAAACCAACAGTTGAAAAAATAGGCGCTTTTGGTGATAACTTTAACGAAAAAGAAGTGTTGAGCTATATAGTTTCCCTAAACAATAATAGCGAACACCCATTAGCAGAAGCAACCGTTAAATACGGTAAAGAACATAAGGCTGAAATTCTAAAATCTACCAATTTTAGTGCAGTTACAGGAAAAGGTGTAGAAGCTGAAATTGATAGTAAAAAAATAGCTTTAGGTAATCCGAAAATGATGGAATACGCAAATGCTCAAATCACCTCTAAAATGAAGGAAGAAGCTAAAACCTATCAAAAACAAGGGAAAACGGTGTCTTATTTGGCTATCGATAAAAAAGTGGTGGGTTATGTTGTAATAGGTGATAAAATCAAAGATACCAGTGCAAAAGCTATAAAAGAACTGCAAAGCAAGGGGATTGATGTGATAATGCTTACAGGAGATAATCACGATACAGCTCAAGCAGTAGCTTCTGAATTAAATCTGGCAGATTTTAAAGCGAGTATGTTACCCGAAGACAAATTACAAGAAGTTGAGAAACTTCAAAACAACGGTAAAGTGGTTGCTATGGCAGGTGATGGTATTAACGATGCACCAGCTTTAGCAAAAAGTGATGTAGGTATTGCAATGGGTACAGGAACAGATGTCGCTATTGAAAGTGCTATGATTACATTGGTAAAAGGCGATTTACACGGTATAGTAAAAGCTCGTCATTTAAGTAGTGCAGTAATGAAGAATATCAAACAAAATCTATTCTTCGCATTAGTTTATAATACGTTAGGCGTACCTATTGCAGCTGGTGTGTTGTTTCCATTCTTTGGCATTTTATTATCACCAATGATAGCTGCTTTAGCGATGAGTTTTAGTTCGGTGTCAGTTATTGCAAATGCGTTACGTTTAAGAAGGATAAAAATATAGTTATGGTAAACAGACACACAGCATTAAAAATCAGAAAAACACATCGCTATTTAGGTCTCTTTTTAGGCATTCAATTCCTGTTTTGGACAATTAGTGGTTTGTACTTCAGTTGGACAGATATTGACAATATACACGGCGACCATTTCAAGAATTTGGATTATCAACCACAAGCGTTCAATAAATTAATTAGTCCATCACAACTCAATATTACTAATGGTATCAATACTATTGAATTAAGAGACATTAATAATGCACCCTACTATTGGGTAAATAATGAACAATTGTTCAATGCTTTAGATGGAACAAAAAAGAATTTTATATCAAAAGAAGAAGCACTTTACATCGCAAAAAATTATATGAAAATTGGTTTAGAAGTAGAATCAATAGAGCAAATAAATGAGGTAGGTAAACACCACGAATACAGAGAACGTTTATTGCCTGCTTATGTGATTTCTTATAAATCTGATGAAGCATTAAAAGCCTATGTATCTGTGAAAGATGGAAAATTTCAAACCGTAAGACATCGTAGTTGGCGTTGGTTCGATTTTCTATGGATGACGCACACTATGGATTATGAAGGAAGAGACAATTTTAATACAACGGTTTTAAGAGCATTTTCATTGTTAGGCTTAATAACGGTTTTAAGTGGCTTTTTACTATGGTACACATCCTCACCATCAATTAGAAAATTATTAAAAAGAAAATTATAACCATTAAAATTTAAAATTATGGAAAAACACAAACACGACGAAAAAGGTATGAGCAACTACACAAAATTCTTTTTAATGTTGGCTTGCTCATTTATAGCAATGTACATCACAATGTATTTAAATACCTATAAATTTGACCACGTGTATTTTAGTTTAACACGCTTTTATATGACCTGTTTAGGAATTTCTACAATGGCAGTCATAATGTGGGTTTTTATGCGAAAAATGTATAATGATAGAAAGAAAAATATAGCAATTCTTGCAGGTAGTTTTATTCTGTTTATAGGGGCTTTAGGGTTAGTAAGAGCACAAGCACCAATTATTGGTGATGTCCTTTGGATGAAAGCAATGATTCCTCATCACTCTATCGCTATTTTAACAAGTGAAAGGGCAGATATTCAAGACCCAGAAGTAAAAAAACTGGCAGAAGATATTATTGAAGCACAACGCAAGGAAATAGAAGAAATGAAAGCAATGATAAAACGATTAGAAAATGAAAAATAACAAAATAATAATTTATATCGGCATACTCGCTATTGGATTGTTATTAGGTTGGTTGCTATTTGGTGGTTCATCAAAAGAAGAAGCAGGCCATAATCACAATGAAGTTACACAAACTAATCAAATGTGGACATGTTCTATGCACCCACAAATTATGCAACCAGAACCAGGCGATTGTCCTATTTGTGGAATGGATTTAATTCCTGCCGAAGCTGGTGCAGATGGTTTAACAGCAGACCAGTTTAAATTAACAGCTAATGCTATGGCTTTAGCAAACATTCAAACTGCCGTTGTTGGTAATGGTTCAGTCGAAAATGGAATCATAAAATTATCAGGTAAAATAGCTGAAAATGAAGAAGCCAATGCAGTACAAGTGAGTTATTTTTCTGGTAGAATTGAACGGTTGAATATCAGTTTTACAGGTGAAGAAGTACGTAAAGGTCAATTGTTGGCAACAATCTATTCACCAGAATTATATGCAGCTCAACAAGAATTGATTACAGCGGCTTCTTTAAAAGCATCGCAACCTGCTTTATACAAAGCGGTTCGTAATAAATTAAAGCTTTGGAAATTGTCTGAAACTCAAATCAACCAAATTGAATCCTCTGGAAAAATCATTGAAAATTTCCCTGTGTATGCTACCGTTTCAGGCACGGTGACTGAAAAATTAGTGGAACAAGGCGATTATATTAAGCAAGGTCAGCCTTTGTTGAAAATTGCTAATCTCAATACGGTTTGGGCAAATTTTGATGTGTATGAAAATCAAATTGAACAATTCAAGAAAGGGCAAGAAGTTAATATAATTACCAATGCTTATCCTAATAAACAATTTAAAGGAAAAGTAGATTTTATAGACCCAACTTTAAATACCAAAACTCGTACTGTAGATTTACGTGTGGTTTTAAATAATAAAGAAGCCATTTTTAAACCAGGAATGTTTGTAACCGCAGAAATTGAAAGTACTAAAACCAATGCAAAAGAAGTAATAACGATACCATCGTCAGCAGTACTTTGGACAGGTGAACGTTCTGTAGTCTATATCAAATCAAATCCAAACGAACCTGTTTTTGAATTGAAAGAAGTGGCTTTAGGTAAAAAAATCGGTGATAATTATGAGGTATTAGAGGGACTATTTACAGGAAATGAAATTGTTACCAATGGTACATTTACTGTAGATGCTGCTGCTCAACTACAAGGCAAAAAATCAATGATGAACAAGCAAGGTGGAAAAACAATGACAGGTCACGAAGGTCATTTAGGTATGGATAATAATTCAAAAAATGAAAGCAACCATACTAATATGAATGAACGCTTAAAAGTATCGGAGAAATTTCAAGAGCAATTAAAAGAAGTATACAAAGATTACATCAATTTAAAAGATGCTTTAGTAAAAGAAGACGCAAAAGGCAGTTCGCAAAATGCAACTTCGTTACTATCAAATTTGAGTAAGACAGATATGAAATTGCTTAAGGATGAAGCACACAATCACTGGATGTCATTAGTTGGCGACATAAAAGCTTCTACGACATCAATAGCCGGTTCTCAAGACATTAAAACTCAAAGGAATCATTTTAAACATTTGTCTTCACATTTAATAAAAGCGGTTCAAATATTTGGTGTCAATGAAAAAGTCTATGTAGAATTTTGCCCTATGGCAGATAACAATAACGGAGCCTATTGGTTAAGCAAAGAAGAAAAAGTAATCAATCCATATTTTGGCGAAGCAATGCTAACCTGTGGAGAAGTAAAACAAGTAATAGAATGATAAATCAAGTAATAACAATTAAATTTTAAAAAATGAAGAAAGTAATTTTAAGTGTAGCTGTAATAGTAGCTATGGGTTTAACAAGTTGTAAAAACGAAGCTAAAAAAATAGAAGAAACTACAACAACAGAAGTGTCAAATGAAATAGCAATGACAGACTTATCTTTTGGTGTAAGAGGTAATTGTGGGATGTGTAAAAATACCATTGAAAAAGCAGCCAATAGTGTAGAAGGTGTGGCAAGTGCCAATTGGGATGTTGATAAAAAGAAGATTGATGTTTCTTTTGATGATACCAAAACAGATGCAATGGCAATTCATAATGCAATCGCAGCTTCAGGGTATGATACTGAAAAAGTAGCAGGAAATGAAGAAGCCTATAAAAATTTACCTGGTTGTTGCCAATACGATCACGAAATGATGATGAATCAATCTGGTGAAATGAAAAGTGATGTCCATTCAAATCACGATCATTAAGCAAATAATTTAAGAGTCTTTTTCGGAAGGCTCTTTTTTTACATTTTAATTTTAAAAGGGCAGGTAATAAGGTGTTCGTCAGTTGTTCCATTTTGTTTCATAAAGCATAATCACAAATGCGTTGCATTGGTGCTTACCATACATAGCACTACTGCGGTGACACATCCTCGTTAGCACTATGTATTTGCTTTACTTCACACACTACACAACTTCCTCACCCGCAGCTACTCTTGCACCCCAAACCCCAATAAGGTGTGTGCTGGTGGCACACAAAACATAAATTGGGGTACAACCGCTGCTTAATAATTTGGCTCGCCTGCTGTTCGCTGCGGGCTAATCAGGGTGTCACAGTTTTTGAAGGCAGCCCTTTTGCATATACAATAACCGCTTCAAGAAATTTGAAGTATCCGAATACTTTTAAAACCGCTTTAATAGCTGATTAAATAGATTTTAAAACCCAAAAGCGGATTATTCTATATTGCAAACGCACAGCAAGAGTAACGCATTCAGTCAGCTATTTCAGCCACCACATAACCCATTTTTAAATTGGCAATTGCTCGTTAGTGAATTTTATAATCCTCAATTTCCTTAATCTACTTAAATCCTTATAAATTAAATAACCATAAGCACTCACAATTGCTAAAATTTAAAAACGGTAACCATCCTTCAATAGCTTCCTTCAATTGTTACACTTGCTTTCCCACGCTACACCCAAGCTAAAGCCAACGGCATCAAAAACCTGTGCCACCCTTGCGTTTTCAACGTAGGCGTGGTAGCCCTATCGGGCTATTTTCCCACACCACCCTTGCTCAACTCGCTGGCGGCTCGCTATTATGGCTATCGCCATACGCTACGCGATTACCTGCTAAAAAAAAGTAACTTTGAAATATGATTGATGATTTAAAAAAGCTATTTCTGCGTTTTAATTATACCGATGAAAAAGGTTTCATCCTTAATGTTCCATCTTTAAATAATGGAGAACACTTAACATTAGGTTTTGATAATAAAAAGAAAGAGTTCAATATTCATTTTACCAATGATAACATAAATGAACCAGGTGCAAAACGAAGGGAGTTTATATTTGCAATGTCTGCTTTTCGTTTTTTCTTGTTTTTAAAACGTTTTGAAGTATTTTACAATCAAAGCATTGTTAACCTAATTTTGTCATCTAAAACTAATCTTGGCAAGCTAAAAAAGCATAGACTAATCATTAATACTTTTACCGATTCGGTTGATTTTGAACAAAAAATTATTTATCAAAAACGTAAAGGAAAAGGCAGACCGTGGAGATTTAGAGAAAATTTCGACTGGAATTTAATAGCAGATAATTTCAAATATCTTGAAGAATCAGATTTGAAATCTGATGAAGTTTTAATAGCATATAGGTTTAATAAAGGCCATTTATCACTTCAAGGCTTCATATATAAGTTTGAACATCTAAAAGGTGTTTATTTTATTCCGATTAGAAGATACAATCGCTTTGCAAGGTATATGGCAATTGCAATGTATAATTACCTAAATGCATATCCAACTGAAGAAACCTTACCTTTTAGGCAACTAATGTTTGAGCGACTTAAACACCCTTATCTGAACAAACAAGAAGAAAAAAGTTTGCAAAGTTAGCTGGCTTCCTTCATCCCACGCTCATCATACTATAAAGTTCAAGCCCTACGGGTTTTGAAAAAAATATTGCACCTGTGGTCAGGCACAAATTTCAAAACCCTTTCCATCAGCAATATTTTTTCCAAAAAACTTGACAGTATGTCAACGCCATCAAAGAAACGGCTTTCTTTTTTCTCTTTTTCTTTGTAAAAAAAATATTCATTTTTTTATTTCTGATGCAAAAGGAAGCAATCTAAAGCAACAAAATCCATATCCAACGAATAGCATAAAAGTTGCCATATATTTCAACGGAAGGTACAACTTCGTGTCAAGTCCGTACCAAGTCCGAAGAAAAGTAAGTTTCATTTAAATTATTTATGTTATGGGTAAAATTGCTCAAGGAATTTTAGGAGGGCTTTCCGGTAAGGTTGGAAACATTATCGGTGGAAGCTGGAAAGGTATTGACTACATCAGAATTAAACCTTCAAGTGTAGCCAATCCAAGAACTGTAGGTCAGGTAAACCAAAGAAACAAGTTTACTGTGACTTTAGAATTTATTCAAGCTGTTAAACCATTTATCCAAAAAGGGTATAAGTTTTTAGCAGTGAAGAAAACAGCATTTAATGCTGCGATGTCTTATGTGTTAAATAATGCCATCACAGGAGTCGAACCAGACTTTGAGGTGGATTATGCAACCGCATTAGTAAGTAGGGGAGGTTTATCAGCTGCTTTGAACCCTACTACAGATCTTGCAACACCTGGAGAGGTAACGTTTAACTGGGATGATAACTCTGCTGAAGGTAACGCCAACGCTACTGATAAAGCAATGTTATTGGTTTACAATCCATCAAAGAAAGAATCTATTTCTTTAACAGATGGAGCCGACAGAACAGTAGGAACTCAAATTGTTGCAATACCAACAACCTACGCAGGAGATACTGTAGAGCTATTTATGGCATTTATAACTGCCGATGGTAGCCAAGTATCAAACAGTACTTATTTAGGCTCTGGGATAGCCAATTAATAGCTTGGTGCTTTTATTTGAAAACCGCTCAAATCGAGCGGTTTTTTTATGCTATATTAGTAAATGAATTTATTAATGATTGCTCTTGTTTTACTCTTTTTATGCATTTTTTGTATCCTATTTGTTGCCCAAACACGAGAAACCCTTTATTTTAAAGAAAAGTTAAATATTGCATCGGGAAGTAGTGTTTTTGTTTTATTCTTAATAGAATAATCTACGTATAAATAAAAATTCATTAAAAAAATCGATAAAACGCTTGCTTTTTACGATTAATTACATAGATTTGTACTTTAATCCCTTAAATCTTAAACATGAAAATGAAGATTATTATATTCAGTTTTGGCTTTTTTATGATGGCAAGTATCGGTTTTGCTCAAAAAAAGAATGAGGCAAAAAGTATTATCAGTGAAAAAGTAGCTATAAAAAAGTACCATAATAAGGAAGAATTAGAGAGTATGCAAAAGGGGCAATTATTGGGTCTATATATAGAGCGCATTGAAAGCCTTGTTAAAACATTACCTTATATAGCTTTTGCAACCAAGCCAGGTGTTACAATGACCACTTTAGGGATACCAAATGATAATGATAATAGGAAAGTTTTAGATAACCAATTTGAGGCAACGGACGATTACATAAAAGCTACCACTGAATTTCAAAATAAAATATTACCGTATTCAGATACCAGTAAATTAGTGTCTGCAATTTTATTTTATGAAGAAATAATGAGATCATTACATGAGTATAGTGAATTTCACTAAACTATTTTCATATTAAATTTTTATTTAATTAACGGGAGTATTCATTTGAATACTCCTTTTTTATTAAAATATTTTCACGGTTTAAAATTTCAAATTCATGCATTTCATCGATTTTTGATAATAAAAAATAATAAAAATTGTGCATTTTAACGAAAAAATTGGTATTTCATGGATTTTTTTCTATTTTTGGACTATAATTTCAAGAAAATCTTGTTAGCCCCAAATAATAAATTTTTAATTATGAAAAGCTTAGCCCAAATTATGTGTTTATTTCTATTAATTATTGGGAATGTTTATTCTCAACAAGAGAAAGGAATCATTGGATCTAATAATTGGTTGCGGAATTGGACCGATTTCAAACCTAACCAAAAGGATTATGGTGAGCCAACACAAATATTAACAGGTAATATTACTCAAGACACCAAACTCACAAAAAGGGATGTTTATTTGTTATTAGGTAGTGTTTTTGTTACTAACAATGCGACACTTACCATTGAACCAGGAACGGTTGTCTTAGGTGACTATGCATCCAAGGCGTCACTTACTATTTCAAAGGGCGCTAAAATTGTAGCCGAAGGCACTGTAACAGATCCTATTATTTTTACATCAAATAAGAGTGTAAAGCGACCAGGAGATTGGGGAGGTATAATTATTCTTGGGGATGCACCAATCAATAGATTTGGTTCTGGGTCAGCAGCTTCATATTACCCAAATTTAACAGGAGTTAATTATGCCAATACAAATTATGGTGGTAATAATGATACTAGTAATTCTGGAACACTAAAATTTGTAAGGATTGAATATGCAGGTAAAAGAATAAGTAGAGAACTCTATTTTAATGGATTATTATTAGCTAGTGTAGGCTCTGGGACTACTATTGAAAACATTATGGTAAGTCATTCTGCCGGGGATTCGTATTCTATTTGGGGAGGGAATATAAATCTAACAAAAGCTGTTTCTTTTAAATCCAACGGGAGTGATTTTAAATTTAACTATGGAACGAGATCCAATATAAAAAATTCGTTGGCTATTAGATCTCCTTATCTTTCAAGTGATTATGGATCAAAATGTATAGAAATTAAGTCTTTTGACAACAAAGGAGAATTCGATTTTTCCAAAAAGAACACTTATGTTAAAGCACAAAATTTAACTTTTATCAACGATAGCGAAAACTTAGAGGCTGACATTAAAATGAATCTTGTAAAAGAGGCGGTTTATATTGGACAAAATGCCAAGCTAGAAATGGATAAAAGTGTCATTTCTGGTTTTAATCCTGCTGTTGTTTTAAATGATGGCATCCAAATAAATCAGAATAATTTAGAGGAAATTGCTTTTACTGATATGTATTTCCATAGTTGCAATGGAAATATTTTTGTTGAAAATAATTCTAATAATGATGATTTAGAAAATTGGTATGGTAACAGTGCATTCTTTAATGTTTACTCCAAGAGTGACAATACTGAAACATTTATAGATATAAAAAACGAAAAACTGCCAGATTACAGATTAAGAATTAATAAAATAATTGCATCAAATGAAGTAGATGTAGATTTAATTGAAGACAAATAACATGAATTCAGTGTTTTAACAAAACGCCTCAAGTTAAAATTCCCATTTATCGCATTAGGAAATTTTAATGATCAACCTACAATTATAATAATGTTCAAAACAACATACGATAATAAAAAATAATTGTTTCCCGAGGTTTTATTATTTGTCTTAAAATAATATTGGTATGAGAAACTTTAATATTTATAAAATTGTTGTTGTTTTACTTTTTTCATTTGGAGCAAAAATAAATGCACAAGTAGTAATCAGTAAACCTTCCTTGGGTTTTACACAAGCATGTGCCAGTCCTTCTTTCAACTCTTATAATGTTACGTTTACGTTTTCTCCAGAAACAGCAATAACATCAACAAACCAGTTTATTGTAGAATTATCAGATGATACGGGAAGTTTTACGAACCCAACCATCATATACACTTCTGCTCAAGGCCTTATTACTACATCTCCAGCAACTTTGAATTTTGCCGTGCCTACAACCATTGCGGGAGAGGCTTACAGGTTGAGAATAAAAAGTACCAGTCCAGCGTCCAGTAGCACTCCCTCCAATGCTTTCGCGGCCTATTATAAAATACAAGACACTCCTTTCTCAATAAATAATTTAATTTCTACCGGAGTTTACTGTTCAGGTGGAAGTTATTTATTAACCATTGATAATCCTGGCGGAGCTACAAATGATTCACCGTTACAATATCCATCTTTAACTTTTAATTGGTATCGAGAAACAGGACCAACAACTTCTGTTTTTGTGGCTTCAGGAGAAACATTATCGGTTAATCAACCCGGAACCTATTTTGTTGAGACCAACTACGGAACTTGTACATCTAACTCATATTCAAACCGAGTAACTGTAAGTGAATCAAGTACCAGTTCAACTTCTGAAATTAGTTCAAGTTTAGGGAATCCCTATTGTTCGAGTCAAGGAGCAACGACTCTAAGTGCTATTAACGGTATAAGCTATCAGTGGTATAAAGATGGAAATATTATATCTGGAGCTACAGGTCAAATGTATGAAACCAATCAACCAGGAAATTATTCTGTGAATATTAATTTAGGAAATTGTTCAACAAGTGCATCTATAAACCTTGAAAACAATGGGTTTACTAGCAGTATTGATGTTCCCGAATTCAATAGTCTAAACGAAGGAGAAACTTTAACCGCCACGGTTACTACGGATGCCCAAAACCCGCAATTTGTTTGGTATTTTGATGATGTTGTTATCTCTGGAGCTAACACCAATAGTTATGAGGCGTCTCAAATTGGTAATTATAAAGTGGTGGTTTCCCAAACAAGTGGTTGTATCGCATCTACTGAATATGTATTTTCAATTAGAGAGCCTTTTCCAGATGTCGCTAATATCCCAAATTTAATAAGTCCAAACGGCGATGGTATAAACGACACTTGGGTAATACCCCAAGAATATGTAAATGGTGCCAATGCTGAAGTGACGATTCTTACCCCACAAGGCAAAATAGTACTTCAAACAAACAATTATCAAAATAATTGGCCAGAAAATCAAATCGATTTTGTAAGCGTAAATCCCATTTATTATTACATCATTAAATCGGCCAACAATCAAATAAAAAAGGGATCCATAACAGTGGTAAAATAATATGCAAAAACAACTACTTTATATAGTTTTATTTTTCATAACCATTCAACAATTCCATGCGCAAGAAGATGGTGTCGTTGCATTGAACCTGCCTGTTAGAAATTCACTAAAATTTAATAGATATGCCATTAACCCGACTTTTAGTTTTGTAAGAGAGCAAAATAAATACATAACTTTTACCAATAAAAGGGAATGGGTTCAGTTTGATAATGCGCCACAAACCTATTTATTCAGTTATTCTGGAAGATTTAGAGAGAACATAGGGATAGGGATTGGGTTGTTTCAACAAAACTATGGGGTATTAACTACGTTTGGAGGCACAGGTAACTTTGCTTATAACGTAACGATTGATTCAGATAAAAACTTAACTTTTGGTACTAACTTAAGCTTCTATAATAGTGGTATTAATGAAGGTAATGTGATTACAAATTTTCCAGATCCATCTTTACAAAACTTACCATCCAATAGTATACTGACCATAAATCCAGGTATTAATTATGGAACCGAATTTTTCGATTTTGGTGTTTCCATCAACAATTTGGCAACTTATAATTTAACTAATTCAACACTTATTGACGAAAATCCCGAACAAAGTTTACAGGGGCATATAATGTATACGGGATATATGAATAGTAGAGGATTTTTTGATGAAAGTAAATTTACGGGTTTAGTACGTTCAGAATTCAAAAAAGAACAAACGGTTGTTTCTGGATTAGTAATGTTAATGGTTCCAAAGGGCATTTGGGCACAAGCAGGATACAATAGTTTATATGGAGTTTCTGGAGGTATTGGGTTAAATATTACTAGCCAAATTGCTATGGAATATAATTTTGAAAAAGCCATAGGAGATTTATCAAGTTTTGGTAATTCCCATGAGATAACTTTAGCATATAAATTTAATAACACAGAACGATATAGATATAGTGGTGATGATGATGAAGAAGCTTTCGTAATTCAAGAAAGAAAATCTAAACGAAAAGTTCTTAATAAAAAACCTGTCAATAGGACAAAAACCAATTCAAAGGTAAATGATAGGGGTGTAAAACAGATTAATACTGATGAACAGACTAGAATAGCACAACAAGAATCGGAAGCAAAACGCTTAGCTACGGAACAACAACAAGCCAAATTGGAGGCCGAAGAAAAAGCAAAAGAAGAAGCCAAAAAAATTGAGGAAGAGAAAAATGAGAAAGCCTTGGTTGAGGAACGAGCAAGAATTGAACAGGAGAAATTAGCTGCTGAGAACAAAGCTAAGGAAGAAGCACAGGCAAAACGGTTAATTGAAGAACAATCAAGAATAGCTCTAGAGCAAGAAGAAACCAGATTGGAAGCTGAAAAGAAAGCCCAAGAAGAAGCCAAAGCAAAAGAATTGGCCGATGTACAAGCAAGAAATGAAAAGGAGAAATTAGCTGCTGAGAACAAAGCTAAGGAAGATGCAGAAGCAATACGATTAATCGAAGAACAATCAAGAGTGGCTCAAGAGCAAGAACAAGCCAGATTGGAAGCTGAAAAGAAAGCCGAAGAAAAAGCCAAAGCAAAAGAATTGGCGGAAGAACAAACTAGAATGGCATTAGAGCTAGAGCAAGCAAAAATAGCAGAAGAAAAGCGACTTGAAAAAGAGCAGGCCATTGCAGAAACCCAAGAACAAGCAAGGTTAGAAAAAGAACGCTTACAGGCACAACAAAAAATGGATACGGTACAATTGGAAGGGGTAATGGTGCCTATTGCCAGAGACAGAGAAGCCTTAGCCATGCAAAGTCTGACGAAATTAACCGAAAATTCTAGAATTGAACAGCAAGACCTATTAAAGCGTTTACAGGAAACCGTTGATAACAGACAGCAAGATTTAGATGATTTAAAAGAAGAGAACGATTTAAGTGAGCAAGGTATTTATAAGACCCCTAAAGCATTTAAAAGTATATCTGCAGAAAATGCTGCTTTAGAGTCATTAAAAATTGAGATTGATGATATTATCAAAACACAAAATGATAAGATTTCTGAGTTAGAAAGATTATATAATGAACGACTAAAAACCGTTCCTAGTGAGGAAGAAGAAGTGAATGCTTACTATTTAGATGCTATTCAAAATTTAAAAACGGAACAAGCACAAGCTTTACGAACTAAAGAGAGTTTATTAACTTCCTTGGAAGACATAAAAGAAGCTACGGAGTTCGAAAGGAAACGTCGTATTAAGCGTGCTGCATATGATAATGAGGAAGTTAGATATAACAAAGATCGATCTGCACTGAACGTAATAAAACAGAACACCCAAGCGAGTTCTATACCTTTGGAAGTTGATGATTTTGACTTTGGTGAGGAGCGTAGCAATAACATTGAGATTGTTAAGAATATAACAAATACCGAAGATGGATATTATCTGGTATTGGCTGTTCATGATGAGATTTCAAAAAGAGATGATTTCTTAACAAAAGTGATATCGGCAGGAGAAAAGGACATTGATTTCTTCTTCGATGTAAACACCAATAAATACTATATTTATAGTCAAAAAGTTGATGATGTTCAAACAGCTACCAGATTGATGCAATCAAAAGGAAATGAGCCTTATAGTAGTAAAATGACCATTGTGAAAATTGAAAATTAACACTTTTGTTATAAATTATTTTTCTTCAATGAAAACCCATTTCTTTTATTAAATAAATATACAATTATAAGGTTTTAATCTGCTTTTACATAACAAACTACTTTTGATCGATCTATATTAGATATTATAAAATAATGTCAATTATAAATGACAATATACATTTTGTAATATTATTACTTCAAAAAAACATATAATATCGGATTTAATGTTGCTATTCATCGATAAAATGCATAATTTATCATGTCCTTTTGTGATTGTTAGAAATAAATTCACGATATTTATGCCGTTAAAAAACATTTATTTTAGATAAAAAAAATGAATTGTAATATTATTTTTACGAATACTTGTTTTTAATCGAAAATGATTTTACGTGAGTCCCAAATCAGTAAAACTTAATGAATAACTTGCTTATGAAAAAAATTACATTAACAAACAAAAGCCTTTTTGTTTTATCAATTTTATTTTTATTAGCTACTTCTGGAGTTTTTGCTCAACTTGCTGTTCCGTTTTCACCGAGACTACCTGGTGGTAGTATTAAAGTAAAAGGGGATATTTTGTTTATTGGAAATAATATTGTTACTGCTAAAGATTTACCACTCCCATATAACGGAACCGATATAAATAATAATAATGAAGGTGTTTATGTTAATGTTGCTAGTGGTGGCGATCCTTCCATATTTAGTTCAAGTAGTGCTGATTTGTTAATTAATAATTCTTGCAAAAGGATTTTATATGCAGGATTATATTGGGCATCCGTTTATCCGACTGAGATTGCAACCAATAGAAGTGTTCAATTTGAAGGCTCACCAAGAATTGAAGACTGGAATCAAATAAAGTTTAAATTACCAACAGGCGGTTTTATAGATTTAGTAGCAGATAATAATGTTGACCCACCTGGAGAAGAGGATGATATTATTTTTGATGGCTATGAGTTTTATGGGCCAGGTGTTGAAAACTCATTTAAAGATTCACCAATAATTTGCTACAAGAATGTTACAAATTTATTACAAAGCTTACCTGATGCAGATGGTGAATATACAGTTGCAAACCTAAGAGCTACTAGAGGCATAAGGTTAGGAGGCTGTTCAGCTGGATGGACATTGGTAGTTATTTATGAAAGTCCTATTTTACCCAGTAAATTTATAACCTTATTTGACGGTTATGCTGGAGTGCAGAACGGAGCACAGCTTGATATACCTGTATCGGGTTTTCAAACGTTACCAGCACCGCTTCCAGTTAATGCCAATATTGCGGTAGCTGCGTTAGAAGGTGATTTTGGTTTAGGTGGCGATTCTTTTCAATTCAAGGCTAGTACCTCTCCTTCTTTTACGGTAATCAGTGATGCTATTAATCAGCCAAATAATTTTTTCAATTCAACAATTACTCGAAATGGAGTTCATGTTACTAATAGAAACCCAGCGAGTTTAAATACTCTTGGATTAGATGTAAATAATGTTAAAATACCAAATCCTTTAAACTCGGTTTTACCTAATGATGCTACAGCTGGAGATTTAAAATTAACAACTAACAGTGATGGATATGGTGCTTTTGTAACCTCTTTTTCCGTAGAAATTATTGAGCCAAAAATAACGCTAACTAAAATAGTTGAGGATCCTGCCGGAAATGATATTAGTAATCAATTGGTGGATCTTGGCGATGAGTTAAATTACGTTATAGGGTTTCAAAATACCGGAAATGATGACGCTAGAAATCTAATTATAAGAGATATTCTTCCCACTAATATCGTATTTAATTATCCTGCAGATATGGGTTTACTCCCACCAGGAGTTACAGTTCAGAGTTATAATCCCGCCACTAGGGAGCTTATTTTTAGTGTAGATAATTCTATTGTAGAACAGAATGATCCAGTACAAGAAATACGTTTTAAAGTAACCGTGGTTTCTTCTTGTAGTTTATTAAATGATGCTTGTTCAAACATAATCAGTAATCAAGCTTATGTAACTTATAATGGTACGATAAACGCTACCTTTGCAATTTCAGATGATCCCAGTTTTAGCTCAAATACAGGGTGTTTAATAACACCAGCAGCAACCAATTTTTTAGCAGATCTCAATTGTTCTTTTGAAGAAGAAGTTGTGCTTTGTGGAGCTAATGTTACTTTAACCTCTGGTGATGGCTACGATTCTTATTCTTGGTCTACTAGCCCTACTGGAACACCAGTAATTGGTACAACCCAATCGATAACTGTGAATAGCACAGGTACTTATTATGTTAATAATACGGCTGTTGCACCATGTCAATCTACATCACAAGTGTTTAATGTTATTACCTTCGGTAGTAATGTTAACAACCCTGTAACTCCTTTCGCCGATGAAGTGGTTGTTTGTCCAAACGATGGAAAACAATTGCCAAATTTTTATTTATGTGGGACTAATGACTTTAGGTTTATCCAAACTGGAATTACCGATACTACATCTATTATTTGGGAAAAATTAGACGAATCAAGTTGTTCGGCCGTGGCTAATCAAGATTGTGCGAATGAAGATGCTGCCTGTACTTGGAATCAAGTCGCAACAGGTCCAGATTTTACCATTGATACTGCGGGACAATACAGATTAACATTAAACTATACAGGTGGATGTTTCAATCAGTTTTATTTCAATGTTTATACTAATGTTTTAGTTCCTACAGTAACGTCAAGAGATATATATTGCTCAACACCAGGTGAAATAAGGGTAGGCGGCGTTCCTAGTGGTTATGAATTTAGTATTGATGGCATAAATTTTCAGCCAAGTAACTTGTTTTCTGTTAGCACTCCTGGGATTTATAGTGTGTATGTTAGACAAATAGGTGTTTCACCGAATCCATGTATTTTTACCGTACCAGATGTGCAAATACGAAATAGAGATTTTACAGTATCAAATATTATAATCCAACCCTATTGTAATGGAGATTTGGGCAGTGTAGTTGTGGCAGCAAATGATGTGCGCCCCCAATATTTCTTTTCAATTTACAATGGTGCTACGCTAGTTAACAGTGTAGGACCAATTTCACAAAGTGATTATACATTTAATAACTTAAATCCCGGAATTTACACGGTAAATGTTTCAACCGAAGATGGTTGTATATATACTGGTGATATTGAAATTATTAATCCGCCAATACTTGAGGCCACTGCCGCCATTACAAAACCTTTAACTTGTACTGACGGCGAAATTACTGTTTATCCAGTAGGAGGTACGGCTCCTTATTATTATTATGTAAATAGCTCAACAACCTTTCAAACATCACCAATTATTAATGTAATAGCCTCAGGAACTTATAATATTACTGTTGTTGATTCTAATAACTGTATTGCTGAAACTTCTATTGTAGTTGATGCGACTCCAGCTCCAGATTTCACAGTTTCTCAAACTAATATTTTATGTGCTGATGATATAAATTCAGGAACTATAGCCTTTAATGTGACCAACCCTAACGGAAATACTTTAGAGTATAGTATCGATAATGGTGCAACATTCTCAAATTCACCAGTATTCACAGGATTAATTGCTGGTGATTATGATGTTTTGACTCAATATACTTTTGGAACGGATGTGTGTACTACTGCGCCTCAAACTTTAACGATAACGGCTGCTCCACCAATTAGTGGAACAGCAACAGTAACAACACCATATACTTGTACAACTAGCGGAGTAATAACGGTTTCTGGAGTAACTGGTGGAACAGGACCTTATGAATATAGTATAGACGGCGTTACTTTTCAATCTGGAACAACTTTTTCAGGATTAACAGATGGTACCTATTCCATAACGATAAGAGATGCAAGTAACTGTTTGTCTTTAACAATTCCTGTTACTATAGATTCCTTAAATCCACCTACAGATTTAAGTTTTAGCAGTACACCTGTGGTATGTCCATCTTTAACTTCTGATGTTACTTTGACAGCTACTGGAGGTTTAGCCCCTCTGGAATATAGAATTATTTCACCATCTGCAACTGCATATCAAACGTCTGACATTTTTGCTGGATTAGCTCCAGGAACCTACACGTTTGAGGTTAGAGATGCTAATGAATGTACTTATACAGAATCTTATACTATTAATCCAATTCAGCCAGTTACAGTGAATACGGTAATAACTAAAGATTTGGATTGTACAGCTTCACCTGATGGTATCATAACTGGGAATATATTGAGTGGAGTTGCGCCATTTACCTATCAAGTATCATTTAACGGAGGTGCATACGGTAGTTCAACAGCAATTGTAGGATCATCTTTTGCACATAGTGCAGCTAGCGATGGTACTTATCAATTCTCAATAACGGATGCCAATGGATGTACCACCGAATCTGGAGTACAAACTATTAATGTGATTTCATTACCAGAAATTACATCGGTAATTCAAACGCAAGCGATACTCTGTAGCGGTGATAACAATGCAGCTATTCAAGTTACAATCAACAATACTGTTGGGACACCTGCTTTTGTAATTAACGTATTTAATAATACAACAAGTACAGATTATGGCGCACAAACTAGTGGTCTACCAGCTGGTGATTATACGATTACCTTAACCGATTCAAAATCTTGTACAGATACTGCAAACATTACCATCAATGAACCTACACCTATAAATGTTAATTACAGTACAGTTCCTATTACTTGTACTGCCAGTGGTGTTTCATTTGGTTCTGTAATTGTTAACAGTGTGACTGGTGGGACAGCACCTTATAATTACTATGTAACAGGAACCAATGGGTATTCTGCAACAGAACTGAATACTTCAGGGACTACATCAACTACTTTTGATGTGGTTGACTTTGGATTGTACCAAATAAATGTGGTAGATGCTAATGGTTGTTCGGTACTAGTTCAGGATGTATTAGTGGCATCTCCACCAAACGATTTAGATATAACTATTAACCCCACCTCTGATTGTTTAACAGGAGGTGAGGTTGTTGTAAGCATAGGCACCACATTGGTTGGTACTGGTCCTTTTTTCTTTGATATATACAGAGGATTTGTTCCAACGCCACCACCGGGTGGTACTTGGGTTGCTGAAGATACTGCTGGAAGTCAATCAGCCACATTTACGGGCTTATTGCCAGGAGTAACTTATACATTCATTGTGTATGACGTATCTACGGGTTGTAGTTATTATGAAACAGCAACGGCTCCAATACCAACAAGTTCAACCTTAACAGCTAATGCTCTAACATCCAATAATATTACTTGTGTAGGAAGCGCCGATGGAAATGTAACATTTACCATTAATAGCGTGTATGCTTCAGCTACCAATGTTGATTATGAAATATTTGATTCATTATCATTAGTAACAACGGGTATTAATGGTTCTGGAGTAGTGCCCGCAGGAGGTTCATTGCCGATTACCAATTTAGGACCTTTACCATTCGGAAACTATTTCGTATTGGTTACAGAAACTTCAGGACCCAATGCGGGTTGTAGCGTCATAACAGTTCCTTTTAATATAACGGAATCAGCCCTTGACTTAAATATTACTGCTAACGTTGATAAAAACGCAAATTGTAATCCTAATTCAGGAATAATAAGCGCTATAGCCAGCGATGGAACCGCACCATACCAATATCAAATAACAACTTCAGCAACACCCCCATTATCTAGTGATCCATCATGGGCTTCTGCGAATGTTTTCAATATGGATGCTGGTAGTTATTATGTGCATGTTATTGATGCTTATGGGTGTATAAGATCAACACCAGCTATCGTTTTAGGATCAGATCCTGAACCAGTAATTGATGCAACTGTAAATAATCAATGTACAGTAACCGAAGGTAATTTTGCAATTGATGTTAATTTAACTACTCCAGGTGTTGGGCCATATAGCTATAGTATTGATGGTGGCGCCTTTCAAACGCGAACGGCACCATTCACTATATCAAATTTAGCATCAGGAACCCACACTGTTGAAGTACAGGATGCAAATGGATGTGGTAATTTAGTATCGGTAGATATTTTTGCTCCAATAGATTTAATACCAACGGTTACTACCACAGCAACATGTAATGATGACGATGGAGAAATAACTGTAGCTGGTTCTGGAGGAACTGGTTCTTACACCTACACTATAAGCCCTAATCCAGCATCCATAAGTTTAGCTGGAAATGTATTTTCTGGCGTACCATCGGGTTCATATACCATAACTATCACGGATGCCATAACATTGTGTTCAGAAAGTGTAAATGTGTTTGTACAACCCGCTGTATTACCAACGGTAACTTTATCATCACCAACGGCAGTAACCTGTTTTGGCGATAACGATGGAACTTTTCAACTGAATGTTACTGGTTATTCAGGTGCTTATACTTACGAGGTTTTTGATAGTTCATCTACCTCAGTATTTGGTGTTGTTTCAGCGAATACTTCTACTAACCCAATAACCCTTACAGGTCTTTTGGCTGATAGTTATACTGTTGTGATTAATGAAACCGCAAGTCCGTTTTGTTCGGCTACATCAGGAGTTGTAATTATTCAATCGCCTTCTTTACCATTAACGCTTGTTACTACTGAAACTTCAAATGTAACTTGTGACAATAATGCAGGAACCATCACTGCGATTGCCAATGGTGGTTGGGGAAGTTATGAGTATGAATTAACGGGAGCAGCAACAGTGGCTTATTCTCCAAATGGAACTTTTACTGGCTTATCAGCCGGTGCCTATACGGTTAATGTTAGAGATGCCAATGGTTGTATTGCTTCAGAAAATATAACACTTACAATACCTAATCCAATCAACGCAACTGTTGCGGCAAATACCACGTTGTTGTCTTGTTTTGGAGATGCTAATGCGTCCATTACGATAAGTGCCGTTTCTGGTGGACAAGGAAGTAATTATAGTTATACACTTAATACAATTTCCCCAACATCAAGCTCATCGGGCCCTCAATTGTCACCAGTATTTAATAATCTTGGTGCCGGTACTTACCAAGTTGTTGTTACCGATGGTTATAATTGTTCATTTAATTCTCCAGATATTGTTATCAATGAACCAACCGAAGTTCAAGCGAGTTTAGTAAAAGAAACATCACAAACATGTTTAACCGATGCTTCATTAACTTTAATTGCTAGTGGAGGCACAGGAACTTATGAGTATAGTAATTCAGTATCATTTTCAACTATTTTAGGATCATTTAGTTCTTCAGTTACTTTTCCTGTAACATCAGGAACTTATCAATACTATGTAAGAGATGCCAATGGCTGTATAGCTTCAGTTTCTAATGAAATAACCATAGATCCATTACCAACATTGGACATTGTTTTGGATGTGACTAATGCTACTATAAATTGCGCCGGTGATACCACAGGAGTTATTGTGGCTGAAGCTCAAGGTGGTTTAGGAAGTTATATTTATACATTAGAAGACACCGCTGGGAATCCTATTTCACCAGTAACACAAGATAGCCCAGGAGTATTTACCAATCTTCCTGTTGGAACCTATCAGGTGAGAGTGGATAGTGGTGATTGTTTAACTACAACTGCGCAAATTCCTATTACAGAACCAGCTTCACCTTTAACGGCTAACTTTGTAGCGACAAATGTAACCTGTCCAGGAATAAGTAATGGTACCTTAGAAATTACCGCTTCTGGAGGAACTGGTATTATAAAATATGCCATTTCACCACGAATGGATCAATTCTTTGAAACTTCTACATTCGAAAACCTAGCCGCTGGAAATTATCAGGCTATTGCCCAAGATGAATTAGGGTGTTTCGTATTGTTTGATTTTTTGATAGAAGATCCAATACCTGTGGCATTAACTATAGTTCCAGGTTCAGTCGTTCCAGAAGATTGTGATGGTGATAATAATGGTGCTTTTAGCGTGGAAATTTCTGGGGGCGAAATGCCTTATAGTGTAGCTATTGATGACCCAAATGGAACGTATATAACGGGTACATCCACCCAAACATTTTTTGATTTTGATGGATTGGGAGGTGGAGATCACGTTGTTTATGTACGTGATAACTTAGGCTGTGAAACAGAGTGGAACATTCCATTCCCAGAGTTTATTAAAATTGAGCCCATAGCTGTTATTGAATACGATTGCGTAAATAACATTTCAACAAATACCGTTACAATTACAGTTAATAATACTATAAACCCAGTAGATTTAGATTATTCATTAAACGGTGGCCCATATCAAGCTAGTAATACTTTTATAGATGTTCCTCCTGGCATTGGGAACTATGTGGATGTAAGACATACTAGTGGTTGTATTCAAAGAACCAATCCTTTTGACATCGTACAATTTGAACCACTACAGCTTGGTTTAGATGATAGTGAATTGAACGTTATTAAAGCGATAACAACAGGTGGTGCTGAACCATATGAGTACACATTGAATGGCGTTTCTTATGGAAATCAAGATACATTTATCATCTATGAGTCTGGCAATTATACAGTAACTGTAATAGATGCCTACGGATGTTTTGCTTCAGCTTCTGGATACTTTGAATATATAGATGTGTGTATCCCCAATTATTTTACACCCAACGGTGATAGTAATTTGGATGAATGGGGTCCCGGATGTACATCACAATATAGAAACATGACCTTTGATATTTTTGATAGATATGGGCGTAAAATAGCAACTCTTGGTGTTGATGATAAATGGGACGGAACCTATAATGGCAAAGAATTACCTACAGGTGATTATTGGTATGTTGTTAAATTAAACGATAATATAGACAGACGTGATTTTGTTGGACACTTTACGCTTTACAGATAGTAAACCCTCAAACAATTAAATGATGAAAAAATTTAAAATATTTATATATCTGTTTTTAATACTTGTGCTAAAAAACTACGGACAAGAGTTAAACCTACCGGTTTTTACACAATATTTGGCCGATAACAATTTTGTTGTGTCACCAACATATGCAGGGATAGGCGATAATTTAAAACTTAGGGCAAACGGATTAACTCAATGGGTAGGTATTAAGGGGGCACCGGATAATCAATCGTTTTATGGTGATTTTAGAATTGCTGATAGATCGGGTATAGGGTTGTCTTTTTACAACGATAGAAATGGTAATACCATACAAACAGGTGCTAAATTTTCATTTGCGCACCATCTTATTTTAGATTACTATTCCAAAATGTATTTATCCTTAGGAATTTCCTATAATATGAATAACTTTCGAATAGATATTAATAATTTTAATACCACCTATGAAAATCCTACAATCGATCCTTTTGTTACGGATGATAGACGAACTACTAATCACAATTTTGATATAGGGGCTTTATTTAGATTAAAAGGTTATTTTTTAAGCTTAAATTTAAATAATATGCTTGACAAGGATTTTGATAGCGCTTCAAGGATTTTTGAACCTAACTTGCTTTTAAACTATCAGGTTTATTCTGGCTACACCTTTAGAGGGCCAAAGAGCAGTGGTCTGGAATTTGAACCTTCTATATTTTATCAAATGTTTACCAGTGATAAGCGCTCCAGTACCGATTTGAATTTTAAGTTCCGAAAATACAATAGAAACGAAGATTATTTTTGGGGAGGTGTATCCTATCGATTTCTTAATGATCAGCTATTAAAACCATTAAACTTAGGGCCTATGGTAGGCTTCAAAAAATCAATTTTTTATTTTGGATATGCCTACCAAGTGACCATGAATGATTTATCTGGCTATAATTCAGGAACCCACGTTGTTACCATTGGATTAGATTTTTTACAAGGTATTAGTAATTGTCCTTGTACACAAAGCCCCGTGCATTAAGTTGATTATTTCTCAACAATTTCAACTTCAAAAAGTTTGTCCCATCGCTTACCTGTAACAAATATACTTTTGGTTGTTGGGTTAAAAGCAATGCCATTTAAAACATCCAAACCCTCATGTTGGGTAACTCGTTTTTTTAAAGGAGAAAAATCTATAACACCAATAACAGCTCCGTTTTTAGGATTAATAATGGCAACTCCATCTTTTTGGTAACGATTGGCATAAATATTTCCATCTATCCATTCCATTTCATTAATACCAACAATTTTGCCTTTATTGGTATATACCTGTATAAAATCTTCTTCCACTAAAGTTTCAGGATTTAATAACCATATTTTTTCAGTGCCATCACTTTTGTAAATGGTATGGTCATTATTGCATAAACCCCAGCCCTCTTTACTATTTCCGTATTTAAAACTGTTTAGTTTTTCAAAGGTATTGACATCATAAACAAATCCAGTGCCTTCTTTCCAAGTGAGTTGGTAAACTTTATTATTTAAAATAGTAAGCCCTTCACCAAAATACTCATTAGCTAAATCAATATTTTTTATAACCTCACCCGTTTTATAATTAACTTTTCTAAGTTTGGATTCGTTATACTGACCCGTACTTTCGTAAAGGGTATCGTTCAAAAACTCAATGCCTTGTGTATAGGATGTGATATCATGTGGATATTCATTAATGATATTATAGGTATAAACCTTCGGTATTTCATTATTTAATATGGTAATATTTGTTGTAACAATTTGTTTCTCATTGTTGAAATATACAATAGCCTCAATAGTTTGTTTGCCTAATTTTGAGTTAATTAATGAATAATTATTACTTATTTTTTGTCCATTTAAAGTATATAAAACCGAATCAATAGGATGATTTTTTTTGTTTTCTATGGAAAGTTTTAAGGTTTCGTCAACACCGATATTACCCTTTTCCGAATTGGTAATAATAGAAAAATCATTTTTTTTATTTCCTGAATTCGAGCCACAAGAAATAAGTATAATCATTAAAAATAGGATGGTTAGATATTTATTTGGATACATGGTTACTTATTAATTTAAGGCAAGATATTTATTTAAAATCAGTTTAAAAAATCATTGTGAAAATTTTAAAAGGTTGTATCTTTGCAACCGGCAAGTCCTACACAACCAGCTCCTGCTGAATCCTCCAGGTCGGGAACGAAGCAAAGGTAAGCGGTCGTAGCGGTGTGATGTAGGTAGCTTGCCTTTTTTTATGCATTATAGTTTAGTAAATCTTTCTATCTTTAAAGTGAAAATTTCATCAAATGTCTAAAGTTGTTTTAATAACAGGTGCATCGTCGGGTATTGGAAAATCTATTGGTGAGTTTTTAACCGCCAAGGGATTCAGTGTTTATGGTACTAGTAGAAATCCGCAAAATTATAAGGACAGCAAATTTCCATTGTTGACTTTAGATGTCAAAAAGAATGACACTATCAACCAAGCGGTTTTTGAAGTTATCAAAATTGAAAATCGCTTAGATGTTTTAATAAATAATGCTGGAGCTGGTATAACTGGGCCTATAGAAGAAATACCCGAATTGGAAATTAAAAATAATTTTGAGACTAACTTTTTTGGCCCCATTAATGTTATAAAAGCCGTTTTACCTCAAATGCGTAAACAACAATCGGGATTAATTATAAACATCACATCTATTGCTGGTTACATGGGGTTACCCTACCGTGGAATTTATAGTGCAAGTAAAGGTGCTTTAGAACTTTTAACGGAAGCATTTAGAATAGAATTAAAGGATTTCAATATAAAAATGACGAATGTAGCTCCTGGTGATTTTGCCACCAATATAGCAGCAGGGCGCTATCATGCTCCATTGCTTGAAAATTCACCATATAAAAAACCTTATAGTGAAACTTTAGATTTGATGAATACGCATGTTGATAATGGTAGTAATCCCAATATTATGGCTGAAGCTATCTATAAAATTATAAAAAAACCGAATCCAAAAGTTCATTATAAAGTAGGTGAGTTTATGCAAAAATTTTCTATTATTTTAAAGCAAATACTACCAAGTAAAGTTTATGAACAACTTTTAATAAAACATTACAAACTATAAAAATCACCTGTTTATTGCCCCTAGCAGTTGTTCTTCAAAATTTAAGGAAAATATGTTTGAGTTACTTTTAACTATTTTTTTGTTTTTATCAATAATGATGGTTTTGGTCATAGGATATATAGCTAGCATTTCTGTAGCTTCTATAGGGTTTTTGAATAAGTACTCGTTTTTAAAATCAAAACCATGGGTTTCTAATATTTTTTTTGATTTATCCAAGTCATAATCATTAATATTGACAGCGATAAAATTGGTTTCAGGATATTTTTCTTTCAATTCAATTAATTTATTATGGCTGTCTTTGAAGTGGCCATAATATTTGTGAGACCAAAAACTAATTACTGTTGGTCTTTTAATTAATGCATTAATATCAAATTCCTTTCCTTCATAATTCACAACAAATACCTGTGGTAATGTAGCACCATCTTTTAAACTATTTAAAGATTTTGTGAAGCGAGAAACCATTTGTTTGTTTTTCTCATTTTTACTTTTACCCAAGTAAGATTTCAAGATGGCCTCATTACTTTCAATATTTTCGTTTTTAGATAAATACATCATCGTAAAATAGTGTAATAAATCATCTTTAATGGATGTATTAGTAACTAAGCTATCTATAAGATATAATCTATCTAAATTGTAACATATAGAACCTCTATTAAAATCATTATTATCCGAATGGTCATCATGTATTTTTAGAGATATGTTACTAAGATTGTGTCTTAAAAACGTATTGTAGTTATAAAACTGGCTAAAAAAAGTATCGTTATAATTTATATCTTTTCTGTAATCGTAAAAACCATCTGGAACAGATTTTAAAATGGCTGCTTTATCTTTTCCAAAATGTATAAAAGGATAAACCTCTTTACTAGAATAATATGTATAGTCTATGTTAGCTTTGGCAATTTTCTCAAATAATGGAGAGGTTGAATACTTCTTTTTAAACTCATTAAAAATTTCAACTTTCTTATTTCTAATGGAATCTATGTGTTTTTCATAGCTAACAGGGTTTAACTGACAAAATTTAATAACGTGTTTTTCTTCTTTTTCGTTCTCTAAAAAGTCATTTATCAAATAGTTATTCTTTCTATCTCCAACACCGGTGTAGACAAGTGATTCATCAAAATCCAACGTATTTAATCTAAACAAGATACTGTCTCTTGATTCCAATAAAACCATTTGGTATTCCCCACCATGTCTAAAGGTGTAAATACCCTCATCTAAGTCATTAATTTTGTAAATAAATCTATTTCGACCATCAAGTTTTACAGTGTCTAAAACAACCTCGTCCTTTGATAAAACTACAAAATTGGTATTGGGGTTAATAATTTCTCCACCAATGTAAGCATATGGTTTACCTTGATCTTGGTTGTCTTTTTTACAACCGAAAAAAGTTATAATAATAATTATAATAGAAGTATAAAGCTTCATAAGAATCTCCCGAGAGTAGTTTTAAATCAATAATGATAATTTATAAACAAAAATAGAGTTTGTATTTTTAAAGTGTTGTTAAGGCGTTGTTAAAAGTTAGCCAATAATAAAGGACGTTTTTAAGCCGTAAATACTTAAAAATAGACGTAATAAGTTCCTTTTTTAATATTCATTTTTCTACTTTTGCAAAAAATTATAGTTATGCTATCAGTATCTAATCTTTCTGTTCAATTTGGCAAACGTATATTGTTTGATGAGGTAAATACCACTTTTAATACTGGCAATTGTTATGGTATTATAGGGGCGAATGGTTCTGGAAAGTCAACCTTTTTAAAAATCATTTCTGGTAAACAAGAACCCACATCTGGTCAGGTTCACTTAGAAGTTGGTAAACGCATGTCAGTTTTGGAGCAAAACCATAATTTATATGATGAACATACGGTATTGGAAACTGTTTTGATGGGAAATAAACCCCTATACAAGATTAAAACAGAAATGGATGCCCTTTATGCTGATTATTCTGATGAAAATGCCGATAGAATAGGGGAATTACAAGTAGAATTTGAAGAAATGAATGGCTGGAATGCCGATAGTGATGCCGCAGCCATGTTGTCTAATTTAGGTATCAAAGAAGAACATCATTATACCTTAATGGCAGACTTGGATGGTAAACAAAAAGTACGCGTATTATTAGCACAAGCTCTTTTTGGAAATCCTGATGTTTTAATTATGGATGAGCCTACTAACGATTTGGATTATGAAACCATATCGTGGTTGGAGAATTTCCTGGCTAATTATGAGAATTGTGTCATCGTGGTTTCGCACGACCGTCATTTTCTAGATGCGGTATGCACCCATATTTCCGATATAGATTTTGGAAAAATAAACCACTATTCCGGTAACTATACTTTTTGGTATGAATCGTCTCAATTAGCAGCGCGTCAACGTGCTCAACAAAACAAAAAAGCTGAGGAAAAGAAAAAGGAATTAGAAGAATTTATTCGTCGTTTTTCTGCCAATGTTGCTAAAAGTAAACAGGCAACTAGTAGAAAGAAAATGATTGAAAAACTTAATATTGAAGACATCAGACCAACATCACGCCGTTATCCTGCTATTATTTTTGAACGTGAACGTGAAGCAGGTGATCAAATACTTAACATTGAAGGTTTATCAGCGTCTTTGGATGGAGAAGTATTGTTTAAGGATATTGATTTAAATTTAGCTAAAGGTGATAAAGTCGTTGTGTTTTCAAGAGATTCCAGAGCAACCACAGCCTTTTATCAAATAATCAATAACAATGAAAAAGCGGATTCTGGAAAGTTTGCTTGGGGTGTTACCACCACGCAATCGTATTTGCCACTAGATAACAGTGCGTTTTTTCAAAACAACTTGAGTTTAGTTGATTGGTTACGTCAATGGGCTACTACCGAAGAAGAACGAGAAGAAGTTTATATTCGCGGTTTCTTAGGTAAAATGATTTTTAGTGGGGAAGAAGCTCTTAAAAAATCGAATGTGCTTTCTGGTGGAGAAAAAGTACGCTGTATGTTAAGTAGAATGATGATGGTAAGAGCTAATGTATTAATGCTAGATGAACCTACAAATCACTTAGATTTAGAAAGTATTACGGCGTTTAATAATTCGCTTAAAAACTTTAAAGGTACCATATTATTCACTACTCACGATCATGAGTTTGCGCAAACCGTAGCTAATAGAGTAGTGGAGCTAACACCAAACGGCGTAATAGACCGTTATACGACGTTTGATGAATATATGCAGGATAAAAAAATTAAAGAATTGCGCGAAAAAATGTATGCTGTAATAGCTTAATTAATCTTTTAATTCAGAAGTAATTTCTTCAACGATTAAAACTGCTTTATCGAGTTCATCTCTATGAACATATATTTCTTGAAGCATTTGGCCTCCATAAATTTTGGGATCAAGTCCTGATTGATTTTCCTCTTTCACAATAGCTGAAATATCAATTTTTTCTAAATCAGAAATTATGCGTTGTACCATGATGAAATCACCAGTGTAGATTTTAATGTAATTCGACTCAGACATAATACTAAGATTTAAAAGTAAGTATTATAAATATACAAAATTTTAAATAAAAAAGCCAGTATGAACTGGCTCTTAATATTAGTATTTTAATTATTTTCACCTTAATTCTGCACCAAGTTCGTTTTCAAAACTTTTTTGCAAATTACTCATGATTTTATCTATTTGCTTATCAGTTAAGGTTTTGTTTTCATCTTGTAAAGTAAAGCTAACTGCATAACTTTTTTTGCCTTTTGGCAAATTTTTTCCTTGATACACATCAAATAAATTGACGTTTTTAAGCAATTGCTTTTCACTCTGTTTAGCAATTTTATAAATAGCTTCAAATGTGACATGGTCATCTAAAAGTAATGCAAAATCACGCTTTACTTCAGGATATTTATTGATAGATTGGAAGGTTATTTTATTACGTTTGACCAATTCTAAAGTGGCATCCCAATCAAAATCTGCAAATAACACTTCTTGAGAAATGTCAAAATGTTTTAAAATGGGTTTTTTAACTAAGCCAAAGTCCACCAATCTTGTTTTCCCTAAACTTAAACTCAGCCCTTCACTAAGCAAGTCGGTTTGTGTTGGAGCTTCGTTATATCGTGAAATACCCAAGCGTTCTAAAATGGCAACAATACTGCCTTTTAAATAGAAAAAATCACTTTTCTTGCCAGAAGACAACCAACTATCTTGCCATTGGTTTCCAGTGGTGAATAAAGATAAATGCTTAAATTCTTCGCGTTTATCTCCATAACCATGATAGGTTTTTCCAAATTCAAAAAGTTTTAAATCCCCTCGTTTTCTATTGATATTAAAGGATAACGCCTCTAGACCTGAAAATAACAAAGATTGCCTTAAAACGGATAAATCATTACTTAATGGGTTGAGCATGGTGATGTTATGCGCTTCATTTAATTGTTCGCTTAATGCCACATAATTTGGCGTGGTAAGGGAATTGGACATGATTTCATAAAAGCCCTGTGATGCCAACTGATTACCAACAATATTTTGGATTTTATAATCCTCAAATTTGGTAGTTGATGATATGGAGGCATTCAGTTTTTCCGTGGTCGCTATGTTGTTATACCCATAAACACGTAAGATTTCTTCAATAATATCCGCTTCACGTTGTACATCATTCCTGTATGAAGGAACGGTTAAACCCAATCCAGCTTCGGTAACATTGTTTACCTTTATTTCCAAAGAGGTTAAAATGCGTTTTATGGTCTCTTTTGGAATTTCTTCACCTATTAATTTTTTGGCATTCTCAAAACTCAAACGAACCTCAAAGTCTTTTATTTTTTTTGGATACAAGTCAATAATATCGCTGGTAATCTCACCGCCTGCCAAATCCTGAATTAAGATGGCCGCACGTTTTAAGGCATATTCGGTAATATTTGGGTCTATACCTCTTTCAAATCTGAAAGAAGCATCGGTATTCAAACCGTGGCGTTTTGCCGACTTGCGAATACTCACAGGATTAAAATAAGCACTTTCCAAGAAAATACTCGTGGTAGTTTCGGTCACTCCAGAATGGATACCACCAAAAACACCAGCAATGCACATGGGCTTTTCAGCATCACAAATCATCAAATCATCTTCATGCAATTCCCGTTCAACACCATCTAAAGTGATAAATTTAGTGCCTGATTTTAAGGTTTTAACTTCAATTTTGTTACCTGAAATTTTAACGGCATCAAAGGCATGTAAAGGTTGCCCTAATTCATGTAAAACATAATTAGTAGCATCCACAATATTATTAATGGGTTTTAATCCAATGGCTTTCAGTCTGTTTTGTAACCATTTGGGTGATTCTTTAACTTTTACCCCAGAAATGGTAACGCCGCAATAGCGTGGTGCCAACTCTTTGTTAATAACCTCCACATCTATTTTTAAGGTGCGGCTATCTACATGAAACGCACTAACTGATGGGGTAATCAATTCTAAGTTGATTTCTTTTTGTATCAATCCAGCTCTAACGTCGCGGGCAACTCCCAAATGGCTCATGGCATCGGCACGATTAGGCGTTAAACCAATTTCAAAAACTTGGTCGTTCTCCACCTCAAAAATATCAGAAACAAGAGAGCCCACTTTTAAATCGGCATCCAAAACCATGATGCCATCGTGCGAGGTTCCCAAACCCAGTTCATCTTCGGCGCAAATCATACCGTGGCTTTCCTCACCTCTTATTTTTCCTTTTTTTATGGTCCAAGCTTCGAACTCAGGTGTATATAAGGTGGTTCCTATGGTGGCCACGGGTACTTTTTGTCCTGCCGCTACGTTCGGGGCACCACAAACAATTTGCACAGGCACTTCAGCCCCAATATTTACTGTGGTAAGCTTTAATTTATCAGCGTTGGGGTGTTTCACACAGGTTAAAACCTCGCCAACAACCACACCTTCCAAGCCGCCTTTAACCGATTGGTAAGCTTCTATACCTTCCACTTCCAATCCTAAATCTGTTAGTAATTCGCTGGTTTGTTCTGGTGTCCAATCTATTTTTAAAAATTGCTTCAACCAATTGTAAGAAATCCTCATGTACCAATGTCTTATTTAAGGGGGTAAAGATAAAATAATGCCGTTAGCTTTCAAACAATGCGTTCCAAATTGTTATTTAAAAATCTTTTTTGTTAGTATCTTGCCCTAAATTCGATTAATATATTTTAAAAGCATTTTTATGAGGCCCATTTTTTTATTAGCATTGATTCTTATGATTGTTTCTTGTAAAAAAGAAAAAAACGTTGCAGCCCTTGAAACAGGCATTTACAGAGCAAGTTTACAGGTGAATGATACCTTGAATTTGCCGTTTAATTTTCAAGTGTTTTCTAAAAATAGATTACAGATTTTTAATGCGGAAGAAGTGATTGATGTGAATGAGATTGAATATAAAAACGACTCGGTTTATATTCAAATGCCCGTTTTTGAAAGTTTTATAATGGCCAAAATTGAAGACCATCAATTAAACGGAAGCTTTGTAAAACCTGATTTAAATCGCGTTATGCCTTTTAAAGCTATAAAAAATGATACCCGTTTTGAAGTTACCGATAAGTCTAACACAGATATAACAGGAAATTGGGAAACCATTTTTAGTCCAGATGTTGAAGAGGATGCCTATGTTGCTAAAGGTATTTTTAAACAAAAGGGCAACATGGTTACAGGCACGTTTAGAACCACCACAGGGGATTACCGATTTTTGGAAGGCGTTTTAAATGGTAACCAATTGCAAGTATCGGCTTTTGATGGCTCGCATGCGTTTTTATTTACGGCCACGGTGACAGATAGTACGATGTCTGGAAACTTCTTTTCTGGAAACCATTGGAGCGAACCTTTTGTAGCCAAACGTAATGACGCTTTTGAGTTACCCGATGCGAATACCTTAACTTTTTTAAAAGAAGGTTTTGATTCGGTGGACTTTTCGTTTCCTGATGAAAACGGTAACATGGTATCGTTAAGTGAAAACCGCTTTAATAATAAAGTGGTTTTGGTGCAAATTATGGGAACCTGGTGCCCTAATTGTTTGGATGAAACCAAGTTTTATGCCGAGTATTATAAAAACAACCCCAATACCGATTTGGAAATTATAGCCTTGGCGTTTGAATATGTAAAAACTGAAGAAGCCGCATTTAAAAACATAAAACGATTAAAAGAAAACACGGGTATTACGTACCCCGTATTGTTGGCGCAATATGGCAGTAGTAGCAAAGTAAAAGCCAATGAAAAACTGCCCATGCTAAACCATGTACTCTCTTACCCAACTACCATTTTTATAGATAAAACTGGCACCGTTAGAAAAATACATACGGGCTTTAACGGACCTGCTACGGGTGATAAGTTTACCGAATTTAAAACAGAATTTAACAGCTTTGTGAGTACGTTGTTAAGTGAATGATTTTTAAGTTCGCCGGTCTCGGCTTTGAATAGTTGCGTGGGTTTGCACTTTACTATGCAAGTACGCGCCAAGTTGGAAATTGCACAGGAATTTCCAAAGTAGGCGAGAACAAGCAATTAATTATAGCCATTGTTGTGCTTCCCTTTTTTATTTATTCACTTGACATTTAGATTGCAAAAGACTTTCTAAAGAACCAATTTCTTTAAGCATTAGAGAATAGAGTTCAACTTGCCTTGTATTTGCTCCAACATATTCTAAAGACTCGTTTAAAAGTCTCGATTTCATTTCTATCGAAAATTGATCCTGTTCGATTGTTTTTAATTTTTCCTTTAAATCTTGGTCAAGACCAGTTTTAAATCTGCCATCTTTTATTGAAGCCTGAATTGATCCATTGGCAAAATAGTCATTATGAGAAAAAGAAATATCGACTGCATGCTTTCCATTAATCATTATTATACTTTTCAATTCTTTAACTTTATTGAAATACCTACTTAATGCCGTGATAATAGATTTATCACTTATGATATTCAAATTTGCACCAGATTTTAAATCTTCATAAGCTGAATTATTAGGTTCAAAATCCGAAAAGATTGCTTTTGTTGCCAGAGAAATTTGCATTCCAACTTCTGCCTTTATAACATTATCTTGAAGTAACAACCTCACAGATTGATTGGAAGCTTTTAGACGATTTTCGGCTAACGCTAACAAATTAGTTATTTGCTCATTATCCAATTTAGCGTCATCTAACAGTCTGCAATAGTATTCATTTTCTAATTTTAATTGTTTTCGAGAATCATTCCAATCATTTAATTGCAATGCGATTAAAATTCCAATAACCACAAGAATAATTTCTCCAAGAGCATATTTTAAATACTTTCCAGTTTTTCCTTCTGAAAGTAGATTCTGTCTAATTTTTCTAAAGAATTTTATCATTTGGTTAACGGTTAGTCATAATGAAGCACAACGTGTTTGGCTATGGTTTCGTTGCGTGAAAATCCGAGAGGATTTTCCGCCGCAAACCGAAGATAGCAAAAATGCTAGGACTTTCCGAAAGGAAAGTCAGAAGCAATGAACTATAGCAGGTGTTGTGCTGTCGTAATTATTAAAATTGATTATTACATACTTTACATAGTATTCCGTTTTCACCTTAAACTAGTAATGTAGCCTAATACATTTATGGCAGGTACACTTATTCACCATTATTATTGAACATATACCTGTAAATCTTTAAATCCCCATTTTGATCGGGTTTTAAAACCAGCAATCCTTTCACTTCGAAGTTTCCACTTTCAGCCGTCTTTGGATCTTTCCAGCTTCCTATATTTCTAGTTCTGGCGATACTATATTCACCTGCCGTGATTATTTCTTCAATGATGAACTGTTCAGCAAAGTCAAGGGATTCAAACCATTTGAAACTTTCGATGATCTCTTCCCGGCCTTTAACAATTGGTTTCCCCTCCGGTAGAATCATCGCATCGTCGTGGAAGCAGTCTGCCATCTTTGAGAATGATTTACTGCCCACAGCACTCCCGTATTGATCAAGCACTTCCCTAACGTCCTTTTCTAAGGTGCTTTCTTGCGCATGGGTTAAAGTTATTGATAGGAGGGTAAAAAAAGTTAAAAGTGTAAGTAGTTTTGTTTTCATGTTGAAAAATTTTGTGGTTTATTAAAACTATTCGAATTCTTTCTCAATGTAAGTTAAATGCTCTCGGCTTATTTTTATCAAATGGTTCCAATACATGATTTGGTTGATTATAATGAAGCAAAACGGTTATGTATAAGAATAGTTGCGGGTTTGTATGCGAGGATTTTCCTAAGGAAAATCAGACATTACAAACACGCAACAACCTTTGATTTAGCACTAAACCGCAATTATTTTTATACGGTGTTGGCAACAGTTTTTATTGTTCTTTACATTCAGAATAGTCGACTGTAAATTTGTAATTTTTATCAGATAATTTCTCTATAGCTGGGTCATTTTTATGGTCAGGTTTATATGATGCCCCAGTTCCTAAATCAACACCAATTCCAATTAATCCCCAAGAAATAGCACTTAAAATAAAATTTCCAGTTCTAAATTTGTTGTCAAAGTTTTTAGTTTTTGGTTCGCACTTGTCTTGCTTTACTTCAACTTTCAATGGTTGATTTCGTTTAAACGAAGTGGAAACTTCCCCAGTTCCAATTTTTTCTCCATTGGCGTAAATTTCGGCATTTGGATGGTCTTTTACTTTAATGTTAGCATTGTATTTGCTTCCTCCAAACATTACTCCACAACTTGATAATAAGATTGAGGATGAAATTGTAATAGCTGTAATTAATAATGTACTTTTTTTCATAAAATTGATTATTTGATATTAAGGTTAATTTTTTTCAAATTGTTGCCAACGTAGGGATAAACACATGGTGTTTATTCCCATTATATTTATTCCATTAAAAATAAAAAAAAATCTTACAAATCGAACGAATGTTTGATTGAATTAAAACTAGTTGTGGTAACGTTTAAGCTAGGCAGCGTTTAAATTCGGCTTAGCGACCGATAAGGGAAGTTAATTTTATATATCAGAAAATAAACACAATAATTTTGTTTATTTAGAAAGTTTTTAACCATTATAAGGCTTCCAACATCACCTGATAGTCGTATTGTAAATCTTCATGCAAGCCACTAATTATTTTTCTGGCGAGTAGGAGTTGCCTGTTGTACATATTTTGTAATTGTGTACTACGGCTTATACTAGGTTTAAAATCCTTTAGTTTTTTGCAAAAGTAGAGGAGGAGTTCCACTTCGGTTTCCTTGTTTTGGGAGTAGCGCACAAACTTTTTTACGTTTCTAAGGATTTTTCGGGTACTCTTTCTTATATAAAAATAGCTATCAGTGTTAATTAATTCAAACTCATCATCCATATAGCGTTTCACACTTTCAACATAACCCGCTTCGTCATGCGACTCAAAAAGCAAATAGGTAAGGAGTTCTTTGTTTTCTTTTTTAAACCGTGATAACCGCAAACAAAGCTCTTGGATTTCCTGTGTTGAAAGCGTGTTTAATTCATTTTTAATCTCTCGTAAGGTGACCGCTTTCATGGTATTTTGTAATGTTTTTTTATAGTGCGTTTTACCGAGAACAACCTTATTAAGCCAATTAACAAGATGATAGGTGACAGGACCAATAACGTAATACCAAAAGATTTCATTTCTAAGAAAAACTCCAGTTTTAGTATGGTAATGCCGGTTCCTAAAAACACAATAAAGGTTCTGAAATATGCTAAAAACGTGCGCTCGTTGGCTAGTTTAGTACGCTCAATAGCCAGCCAGTCTCGGGTTATTAATGGTGATTCTTCATCCATATTCTTGATTTGAGATAAATATAAAAAAACCATTGCAACTGCCATGGTTTTATACGTTTTTAAAACATAAAATTTATCTCAGTTTTGGATAATCTGAAGGGTTCACTTCATGCATGATGGCATATATAGCTTCAAAAATATCCTCTGCAGATGGCTTTGAAAAGTAGTCCCCATCATTTCCATAAGCAGGTCTGTGTGGTTTTGCCGTAAGGGTTTTTGGTGCGCTATCTAAATATTGATAGGCGTTTTGCGTATTTAGAATCTCGTTTAAAATAAATGCTGAAGCGCCACCAGGAACATCTTCATCAATTATGATAACCCGATTCGTTTTTTCAATGCTCTTTACGATATCGTGGTTTAAATCAAATGGCATGAGGGATTGTGCGTCAATGACTTCAACATCAATACCCATGGCCAATAAATCTTTTGCAGCTTGTTCCACAAGGCGCAAGGTGGAGCCATAGGAAACCACGGTTATATCTGTTCCTTCTTTAATGGTTTCTACTATGCCAATAGGTGTTTTAATAGCACTTAAGTTATTAGGCATTTTTTCTTTTAATCGATAACCGTTCAAACACTCTACCACTATGGCAGGGTCATCGCCTTGCAAAAGTGTATTATAAAAGCCAGCGGCTTTGGTCATATTTCGGGGTACTAGTAAGTGGACACCCTTTGCTAAATTTAAAAGACCACCCATTTGAGAACCTGAATGCCAAATACCTTCTAACCTGTGTCCGCGAGTTCGAATGATTAATGGCGCTTTTTGCTTTCCTTTAGTTCTGTAGTGTGTGGTTGCCAAATCGTCGCTTATAATTTGAATGGCGTAAAGTATATAATCTAAATATTGTATTTCAGCAATGGGTCTTAAACCACGCAAGGCCATACCAATACCTTGTCCAATAATGGTTGCTTCTCTAATTCCCGTATCGGCTACTCTTAGTTCACCATATTTTTCTTGTAAACCTTCTAAACCTTGATTAACATCTCCAATATTTCCAGTGTCTTCGCCAAATACCAAGGCTTCTGGATAATGATTAAAAATGGCATCAAAATTTTCACGCAAAATGATGCGTCCATCTACTTGTTCTGCATCATCATCGTAAGTTGGTTTTACTTCTTTTATACGAATGTTTGATCGTTGGGTTTCTGAGTATAAATGGGAGCTGAACAGCGGTTGTGAATGCTCTAATACCGTATTTATCCAATGGCTGAGTTGTTTTTTTTCAGCTGATTTTTCTCCAATGACATATCTTAACGCTTTTCTGGCATGCGATAAAATATCTTTTCTGGTGATGTCTTGAATATTTGTAAGAGTGTCTTTTATTTTCGATATAAAAACACCGTTAGCACTGGTTGTTTCTAACTGTTTTAAAAGGGATATCAACTCCTGTTGTTCCTTTTTTATGGGTTTTAAAAAGGTGTTCCAAGCATTATTCTTCGCCTGCCTAACCTCCCGTTTCGCATTCCTTTCGATTTCTGTAAGCACTTCATGGTTTGCTATACCGCTTTCAATAATCCATTCACGCATTTTTACATTGCAATCGTGCCTCGTTTCCCAATCTAGACGCTCTTGGGTTTTATAACGCTCATGCGAACCAGAGGTAGAATGCCCTTGTGGTTGTGTAAGTTCTGTAACGTGAATTAAAACAGGAACATGTTCTTCCCTGGCGATGGCGCCAGCCTCTTGATAAGTTTCTATAAGATTGGCATAATCCCAGCCTTTAACACGTAAAATTTCGTAACCTTTACTGTCTTTATCACGTTGGAATCCTGAGAGGATTTCAGAAATATTTTCCTTGGTAGTTTGGTGCCTAGCATGTACCGAAATACCATAATCATCATCCCATATGCTAATGATCATGGGAACTTGCAAGACTCCAGCTGCATTAATGGTTTCAAAAAACAATCCTTCGCTAGTGCTAGCATTTCCAATGGTACCCCAAGCGACCTCATTACCATGGATAGAAAAATTGCTCGTATTGATTCCTTTAACTTCCCTAAAAATTTTGGATGCTTGTGCTAAACCCAATAAACGAGGCATTTGCCCCGCGGTAGGCGATATATCGGCGCTTGAATTGTATTGTTTGGTAAGATCTTTCCAACTCCCATTATCATTCAAACTATGGGTTACAAAATGACCACCCATTTGACGACCCGCAGACATGGGTTCTAATTCAATATCTGTATTAGCATACAAACCTGCAAAAAATTGTTCTTTAGTTAACTCGCCAATAGCCATCATGAAGGTTTGGTCTCTATAATATCCAGATCTCCAATCGCCTTTTAAAAAGGCTTTTGCCATGGCTAGTTGAGGCACTTCCTTGCCATCTCCAAAAATCCCAAACTTTGCTTTGCCTGTTAAAACCTCACGACGCCCCAATAAACTACATTCTCTGCTTTCAACGGCTATTTTATAATCAGATAGCACTTCTGCTTTAAAGTCTTCGAATGATATATTGTTTTTCAAATTAGCTAGCGGTTGCATTTAGGTATGCTTTTATGGCTGCAAAAATAGCTATAATTTACGGTATTTACAATTAAATCAACCTGTAATTTATTGCTAAAAATTTAAAAAAATAGGTCAATGTGATGTTTTATTGATTTTTATTCATTGAAAATGAATATTATTGACAATTATTCAAAATTAAACCTAATACCAACGCCTTCTAAAAAGACCTAAAAGCGCTTGTGGATCCAGTGTGAATTTGAATCTTATTTTCTGGTCATAATTAGGTTGCCCAATTTCCCAACCTAAATTTGAATAAATGGGAAAGTAAATTTCAAAATAATCGGTTACTAAGTTGACTCGTATGCCTGAATCGTAAACAAAGTTAGCCGTTTTCGATTTATTTTTTACCAAACCTATATCGCCATAGGCTAATATGTATTTCCAAAGTGTTGTACTGGTATTGAAAGTGCTTATCCATTGATTTGCAAAGGGGGTTGCAAGTTTAGACTTAAAGCCACCCTCTGCATCAATGTATTGTTGACTAAAAATACCACTAGCCTCAGAGCGCCCTAAATAATTATAATCGAATAAATAATCGGTAGGTCTGTCCAGTGCGAAACTGAAATAATCTGAATTAATATCCGTATTATTCTTTAAAAAAGTTCCAGCAAAAAAGCGTACATTCAATTGCCTATTACTTTCAAATAATCGTCTGTATTCATAATTAAACGAGAGCTTGCTAAAATCGGCCCCTATTTGAAAATCTGTATACCATTTGTTAAAATTGATGAGATTATCATTTGAATGGATATAACGTAAATTAAAAATATTGTAGTTAGGTTGACTAGAGGTAAATGTATTGGTAACATCCTCATCTCTATGAATATCAATATATCTGAATAACAATGATTTCCGTTTATTCGATCTAAAGTCATCATCTTCACGAAAGAAAAAGGATATAGAGGGTGTAATTTTCCTGACAAATAAATCTTCCGCATAAGATGAGTAACCGCCTACTACACCATAATTTATAGCGTAAAGGTCATTATTTTCCAAATAATGCGTTTGTGATATGGATGCTGAACCTGTAAGTGATCTGGATTTAAAAGCGTATCTAGGTTCAATTTTGTAGTCGAAAAGTTTTTTAAGAATAGTTTTGTTATAAACTTTGAAACCCAATGTAAATCCATCATAAATATTGTTGAATTCTGCTGTAGGCATAAAGAAAACCTGATTATAATTAGGATCCTCAATGTCTTTTAATAGTCTGAATTGCAAAGGCTTATTATTGAAAAAGAACCCTTTCAAGGATTTCCAATTATCCCTTGAATTAATCTCTGGAATAACGCTATTGTAGTTTAATACAAGTTTGTTGGCATTATTTCTGGGTATGGTTATGGTTTTTGTTTTATCAATATTTTCAATCCATATTTTTGATACTATACTATCATTATTAAGACTATACAACGATGTGGGCATGTTATTGTCCCTTTTGTTTTTAATGATTACCGTTACAGAATCTTCGGTTTTACTTACCCTCTTAATTTTAAAATCTATCTTTTTCCTGGTGCTTATGAAATCCTCAAAAAACCAGTCTATATTTTTACTTGTTTTGGATTTTATAAAAGATTCAAAGTGTTTTGTAGAGGTTGGCTTTAATTTGTTTTCAATAATAAAATCCTCAATACTATTTTCAACAATGTCGTTGTTAACAAAATCATCCAAATATTTAAGCCCAATACCAGCTTTATATTTATTTGCAATGTTGGTGTTAAATTTTAGCAGCGAGTCTTTTGGCATAACAAGTGGCTGGTCTCTGTTTGTTCTAGCCATAAGCATAAAAGCTAAAATATATTTGTCGTTAAACTTCATTTGTGCCGCATGAAATGAGCGAACACCCCAAAAATCAGCTATAGAGCCTATGAATTTCATGTTTGGGTAATGTTCGTCAACATAATTCATAAGATAATATATTTGGATACCGTCAAGCAGCCACTGTTCTTTTCTTGGATTGATAAGAAGTGTGTTTTCCAAATAGTTTTGTAACGCTATTTTTAAAAGTTTTAGTTCATATTGAAAATGACTAGGGTAGGGTTTTATAAAACTTGGAAGAAAATTTAATCCATAAATAGGGTTTTTATCATAGTCTATTTGTGTTAATAATAGTTTTTTATGAGGGTATTCCCCAAAATTTTCAAATATAAAATGCATCACTTTTTCGGTGATTAAGACTTTGTCGATTACCTCCAGATTTTCATCATTGATGTTTGAGACGATTGAAAAATTATCGGTTTGTAAGGTTTCAAAATCAGAATTTTTACTAAGGAATATTTTGGTGTTTAAACGGTCTTTTCCTTCTAGTTTAACTATTTGTTTTTTAGGTAATTGTATGGTATTACTTATATCTAATTCTGAAGTTAACTTATAGCCATTGGGATATTCGATCTCTAGAGTTATATCGGATTTTGGAATATATAAATCATCTAAATTTTTATTGCTGTAATATTGCCATTCACCGTTATAAACCGCTGGTGTAATGTACCAATAACGTAAATTTAAATCACCATTTTGGGTAATGCCATAATTTGTGAATTTTGAATCGGGTATTTGAACAATGTATTCTAAATGAAGGCTATAAAACTCATTGGGAAGTAATGATTTATCCAATGCAACTTTAATGATATCGGGTTGGTTTTTTAGTTCTTGAAATGTTACATCTTTATTATTCTGCTTTATTGATGTGATTACGGAAAAACCTCTGTCTTCATTCTTTGCCAAATGGAAGTCATTGATGTATTCATCAGCTATTCTAATGGCTAAAGGTGTTTTTTTTGTGGCGTAACTATTAGCCCAATCACTTAAATAAATAGTATCCAATACATTTTGTGAAATATTTTGGTATTGAATGGTCTGAGAAATTTTTATTTGTTTTTCCTCAATATCAAAAACCGCCTTTAAGTCAATTTTATTTTGACCAAAGCTTTTAAGGCTTATTAAAGAGAATAAGATAAAACTTAAAAAACGCAATTTTTTTTAAAACATTAAAGGTTCAATTCATTTAAAGGCGACGCAATATAGTAAATAGAAGATTAACTAATTGCGGCAACCATTGGTATTTGCCAATATTAACGTAATATTAGTATTTGCAGTTTTATTAGAAATTTGGACTTAAACCAGATTCTTTATAAAAACTATCCAAAATAGCAATCACCTCATCTTCTGTATCTACCAAATGAATAAGATCTAAATCTTTAGGGCTTATGTTTGAAAAAGAGTCTAAAAGTGTTTTTTTAATCCAATCCATCAATCCTTCCCAAAAATCAGTGCCTACCAAAATAATTGGAAACTTCCCAATTTTATGGGTTTGTATAAGTGTTATAGCTTCAAAAAGTTCATCTAAAGTACCAAACCCCCCAGGCATGACTACAAAGCCTTGGGAGTATTTCACGAACATTACCTTCCTAACAAAAAAGTAGTCAAAATCCAAACTTTTATCATGGTCTATATAAGGGTTGTCATGTTGTTCAAATGGTAATTCAATATTTAAACCTACAGAAGTTCCACCTCCCAAATGAGCCCCTTTATTACCGGCTTCCATAATTCCTGGTCCACCACCCGTAATTACGCCATAACCAGCCTCCACAATTTTTCTGGCAATATTTTCGGCAAGTTTATAGTATTTATATTCTGGTTTGGTTCGTGCCGATCCGAAAATAGATACACACGGACCAATTTTACTCATTTTCTCAAAACCATTAACGAATTCGCCCATGATTTTGAAAATGGCCCAAGAATCGTTTGTTTTTATTTCATTCCAACCTTTGTGATGCTGTTCTTTTCGCATATTAATAAGTATATATTGTGTTTTAATTGGATGTTGTAAAGTGTACTAATTTAATTCTTTTCTAAGAAACTTAGCGGTGTAGCTTTTTTTATGTTTTGAGACCTCTTCTGGAGTGCCCTCAACAATAATTTTTCCACCTCCTTGGCCTCCTTCATAACCAATATCTATTACATGGTCAACGGTTTTAATAACATCTAAATTGTGTTCAATAATAAGAACCGTATTTCCTTTGTTTGCTAATTTGTTTAGAACAATCATAAGCACACGAATATCCTCAAAATGTAAACCTGTTGTAGGTTCATCTAAAATGTAGAAAGTATTACCGGTATCTCTTTTTGAAAGTTCTGTGGCTAGTTTTATGCGTTGCGCTTCACCACCGGAAAGCGTGGTACTTTGTTGCCCTAAAGTGATATAGCCCAAACCAACATCTTTTATGGTTTTAAGTTTTTTGTGAATTTTAGGAATGTGCTCGAAAAACTCAACCGCTTCATTAATAGTCATGTTTAGAACATCGCTAATACTTTTTCCTTTGTAACGGATTTCTAAAGTTTCACGATTAAAACGCATGCCTTGGCAGGTTTCGCATTCCACATAAACATCGGGTAGAAAATTCATTTCAATAACTCGTAAACCACCACCCTGACAGGTTTCACAACGGCCTCCTTTCACATTAAAACTAAAACGACCCGCTTTGTAACCACGAATCATGGCTTCTGGGATTTTGGCAAATAAAGCTCTTATTTCACTAAACGTGCCTGTGTAAGTTGCAGGGTTGCTTCGAGGTGTTCTTCCTATGGGCGATTGGTTGATATCGATTACTTTATCAATATGCTCCAAACCTTTAATGTTTTTGTAGGGCATGGGTTTTTTTACACCATTGAAATAGTGCGCATTTAAAATGGGATAAAGCGTTTCGTTGATTAACGTGGATTTTCCGCTTCCTGAAACCCCTGTAACACCTATCATTTTACCTAAGGGAAACTTAACCGATACATTTTTTAAGTTATTTCCAGTGCATCCAGTAAGTTCTATAAACTTGCCATTTCCTGCGCGCCTTTTTTTTGGGATTTCTATTTTTTTATTTCCGTTTAGGTAATCTGCAGTCAGTGTATTGTGTTTTAAAAGCTCTTTTGGTGTGCCGATGCTTATAATTTCACCACCATGTTTACCAGCTTTTGGACCTATATCAATCACATAATCAGCACGTTCAATCATGTCCTTATCATGCTCAACCACAATAACCGAGTTGCCAATATCTCGAAGTGATACTAAAGAATTAATCAACTTTTCGTTATCGCGTTGGTGCAATCCAATGCTTGGTTCGTCTAAAATATAAAGCACACCAACCAATTGCGAGCCTATTTGGGTTGCCAATCGAATACGTTGTGCTTCTCCACCCGAAAGGGATTTTGAACTTCTATTTAATGATAAATAATCTAAACCAACATCCAACAAAAATTGTAATCGAGATTTTATTTCTTTGATGACTTCCTCAGCAATTTTTAATTGTTTTTCTGAGAGATGATTGTTTAAATCGTTAAACCACTCAGCTAATTCCTTGATATCGGTATTGGCAAGTTCCGCTATGTTTTTATCATTTATTTTAAAGTAAAGGGATTCTTTCTTTAACCTAGAACCTTCGCATACGGGACAAATCACTTTATCCATATAATCTTTTGCCCAGCGTTTTAAAGAAGTCGATTCGGCAGTTTTATATTGGTTTTCAATAAAATTGGCAACCCCTTCAAAATCTATTTTATAATCGCGAGTAACGCCCAAGGTTTTACTTTCAACCGAAAATTTTTCATTCCCACCATACAAGATCATTTGTTTTGCTTCTTTTGGAATGTTTCTGTATGGATCACTCAACTTAAAATTAAAACGTTGTGCAATGGTTTCAAACTGTTTAAAGATCCAGCTATTTTTTTCTGGTCCGTGAGGTGCTAATGCTCCGGCTTTAATAGATATTGTGTCATTTGGAATAATTTTATTTTCATTGACTTGATATAAGGTGCCAATGCCATTACAATGGTCGCAAGCACCTTTTGGTGAGTTGAAAGAAAAATTATTAGGCTCTGGGTTTGGGTATGAAATCCCAGATTGAGGGCACATTAAACTTCTGCTAAAATAGCGTGTTTCTTGTGTATCTTGGTCGATTACCAAAAGCACATCTTCACCATGGTACATGGCCGTATTAATGGTTTCGGTTAGTCGTTTGTCATTATCAATCGAATCATCTATTTTAAGTCTATCAATAACGATTTCGATGTCGTGGGTTTTGTAACGGTCCAGTTTCATACCTTTAGTGATATCCCGTATTTCTCCATCGGTTCTTACCTTTACAAATCCCTGTTTAGCTATTTGCTCAAATAACTCACGATAATGCCCTTTTCTGGAACGGACCACTGGTGACAAAATATTGATGCGTTTGTCTTTAAAATCACTGATGATAAGCTCCTTAATTTGCTCATCACTGTAACTTACCATTTTCTCACCTGTATTGTAGCTATAAGCATCACTTGCACGAGCAAAAAGTAATCGTAAAAAATCATAGATTTCAGTAATGGTACCCACTGTAGAACGAGGCGATTTACTGGTTGTTTTTTGCTCAATGGCAATTACTGGAGATAAGCCATCAATTTTATCAACATCGGGTCGTTCCAAACCTCCCAAAAACTGTCGGGCATAAGCTGAAAAGGTTTCAATGTAGCGACGTTGTCCTTCGGCATAAATGGTATCGAAAGCCAATGACGATTTTCCACTGCCAGAAAGCCCTGTAATGACTACAAGTTTCTCTCGGGGAATGGACACGTCAATGTTTTTTAGGTTGTGTACTCGTGCTCCTTTTACTTCGATAAATTCATCAAATGGACTCATAAATTGGCAAAAGTGCAAAGGTACAATTTTAGATGTTAAAATCTTGTGAAGTTTTGTTTCAGATTTATTATACTTGCATCGCATAGCGGTTTTAACGCTTGTATAGAATTTGAAAAAATAGGAAATGAAATTATTAGGAATAGGTTCTAGAATAATCCACAACGATTATGGAAAAGGCGTTGTTACCAATGTAACCTCAAATCATTATTGGGTAACGTTTATTGATAATGGATTAGAAACCATTGATTTGGATAGTGAATTTGAAATTATTGAAGCTGCCGATGGCGATGTAGATACGGTAAGCTTTTTTGATGTAGAAAGCAGTTTGGTCGAAATTCTAAAAAAGTGGAGCGATGTGAGTGAAATTGTTCCCATTGCGGATAAATATAAAGGAGGTAAAATTATTTTGGAACCTGCTGATACTAATTTGAAGTCTTATGAATTACCTATTGATACGTTTTTCCATAAAATAACCATGGTTAGAGATCGGTTGCGTGTTATGGAACAGCGAGTTAATTCGAGTAATTTGGATGAGCAGGGTAAAATAGACTTACAACAATATATTACTAGAATTTACGGCAGTTTAACAAGTTTTAATGTATTGTTCAAATCTGATAGTCATAAATTTGTAGGGCAAAAAGGAAAGTAGTTTTTTATTCAGTTCCTTTAACGCCATCAATTTCCAAACCTAAAACCAAAAGTTTGTGAAAGGTTGGTAATTGTGCACCAGTTTCGGTTGTTGTCCAATCGCTCCAAGAAGCTTCCAGACCACCAATGGGTAGAATAGATGCCCATATTTTAAAAGCATAGGGTTTTCCTGTATCATCAAGTAGCCACAAATACGAATCCCCTGGAGTCGAACCGCCCGATGTGTAGGTTACCAATAAGGCATCTTTATTATCCTCGGTTTTAACTAACCTTCTTTCAACACCTTTATCAAAAACCTTGTATGGTGCTACCAACCAAAAAGAGTCGTTATTATAATATTTCAGAGCCTTATTTATTAAGTCTTGAGCCATATCACTCTCATTCCGAAAGCTGTGTATAAAAGCTTTGCTTTTTGAAAGGTCATTGAGGTTTAGAGTTACTTTATAATCTTTCCAATACACATCACAAATGTTGTTTTTTTTATCCCAATTATAATGATGTCTTTTCTTAAATGTCCATTCAATGTGATTGGTTCTTCTATAGGCTTCATAATCCAAGGCATCTAGCATTTGGTAAGCAAGAGCATCAGCCTTTTCGTTTTGTGTTCCAAGTGGCAAATCTTCATGGTACTTAAAGAATAAAAAACCAAAAAAAAGTAAACTAGGAAGCGTTAAAAAAATGATGATTCCAATGATTACTTTAAATATTTTTTTTGGTTTTTTTGACATGAACAACTAATAAAGCTTGAATGTTATTTGAACTAAATTATTAAATACGATGCTGTTAGAAAAAGAAATATGTTAAAAACCGACAGCCGTATCATCACCTCGACGATCTGCACCACCTTCGTACGAGTTATCATCTAAAACAAGTATTCCATCGACTTTGCCTATAATGGGTGACACTTTTTCATTAATGAAATATCCTAGTTTCTCAAGTTGATTTATTACTGTTTTATCAAAGGAATTAGGTTCCATTCTAATCTCATCTGGTAACCATTGATGATGAAACCTTGGAGCATTTACAGCGTCTTGCATAGTCATGCCGAATTCATGAACATTTAAAATGGTTTGTAAAACAGAAGTAATGATGGTAGAACCGCCTGGTGTGCCCACAGACATGAATAATTTTCCATTTTTCTCCACTATTGTCGGTGTCATAGAACTTAACATACGCTTTTCTGGGGAAATACTATTCGCTTCAGCACCAATAAGACCAAACATATTGGGTTGTCCAGGTTTGCTGCTGAAATCGTCCATTTCATTATTTAAAAAGAATCCTAACTCAGAACAATATAATTTTGATCCATAGGCACCATTTAAGGTTGTTGTTGCAGAAATTGCATTACCAAAAGGATCCACAATCGAGTAGTGGGTGGTTTCATCACTTTCAACAATTTCAATATTACCGTAAGAGACATCACTTGATAAGGTCGCTTTTTCAAATGAAAAATCAGACATTCGCTCATTCAAATAAGCCTCATCAATAAGTCTTTTAATTGGAATATTCACAAAATCGGGGTCACCTAAAAAATAACTCCTATCCGCATAAGCACGTCGTTCTGCTTCTGTAATAACTTGGATGGCTTTCACGGAGTTATGGCCGTATTCACTTAAATCAAAAGGTTCAACCATTTTCATGATTTGTGCCAAACAAACACCACCACTTGCCGGAGGTGACATGGAAATAATTTTTAAGTCATCGTAATTAAACGTGATTGGAGTTCGCCATTTAGCTTCGTATTTGGCCAAATCTTCAACGGTTATAATTCCACCATTATCTTGAATAAATTTAGCCAACAATTTGGCCGTTTTACCTTTATAAAATTCATCTCTTCCATAGTATAAAATTCGTTCTAATGTTTGTGCAAGTGCATGATATTTTATGGTATCATTAGTTTTCCAAGTTTTGTCAAACAGTATAGAATCTTTATTGGCTTTTGGAAAAAGAGGTTGATATTCTTTAATTCTTTTCTCTTGTTTTTCGGTAACAACAACGCCTTTTTTAGCTAGTTCAATAACAGGAATTAAAATATCTTCAATGGGAAGAGTTCCAAGTTTTTCATGAACTTCAAACACCCCTGCTACTGTTCCTGGGACACCAACTGCCATGGCACCAATGGTACTTTTTTCAGGGATTATCTCGCCATTTGCATCCAAAAACATATTTTTTGTAGAAGCTAACGGGGCTTTTTCACGATAATCTATGGCTCCAATATCGCCATTTGCTTTTCTATAAACCATAAAACCGCCACCACCCAGATTACCTGCATACGGGTAAGCTACCGCTAATGCCAATTCTGTACCCACCATGGCATCAAAGGCGTTTCCACCTTTTTTCATTATATCACTACCTATTTTTGAAGCTTCAATACGAGCTGAAACGACCATAGCGTTTTTTGTTACAAGTCCTATTTGGGGTTCTTTGGTAGGTGTTTCAATTGTTTTTTTACAAGCTATAAAAACAAATAAAAACAAAAACAGATAATTGAGTTTCTTCATATTTAAATGGAATTTAGTTCTTCTAATTTGTCTTTGGAAAAGATGATTAATTCATCAAAAAAAATGGTAAACTCATTCTCAAACTCCGAGTAAAATGCTTCCAGTTCATTCACAGCTTCATCCATTCCTGAACGGTTTTTAGTGCGCCGGTTCATCCCATCTAAAACCCTAGATATTCCCTCGATAGAGGCATAACTCAACAGCCAATTATCTGTTATCATATAAGGCATCATTTTTTGAATACGTGGAGGTAAGATATCATAATTTTCTTCCAAAGAATCATAAAATGCATTGATATAACTGATTAATGTTTTATCACAGTATTGGTTCCAGTTTTTTGCTAAAAAATGGTCATATAAAATATCCACAATGATACCTGAGTAATGTCCATATTTTTCATGAAGTCTTTTTGTACTTACTCTAAAAGTTTCGTGGGCATCTGTGTAGGTATCTATATATCTATGAAGTAGAATACCTTTTTGAATATCTTTGGGGTATTTTTTATAAGATTTACCTTTTATACCATCAGCCATAAAATTGCCTATAGTGATTAAATCGTTTTCACCAGAAAGATAAATATGTGCCAGATAATTCATTTGTGAAATTTACGAATTCCGTTTTAAGAAAACCGATTTTGAAATACTATATTTGTTCTTTAATCTTCAAAAAAGGATATGACACTTATAAAATCAATCTCTGGAATTAGAGGTACCATTGGCGGACCAGTAGGCGAAAACCTTACACCTATTGATGCTGTAAAATTCGCATCGGCCTATGGGGTTTGGCTAAAGCAACAACGTGTAAAAGATAAATACAAAGTAGTAGTAGGTAGAGATGCGCGTATTTCTGGACAAATGATGCAAAATTTGGTAATGAACACCCTCATTGGTTTAGGTATAGATGTCGTAGATGTTAGTTTATCGACAACCCCAACGGTTGAAGTTGCTGTGACTTTGGAGCATGCGGATGGTGGGATTATTTTAACAGCAAGCCATAACCCAAAACAATGGAACGCTTTAAAACTTTTAAATGCGAAAGGCGAATTTTTAGATGCTGAAGAAGGTGCTAAAATTTTGGAAATAGCCGAAAGTGGCAACATGGTTTTTGCTGATGTGGAGAGCCTTGGAAAAATAACCAAGAACAAAGCCTATATAGATTTGCATATTATTGAAGTTTTAGATTTGGATTTGGTTACCGTAAAAGCGATTGAAGAAGCTCGTTTTCGAGTGGTAGTTGATGGTGTAAACTCTACTGGTGGTATCGCTATTCCGCTACTTTTGGAACGTTTAGGAGTTGATGTTATTAAATTGTATTGCGAACCAAATGGTCATTTTCCGCACAATCCAGAACCGCTTAAGGAGCATTTAACAGATTTGTCTGAAGCAGTAAAAAAACATAAAGCTGATTTTGGTATTGTGGTTGATCCCGATGTGGATAGATTGGCATTTATAGATGAGAACGGCGAGATGTTTGGTGAAGAATACACATTAGTAGCTTGCGCCGATTATGTATTGAGCAGGACACCCGGAAATACGGTAAGCAACATGAGTTCTACAAGAGCTTTAAAAGATATTACTGAAAAACATGGAGGCACTTACGAGGCGAGCGCAGTAGGCGAAGTAAATGTGGTAAAACTCATGAAAAAAAACAAAGTCGTTATTGGTGGCGAAGGTAATGGTGGTATTATTTATCCTGCAGCGCATTATGGGCGTGATGCTTTAGTAGGCGTGGCGTTATTTTTAAGTTTGTTAGCTGATAAAAACATAAGTGTTAGCCAACTTAGGAAAACGTACCCTAATTATTTTATGAGTAAAAAAAAGATTGAGTTAACGCCTGGTTTAGATGTGGATGGTATTCTAAAAGAAATTGAAACCCGTTATCATAATGAGCCATTAACCACTATTGATGGCGTAAAAATTGACTTTCCTGAAAGTTGGGTACATTTACGTAAAAGCAATACCGAGCCTATTATTAGAATTTACACCGAAGGTAAATCACAAAAAGAAGCGGATGTTTTGGCCGATAAATTTATAGAGGAGATTGGAGAGATAGCTAAAATCTAAAATCCTAACGAGGAACTACAACATAGCTGTCTCTTTAGCGATGTACAGATTGCTTTAAAGCGTTCGCAATGACGTTAGTTGTTCTTATCTTTATGCTTCCATCGCTTATGCGTCCAAAAATAAAACTCTGGTGCTTCATAAATTTGTTTTTCAACTTCTCTTAAAAACAAATCGGTCAATTCGTAATCTTCATGAGCTTTGGGGTTTTCAGCAAGTGTCATAATTTCTCCTACATAATGACCTCGCTTTACCTTAGTAATTTTTAAATAAGCAATGGTAAGATCTAACTTTTTTGCCAAGCGTTCAGCACCTGTAAAACAAGGAATGTTAATACCCATAAAATTACCCCAATAAACCTCATTGGTCAATCTTGGTGACTGATCACTTATAAAGGCTATAACACTTTTTTTTCCTTTGAGTTCATACTCATTTATGACGTTTATGGCTTCTTTAGTGTTAATTAATTTTGTGTTGAATTTTGATCGAATAGCCCTAGCCAGCTTATCAAAATATGTATTTGCTAGTTTTTTATAAACGCCAAGACCTAGAAAGCTAATGTGGTTTTGAATGGCAATGGACCATTCCCAACTGGCATAATGGGCATACATAAGAATAATGCTTTTGTTTAAGGCCTCTAAACGTTTAAGTTCGTGTGGGTTTTTTAACTTAAATCGTTTGTCCAATGATTTTTTTGAAATCGTCATGGTTTTTGCCATTTCCAAAAACATATCACTTAAATGTTTGTAGAATTTTTTTCTAATAATTGCTATTTCTTTTTCATTTTTGATAGGGAAAACTAACTTTAAATTACTGGTTACTACTTTTTTTCTGTAACCAATAACGTGGTATAGCAAAACATATAGGCCGTCTGATAAAAGATAAAGTAATCTAAAAGGAAGTATGGAAATTATCCACAATAAAGGATAAATAACAATATAAGCTAGAAATTGCATGAATTAATTTTAGATTTGTACTGGCAAATATATATTAATTTGACTTTAAACGTTTACACTACATGGGCAAAATAGATATGATTACCATTATAATAATAGCTGCAAATGTTATTATATCGTATAAAGGTTTCAATGATTATGGATTTTTTGATAAATATAAATTTCAAGTAGGTGCTGTGCAACGTGGTGAACAGATACGTATTTTCAGCTCTGGCTTTTTACATGCCGATACAGCGCATTTGTTTTTCAACATGTTTTCGCTTTATTTTTTTGCAGATGTTGTTATTTACCAACTAAGTCCCATGCAGTTTTTGCTAATTTATTTTGGAAGTTTGGCTTTAGGAAGTCTATTATCATTATATTTCCATAAAGATGAGTACCATTACAGTGCTGTTGGTGCTAGTGGAGCTGTAATGGGCGTCATATATTCTGCTATACTATTACAGCCTGGTATGAGTTTGTATATGTTTTTTATACCCATTCCAATTCCTGCTTACATTTTCGGGATAGGGTATTTGTTATACTCAATTTATGGAATGAAAAACCGTATTGGTAATATTGGTCATGACGCACATTTTGGTGGGGCCATAGGTGGATATATAATTACTTTAATACTCTCGCCGTGGCTATTTGAAACTAATTTATTGATGATAGGTTTATTGGCTATTCCTATTGTAATATTATTTGCCTTAAAAAAAGCCGGTAAAATGTAAATTGAATTCAATTCTATAAATGGCATAAGTATTGACCTTATTTAGTAAGAAACTTAGTTACTTTTATTTTAAAGTATTGTTTTTCAGTTAATTAAAAATTTTATTAAAATTTTAAATGTGAAGTTTAATCTGTTTTAATGACAGATTGACTTAAAAATATATATGAAGAAGTCTAATTTTATTACACTTGACAGTTTGTCATTACAGGATTTTGATGAGAATTCAGAATTAATCCCTCTAATGACACCTGAAGATGAAGAAGCTATCAATAACGAATCCTTACCTAAAACATTACCCATTTTATCACTCAGAAATACGGTTTTGTTTCCAGGTGTAGTCATTCCTATAACGGCTGGTAGAGATAAATCCATAAAACTAATTAATGATGCCAATAAAGGCAGAAAGGTTATAGGTGTGGTTGCTCAAAAGGACGAATCTGTTGAAAATCCATCCGCTAAAGAAATCCATGAAATAGGTACTGTTGCACAAATTTTAAGGGTTTTAAAAATGCCCGATGGTAATGTTACGGTCATTATCCAAGGTAAGAAGCGTTTTAAAGTAGCAGAAGTTCTTACCGAAGAACCGTACATGACGGCTACTATTCGTGATATTCCTGAAGCTAAACCTGCCCTAAAAAATAAGGAGTTTACAGCTATTATTGATTCCATTAAAGATTTGGCTCTTGAAATTATTAAGGAAAGTCCAAACATCCCCAGTGAAGCTTCTTTTGCAATTAAAAATATAGAAAGCAACTCGTTTTTGGTAAATTTTGTCTCATCCAATATGAACTTATCGGTAGCTGAAAAGCAATCGTTATTGGAAATGGATGATCTTAAAAAGCGCGCTTTAGCCACTCTTAAATACATGAATGTCGAATTTCAAAAGCTAGAACTTAAAAACGATATTCAGTCCAAGGTTCAAATGGATATGAGCCAGCAACAGCGTGAATATTTCCTTCACCAACAAATGAAAACCATTCAAGAAGAATTGGGTGGGGTGAGCCATGACGAAGAAGTTGAGGAAATGAGAGCCAAGGCCAGTAAAAAACGTTGGGATGAAAAAGTAGCAAAGCATTTTGATAAGGAATTGGCCAAAATGCAACGTATGAATCCGCAAGTGGCGGAGTATTCCATACAGCGTAACTATTTAGAACTGTTTTTGGATTTACCATGGAATGAATACAGTAAAGATAAATTCGATTTAAAACGTGCCAAAAGAATACTCGATAGAGACCACTTTGGACTTGAAGATGTAAAGCGAAGAATTATTGAATATCTAGCAGTTTTAAAGCTCCGTAACGATATGAAGTCACCTATTTTGTGTCTGTATGGTCCACCAGGAGTAGGTAAAACGTCTTTAGGAAAATCCATCGCGGAGGCTTTGGGTCGCGAATATGTTCGAATTTCATTGGGAGGTTTGCGTGATGAAGCAGAAATACGTGGGCACAGAAAAACCTATATTGGTGCCATGCCCGGGCGTATCATTCAAAGTTTGAAAAAAGCTGGAACTTCCAATCCTGTGTTTGTTCTAGATGAAATTGATAAATTGTCCAATTCACATCAAGGCGATCCATCTTCAGCGATGCTAGAAGTTTTAGACCCTGAACAAAACAGCGATTTTTATGACAACTTTTTGGAAATGGGTTACGATCTCTCAAAGGTTATGTTCATCGCCACATCAAACAGCTTATCAACCATACAACCTGCGTTGCGTGACCGAATGGAAATTATAAATGTTACAGGTTACACTATAGAAGAAAAGGTGGAGATTGCTAAACGCCATTTATTGCCTAAACAATTAAAAGAGCATGGTTTAACAGAAAAGCATCTTAAAATTGGTAAATCTCAGTTGGAAAAAATTGTAGAAGGTTATACACGTGAATCTGGGGTGCGCGGTTTGGAAAAGCAAATAGCAAAAATGGTACGTTATGCTGCCAAAAACATTGCCATGGAAGAAGATTATAACATCAAGGTTACTAATGAAGATATTATTGAGGTTTTGGGTGGGCCCAAATTAGAGCGCGATAAATATGAGAACAATGATGTTGCGGGTGTAGTTACCGGTTTAGCTTGGACCAGTGTTGGTGGTGATATTTTATTCATAGAATCCATCCTTTCCAAAGGAAAAGGAGCCATGACTATTACTGGTAATCTTGGAACAGTTATGAAAGAATCGGCTACCATTGCCATGGAATATATTAAATCGAATGCTGAGGAATTCGGAATAAACCCCTCAGTTTTTGAAAATTATAATGTCCATATTCATGTTCCAGAAGGAGCTACACCTAAAGACGGACCAAGTGCTGGTGTTACCATGTTGACCTCATTAGTGTCTTTATTCACACAAAGAAAAGTTAAAAAAAGTTTAGCGATGACTGGTGAAATAACCCTTCGTGGAAAAGTGCTTCCCGTTGGCGGCATCAAAGAAAAGATTTTGGCTGCTAAGCGTGCTCGCATCAAAGAAATTTTATTGTGTGAGGAAAACAGGAGGGATATTGAAGAAATCAAACCAGAATACTTAAAAGGATTGATATTTCACTATGTTACTGATATGAGTGATGTAATTAAAATAGCACTCACAAATCAAAAAGTTAAAAATCCCAAAAAGATATAAATTTCAACCTCGATTCATTTCGAGGTTTTTTTATCGTTTAAAATAAAAGATACATGCTATCGTTTTAAGATAGATTTACTTACTTTGTATCGTAAATATGCTAGGAAAAACTATCTCTTTTTTTTGTTTGTTACTCAGTGCTTTGTCCTTTTCGCAAGTAGGAGGTGAGACAACCTATCAATTCCTAAATTTGATATCATCCCCGCGGCAAGCCGCATTAGGAGGTAAGGTTTTTACAAATATAGATTACGATGTTACACAAGCACTTTTTAATCCAGCAACCATAAATGTGGATATGGATAATCAATTAGCTGTTAATTACACAAGTTATTTGGGAGGAATAAGTTATGGAACAGCCGCTTATGCGTATACGCTAGATAGACGAACGCAAACCTTTCATGCTGGAATTACCTATATTAACTATGGTTCATTTGATGGTTACGATGAACAAGGAAACTCAACGGGTTCATTCACTGGAAATGAAACGGCACTGTCATTTGGGTATGCAACCCAGGTAGGTTATTCTGATTTTTATTTTGGTGGCAATGTTAAATTAATTACCTCTAAATTAGAGCAATACAATTCCATTGGTGCAGCAGTAGATCTAGGGTTAATTTATAGAGATGATTATTTGGATTTTAATGCGGCGTTGGTAGTCAGGAATTTGGGTACCCAAATTACCACATATGCAGGACTCAATGAACGTATTCCCTTTGAAGTAGCTTTTGGAATGTCGCAGCGGTTGGAAAACGTTCCCATAAGGTGGCATGTTACTCTAGAAAACCTGCAAGAATGGCCTATATCGAGACCAAATCCTGCAAGAACTACTAGTGATTTAAGCGGAAATCAAACTAATGAGAAAGTTGGGTTTTTAGGGCAAGTGATTCGACATACTATATTAGGTGCAGAAATTTTTCCTGAAGGCGGTTTTAACATTCGTTTAGGCTATAATTTTAGAAGAGGTGAGGAATTACGAATTTTAGATCAACGCAATTTTTCAGGAATATCAGCAGGGATTTCTATTAAAATGAATAAAATGCGTTTTAGTTACACGCATGCTAAATACACCAGTGCCGCCAATTCAAACTTTTTTGGTCTGCAAATAGATTTGCAATAATTGTCTACTTTTGTTGCATTCAAACTAAAACATGAACAAAATTATCATAGCCATAGACGGTTTTTCTTCAACGGGTAAAAGTACGGTAGCTAAACAACTCGCTAACTATTTAGGCTATATTTATGTTGATACAGGTGCTATGTATAGAGCGGTTACTCTTTATGCGATGCAAAAAGGTTTGATAAATAAAGATGATTTTAATAAAGAAGCTTTGATTTATCAGTTGCCAAATATCAATATAAGTTTCAAATTTAACGAGGAAAAGGGTTTTGCTGAAGTTTATTTAAACGATAAGAATGTGGAGAAAGCTATTAGAACACTTGAAGTTTCTGGTTTTGTAAGTCAAGTGGCAACTCTATTAGAAGTGCGTCAAAAACTAGTGGAACAACAGCACAAAATGGGTAAAGATAAAGGAATTGTTATGGACGGAAGAGATATTGGTACCGTAGTTTTTCCGGAGGCTGAACTTAAATTATTTATGACAGCTTCAGCTGAGATTAGGGCTAAAAGACGCTACGAAGAACTTATCAAGCGAGGGGATAAAATAAGTTATGAGGATGTTTTAAAGAACGTAAAGGAGCGTGATTTTATGGATTCCAATAGGAAAGATTCGCCCCTAGTAAAATCAAAAGATGCCATTGAAATAGACAACTCTAAATTGACTTTAGAAGAGCAGTTCAATAAAATATTGCAATTAGCAAAAATGGCCATTGAAGATTATGAATAATAATTTTAAGAGCTGGGTTTTATAGAACATAAACCAACTTGCTTTGAGCCTTATTTTATTATGAATAATGAAATAAAGCTTTACGCCTAATATCTAGAATAAAAAAAGTGACCCAATGGTCACTTTCTACATTTTTATAAACCATTTGAAACTATGGATTAGGAATAATTAATTCCTGACCTGGATGAATTAAATCTGGGTTTTTCAGAATATCGCTATTTGCCTTGAAAATATCTTGATATTTTGACGCTTTCCCATAATATTGAACAGCAATTTTGCCCAAGGTTTCACCACTTTTCACAGTATGTCTGGCATAAACACTTTCGTCGGCAACACTAATATTTGCGCTTATATCAGTTGGATTTTCACCTCCAATTTCTTTAATTTTGTCCCAAATAATATTTTTTTCATATTGGGTTTTCGCTGTGCCCTTAATTTTTAGAACACCATTTTCTTCTTTTACATCCCCATTTTGAATGTTCAACTTCTCTCCTAAGTCCAATACAGATTGATATTTTGCTTTAACCATAATAATTTAATTTAAGTTTTAATTCTACCTCACAATATACTAAATTATCCATCTTATTGAAAAGAAAAAGGACATGAATCAATAAACTTTTTAATGAATAAAAACCACAATAAATTATTTACTCATTTTTAGGTATTTAAGCTAAAAATATGTATTTTTGCGCTCCTTTTAGCGAATCGTCGGGATGATAAAAGGAATTGAACTAGAAAACAAATAACACTTCTGTGTGTTAATCGCTTAAATCTTCCGAAGCATGCAGAATACAAATTTTAATCAGCACATGGCTGAAAAAGCAAAACAAGCTGAAGTTGAAGCAACTGAAGCAACAACTGTTGAAGCTCCAGTAGTATCTGAAGCAAAGGCAAATCCAGAAAAATTCTTAAAAGAGTTCAATTGGCACAATTATCAAGAAGGTATTGATGAGGTTGACGATAAACAGCTTAAAGAATTTGAAAAATTAGTAGCAGAAAATTTCGTTGACACTTTAGATGATGAAGTGGTTGAAGGTACGGTTATTCATATAACAGATCGTGATGCCATAATCGATATCAATGCAAAATCAGAAGGTGTTATTTCTTTAAACGAATTCCGTTACAATCCAAACTTAAAAGTAGGCGATAAAGTAGAAGTATTAATTGATGTGCGTGAAGATGCAACAGGACAGTTAGTATTATCTCATAGAAAAGCTCGTGTTATAAAAGCATGGGATCGCGTTATTAAAGCTAATGAAACTGGTGAAATCGTTAATGGTTTCGTTAAATGTAGAACTAAAGGTGGTATGATTGTAGATGTTTTCGGTATCGAAGCCTTCTTACCAGGTTCTCAAATTGATGTAAAACCAATTAGAGATTACGATCAGTATGTGAATAAAACTATGGAATTTAAAGTTGTTAAAATCAACCACGAATTCAAAAATGTAGTAGTGTCTCATAAAGCTTTAATTGAAGCTGACATCGAAGAACAGAAAAAAGAAATCATTGGCCAACTAGAAAAAGGTCAAGTATTGGAAGGTGTTGTTAAAAACATTACATCTTACGGTGTATTTATCGATCTTGGTGGTGTTGACGGTTTAATCCATATCACCGATTTATCATGGTCTAGAATTAACCATCCAAATGAGATTGTAGAGTTAGATCAAAAATTAAATGTGGTTATTCTTGATTTTGATGAAGATAAATCTAGAATCCAATTAGGTCTTAAACAATTATCTAAACACCCTTGGGAAGCTTTAGCCGATTCAGTGAAAGTTGGAGATAAAGTAAAAGGCAAAGTAGTGGTTATAGCTGATTATGGCGCCTTTATAGAAGTGGCTGATGGTGTTGAAGGTTTAATACATGTGTCAGAAATGTCATGGTCTACTCATTTACGTTCTGCTCAAGATTTCGTTTCTGTTGGAGATGAAGTTGAGGCTGTAATCTTAACTTTAGATAGAGAAGATCGTAAAATGTCACTAGGCATTAAACAATTAACAGCAGATCCATGGACTGATATCACAGGTAAATATCCATTAGGGTCTAAACATGTTGGCATTGTACGTAACTTCACAAACTTTGGTGTTTTTGTAGAATTAGAAGAAGGGATTGATGGATTAATCTATATCTCTGATTTATCATGGACTAAGAAAATCAAGCATCCAAGTGAGTTCTGTGCCGTTGGTGATAAATTAGATGTTATCGTATTAGAATTAGATGTTGAAGGACGTAAATTAAGTTTAGGTCACAAACAAACTACTGAGAATCCTTGGGATAAATACGAAACTGATTTTGCTTTGGATACTGTTCACACAGCTGAAATTTCTGAAATCGTAGATAAAGGTGCTACCGTAGAATTTAACGAAGATATCGTAGCATTTGTTCCAACACGTCACCTTGAAAAAGAAGATGGAAGCAAGCTTAAAAAAGGAGATACTGCAGAGTTTAAAATTATTGAATTCAATAAAGAATTTAAACGTGTAGTGGCATCTCATACAGCCGTATTTAAAGCTGAGGAAGCTAAAATCGTTAAGCAAGCTGTTAAGAAAGCGGAAGCTGCAGCCGCAGAAGCAAAACCAACTTTAGGTGATGCTAATGATGCTTTACAAGCACTTAAAGATAAAATGGATGGAAAAACTGCGAAAGCGAAAGCTACAAAGAAAAAGTAATTTTCCAAATTCATAAATAATCAAAGCCTTCAAGAAATTGAAGGCTTTTTTATTGAAATAATTAATGTAAAGCTTTGTATGATGTTTTATGTTTAAACTTCTAAAATTTTACATTACATTTGTATACCGAATACGTTTGGACAAAATATGAGTCAAAAAGTTTTACTTAACGCAAAAGAGGTAAACATCATTCTACATCGATTGGCTTGTCAACTTATTGAAAAACATAATGATTTTTCCAATACCGTTTTAATCGGATTGCAACCTCGTGGAATTTTTTTAGCGGATAGGTTAACCAAAATTTTAAAAGAAGATTATAAGGTTAAAAACGTACAACTTGGGTATTTGGATATCACTTTTTTTAGGGATGATTTTCGTAGAGGTGAAAAAACATTAGAAGCCAACAAAACCAAAATTAACTTTTTGGTTGAAGACAAAAACATAGTATTTATTGATGATGTACTATACACAGGAAGAAGTATTCGTGCTGCCTTAACGGCTATTCAATCCTTTGGAAGACCAAACGAAATAGAGCTTTTAACCCTAATTGACAGACGATTTAGTAGGCATTTACCCATTCAACCAGATTACAGGGGACGACAAGTAGATGTTATAAACAAAGAAAAAGTAAAAGTAAACTGGAAAGAGCATGACCAAGAAGATTCGGTTTATTTAATTGAAAAATAAAGAATAATAATGAGTGAATTAAGTGTGAACCACTTATTGGGAATTAAATATCTTAACAAACAGGATATTAAACTTATTTTTGAAACTGCAGATCATTTTAAAGAGGTCATCAATCGCCCCATAAAAAAAGTGCCCTCACTACGCGATATCACTATTGCCAACTTATTTTTCGAAAACTCTACCAGAACAAAACTTTCTTTTGAATTAGCAGAAAAACGATTATCTGCTGACGTGCTTAATTTTTCATCATCCCAATCCTCAGTAAAAAAAGGTGAAACGCTCATTGACACCGTAAACAATATTCTCTCAATGAAAGTGGATATGGTAGTGATGCGTCATCCCAATCCTGGAGCTGGCGTGTTTTTATCAAAGCACATTAATGCAAGTATCATAAATGCTGGTGACGGTGCGCATGAACACCCAACACAAGCATTATTGGATTCCTATTCCATTAGAGAAAAACTTGGTGAAGTAAAAGGAAAAAAAGTAGTGATAGTTGGCGATATTTTGCATAGTCGGGTGGCTCTATCAAACATTTTTGCCCTACAATTACAAGGAGCTGAAGTAATGGTTTGTGGTCCTAAAACCCTACTTCCAAAATACATTGATAAACTTGGAGTAAAAGTTGAAACCAACCTACGTAAAGCCCTAAATTGGTGTGATGTAGCTAACATGCTTCGTGTACAAAATGAACGTATGGATATCAGTTATTTTCCATCTACCAGAGAATATACACAACAGTTTGGGGTTAACAAAGATTTGTTAGATTCATTGGATAAAGAAATCACCATCATGCACCCGGGACCTATCAATAGAGGTGTGGAAATTACAAGTGATGTAGCCGATTCGAAACAATCCATTATTCTGAACCAAGTACAAAATGGTGTCGCCATAAGAATGGCCGTTATTTATCTTTTAGCATCAAAAATTAAACAGTAAATATGATTTTAGATCAAAACGGAAATATAACTACGATCACTCAAGAAAAATCGACAATAGTGGAGTTAGTTAATAAATTACAAGCGTTGTATCCAAAGTTTAAAAATGATAACGTTATTCTCGCACTCACATCTCTAAAAAAAATAGGTTTAGAGGATATTATTGAATTTTTAGAAATCTCCAATTCACACCGAAGTAAAAAACACTCTTTCGTTATTGTCTCTGATAACATTGACTTAAATATCGTTCCTGACGAGATTGTAGTGGTTCCTACCATGCAAGAGGCCTACGACATTATTGAAATGGAGGAAATGGAACGTGATTTAGGTTTTTAATATTTATTATGAGTAAATTTCATTTGGCACAAATAAATATTGCTAAACGGTTGGCGCCTATGAATGATCCTATCATGCAAGATTTTTTCAATAATGTTGATAGAATAAATGGTATAGCAGAAAATAGCGAAGGGTATGTCTGGAGAATGCTAGATGACAATAAGGATGAAGCCAGACAAATTTTTAAGGATGACACTTTAATCATTAATATGTCCGTTTGGAAAGACCTTGAGTCACTTTTTAACTATACCTACCGTTCTGGTCATTTAGAAATTTATAAACGTAAAAAGGAATGGTTCACTAAAATGAAATTTATGCACATGGCTTTTTGGTATGTTCCTGTGGGATACGAGCCTACTTTTAAAGAAGCTAATAATAGGTTGAATTATTTAAATGAATACGGTGAGACCCCTTATGCTTTTACTTTTAAAAACAAGTTTTCAGTTTCGGATGCTCTAAATTATAAACCTCAAAGCATATGATGAGGTTAACTATTTTGGGCTGTTATAGTGCCACACCAAGAACTTTAAATAACACTACCTCGCAAGTATTGGAAATAAACAATCACATGTTTTTAATTGATTGTGGTGAAGGCACTCAAGTACAATTACGTAGAAATAAAATAAAGTTTAATCGTATTAAGCATATATTTATTTCACACTTGCATGGCGATCATTTTTTTGGTTTGGTGGGATTGATTTCAACATTTAGATTATTAACACGTGAAGCCGACTTGCATATTTACGGACCCAAAGGAATCAAGGAAATAGTGACACTTCAAATGAAATTAGCTGATTCCTGGACCAATTACAACCTTATTTTTCATGAACTTACCACCAATGCATCAAAACTTATTTTTGAAGATGAGAAAGTAGAGGTTTACACCATTCCTTTAAACCATAGAGTGTATACCAACGGTTACCTTTTCAAGGAAAAAGAAGGAGAGCGAAAGTTAAAGTTGAAAGCTGCCGAAAAATTGAATATTAATGTAGCGTACTACAGGAAGCTTAAACAAGGGTTTGACGTGGTAAATGAAAAGGGTGAAACCATCAAAAACGAAACTGTAACCATAGCTGGTAAAAAACCTTTAAGCTATGCGTTTTGTAGTGATACCATGTATAAAGAAGACATTGTGCCGATAATAAAAAATGCTGATGTATTATACCATGAATCTACATTTTTAGATAAACATGCACACTTAGCTGCCAAAACAAAACATTCAACAGCAAAAGAAGCGGCTCTCATAGCTAAACAAGCTCAAGTAGGCACACTGCTACTTGGTCATTACTCGACCCGTTACGATAGCTTAAATGTTTTTAAGGAAGAAGCTCAAACAGTATTTGAGAATATAGAGCTTTGTGATGACGGTAAGGTGTTTGAGTTTTAACTTAACTCTTCCAAATTCAGCATCCAATCGATGGCTTCTGTAATGCTTTGGCAAGATTTAATGCGCCTATTAGCAAACTTTTTTTCTATGGAAGCATTCATTAAGTTAGAACTATTATAGATTACAATAGCACTTGCCACTACAAAACCATATTCTTTTTCCCATTTTAGCCAATTTTGTGGATCGATGGAGTAGTGGTTTATTCTATTGGAAATAAAACCTATTTTTGGGTTTTCTCCATAAAAATCGACAATTCTACCAATGAGCAATTTTGTTTTTTCCCAATCAAAATGAACTCCTTCAAACAATTCAGCCACCACAAATTTTTCCAATAAATAGTAATTTCCAAAGGGAAACTCTAGTTTGGGAGGATTTAAGCTTTTGTAATATATAGAATCTTCAAATTTCATAGTCTTTTTTTGGAGAGCAAACTTACTAAAGTTAAGATATTAATTTTGCATAAAAAAGTATTAATTTTTGTTATTTTGTACTCTATGGAAAAGGACTTAAGCAATTATAGAAAAACATATGAAAAAGGTGCTCTACGGCTTCACGAAGTACCTGAAAACCCCTTGGAATTGTTCCAAAAATGGTTTCATGAGGTAGATACTCATTTTTCTCAAGACGAAACTAATGCCATGACCATTTCTACTATTGGATTGGATGGCTACCCCAAGAGTAGGGTGGTGTTGTTAAAACGTTTTACATATGAAGGCTTCATATTTTACACCAATTATAATAGTGAAAAAGGAAAAGCCATAGCGCATAACCCAAACGTTTGTTTGTCATTTTTTTGGCATGCTGCTGAAAGACAAATCATTATTAAAGGTACAGCAGAAAAAATTCCAGAGAATTTAAGCGATGGATATTTTGAGTCTAGGCCACGAGGTAGCCAATTAGGGGCTTTAGTTTCAGATCAAAGTGAACCCATACCAAATAGGAAATATCTTGAAAATAAACTCGCTGATTTAGAAAAGGAATTTGAGGGAAAAGAAATACCACGGCCAGTTAATTGGGGAGGCTTTATAGTAAAACCTGTTGAAATGGAATTTTGGCAAGGACGCCCTAACCGACTGCACGATAGAATTAGATATCAACTTCAGGAAGATTTCAATTGGTTAATTAATCGTTTATCTCCGTAAAAAGTTGGTTATAATGCAATTTTAAACCAAATTTTTACATTTTATCGATTAAATTAGTATTTAGTCGATTTTATATTTGCCGTTTATCGAATTTTGAAATAGTTTTAGTGTCTCGCTGCACTTAGTGAATAACTTTATAGGACCAAATCTAATTTACTTAACCTATGAAGTTATTAACAAAACTGCCATTAGTGGCATTGTTCGCTGTTATAACACTGTTTTCGTGTTCTACAGACAGCATCGATGATAAAGTAGACGCCATTGAACTGAACCTTGTAAATGTTGAAGCGAAAAGTATAGAAGTAGAAATTCTAGATCTTATTAATGATCACAGGCTATCCAAAGGATTAAATCCTTTAACAGAAATGAATCTGGTAAAATCAGTTGCTTACACACATACCGATTATATGGTGGACAAGGATGAAGTATCTCATGCTAATTTTTATACCCGTAGTAACTATTTAAAAACCAATGCCGGCGCAAAAACAGTATCTGAGAATGTAGCCTATGGTTATAGTACAGCGCAAGGAGTTGTAAACGCTTGGTTAAAAAGTGATGCGCATAAAGCTAATTTGGAAGGTGATTTTACCAATTTTGATGTATCAGCAGAAAAGAATAAAGAAGGTAGATGGTATTATACCAATATCTTCATAAAAAAATAATATTGCTTTTTCTAAGCAATGCACCGCATAGCCTTTTTAATTTACTGATTATTAGCAATTATAAAATTAAAGGTTATTTTAATAACAGATGTTGTTAAATTTAGTTTTGGGAATAAAAATCCTCTCATTTATTTGAGGGGATTTTTTGTGTATTCATTATGGGGATTTTAATTTGAATAATTTCGTGGGTTAGTACTTGACTTTTCTCATGCACTAAATTAAAAATCGCTAGCATTTTTTTAGCCTTTAAAGAGTATGATTGATGGGTCGTCGAGAACAAGTAATTAATTATAATAGGTGTTATGCTTTCGTTATTTATTTAAGTCTTTTAGTTCTAATTCAATGGCATCAATAAGTTCAGTAACCATTTTCTCTATGTCTTTATATGTTGTGATTATATAGTTTCTCAAATCACAATTTAATGTAATAACTGACCTAAATTCATTATTCTTTGATAACGCATCAAAATTAATCGGTTCATATAAATTTTGAGAACTTAATCTTAAGTGTTTGGTAATTTGAGGTATAATTTGCTCATATTGAAATTTCTCATCTCTTACTTGTTCTATATACCTTATGTATTCATATCGTGTAGAATATAAATTTGTGATTTTTATTCGTAGACTGTCATTTTTTATAATATCTAGTCCAAAAGATTCTAAATTTTTAAAGGCTGAAGTATTTTTAACAAAGACAGTATTTCCTTTTATCCAAGTATAGTATAAATTTAAAGAATCGTGATAAACGCCACTGTTTAAACTTTTAAGTACCATTTGGTTAGCTTTTAACAGTTTTTCATTTTTATTAATATCCCACTTCAGACCTTCTAAATCCGATTCTAAATTCGATTTCATTTCAATTAGAAGAGATGTTTCCTTATTTGTAAGATTATTTTGGTCATTCCAATTATTGATTCCTAATGCGATTAGTATTCCAATAACTACTAGAATAATTTCTCCAATAGCATAGATCATATATTTACTGAACTTATCTTTTAACAAAAGTTTATGTCTAATTTTCCTAAAGAATTTTATCATTTTTTATAGTATGTCATAATGAAGCCCAACCTTGTTATATAAGGTTAGTAACATGGTTTATGCTACTAATTTAGTAAACAAAAACGAACGCGATAAAATTCCGAAGGAATTTTCCGAGTAAGCAACCACCAAAGCAATTAATTATATACCTCTTATAGTAAGATAAGTATAAACAAAAAACCACCAAATATTTACCTCTGGTGGTTTTAAAATTTATACTTAATATTAAATTTATTCCATGGCAATCACTATAAAATCGGTACGTCTGTTTAATTGGTGCTGTGCTTCGGTACAATTAATAGTTCCATCACAATTGTTTACCAATTGCTGCTCACCATAACCTTTGTATTCTATAATGCGTTCTGGTTTTACGCCGTGGTTTACCAAGTAATTATAAGTGGCCACTGCACGGGCTTGCGAGAGTTCATTATTATATTCTGTTGTGCCTCTGGAGTCGGTATGTGAGGAAATTTTAATAGTCATTTTAGGGTATTTGTTTACCATTAAATTCACAATTCTGTCTAATTCTGAAGTACCATCTTCCCGAATTACCGCTTTATTAAAATCAAAATAAATAGGGTAAAACTCTGTTTTTTGAATGTGTTCTTTTTGTTTGTGGTTTAAAACAATATCTGTTTTAATACTCTTAACACTTCTTTCGAGGTTTTTAGAGCTCACCGGTAATGTAGTTTTCTCAAAATCAATTCTTGTAACAGACACTGTGTAATCGGTATCTCTTTCTATGTTCATAATGTATTCACCGTTCTCGTCGGTTTCCTCTCTTGCAATCTCATCACCATTGGTATTTAATAAGGTAACCACTGTATTGGGTAAAGGCTGGTTGGTTTCGGCATCGGTAACAATACCTTCAATAATTAACTGTGGTACTCTATCAAAAGCATAAATATCGTCACTACCAACACCACCAGATCTATTGGAGGCGAAATAGCCTGATAAGCCATCAACGCTCATAAAGAAAGCAAAATCATCTTTACTGGAATTTACGGGAACGCCCAAATTAATCACACTGACAATGGTATTCTTTTTATCTGAAACGGTTCCAAAAATATCTAATAAGCCTAATCCTGGGTGGCCATCGGAGGCAAAAAACAAAGCTCCTTCACTATTAATAAAAGGAAATTTTTCGTTTTTATTAGTATTTACCACCGCACCTATGTTTTTTGGTTTTCCGTAGGTACCATCTTGGTTGATATCTACGTAGTAAATATCGGAACCTCCATATCCTCCCATTCTATCGGAAGCAAAGTAAAGTTTGGTTTCATCTGGATTTAAAGCGGGATGCCCATTTGAAAAATCACTGCCATTAAAAGGCATTTCTTCAATGTTAGTCCATGCATCATCAACTAAAATAGCTTTATAAATTTTAAGATTCGTGCTTCCCAATTTATCTTTTCCAAGTTTGTTTTTCAAAAAATCGTTTCTGGAAAAGTACATGGTTTTGCCATCTTTGGAAATCGTAACAGGTCCATCGTGGTATACCGAATTTACATCACCTTTTAATTTTGATTTATGGTTAATTAAGCTGTCGGTATTATTCAGGGCCATGTAAATGTCTAAAAATGGTTCTTGGTTCCATCCATAAAGATGTTTTGTAGAAACGCCTTCATCTCTGGAAGAGGCGAAATAAATAATACCGTTATGTTGAAACGCACCAAAATCGCTGTACTTGGAATTGAATTTAACGTCGGTTAAGAAATACTTTTGTTTGGCGTTAAAAATGGCGTTTAAAAAATCAGAATCCTTGGTAAACTTTTCTTGTTTTATATTGCCTCCAACCTCTTTAAAGCGTTTCATCCATACTCGGGAATCTTTATAATTTTTTACACCTCTTAATGCTTGCGCATAATTGTAATAATAAGCTATAGGAACATTGGGTTGTTCTACTGCTTTTTTATAATAAACCACAGCACTATCGGGGTTTCGCATAAAAGCATAACTATCTGCCAATTTTCTGGTTGCATAATCTGCATTGTAGTTTTTATCAATGAGTTCGTGATACACTTCTGCGGCATTAACAAAAGAAAACTTGTTAAATAGGTTATCTGCCCTTTTTAGAGTACCATTCTGCGAATAGGTTAATAAACCTATAAACATTCCAATACTTATAATGATGTAGTTTTTTAATTTCATGGGGTCATTTTTAATTAAAAAATCTGAATTTATTCCATTCTTACTACAATAAATGCGGTACGTCTGTTCAATTGGTGTTGTGCTTCATCACAAACCACACCGTCTGCACATTCATTAATTAGCCTACGCTCTCCATAACCTTTGTATTCAATAATATTTGATGGATTTACACCTTTGGAAATTAAATAGTCATAGGTTGATTTTGCTCTATTGGTTGATAAGATATCATTGTATTCAAAAGTTCCACGAGAATCTGTATGAGCTTCAATTTTTATAGCCATATCTGGATAATCAACGGTCATTAATTTTACTATTTTATCTAACTCAAGAGCATATTCTTTTCTAATATTATATTTTTCAAAATCAAAATAGATAGGCTTAAGTTCTGCATTTTTTACTGACGTAGAATCATCACTGGTTAAGTTCTTTTCATAACCTAAATTGGTAGTATTCAATTCTGCCAGTTTTACAACATCTGGTACAGGATTTAACAATAAATTCGCATTAATGGTTATGAGCTCAGTTTGAATATTTTTGGAAGTAAAAGTGCGGTAATCGTCGATATATTTATCTTGACTGGCCACAATTTTATAATCTTGGTTTCTGTCTATATTGATTTGATAGTATCCGTTTTCATCAGTTTCCATATAAGCCACCTGGTTTTCTTCTTTATCAAATAAGGTGATTTTTGCATTAGGTACAGGTTTACCATTTATAGCATCTGTAACCACACCTTCCACATGCAAAACGGGGATTCTATGAAATGCATAAATGTCGTCACTACCACGGCCACCTTGTCGATTAGAAGCAAAATATCCGTTAATGCCATCAGCATTCATACTAAATGAAAAATCATCAGCATTTGAGTTCACGGGTGTTCCTAAGTTGATAACATCCACAATTTCATCACTGTCTTCATCTTTAATGGTTGCAAAAATATCAAGTAATCCCAGACCAGTATGCCCATCGGATGAAAAGAATAGCACGCCTTCGTTATTAATAAACGGAAAACCTTCGGCGCTCTCAGTGTTTACTACAGACCCTACATTTTGTAAGTCCATTAAAAGGCCATCAGGACGAATGTTTACCACCCAAATATCTGATCCTCCTTTAGTTCCTGGCCTATCGGAAGCAAAATATAATTTGGTGTCATCCATATTTAATGCAGGATGTTGTGTAGAAAAATTATCACCGTTTATAGGAAGATCTTCAATATTGGTCCATACACTATCTACCAAAGTAGCTCGATATATTTTCATATTGGTTAATCCTCTTTTATCTTTTATTTCAACGTCTTCATTGAAATTGTTTCTTGAAAAATACATGGTTTTACCATCTTTAGTAATGGTAACGGGACCATCATGATAAATGGAATTGATATCACCTTTTACTTTATTGGTAAAATCGGGATTCTTTTTGGATTTGGCATCAGTCACATATACATCCAAGAAGGGTTGTTCGTTCCAACCATAAAGACGTTTTATAGCTACCCCTTCATCACGAGCTGACGTGAAATACACTTTTCCGTCTTGTTCAAAAGCTCCAAAATCGCTATATTTTGAATTGAACCGAACTCGGTCCAAAAAGTATTGTTGTTTGGCACCAAAAACACTTGAAATGAAATTAACGTCTTTTGAAAAATCATTGGCATTTACTACACCGCCGGAATCTTTAAAGCGTTGGAGCCATATTTGCGATTCATCATATTGTTTCATCCCTCGAAGTGATTGCGCATATTTGTAATAATACTCAATGGGAACGTTTTTTTGTTTCACAACGTTTTTATAATATCTGGATGCGTTTCTGGGATCTCTTAAAAACGCGTAACAATCGGCAAGTTTTCTAGTTGCGTAGTCTTTATTATAATTGTTTGCTATTAAATCTTTATATACTTCGGCAGCTTTTACAAACGAAAATTTATTGAATAATGTATCGGCTCTTTTTTGTTTGCCTTGTTGGGAAAACACTGAAAAACTTAGCATTAATGTGATACAAACTAATATGTACTTTTTACTGTTCATCGATAAATTATATTAGAAATATCTAGGTGATTTTAATTTAGAACTTAAGAATTTAAACTCATAAATCAGTAAAATTTCGTGGGTTCCTGTCGTATAATCTGCAATTTCTGAAATAGGTTTTTCATAGGCGTAACCAATACGTAATTGTCGAGATATTTGGAAATCTGCTATACCACCGATGGCTGCAGTTTGTTCATTGATTCTATATGAACCCCCTAACCAGAATTTTTCATTAAATAAAAAGTTAGCTGTTAAGTCATATGAAATAGGCGCACCATTAGTCGCTTTAATTAGTCCAGCAGGCTTAAATTTTATAGACTTGCTTAAATCTATGACGCCTCCAATAGTGAAATAGTAACTAATACGTTCTAAAGCTTCAAAATCATTATTTTTATTACTAAAATCGTTATTTAAAATTCTAGGTGCGGATAAACCAGCGTAAATTCTATCTGTACTCCAGTAAATTCCAGCTCCGACATTAGGTGTCCATCTATCTTCGATTCCAAAAATTAAAGGATCGTTAATATTCGCTTGATCCAGACGAAAATCAGCATCAAAACTAAATTGTGTAAAACCTCCTTTTAATCCAAACGCCAGTTTACCATTAGTACCTGTTGGAATGGCATATGAAAAATCTGCATATAAATACGAGAAATTTTGTGGCCCTAAATCATCTTCAATAAAAGACAATCCCAGCCCGATTCTGTCATTCCTAAGGGGTGTATGGATTGAAAGTGTTTGTGTTATGGGACCACCTTTAAAACCAACCCATTGGCTTCTATGTAACCCAACAATGCTTAGAGCCTCTCTACTACCTGCATAAGCAGGATTTATTGAGATGGTGTTGTACATGTACTGAGTAAATTGCGGTAATTGTTGTGCAACTCCAACCGTACAGATAAACAACGCTATAGCTATTATATTATGTTTTATAAACTTCATAGGTTAAAGGTTTATTTGGTTCCTAAGTAAACAGGGCCCGTTAAAGGACTCAATCCACTATTTCTTAATTTGATGATATAATAATAGGTTCCGTTTGGTAATTTACCTGCTGTACCTACTGCTGATCTAGGTGATGAACCATCCCAATCACCTCTAGCTCCAGAAGTCTCAATACTTCCTAAGGTGTAATTATCAGATTCATAAACCAAGGCACCCCAACGATTGAATATCTTCACTTCAGCCACGAAACCACATAAGTCGATACCTGCAATATCAAAAGTGTCGTTGTATCCATCTCCATTAGGTGTAATTGCTTTTGATATGACAATGTCATTTTCACCACAAGGTAGCACCACACAATCTGCATGAATATTCATGACAACCTCAGTTATACTAATACAACCCTCGTTTGTTGTCGTATATCGGAATCGATAGTCAATACCGCCGTCATCTGGTAAGAAGTCCTCACTAAGTTTAAGTTTAGTGGGGTCAAAAATACTACCGTTAAGTGTGGCATCAGGGTTGCCCTCTAATAATTCCCATGTACCATTAGTATTTAATGTTCCAGAAATGATATCATTTAAGTTAACAATACCTTCATCAAAACATCTGTCTTCAGCTACTATTTCCGAAAATACTTCATCAAGAGTAACATTTAAGGTTTGTGTGTAAACAGCTTCGTTGTTACACTCATCTCTAACCGTCCAAGTTCTAATGATTTGATAATCTTCAAATACGGTTTCATTGAAGGTATTTACCTCATTAAACACCACTGTAAGGTTTGTTGAACAATTGTCTTCAAATTCTAATTGTGGAGCATCAGGAATATCCGTACAACTTACATCTAATGTTTCCTCATAATCTGTTTTAGGCACAGGAGCTGTTGTGTCTTGAACAGTTATGATTTGTGAATGTGTTGTTGTTAATCCACACTCATCAGTAGCTACCCAAGTTCGGGCGATGAAATAATTTGAAGGGCAATTGCCATTAGTTATTACATCATTTACAGTAACCGTAGCTGGTCCACAATTATCTGATGCTGTTATTGTTGTAACAGCAGGAATATCATCACATTCGACAGTAACATCTCTGGGAAGTGTCTGATCAAATGTAGGTGCTGTTGTATCTTGTACTATAATATTTTGAGTGTAAGTTGTAGTTAAACCACATTCATCAGTTGCAGTCCAAGTGCGAGATAAAATGTACGAATTTGGACAATTACCATCTGTTCTAGTATCGCTTACTGTAACCGTTGCAGAACCACAATTATCAATAGCTGTTAATGTTTCAGCATTGGGTATAGCATCACATTCTACAACTATATTAGCATTAGGTAGTACTTCTACAAATGCTGGAGGTGTTGTATCTTGTACAGTTATCGTTTGAACATGCGTGTTTGTTAAACCACATTCATCGGTTGCTGTATAAGTTCGCGTTATGGTATAATTATAATCACAATTACCATTCGTTCTAACATCTTCAACGGTAACCAGAGCAATACCACAATTATCAGTAGCTGTTAAAACTTCAGGCTCAGGTACACCATCACATTCTACCACTAGATTTCCTGGTAGTGTTGTTTGGTCGAAAGTTGGCGCTGTAGTATCAGAAGTTGAAATTATCTGGTTAGCTGAAGCTACATTTCCACAAGCATCAGTTGCCGTCCAAGTTCTGGTTATTGTATATGTTCCTACGCAGGGACCATCTGTTCTCACATCAGTAAATGTTACTACTGGATTAGGATCACAATTATCAGTTGCAGTAGCTGTTCCAAATGCAATTGGTGACAAGTCATCACTACATTCAGCCGATACATTTGCAGGTAAATCAATAACCGGAGCCGTAGTATCTATCACGGTAATGGTTTGTGTAAAGTTGGCACTGGTATTACAACCATCAGTAAAGTTCCATACCCGTACTTGCGTATAGGCATTTGGACAAGTAGGATCTACAGTGGTATCATCGCTTACCAAAGTGATGGCAGGAGTGCTACAATCATCTGTAGCAGTTGGTGCTAAGGTTAAAGCGGCACTAATACCAGCAGCATCGGAACATTCTAAAGTAGCGTCCAGATCTCCAGGGGTATTGTCAATAACAGGTGCTGTGGTGTCCACCACGGTAATGGTTTGTGTTTCATTTGCGATATTACCGCACTCATCTGTAGCAGACCATGTTCTAACTACAGTGTAATTTCCAGCACAACTACCAGGCGAAGTTGTTTCAGTAAATGTAACTGTTAACGGGTTTGTACTACAAGCATCTGTTGCGCTTACATTGGGAGCAGTTGGAACACTAGAACAATTAACACTAGTATCAGCAGGTACGCCATTTATGCTAGGAGGAGTTGTGTCTACAACAGTAAAAGTTGCAGAAGTTGAATTAGTATTACCACAAGCATCTGTAGCAATAAAAGTTACTACACCACTTCCTGTAGCACCACAAGCTAGATTTAAGCCAGAATAATCATTTGACCAAGTGACTGAGGAACAATTATCAGTTGCATTAGCTCCACCATTCGAATCCAACCAAGCTATTAGTTCAGCAGAATTGTCACCATCACATTCAACAGTAATGTTGCTTGCTTCGGTGTTTATTATTGGTGGAGTATTGTCTACTACGGTAATGGTTTGAGTAAAATTAGCACTAGTGTTTCCGCACTCATCAGTAAAATTCCATACATGAACATGTACATATGCATTTGGGCAATTGGGATCAACTGTGGTTGTATCACTTATTAGATTGATTGTAGCTGTAGAACAATTATCAGTAGCTGTGGGCGATAAAGTATTTGCATTAGCTATACCAGTAAGATTAGAGCACTCTAAAGTAACATCCAAATCTCCAGGACTGTTATTAATTATTGGTGCAGTAATATCATCAATGGAAATAGTTTGAATAGCTGTTGCAGTATTTCCACAAATATCAGTGATAGTAAAAGTTCTAGTAACTTCGGATGGGCATGAAGTATCTGGTGTTAAGATATCAATGTAAGTGATGCTAGCTATAGTAGAAACATCATCATCTGTGGCATTGTATCCATTTGCAACATCAATAAAAGTATCTTTTATATCGGCAGATTCTGTATTACTGTATGGGTATCTAGAATTTAATTCCGTGATATCATTTTCATTACAACCCTCGACATCGATTGTGCTTGGAGCCGTTATGGTAGGGTCTTGCGTATTCAGTAAATCAATTGTTATTGTTAATGGTGAAGGATCTATGCAATCATTATCATCTTTAACATAAATGTTGTAATTACCTTGACTCAAGCCTGTAAAAACCCCAGTAGTATTACTAAAGTCTACATTATCTAAACTATAAGTATATGGTGGTGTTCCACCTGAAGCCAACACCGTTATGGAACCATCATTATCACCATCGCAAGTTACATCTTCATGCGCCCCTACAGATTCCGATAAATCTACTTTGTCCACTGTAACATCAAAATCACAAGTTAAAATCACAGGATCACCATTAGCAGGTGTATAAGTAGCAGTATAAGTAACTTGGGTGGTTTGATTAGCATCAAAGAAGTCTCCAGGATTATGTGTAGAAGTAACTACGAAATTAATACCTCCAGTACAGGCAGCATCTAAAAGTGTTGCGTTGTAATATATTCTGTCTACCTCGATATGGTCATTAGCACCCAGTCCAGTACCATTATCATCAAAGATATAATTTAAATTATATGCACCATTTGGAACCGTATTAGGTATTGTTATTGTTCGTAAACCAGAACTTGATATACCCGTTACAGTTTGCGTATAGACTACATTTGAACCATCCAGAACTTCCAATGTCCAATCAAAAACTCCACTTGGCACAATAAGTTCCATGTTTATGGGTGTACCATTGGTATTATCAAAATATTGTAATGGGGCAAGAACGAAACTAGAATTTCCATTTGATTGAAATAGCCTTAGGTTATTACTTCCTATGCGCTGTACACCATTATAAGACCAACAGTTATTTGAGCTTTCTGGAAGGTCAAATTCTACATAAAAAGAAAAATCGTCTCCCGTTACTGCACTACAACATGCAAATGAAAATTGAGGAGGCGTCCATGTAACATTACTTCCTAAGTCGGTATCTGAACATTCCGAAATGGGGGTAGGACAACCAGAAACAAATACATCACATTCAGTAGCTTCAATTAATAAAATATTTGAAGTTTCTGTTACACTCGGCTGCGTACAAGTTCCATATTGGCCATCATAAGTCAATTCAGCAGTTACATTTCCTAAAAGTGGATCTGTACCTGTATAGTTAAATATTCCATTCTGTGAAGATGCAGTGCCTATTGAAACACCTTCTAAGAAAAATTCCCACGAAAATATGTTAGATGTTGCATTACCACAGTCACCAGAATCAAAAGTTGTAGAATATTCAATTGAATCACAATCTGCTTGAGAAATTACTGGATTGATTTCTGGGCAAGGCACACATATATTAGGATTATTAAAATCTATGAATGTAGTATTGCAAGAAGAATCTTCATAATTAATTCTTGATGTTCCAGAAGGATTTGTACCACATGAATTAGCATTAGCTTGAATGGTGTAGTTTAGGGTTACCGTTTCATTTCTTACCGTATCCAAGAACCAAGAAACAGTTTGCCCCACTAGAGAAGCCGTTCCTTTACTCGCATTAATTGACCCATTAACAAGAGTAAATCCATTTTCAATGATATCTTCAACTAGAGCTTGACCAGGTAATTGGGTAGCAGCAGGCGCTAATTGATTTAGAATATCATCATAAATACCAGATAAATTGGCATTGTTTTCTGTTATGTAAGCTCCGGCATTCTGAATTTGGGATAAGGTATTTATTGCAATTGTTTCTTCTGTTCCGCTAATTGCACCAATAAGTCCAATTGTAAAGATACTTTGATTGTAATTGGTACCTGAAACTATCGTGGTTTGTGCGTCAATAGCAGCTTGTATCGCTTCGGTTTGACATGGGGTTACTGTAGTAGTAGAACTACAATCAGCGCCTCCAACTCTTCGGTTTGGTACACCATCAGATAAAAGAATGATACTTCTATTGGTAACACAATCAAATGTTCCGTTATTAGTTAATACTTGATCAGCGGCAATTATTCCTGCTTCGGTATTAGTAGGTCCTCCTGTAGCTATGGCATTAATAGTTGTAATAGCTTGCAATCTACCATTATTAACTAAATTAGCATCATTTCCATCGTCAGCAGTTAACTGCAAATCTGTGGTTGCACCATTAGCAAAACTTACAATAGCTATTTTGTTTAAACCAGTAGGATTGTTCGCAGGTAAAAAGAAATTGTTCACAAACTCAATGGCAGCATCTTGCGCATACTCTATTGGTGTTGGACTTGGGCCATCATCCATACTACCAGATCTATCTATAACCAATACAACCTCTTGAGGTTGAGCAGGTGGATTACCAATAATCTCAAGGGTAATATCAAATTGATTACATTGTGTTGAATTTTCAACAGCATATTTATTCACAATAATTTCTTGGCCCAAGACATTATTTAAAGAGAATAGAAAAATAAAAACAGTTACAAATTTTAATATTTGTAAAGTATAATTTTCTTTATATAGTAAATCTTTTTTCATAAAATTCTGTTTAAGTATAAATAAATCTTAAAACCGTTTTAATTATTTTTCACTTGGATCTGGTACATAAACACTTAAAGTTGTTTTCACCGAGCTTGCTTTACAATCTTTAGATTCAGCAATTATATCAATGCATCCCCAGGAAAAATGAGGTGTATTTTTTGGGGCATATATTTTTACTTCAAATTTTCTAGACTCACCAGCTTGAAGTTCTATTTCTTTTTTAGAATCCTTTTTATTGGAGACTCCTGTTTTATTTGAATTTTCAATAAAATTATCTGTGTCAATAGATATATTTAAATCAACATTTGAATTATTTAAGGTTTTAGATGGATTGTAATTCATATTGCCACAATCTCCTTTCACTTTTCTTGTACTAATAGAATATGTAGTATTATTTGAAGATTCATTAACTAATTCTAAAATAAAAGTAACCCCTTCAGAACCATATATGGACTTCACATGTCGATCTTTTTCGACTGAAAGTGTGGCACTACAATCTACTTGGTTGACAGCACTGTTTAATTTTTCATTAAAAGATGAAGTAGATAAAATGACAATAAATAATATAAAAATTGGTTTCATAATTTTTAGAATTAATATAAATAGACACTTATGACCTTTAACAGCCAGAAAAATTCATTTAAAACGTTAAAAAAAATAAAGCTTTTGAGGGAAAAACCTTGAGGGAGTAATTATAAAGAGCTAACACTCTATTAATATTTGCAATTAGATTTGGGGTCATAATTTTTAATTTTAAGTAGGTAAAACAAAATAAACAATACTCCCCTTGTACTTCAAAAATAAATGGTAAAGCACTTATAAATTCGATTAAAGGCTTTCATTTTGTTTTTTATCGTTATAATATTGTTTTTTGGCGACATCAGTTTCTATATAATTTCACCCCTAAATTTCATGTTCATTATATTTTTTAATTACTCAATCACTATTTTTCACTAATTTTAACTAACAAATAAATTACATTTTATCGACAAAAACAACTTTTTATCGATAAAAATTACATTTTATCGAATTTTATGAAAAAAATTGTAATTGTCAGACACGCAAAATCTTCATGGGAACACAATGTTTCTGACCATGAAAGACCTCTTAACAAACGAGGGTTGGATGATGCTAACTTAATTTCAAAAGTTTTGAAAGGCGATGATATAGCTTTAGATTTGGTTTTATCTAGCGATGCGAATAGGGCTTTAACAACTGCTAAAATATTTTTAAAAAACTTAAATATAAAGGAGCATATTTTTCATCTAAACCATGACTTGTATGATTTTTCAGGTAACGACTTCATTAGAGTTGTTAAAAACTGTGATAGTAAAGTCAATAATCTGATGCTGTTTGGTCATAATCATGCCATCACAGCTTTTGTTAATAGTTATGGTGATATTTTTATAGACAACGTACCCACCTGTGGTGTTGTTATTATCGAATTTGATATAAGTAGTTGGAAAGATTTAAAAAAAGGAAAAACTTTAAAAACAACATTTCCCAGAAATTTGAAATAGCATCTATATGGAATCATTAAATTTCATAATTACTTATCAAATTCTAGTCGATATTTAAGCCTAAATAGAATATATTTGTTTAGTAATTACATTTTAAGAATATTAAATGATAAAAACAGAAACTAACGGCAATAGTTATGTAAATAGGGAAATTAGTTGGTTGCAATTTAATGCAAGAGTATTACAAGAGGCTTCGGATGAATCCGTGCCATTAATAGAGAGACTTCGATTTTTAGGTATTTTTTCTAATAATTTAGATGAGTTTTTTAAAGTTCGATATGCTACGGTAAAGCGAATCGTAGAAGCTGGAAAAACAGGAAAGAGCGAATTGGGAGGTATTAGGGCTAAGGAACTTCTTGAAATTATTACCCAAATTGTTATCAAACAGCAAAGTGAAAGTTTAGATATTCTTGACGCTATTCATAAAAGATTAGAGGACGAAAATATTTACATCATTGATGAAACTCAAATTGATGATGTTCAGCATGATTTCATTAAAAATTATTTTTTAAGAATTGTGAGTCCGGCTTTGGTTACTATTATACTTAACGACTCCGTTGTATTACCCAATCTTAAAGATAGTGCAGCTTATTTAGCCGTTAGAATGTTGATGTCTGGAGATAGAAAACAATTTGCACTCATAGAAATCCCTAAATCTGTCGATAGATTTATCGAGTTACCAAAGCAAGGTGATAAGAGCTTTATCATTATGATTGATGATTTACTTCGCCATTGTTTAAGCGATATTTTCAATATTTTCGATTATAAAAACATTTCTGCTCATATGATAAAAATCACCAGAGATGGTGAATTGGATTTTGAGAGTGATTTAAGTAAGAGTTTTATCGAAAAAATTTCCGATAGTGTTAAACACAGGCAAGTAAGTGAGCCAGTTCGGTTCGTTTACGATAAAACCATTCATAAGGAAACGTTACAATATCTGATGTCTAAGATGCGTATTAATAACACTGATAGTATCATTCCAGGTGGACGTTATCACAACAGACGGGATTACATGGGTTTTCCAAGCCTAGGAAGAACCGATCTTTTATATGACAAAATAGAGCCTTTACCAATAAAAGGTTTAAGTCTTCAAAATAGTATTTTCCAAGCTATAGCAAAAAAAGATTATCTTCTCCATGCACCTTATCAAACGTTTTCCTACATAGTTAAATTTTTACGAGAAGCAGCTTTAGACCCCAATGTAAAAACCATTCGAATAACCATTTATCGGCTTGCTGAAATATCACATATTGCAAGCTCTTTGATAAACGCCGCCATTAATGGAAAATCCGTTACGGTTTCTATTGAGCTAAGAGCTAGATTTGATGAAGAAGCCAACATTAACTATGCTCAGCAAATGGAAGATGAAGGTATCAATTTAATTTTTGGGGTGGCAGGACTAAAAGTTCATAGCAAAATGTGTGTTATTGAGCGTGAAGAAGGTAAGAAACTAAAACGTTATGGGTTTATCAGTACTGGTAATTTTAACGAATCTACTGCAAAAATTTATACTGATTTTACTCTTTTCACGTCCAATCAAAAAATATTAAAGGACTTGGTTAAAATCTTCAGTTTTTTTGAAGCAAATTATAAAATATACCGATACAAACATTTAATAGTATCGCCACATTATACGCAAAAGGCAATTTTTAAGTTTATAGATAATGAAATTGAAAATGTAAAAAATGGAAAAGAAGGCCTTATTAGGTTAAAAATGAATAGTATCTCAAGTTATGTAATGGTAGATAAACTCTATGAAGCCAGTAGAGCAGGAGTTAAAATTCAAATGATAGTTAGAGGCATTTGTTGTTTGATACCGGGCGTAAAAGGTATGAGTGAAAACATTGAGGTCATAAGTATTATTGATAAGTTTTTAGAACATTCCAGAATTTATATTTTTGGTAACGGAAGCGATACCAAACTATATATTTCATCGGCAGATTGGATGACTAGAAATATCGAAAACAGGGTAGAAGTAAGCTGTCCTATATACGACGAGGAGATAAAAAAAGAAATTATTGATACCTTTAACATCAGCTGGAGTGATAACGTTAAAGCACGTTTGATAAATGATAATCAGGAAAATGAATATCGAATAAATAAGGATGAAAAAGTAAGGTCTCAATTTGTAATCTATAACTATTATCAAAAAAAACTTGAAAACTAGTATGCTTTCAATAAAGAAATATGCAGCCATCGATATAGGTTCAAATGCCGTAAGATTACTTATTTCAAATATAATTGAACAAAAAGGGAAACCTGTTCAATTCAAAAAAAACTCATTGGTACGTGTCCCCATTCGTTTGGGAGCAGATGTTTTTGTTAAAAATAGGATATCCAAAGAAAATGCTCAGCGTATTATTGATACAATGTTGGCTTTTAAATTACTTATGAAATCCCATAAGGTGGTTAAATATAAAGCCTGCGCCACATCTGCTATGCGTGAATCGGAAAACGGAAAACAAGTCGTGGATTTGGTCCTTAAAAACTCTGGCATTAGTATAGATGTGATAGAGGGTGAAGAAGAAGCGGCCATAATTGCGGCTACCGATTTGGATAAGTTTATAGACAATACAAAAACTTATTTATATGTTGATGTTGGTGGTGGTAGTACCGAATTCACCATTATAGATCAAGGAAACCAAGTGGCATCAAAATCATTTAAAATTGGAACAGTAAGGTTGTTAAACGATATAGTTTTAAAAGAAACATGGCAAGAACTCGAAAAATGGATCGGAGATCATGTTAAAGATTTTGAAAAAATAGATGTTTTAGGATCTGGAGGAAACATCAACAAGATATTCAAAATATCTGGTAAGGCTATGGGAAAGCCACTTTCATACTTTTATATGACTTCTTATTACAATATGTTACAAACCTATTCTTATGAGGAACGTATTACCGAGCTAGATTTAAACCAAGATAGGGCAGACGTTATTATTCCAGCCATGCGTATTTACCTGTCTGCCATGAAGTGGAGTGGAGCTAAAAACATTTATGTCCCTAAAATCGGACTTGCGGATGGCATCATTAAAAGCATCTATTATGATACGGTTTCAAGCAATACACAGTAAAATTTTGCACTTTACCTTTTATAATTGCACCTTTTTAAATTTATAATATATATTCGCAGTGATATCCCAAACCCATTACTTATGAAAAGAATATTACTACTAGCAATACTATTTGTTCTATCTATTCATGGATTTTCGCAAGATAAAGAATCAGATAGTATTCCTAATCTGAACGCCATCAATCAAAATAATTCTACTTTTCAAGGTGTAAAATATGGAGTAAGAGGTGGTTATAACATCTCTAATTTGGATTTTGAAAACACACCTTCTTTTCCAAACAAGCATAGAAACAGTTTTTATTTTGGTGTTTTCGCTAATATTGGTTTATCTAAAACGATATCAGTAGTCCCTGAATTACAATTCTCTGCCGAGGGTGCAAATGATGAAAACTTACACCTAGATTACATACAAATGCCTATTTTTTTAAGATTTAGATTGAGTGAAAAATTCCATGCTGGTTTAGGTCCACAAGTAGGACTCAAGGTACACAAATATGAAGATGGTATAGCAAATATGGCCTATTCAGCTTTAGCTGGTGTAGAATACAAAATAAATTATGCTATTTTTGTAGATGCCAGGTATACGTATGGAATTAGAAATATTTTTGATGACAAATTAGGAATAACTGCCAGAAACACCAACATACAATTAGGAATTGGTTATAAGTTTTAACCGTGTATAGTTTCCTTTTTGCCTAAATTACTCATAATTTCACTTTCATATACTAGAAGTTCTTGCCATTTGGCATCGACTTCTTTTTTTTCTCCATATTTTCTGGCGAATCCCAAAAACATAGTATAATGGTTAGCTTCACTTACCATTAAATTTCTATAGAATTTTGCTAATTCCTTATCTTGTAATTCTTCAGATAATAATCTAAAGCGCTCACAACTTCTAGCTTCAATTAATGCAGCATATAGCAATCTGTGCACTAATTGCGTAGTTCTGCTGCCTCCTTTTGGGAAGAATTTTAAAAGCTCAATGACATAATCATCACGTCTATCACGTCCCAAAGTCCAACCACGCTCTATGATTTTATCATGAACCATTTTAAAATGGCTAATTTCTTCTTTAACCAAAGCGGTCATTTCTTGAACTAATTCGGTATATTCAGGAAAACTTACAATTAATGAGATAGCTGTACTTGCCGCCTTTTGTTCACAAAAGGCATGGTCTGTCAATATGTCTTCGATATTTTTTTCTACAATGTTTACCCAACGAGGATCTGTTGGCAGTTTTAGTCCTAGCATAGCAAATATTTTAAACCCGTGATTTCTTTAAATTATGATTCCCCATAACATCAATTTCAAGATTGAATAAGACTGCATGATTTTCAAAAGGATCGAAATAACCAGCTATTAAAGTAATGGAATCTTTTTTAATACTATTTTCTTCATCCACTCGAACATTGATATTTATAGCTTTTGAAAGGAAAAGTTCTTTTTGTATCTCATTTTTAAGAAAAAAATCGTCATTTATGGTTTCACTCCATATGAGTTTGCCATCTTTTTCAATTTTAACTTCGGAAATCCAATCTCTGTAGTTGTTATTTTGATTGATATAGTTATCATTTATGATGGTTTTGTGAACGGATTTCTCCATATTGGTATATGATTTGATCTTAACCCTAAAACCATTACTCAGAATAGTATCAGAAATAACTTGAGTATATTCTTTAGGGATGAATTCAACTATTTCAACAGGTTTTAAAGAGTTTACAAATTTGGATATGGACTCATTTAAAGTGTCCTGTTTTGTTTTATTATTATGGCAGCCAAAAATGCTTATAGCTAGTAATAATAAAATTAACTTACTGTTATATAAAAGTTTAAACATCTAAATCGAAAGTTTTTCTTAAAATATCAATATTTGGGTTTTTCTCTTTTAGTTTTTCAAACTTTTCATGAGTTGTATAGACATATTGCTTTTCCAATTCCTCATTTACAGTGATACTAAAGTTGATATCATAGTTATTGAGTTTTTTTCTTAAATACATAAGAATATCATACTGATTTTTCTCCAATTCAACCTTATTAGTTTCATTGGGAAATTCTAAGTTGATTGTTGTACCCTGAACTTTCGGACTATCCATGGCTAAAATGGAAGCTAAATTGTGCTTGCCGCTATCTCTTAATTCTTCGGTATATTGCTTCCAAGCCTCAATAAGTTCAGTTTCAGTAAAAGGCTCTTTTGGTAAATCGTCTTCATTCATTACGACATCCAACTGCTTAATTTGATGCTCTTTCTTAGCCTTGATGCTACTTAATGATAGTCCAGATGGTCTTTTATCTTGTTTTAAGACTATTTTAGGCAATTCTTTTACTTGAAAAGCCTTTACATCTGTAATGTTTGTATTTGAATGTTCTTCAACTAACTCTTTCTTCTCTTCTTCTAATGGAGTATGATTAGTTTCTTCGTTTATTTTTGGGAGGTTGACCGGAATAGGAGTAATGCCCTTATTTATAAAATACGATGCTGGTATTATAAAGTTTTTGCTATTTTTTTTTTCTCCATCAAATGTGATAGAGGCGAGCTGCATTAAACATAATTCAACCAATAAGCGCTGATTTTTACTGGTTTTGTATTTAAGGTCACAATCGTTGGCTAAATTAATGCCCTGCATTAAAAACTCTTGAGAAGCTTTTTTAGACTGCTCTAAATATTTCCTTTTGGTGTCTTCACCAACTTCCAAAAGTTCAATAGTTTCAGGGGTTTTACTTACCAATAAATCCCTAAAATGCGAAGCTAAACCGGCAATGTAGTGGTGACCATCAAAGCCTTTAGAAAGGGTGTTATTAAATTGAAGTAATAATTCTGGTATCTTGTTTTCTAAAATTAAGTCCGTACTTTCAAAATAGGTTTCATAATCTAAAACATTAAGATTTTCGGTTACAGCCTGTCTTGTTAAATTTTTACCTGAAAAACTAACTACCCTATCAAATATAGAAAGAGCATCTCGCATAGCACCATCGGCTTTTTGAGCAATAATGTGAAGCGCATCGTCTTCAGCTTGTATACCTTGTTCCTCAGCAATATATTTCAAATAATCCTTGGCGTCTTTTACCGTAATACGTTTAAAATCGAATATTTGGCAACGTGATAAAATAGTCGGAATAATTTTATGTTTTTCAGTAGTTGCCAATATAAATATACAATGCTTTGGTGGCTCTTCTAAAGTTTTTAGAAAAGCGTTGAAAGCGGCTTGTGATAGCATATGAACCTCATCTATAATGTACACTTTGTACTTTCCTACTTGCGGAGGTATTCTAACCTGATCGGTTAAACTTCTAATATCATCTACGGAGTTATTAGAAGCCGCATCCAATTCAAAAATATTGAATGCAAAGTCCTCTTCTTCAGAAATATCTCCTTCACTATTAATCATTTTTGCTAATATTCTAGCGCAGGTTGTTTTCCCAACACCTCTTGGCCCCGTAAATAATAGTGCTTGTGCTAAATGATTATTTTCAATGGCATTTAATAAGGTGTTAGTAATAGCCTGCTGCCCGACAACATCTTTAAATGTTTGTGGCCTGTATTTTCTGGCTGATACTACAAAGTGCTCCATTGAAATTTTCTTGAATAACAAAGTTAAAAATTCAGTTTAAAATTAAGTGTTAAGACATTGAAAATTAAAACGAGTTATTAACAATTTACGTACTTTTGCCACAAGTAAATCGCCTTATCGCTATTTTAAATTTTTAAAGTAGAGGAAAGTCCGAACACCATAGTGCAACATAGTGGTTAATAGCCACCAGTCGTGAGGTTAGGAAAAGTGCAACAGAAAGAATGTACAGGTCAAGCTGTAGTGAAATCAGGTAAACTCTATGTGGTGCAATGTCATGTATACCAACGTTTGAGGGCTGCACGCTCGATTGTTGGAGGGTAGGCAGCTAAAGTGTATTGGTAACAATGCACTCAGATAAATGATAGGGACTCTTTTTTGAGTACAGAATTCGGCTTATAGATTTGCTTGCATATAAATAAACCCTTCTCAGTTTGTAAGAAGGGTTTACTTTTTATAGATTAGATAATATTTAATTGGGTGAATAAGCCAGATCTGGACGCATTTCTCCTGTGTATTCTTCCATTCGATCAATATTGTTCATCACTTTACTAAATACCTCCCATCTTTCCTCATAAGTCCCAAGGAGTTTTTCATTAGCTTTACTTTTGGTAGCGGCGTCAATTTCATCTTTATACGAAATAGCTACTAAATAAAAACTTTCAGGACAACCAAAGGCACTGCTATAAACTCGATAATGTTCTGGAGAGTTTTTGCTTGTAAAAAGATCTTTTACAGCTTTCATACCTTCTCTTAATTTACCACCATTTTCGGGTTTATAATACATATAAAACCATTTGCGATAGTTTTGCCCTTCCTGCGTCATACTAATACCATCCGGCATATAAGTAAGAGTTTCATCCAAGGCAATAATATAATCACTATGGGAATCGTAGCATTTGTCAAAATCTTCAAACATTTTCCCAAAGTCTTCTCCCATAGCTTTAGACATATCCGCAAAAGGACTTTTATCTAATTCCGCAAAATTTTCCATCGGGGTTATGTACAAATATTTCATATCGTTCGTTGTTGCTGCTGCCCAAGACGTTTGAACTTTATGTTCTTTACAAGCTTCTAAGAATTTCTTGGCAGTGCTTTCATATTGCATCAATTTCGATGGATTTACATTATCCTGATGTATTTGATACATTTTCTGGGCTAGTGATAAGTTAACTAACAAAAATGCGATGCATAAAAATGATATATTTCTTTTAATGTTTGTCATAATTTAAATTTTTGGTTTATTAATTTTAAATACTTAAGCTTTCGGTGGCGTAATTCCAAGTTGATTAAACATGATTTGATTATCGAAAAAAGCATCTTCTTGGGTGGCTTTACCCTCGGCATTAAATGTCCAGACACTCATACCTAATACATTAACTTTTTTATTGGTAGGTGCATTTCCTAAAAATTCACCAGTATTGGTTCCAACACATCGCCAAGTTATTATAGCTTTGTTATCTTTTATTTCTGAATTTTCAAGAATAACCTTAAAATCTGGAAAACCTGTAAAGAAATTACTCATCATGGCTCCATATTCTTCTTGGTTGTTTACCTCACGTGTACCGTTTGAATTTCTTATTAAATTTGGAACCGTGATAGATTTCATAGCATCTTGATCATTTTTATTCCAAACAGCCACCATAGTATTTATGGTATTTGTCAAAGTTTTTTCATCCATAGACATAGCATTATAATCCTCAATTTCATTTAATGCTGTGCTAATAGGAGACGTATCAAAGTAGTCATAAATCTCAGCAATTTTTCCATCCACATATTGTGCAGTTATGTGAACAGGGACATCTATTTCTTTGCCATTAGCTTTTAGTGTTCCATGCCAATTAGCCCAATAATTTACCCAAGTTTTATCTTGATTATCTAATACCATTTCCACAAAAGATCCTTTTTCTTGAAATCCATAAGACGAAAAGTTTGATAGCATTTCTTTTTGATTATTTTCAAGATCAGAAACTGAGATGCTTTTTAATGAATTCACATACAATTTCGCAGTATCGGAGAAATGTGCACGCCAACTTTCCCAGTCGCCATTTGAATATTCTGAAATATTAGACTTAAAGTCGGTTATTTCCGGAGATTCAACAAAATAACGCTCTTTCGGTTTTTCACAGTTAAAAAATAAAATAGCGCTTAATCCTAATAGAAAAATTTTTTTCATTGTTATGGTTTTAGTTGATTAATATTAATAATAAACCATAACTTAACATACCAAAATAGTTAAATTTTGAATGTCGTAAATTAAATATGAATAGAGTCAGGGACTCTTAAGGAGAAGTCTAATTTACTGAAAAAAAGCGAATTATAAAAACATATTTATACTATTTCAAAAAAACTGAAAACACTACCACCATAACTTTTGGAATAACTGAAATTAATTAATGAAGATAAGTCTGTGTGTTTTGAGTGCTCAACAATTAAAATGCCATCTTCTAGTAACAGGTTATTTTGAAATATTAATTCTGGAATTTTCGCGAACTGTACGTCCGAAAAATTATAAGGAGGATCTGCAAAAATAATATTGACCTGTAAAGTAGATTTCTCTAAAAACTTGAAAACATCAATTTTGATAGTTTGTATAGGCATATAAAATGCTTCAGCGGTTTGGTTGATGAATTTTATACATCCAAAATCTTGGTCAACACACGTAATATTATTAGTGCCTCTAGATGCGAATTCATAACTGATATTACCAGTTCCCGCAAATAAATCCAATACTGAAATGTCATCAAAATAGTATAAGTTATTGATGATGTTGAACAAGGATTCTTTTGCCATATCTGTGGTAGGACGAACCGGTAAATTTTTTGGTGCTATAATTTTTCGGCTTTTATATAATCCTGATATGATGCGCATTAAAAACTTTTTATTAATACAAAATTGGAGTGTTCTGATTTTGGTTGAATTTCATACTTGTAATTATCAAACCTTTTACCAAAACTTATTTTTCTAATGTATTTATATGCTATTTTGTATAAATCATTATCTTTTGTAATATCTCCAATAAATACCAACTCTAACGTTTCTGGATTAAGATTTAATTGTTCGGCAGTAAATAGTATAAAATATATGAAATCTTCTTTTGTTTGGTGCTTAAAAGTATTGTAAAGCATCAATTTAGCATTTTCAATAACTATGATTTCAAAATGATCTCTACTAACATTCACATAAACTTTTTGTGCTTTGGCATTTTTTTCAATTTGCAAAACATTGCTTATCAAAATGGTCGATATGTGTTTATAGGTAAACTCACCGAATATATCATAAATATAATTATTGATGTTTATGTAGGGAATATAAACATTCACGCTTTCATTAATAAAAAGTTCGTCATAAGTAATAAAATCACTTTTAAGAATTTTGGAACTGAACTTTAAATAATCGGCCAAATAATCTTCATTAAATAGTGGTTTAGGGACTAATGCTGATAAATCATTGTCATGAATAACACAAACATCATAAAATCCTTCAGTTAAAACAGGTTCATTTTCAAATTGCTTTTTTAAAGCATCTAATAACTCTAATGGGTTTAACTTTTTGTCGAAATCAATTTCTTTAATAAAAGTTATATAATTTTTCTCTGAGTTTAGGATACAAAAAGAAAGTCCACTCAAACTTATTTGAATGGACAGTTTTAGTTTAATTAGTTTGTTAGAATTTTTATTCTGCTGAACCATAGGTTTTAGGCCAGTTTCCGTTGGTGTTTACTTCCTCCATTGACCCTACTTTTAATCTATCTCCATTTACACCATCAACTGATACTACTTGATTTTCTTGTATTAGAAGATCTCTATTTTGATCAGCTAAAATGGTGTTTTTTAAAACATACGATTCAAAAACAGGTATTTTTATATCGTTTTGCTCTATAAATCCAGCTTGTAATTTAAATTTCTCACCTTCAGTGCCTGGAATATTCATCATGGTTTTATAGCGTGTAGACGTTTTAAATAATGAATCCTTAACAGGAACATAACCTAATGTATCAATTACAACAATTTCTTTAAACATATCCACTCCAAACTGCTTTGTCAAAACTTCATCTAAAATAGTGGAGTCACGCCGTTGCGTAATGGTAAACTTTGCCGTATCAACAAATTTTATTAGGTTATCAAAATTATCAGTAAACTTACCCGTAACTTGTCTATGAGCTAATTCGGCATCTCTAATATCTTTTAAGCTTTCAATAACCGTGGCGTAACGTTTATTTTTTACTTTGTTAAATTGTATAGGCTCATATATAGATAGATAAGTTTGGTAACCTAAAAATGCAATTAAAAGCCAAAGTACTATGTTTAAAATGGGTTTAAACTTAGAAGGAATAAATTTGTCAACTAACTTTACTAAGCCAATTGTAACTAATATCACTGCAACTGCAATAAGAATAAATGTTAACATAGTATGTTTTTAATTAAAAAGTTATTATTTGGTATTTAGCAAATCTACAATTTTTTTTTAATCGTAAAAACCTAAGAGAGTAAAAATCATTTCTATCTTTGAATAATTTATAAAAAGGCTTCTCTTTAAATGACTGCATCCGAATTTTATTCCCTTATAAAGCAACAATTTCCATTTCAACCTACACTAAAACAAAACGTGGTACTTCAACAACTTTCTGAATTTATTTTCAGTAAAGACTCTAACGCTCTTTATTTATTAAAAGGGTATGCTGGTACAGGAAAAACAACCATAGTTGGCACTATTGTTACTAATTTATGGAAAGCGAAAAAAAGTGCCATTTTAATGGCACCAACTGGCAGAGCGGCTAAGGTAATTTCAAATTATTCAGGAAAAGAAGCCTTTACTATTCACAAAAAAATTTATTTTCCGAAGAAAGAAAAAAATGGTGGTGTAAAATTTGTTTTGCAGCCCAATAAACATAAAAACACCATTTTCATAGTGGATGAAGCCTCAATGATACCAGATACTCCAGGTGAATCGAAACTTTTTGAAAATGGCTCCTTATTAGATGATTTAATGCAGTATGTATATTCAGGTCATCAATGTAAATTATTACTCATTGGTGATACGGCTCAGTTGCCACCTGTAAAACTCGATTTAAGTCCAGCTTTAAATGAGGACAATCTTAGTTTAAATTACAATAAACAAGTAACCAAAATGGAGTTGGATGAAGTGGTAAGGCAAGAACAAAATTCTGGTATTTTGGTAAATGCCACAGTTTTGCGTGAAGCTTTATCAACCGTGGTAAATGACTCCTTTAAATTTGATTTAAACAATTTTACAGATATAGTGAGATTGGTAGATGGCCATGAAATCATGGATGCCATTAACGATGCTTACAGTAGTTTGGGAAAGGAAGAAACCGCCATTATTGTTAGAAGTAATAAACGAGCTAACTTATATAACCAGCAAATACGAAATCGTATTCTTTTTAATGAAAATGAACTAACTACAGGCGATTATTTAATGGTGGTTAAGAATAATTATTTTTGGATAAAACCAACCACCGAAGCAGGTTTCATAGCTAATGGTGATATTATAGAAGTTCTTGAAATTTTCAATATCACCGAACTTTATGGTTTTCGTTTTGCGGAAGTAAAGGTAAGAATGGTAGATTACCCTCGAATGCGACCTTTTGAAACGGTACTTTTATTGGATACTATTGAAGCAGAATCTCCATCCTTATCTTATGAAGATTCCAATAGATTATATCAGGAAGTTATGAAGGATTTTGAAAATGAAACTAGTAATTATCGTAAGTTTTTAAAGGTAAAGGGCAGCAAACACTTTAATGCCCTACAGGTTAAATTTTCCTATGCCATAACATGTCACAAATCGCAGGGTGGACAGTGGCAAACCGTTTTTGTAGAGCAGCCTTATTTACCAAATGGCATTGATAAGGAGTATTTACGTTGGCTATACACTGCAGTTACCAGAGCTAAAGAAAAACTATATTTAATAGGCTTTAAGGACGATTTTTTTGAAGATTAGTTTTTGATTATATTTAAACATGACTCTAGAAACTATTATTAGTATTTGTTTGGGTGTTGGATTAGCAGCATCTGCTGGTTTTCGAGTATTTTTACCATTATTTGCATTGAGTTTAGCGTCTTATTTTGATGTTTGGCAACTCAATGAATCTTGGCAATGGATAGGTAGTCAAACAGCATTAATTACGTTGGGAGTAGCCACTTTAGTGGAGATTTTCGCTTATTTTATACCCTATATAGACAATTTATTGGACAGTATAGCTGTTCCATTGGCCACAATGGCAGGAACTGCTGTAATGCTATCAACTGTTTCAGATTTGAGCCCTGCAATTACATGGTCTTTGGCTATAATTGCCGGTGGAGGAACTGCGGCAGCCATAGCAGGCACTTCAAGCACAACAAGATTAGCATCAACGGTTTCTACGGGTGGTTTAGCTAATCCTATAGTTTCAACCTTAGAGACAATCATTGCCATTGTTATGTCCCTTATTTCAATTTTTATTCCCATCATCGCCATTATTTTAGTAACTATTATGTTATTATTTATTTTTAGACTTTATAAAAAGTTTAAACCTACCAAAACTAAAAAGGTCTGATATTTATGTTATTTTTGAATAACTTTTAAGCTTAATTCATGAAAATAATTTCAATGATTCCTGCTCGATATAATGCGTCTCGTTTTCCTGGAAAACTTATGCAAGATCTTGCCGGAAAAACAGTTATCCTGAGAACTTATGAGGCCACTATTGCAACCCATTTATTTGATGATGTTTTTGTAGTAACTGATAGTCCAATCATTTTCGACGAAATCATTAATAATGGAGGGAAAGCTATAATGAGCAAAAAAGAACACGAATGTGGTAGCGATAGAATTGCTGAAGCTGTTGAAGACTTAGACATTGATGTGGTTATTAATGTTCAAGGTGACGAACCATTTACAGACAAGGAATCGTTAACAAAACTCATTGAAGTTTTTAAAAATGATACTAAAAAGGAGGTAGATTTGGCCTCCTTAATGGTTCATATAAATGAAGAAACAGAAATTAATAACCCCAATTCTGTAAAGGTGGTTATAGACCATAACAACTTTGCTTTATATTTTTCACGCAGCGTTATTCCTTATCCTAGAGATAAAAGTGTTGCTGTTAAATATTTTAAGCATAAAGGCGTTTATGCCTTTAGAAAACAAGCTATTTTGGATTTTTACAGATGGCCTATGTTATCATTAGAAGCCTCAGAAAAACTAGAACAACTAAGATATTTAGAGTATGGAAAACGCATAAAAATGGTTGAAACTAATGTACAAGGCGTAGAGATTGATACACCAGAAGATTTGGAACGTGCCAAAAAATTATGGAAGTGAATTATAAAAACATAAAAGTAATTGGTTTTGATGCCGATGATACGCTTTGGGTTAACGAAACCTACTTTAGAGATGCTGAAGTTGAATTTGGCAAGTTGTTATCAGATTATGAAACCCTCAATAAGATAGATCAAGAGTTATTTAAAAAAGAAATTGAGAATTTGGAGTTGTATGGATATGGTGTAAAAGCCTTTACGTTATCTATGGTTGAATCAGCATTGGAAATTTCCAATTTTAATGTGTCTGCTAAAACAATAGAGGCCATTGTAAATATTGGAAAAAACATGTTAGATAAACCCGTTGAATTATTGGATGGTGTAGAGGAGGTTTTGGATAAATTATCAAAAAAATACCGTTTAATACTGGCTACAAAAGGGGATTTACTCGATCAAGAAAGGAAATTGGAGAAATCTGGTTTAACAGGCTACTTTCATCATATTGAGGTTTTAAGCGATAAAAAAGAGGCTAATTATTCAAAGCTATTAAACCATTTGGATATTAAACCTTCTGAGTTTTTAATGATAGGTAATTCATTGAAATCAGATATCTTACCCTTGGTTAATATTAAAGCAAATGCTATTCATATTCCTTTTCACACCACATGGGCCCATGAGCAGGTTAGTGCTAAAGAAACTAATGGTAAAAAATATAAAACGATGAATAGCTTAACAGATATTTTAAATCTGTTATAATAAATAATGTTATTTTTAAACATTGTAAAAGAAAAAATATTACATGAGTTATAAGAACTTTCCAATGGTGTCAAGAGTTATTTTTGGCAGAGGTAGTTTTAATCAAATAAATGATGTTTTAGCCCCAAAACGCTTAAACTCAAAAGCACCTTTTATTTTTTTGATAGATGATGTGTTTAAAAATAATTCTTGGTTAACATCAAGAATACAATTATCGTATGATGATAGAATTATTTTTATATCCTCAAAGGAAGAACCTAAAACTGAGCAAGTTGATGAATTGGCTGAAGAGATAATACTTACGTCAAAAGAGCGGCCATCAGGAATTATTGGAATAGGAGGAGGAACCTTGTTAGATTTGGCCAAAGCGGTATCTATTATGATAACAAATGATGGAGAAGCTAAAGATTATCAAGGTTGGGATTTAGTAAAAAACCCCGCTATTTTTCACGTTGGCATACCTACCATATCAGGCACTGGAGCCGAAGTTTCTAGGACCACAGTATTGACAGGTCCAAGCAAAAAACTTGGAATTAATTCAGATTACACACCTTTTGACCAAGTGATATTAGACTCTGAGCTGACAAAAGACGTTCCCAAAAATCAGTGGTTTTATACAGGTATGGATTGTTTTATACACTGTATCGAATCTTTAACAGGTACTTATTTAAATACTTTTAGCGAATCCTATGGAAATATGGCCTTAGATTTGTGTAAGCAGGTTTTTTTAGAAGACCATCTTAGTATGGAAGAAGCCCAGGAAAAACTTATGATGGCCTCTTGGCACGGCGGAATGAGTATAGTGTATTCACAAGTTGGTATAGCACATGCTATGAGTTATGGTTTGTCATACGTACTGGGAACAAAACATGGTATTGGAAATTGTATTGTTTTCAACCATTTGGAAGAATTTTATCCCGACGGCGTTAAGCTTTTTAAGCAAATGAAAGAAAAGCACTGCATAGCATTACCAGAAGGTATATGTTCAGATTTAAGCGATAGGGAACTTAATACCATGTTACATATAGCCTTGGGCTTAGAACCTCTTTGGGAAAATGCATTAGGAAAAAATTGGAAAAAAATAATGACACCTGAAAAATTAAAAGCACTCTATTTAAAAATGTAATATGAGGTGGTTAGCTAAATTTATTTATTTTAAAATCTTGGGTTGGCAAATCGTAGGTAATACTAATTTTTCTAAAGATACTATTAAAAAAGCTGTTATTATAGCGGTACCACACACAAGTTGGCATGACTTTTATATTGGTGTTTTATTGCGAGCTATAGTGAAAGTAAAAACTAATTTTGTTGGTAAAAAAGAATTGTTTGTGTTTCCTATTGGATGGTTTTTCAGAGCTTTAGGAGGTGCTCCCATAAATAGGCAAACAAATCAAAATAAGGTACAAGCAATTGCTGAATTATTTAATAACAGAAAAGAGTTTAGAATGACCTTAGCGCCTGAGGGAACTCGAAAAAAAGTTAGTGAATGGCGTACTGGATTTTACTATATAGCCAAACAAGCTAATGTGCCTATTATCATGTTCACACTCGATTTTCAAAATAAGCAAAATAAAATATCAGAACCTTTTTATCCTACAGATGACGTTGAAGCAGACTTTAAATATATGTATGGCTTTTTTAAGGGTGTGAAAGGTAAAATTCCTGAATATTCATGAAACGTACTTCATACAAAACCATGGCATGAAAATTGTCGTATATCAAGAATAGCACATGAAACATAAAGTAAACAATTCATTGTTCTTAAAAAGAAACATCGGCTATATTAAAAACAAAAGCTACTCCATTATGAAGTAGCTTTTTATTTTGGTTTATCAATTAATTTTATTTAATCTCTTTAAGGGCATTATCAATGCGCGTTCTTAAATGCTCTTTATGGGCTTTAGAAGCCAGATTTCCTGATGGCGCTGACATATTTCTAATAGCCTTTAAGTTGAACAATGCCATGGATTTAGCATTGTTCGTATATCTATCACCCTGTTGGCCAGTTAACATATCTATCAGCATATTGGTGTATTCCAATTGAAGGTTTTGTCTAAAAGAATTGACGCTTCCATAAATATCAGCTCTAAAAATGGCATCATTTAAATCGGTCATAAAACGCGATAAAGTATATTCATTACCATATAGCTCAGAATCTGTAATACGTTGTAATGTATTAGGATATAATAAATGATTTAAGACACGTTTTTGATAACCTAAAACTTGACTGTGAATTTTAGGATCCTCTTGGGTATAATCAAACCCTCTTCGTTGTCTGGCTAAATAATTATATAAAGTGTTAGGTACATCAAAAGCGTTGGGAGCAAAAATATATTTAGATATAGCCTCCATAGCTCGCTTTTGATCTTTTAAGCTAACAGGGGTGTAAGGTTTAGTAGCTCCCTCTTGACCAACCATGGCTCTATCAACATAAACACCGCCAATATATCGAGAAAACACATTTCCAGCATTGGCTTTTTCTCCAATTAAAGAGTAATATACGCGTCTTAATTCTTGGTAAGTTTCACCATCTTTAGTGAATTTATCCTTGGCATTTTTCAGCATGTTATCGGCCAATTCAATACGATCTATAAAATAAGTTATAGGATCACTAGATTGGTCAAAAATCATCACTCTTGGATCTATACCTGTTCGAGAAGAGCGCATATCATCTGCATCATTTCCAAAAATGTGCTCTGGTTTCGTTGATTCGTTCAATAAAGCTTGTCTTTCTTCCTCTGTTTCAAATGGTTTGTAACCTAATTGAATTGCCCAAATGTCGTATGGACCTATATTTACATCGTCATACTGACCTTGTTTGCTTCTATCTTTAGTGACGTTTATTACAGCATAATCCATTATAGAAGCTGTCAAGCATTTACCTTCTATAAAATCTGCATCAGCTAATTGTTCCGGAGTAAATAATTGGCTCGCTTTCATATTGTGGTTTAAACCTAAGGTATGGCCAATTTCATGCATTACAACAGCCATAACAGCCTCTTTTTGAATTCGTTTCAACGCTTCTTCGGAATCTGAACTAATTATGGCTACAGATTTGGCAAAATTCAAATTCTCAACAAGCCCCTGTTGAAGTACACATCCTTCTCTAGACAAATCATCGTCTAGTGTTTCAAATTCATTTGAATCTGTATAAGATTCGAACAACCTTGAATTGGCATCACTTCCACTTATTATATTGTACTCCAACATAATATCTGCACCAATAATTTCTCCTGTTCTCGGGTTATTTAAACATGGTCCATAACCGCCAAATGGGGGCCGGGGAGAGGCAGTCCAACGTAACACATTGTATCTTATATCGCCAGCATCCCAATCGGCATCATCTGGTTGTTGTTTTACAACGATAGCGTTTTTAAAACCGGCTTTTTCAAATGCAGCATTCCATTTTAAAACGGCTTCCTTTATGGTTTCTCGCCATTCAATGGGTGTAGTATTTTCCATCCACCAAGTAATGGGCTCTACAGGTTCAGAAATTTCTAACTCTGGATTTTTCTTTTTTAGGTGCCATCTATTTATTACATCGCGATAAGGCGCGGCACTTATAGCTGTTTGGTCGTTTACTTCGTTTATAAAGTAACCAACCCTAGGATCATCGAATCTAGGCTCGTAATTGTTTTCAGGCATCGCTATTAAACTCTGAAACACTTTAATACTTACGTTTCTGCCATCTGTTACCGCTTCTGAACCATTATTTAAAACAGAAGGCGATGAATAAACATATTCTACTTCAAGATTCGTATTTTCTTGGTAATTTTTTATCGCAATAATTTTTGTCTTATCCTTATCTAAATTACCGAGCCTAAATGACGTAGGAGATGAGCCAGGAGCAGAAGCTGGTTTGATTTGTGTTAAGGTTTCTTTTAAAAATAATTCATCGGCTTTTATGAGATAAAGGCCTTTTTCATTATCAAAAGCCTCTATTTGAATACTAGCCATATTACCATTACTAATATTAGCTTCTTTTGCTTTTGAAATAGCATTTTCAGGATCGAAATAAAATGACGTATTTTGGCTGATAAACTCAATTCTGTTAAAATATTTTTCAACTGTGAAAACTTTAGTGTCTCGATAAGAACCTCTGTTCCTTCCTGCGTCAACTACGCCATTAGAAATTTGATTGAAATAAATAAATTCTTTACCAAACATGTCTTTGCTAATAAGCATTTGTAAAGATCCTGTAATGGTGTCTTGATAAATCGTAAATAAACCTTCCATTTTTTTACTCGATTTGGTCAAATCTTCAATCGTTTTTTCTTTGGATTTTTTCTCAGGAGGCGTTGCCGCTACCTCAGTCTCATCTTTCTTTTTTTTCTTTTTTCTGTTCTGAGCCTCTAAATTGGAAGTTGTTAATAAAACAATCGAGGCCAGCAATAACGCAGCAAATTTCATAGTTCTTTTTTTTAATGTCATGATTTTTTGATAATTAATTCTTAAAACCTAATTAATTTAAATTTTTCCCGTGCAAAAATAAAAATTACTCAGGCCATGATTATCCCAATAAAAAGTTAAAATATAATTGGAGATTTGTTAGTATTTCATTCTTTCTAGAGATAATTCTTTATCTTTATACCATATGATAAAAGACACAAAAATTGCCGTACTTATTGACGGTGATAATATTCCATCTAAGTACATCTCTGAAATGATGGAAGAAATTACAAAATACGGTACCCCTACTATTAAGAGAATTTATGGTGATTGGACGAAACCTCACTTATCGAAATGGAAGCATATCCTGCTGGAAAACGCTATTACACCCATACAACAATACGGATATACTACTGGAAAAAACGCCACGGACTCTGCCATGATTATAGATGCCATGGATATTTTATATTCTGAAAAAGTAAATGGTTTTTGTTTGGTATCCTCGGACAGTGATTTTACAAAATTAGCGACCCGTTTGCGTGAAGCTGGCATGGTGGTATATGGCATGGGAGAGAAAAAAACACCAAATCCATTTATAGTAGCTTGTGATAAATTCATCTATCTGGAAATTTTGGAGTCAGATGATAGTGAAAAAGATGAAAAAGGCACAAAACCAAAAAAGGAAAATCTATACAACATCACACCACAAGTTATTAAACTTTTGCAAAATTCAGTTGATGATGCCGCTGATGATGATGGTTGGGCCTTTTTAGGTGATGTAGGGTCTTTGATTTTAAAAAAGCAACCTAATTTTGATTCGCGAAATTTTGGTTTTCAAAAGTTAACCCCTCTCTTTAAATCGCTTCCTCAGTTTTTATTAGAACAGCGCGACCAACCCAATGCTCGATTTAAGCTTATTTATGTGAAGAATAAGTGATGAATTTTAATTTTTATGATGTTCGGAGTTTTCATAGTGTTCTTTGATAAGGTCTCTACCAAAATCTCCTTTAAAATCTCTCCAAACCGTGTGCACATGATTGGCATTATTTTGTGTATTATCAAATTCTATTAAAAAAGTATCACCCTGAATCCTATAGTAATGACCTTTTGATATATTAGTAGATCCAGCCCAACCAAAGTGAATATCATCAAAATCGACTATTTTTATAGCTCTCATTCGTTCTTTTGCTAAGTTTTCAGGTATAGTGGCTAGGTATTCTTCTATTAATTTTACCAAAATACTTTGCTGGTTTTTATCTAATAATTTAGCCTTTATTCCTAATGGGCTTAAAGGCTCTACTTTTGATTTATTAACAGTTTCAATTTGCTTAAATGGCATTGTTTGAAAAACGGTTTGCTTTAATTGTTGATCATTCATCGAATATATCAATTCAAAAGCTAAATCTTCTTCTTTGTTTAAAACGCGTTCACCTTTACGTTTTCCTTTTTTCACTGTGGCTGGATTTGAGCCTAAAAATCTTGGAGAAAAGGATGTTTTGTCTTTTGAAATTGTAAAATTCAAGGATATATGATGCCCCTCAAAAGACCAGCCCCAAATGTTGTCTTTATTTGGATTCCCATAAATAGTGATATAATATTTTAAGGGATCTCTGTAAACAGGATCTCCACTTATTTCAGCAAGCACATTTTCTAAGCTAATTATGGATTTGGCTTTAATATATCCTGTTTCACTTAAATAATTTTTAAGAAATTTAAAGGCTAATAGTCGTTGTTCTTCATTCAATTCGAAAAGTGCTATTCCTTCTCTTGCAAAAGATACAGCAGGTAAAAAATGCCAAGTCTCTCTGTTTAAATCGTCAAAGGGTAAATTTATTTTTTCACGCTGCTCCACATTTAAAGCTTCCATGAAATCATTAACAATGTTAGATTGTGCATTGGTTAATGATGAAATAAAAAATAAAAGAAATAGAATAACTCCATATAATCTTTTCATAATTATGCTTTTAACAAATATAAAAGTACAAAAAAAGAGGGCTTAGCCCTCTTATAAATATTAAACATATTTTGATTATTCTGTGGTTTCCTCCATGGTGTGATATACATTTTGTACATCATCATCTTCCTCTAGTTTTTCTAAAAGTTTTTCAACATCTTCAACTTGCTCTGGAGTTAGTTGTTTGGTTACCTGAGGTATACGTTCAAAACCTGAGGACAATATTTCAATACCCTTTTCTTCTAAAGCAGCTTGAATAGCTCCAAAACTTTCGAAAGGGGCATAAATTAATATGCCATCTTCATCAACAAATACTTCTTCGGCACCATAATCAATAAATTCCAATTCTATTTCTTCGGGATCTAATCCTTCTGCATTTATTCTAAAATTACAGGTGTGATCAAACATAAAAACCACCGAACCAGAAGTTCCTAAGCTACCATCGCACTTATTGAAATAACTACGAACATTAGCTACTGTTCTTGTGTTATTATCTGTAGCCGTTTCAACTAAAATAGCGATACCATGGGGTGCATATCCTTCAAAAATGACTTCCTTATAATCCCCTTGGTTTTTATCACTTGCTCTTTTTATAGCGCGCTCTACATTGTCTTTTGGCATGTTAACAGACTTGGCATTCTGGATAACTGCTCTTAAACGTGCGTTACTATCGGGGTCTGGACCACCTTCCTTGACAGCCATAACAATGTCTTTACCAATACGGGTAAAGGCCTTACTCATGGCAGACCAACGCTTCATTTTTCTTGCTTTTCTAAACTCAAAAGCTCTTCCCATAGTTTAAAAATTTTTATCGCACAAAGTTAAAAACCTAGCTTAAAATTGCAAATTATTCTTCGTCGGGTTCCACAATATTTTCAATAGCCTCGGCGAGTTTGAAATCTTTGTCCGTAACACCGTTTGCATCATGTGTAGATAATGATATGGTAAGCACATTGTAAACGTTAGACCAATCTGGATGATGGTTTAAGGCTTCACATTCAAAAGCAATTCTGCTCATGGCACTAAAGCAATCCTTGAAATTTTCAAATTCAAATTCTGCATGTATGGCATTATCGTAATATTCCCAATCTGGAAAATGCAATAGTCTTTTTTCTATCTCTTGTTCTGATAAATTACTCATAATATAAATCTTAGAATTTTTTACAATTTACTCATTTAAAAGCTCAAAATCAATTATATTTTGAGTTCTGTAAAGATATCTTGACTCACAATATTTAAATTTTTTGGCAATACATTATATTTTGGTAAAACTGCTAAATACCTATCATCATTTGTGGTATAAACGTGTTTATAAATAGCATTCCCTTCTAGATTTAGTGTTTTAACAATGTCCTTTATAAAATCATCATGATGAACCAAATCGCTACTTCCCAAATGGTATATGCCTGTTTTATTTCTATTGATAATGTAGTGGATTTGTTGTGTTACTTTACTATCGGTAGTCACATTCATTATTAAATTGGGAAACACTTCAACAGGTTCATTTTCTCGTATATACTGAAGGATTTCTTGAATACGAGGAGATTGTTTGCCAAACACCATTGGTAATCTTAATATAGCCACTTGCTTTTTCGGTAATCGTAATAGCATATTTTCAATTTTTATTTTGAAATGCCCGTAAATACTATTGCTGTATGTTTTATCCTGCTCGTAGCTTGGGTATTTACTGTATGCGTCAAACACATTTGCAGATGATAAGAAAATAAGTTTGGTTTCTTTTAAAAAAACGTATTCCACTAGATGTTGGTGGAGCAAAACCTGTTTTGAAAAATCGCCGCGAAGTGCTGAAATAATAACTGTAGGTTTTACAATATTGAGAATCTCAAAAATATCGTCCTCTTCAAAATTAAATTGAAAAAAGTGTTTGTTTTTTTCTAGGGATTGATTGGACGTATTATAAGTTCCAAAAGTTCTAAAATAGGAGCAGAGTTCTTTGTAAATAGCAGTTCCTAAAAATCCGCTGGCCCCTAAAATCAATATGGTATGTTTACTTTCTTTCCCCGTCTCTTTCATTAAAACCTTAAAATTTCAGCCTTTGTAAAATGGTAATTTCACAACTGTTGCTGGAACAGCATTTTTACGAATTTGAATATAGATTTTGCTATTAACTTCTGAAAATACAGTAGGTACATAACCTAGGCCAATACCTTTTCCAAGTGATGGACTCATGGTGCCTGATGTAACCACGCCAATTTTTTGTCCGTTGGCATCTACAATATCGTATCCATGACGAGGTATACCACGCTCATCCAACTCAAAAGCTATTAGTTTTCGTTTTGGACCATGTTCCTTTTCAGCTTTTAAAGCTTCAGAATTGGTGAAATCTTTGGTGAATTTTGTTATCCAACCCAATCCAGCTTCAATGGGCGATGTGGTATCATCAATATCATTTCCATAGAGGCAATAACCCATTTCCAATCGCAGGGTATCGCGTGCCGCAAGTCCAATCGGTTTGATACCAAAATCGGCACCAACTTCAAAAACCTTGTCCCAAATTTGTTTGACTTCATCGTTTTTGCAATAAATTTCAAAACCGCCACTTCCGGTATAACCTGTAGCCGAAATAATAACATGTTCTATCCCAGCAAAATCACCTACAATAAAATTATAAAAATTGATGGCTGATAAATCATGACTGGTTAACGATTGCATCGCTTCAACTGCTTTAGGCCCTTGAATGGCAAGCAACGAATAGTCATCACTTAAATCGCGCATGGTTGCACCAACATCATTTTTGGAGCTTATCCAATTCCAATCTTTTTCGATATTGCTGGCATTTACCACCAACAGATAGGTATTCTCTTTTACCCTGTAAACAATTAAATCGTCAACAATGCCACCATTATCGTTTGGCAAACAACTATATTGTGCTTTGCCTATAGTAAGTTTAGAAGCATCGTTACTGGTTACTTTTTGAATCAAATCTAAAGCCTGTTCGCCTTCAATTAAAAACTCACCCATATGCGATACATCAAAAACACCCACGCCATTTCTAACAGTTTCGTGTTCCATGTTAACACCTTCGTATTGCACAGGCATATTGAAACCTGCAAAAGGCACCATTTTTGCTCCAAGAGAGATATGAGTTTCTGTTAAGGCCGTATTTTTCATTTACAAATTTGCTTTAAATTTTGATAGCGCAAATGTATTGAAAATTTATATTAACGCTTTCTCTGAATGATGAAAAGGTTTGTTAAAATTGAGTTGAGATATTTTGGTTTTTTTGAAGGGAATTTGAGAATTTCGTTTAACGTTTAGTATAACCGTCAGTTACGGATTTAAATTAAATAATTTTGCATTAGCAATAACGTTAGCAATTCCAACTGGATTCTAATTTAGTCTAATACCTTTAATTGCAGTTTTACATTTTTAGCCTTTAGTGATTTCTTTATTTATTAATTCAACTACTTTTTGTTCAAATCTCTCATTCTTGTAAACTAATTTAGTTGAGAATTCATTGATTTTAAATATTCCTAACTTTGTAAAAACAAGAGAGGTTAAACGGTATAGTGCAAATACCATCAAAACCTATACCTCTGTGGTGATAAGTGCCGAAGGTTATTTCAACGAACCTTTAGAGCGTGTTCCCCAAAGTCTGGTAACAAGATACCTATAAATACCTACTCAGATGGCTCGGCTAGGTATCGGTCGAAGTATTCGATTAGTTTACCAAAAAGGTAGTGATCATAATTCCGCTCACCGCTCCATCCATGCGTCGCACCCGGTGCAAAAGCAAAGTCGAAGTTCTTACCCTGTTTAATCAGTTCTTCAGCTAACATGGCCGTGGTCTTGAATGGTACCACATGGTCCTGCATGCCGTGGATGAATAGGAGTTTATCCTCTAGGTTAGCAGCGTAGTTGAGTGCTTTTCTTTCGAAGACCTCAGGGTGTGTCTGTGGGGTACGAACAATAGCAACATCGTCAGTGCCAAAGAACACTGGGTCCACAGCTGCAGCTGCAGCAACGCCTACCTGGAATAAGCCGGGCTTCTTCAAAAGCGAATAAACGGAGAGTGTACCACCGTAACTGCTGCCCCAGATGCCGATACGATCTGGATCAACATAATCTAGTGACTCCATGTATGCAACCGCACTTGCATAATCCTCTATGTCCTGGTCGGCAAAGCCCAGCAGGAACTCTTCACGGAATGCCCGGCCATAACCGTCGCTACCTCGTGAATCCACCTGCACAACAATATACCCCTTATTGACCAAAAGTTGCTGTACGAGGCTGTAGTTACCGGCCCAGCGGTTCCTAGCTGTATTTGAATACACGGGCCCAAACAGCACTGGATACTTCTTGCCGGGCTGCATGTTGGTAGGTTTCAAAATTCGGGCATGCAGCGTGTAGTCATCTACAAGACTAGGGAAATTAACGTATTCGGCAGCTACCCAAGTTCGCTCTGTGAATGCTGGCAACGGCGAGTGGGTTATTCGCTTAGCGTCACCACCTTCGCTGTTTACCACGTAAAGCTCTGATGGTGATGTATCATTACTGTGCATAAACACCAAGTACTTACCATCTGGTGAAGGGTAGCCATCGTTCCGACCAGCAAGATACGTGACCTGCTCGGGGTCGCCTCTGGATATATTCAAGCGATACACGTGTTGTTCGTAAGGATTAACGCCGTTGCCTGCATAAAACAGTGCATCACCAGCAATGCTTGGGGTGGACAGCACATCGTAAGAGGGGTCTGTTAGAAGTTGTGGACCGCTCTTAGATGATGAGGGATCGATCGTATTAAGCCCATAGCGATCACCCATGTCGCTTAAGAAAACGACCTGCTGTCCATCTGGATGCCAGCTAGATCCAAACGATGTGTACATGCGGCTCTCTCGAACACCTCGCCAAATCTCGCGCAGTTGGCTTTCTCCGGGTGCAACGACGAACAAGGTACGTTCAACCGCCGTGTCAGATGCGGTATCAACCAGCAGATCACCACCCGGTGACCAGTTGAAGTCGATGATCTGGTTGGCGTGCGGGTCTGGCAAATCGAGGTAAATCATGTTACCGCTATCTACATCGAGCAGGCCAACCATGCGAATCTCGTTTGGATCGCCCGGGTAACTTCGACGTACCTCGTTGGGATTGGTTTCGTCAGCGAGGTAATCCGGGAACGGAACCTTTCGCATCTCGCGTCGGTCAACAACGTGAATCGCGATTTTCTTGCCATCCGGGGACCACTTGTAGGTAGGTCCACTCCAGATACCCGGACCGATTTCACGTTCCGGTCGGCTGTAGCGCCCTTTCTGTAAGTTCGAGATACTGGCGATGCCGATCTCCGTGATCTGGCGATTCTGTTTGGAAGGGAAGTCGGCAAGCCACAGGTCACCGTTTCGTATATACGCCGCTTGGTTGCCGCTTGGCGATATCGATAGGTTATGTGCACCTGTCTCTACAGTCATCAATTGAAGGTCGGTTCCTTGTCTCAGAGACGTCTGCCATAGGTGGTTACCTCGCAGGCTGATGATAGTGTTCGCATTAGTCCAGACCATATCACGCACAAATGTAGATGCCCTATCAGAGACAAGTCGTATTTCCTTTCCATCTTTTGTGGATACCCAGAGTCCACGCCCAGGATCTCCTGGTTCACTCCAGGAAAAGGCAAAGTGCTGGCTGTTTGGTGCCCAGACAGGCCGTGACGGGGTTGTTCCCGTCAGTTTTGGCGTTGCGAACAGGTCATCAAGCGTGAGCTCAGTTTCCTGTGCTGTTATTGTCGTAGTTATTGCCATCAATAGGCCTGTTAGTACCCATATTTTCCAAAAAGAGCGATTTTTCATGTGTGTTTGTCTCAAAAATTAACTAAAAACTACTTATTTCATCATGATCATATGATCTGAATTACCGGTCATTTCCCATTGAGTTAATGCTACAGGGATATTGCCAATGCGATTGATGCTATCAAAGAAATCACTGAGTTCGAATGCCTCTCCATTTCGCTCTTTAATGCGAGCATATTCTGCCATAGTCGCTTCTAGCAAGTACTTGCCCGTGATATAGCTTGTACCATACCCAGGCTGTCTTAAATACAAGTGCTGCTCAAATATCAATAGCTCTTTTTCAGTTTTCATCCAACCTCGAGGCGTGTATTCAGAATGTATACTACCAGCCTCTTCCATGGTCATTTTATTGGCGTGCGCATAGAGAGAACCTAATCCTCTAGCAGCCCTTTGTGCCATCATGATGTAAACAATCTCACGGACTCTAGGGTCATCATCATATAAGCCGGCATCCATAAACATTTCTTCCACAGCAGTAGCAGTGCCCTCATTTCGAGAATCGAAGATGTTGTACAACAATGGTCCTTTTCTGATCTCACTTGGGTTAGGTTCTTTGTCCATTCTGGCCAGTTCGAACCAATGATAAAAATGAGAGAAAAGTGGGCGAGGGTCATAATGAGAAGTGATATAGAAGAAGTTTCTCGTTTCCTCGGGAATAAAGGTCCCCAAGTGCTCCCGTAAAGCAGAGTCGAAATACTCCTTCACCGTTAAAATCTCCTCATTTTCTAAGAAGCTAATTAAACTCTTGGCCGCGCGGTCGGCAAGGGCATCATAGGTCTTTGGGGAATCTGCGGCTATCAGTTCGGGGAGATCACGATTGCGATGTTCTTCCAATTTCAAAGCCGACCATGCACGAGCCAATTCTCTTTTAAGAATCATCACCTCGTCTTCCCAAGTAAGCGGAACCAAATGCACATTTTGCATATACCAGGTATAATTCTCCTTGCCTATACCTGAAGGACCGGTTTTCTTATCGGATTGGGCTTCCAACCATTTTACTAATTCATTGGTAGAAGTCTGAGCTTTTTCAATTGCGGACATCAGGTCTTCATCTGCACTGACACCTGCAGCACTTTTCATATCCTCAAGTACTTTAGATTGCTCCTTGATATCTCTAATACCCGTGATCCAGAGGTCTTTGGCATTGCCTGTAAGATTGGTTTTGGCTTGTGTGTTTAATGATGGGATTACAGCCAGTTCATCGAGCATTCTTTCGCGTTCTGCATTGCTCAACGGAAATTCATAGGTCCACAATTCCAAAGTGCCATGATGCGTGGGGCCTTCATGCGCTGGCACATCACTCTTGTAGGTCCATATGGTCTTGTAGAAAGCCGGGTCACGTTCCCATGGTTTCAGTATGCGATAGTTAAAATCAAATCCGTTCATCTCTGCCCACATGATCATCCAATCCACCTTATTGTGGATAGACCAGCCCGCAGTGTCAATGGCAGCATGGCGTGCTCTTAATTGATCAAAAGCCGACATTCGCTGCTTGAAAGTCGCTTTCCCATAATCGGGTGCGCCTTCAAGTTTTGGAGGCATTTCGAAGGTTCTCCATTCTTTAAATAAAACAACTAAATTCTGATAGTCTTTGGAAGTAAGGTTTTCCGTTTTGGTTTCCCTGATCCTTTCTTTATTATCCTTTTGGCAGCTAAAAAAGAGCATTAATAAAAGAGGAAGAATGACTGTAGCAGTTCTCATATGTTGATCGTATTTTTTCTTATTTTGGTAACTATGGAGGGTAAATATGAGGATATGAAAACGTTTTAATGTTTATATCCGAATTTAAACGAAGTTAGCTGAAAATATTTACAAAGTCAAATGCTTACTGCTTTAATTTTAAGAGCGAATAAAGCGACACCAAAGCCCAAACTGCCTCGAGAATAATAAAAGGCCAATAGTTTAAAAAGATGGATGCTAAACATGCCATAGAAGCTCCAATAAGGTTAAGCAAAATAAATGCTATATGCTCATTAGACATTTTACCAATAACATTTAAGAAATACGCCAAGAGAATTTGAAATACTCCAAAAAATCCAATCCAGTCTATAAAATTCATAGCGTTCATATTTAAAAGGTTAAGAACATTTGATGGTTTGGGTTTGAGTGGGTTTCAGAAATTTGAAAGTTATGCTGTCCCACAATTATAAATCCTGCTTTTTTGTAAAAGTTCATAGCTTTATGGTTTTCGGTCCAAACGAATAACCACATACCTGATTGTTGACTTTTGATGGATTCATTTAAATTATAATTAAAAAGTTCCATTCCCAATTCAAGACCATGAAAAGCTTCCAAAACATATAATCGTTCCAATTTAGTGACGTTTTTTATAGCAATATTGGGGTGTTGGTAATTAAAAATAATCTTAGAATATCCAACAGGTGTTTCATTAAAATAAAGGATATTGAAAAGGTTTTTAGTGTCTTTTAATTCTGCCTCGAAAGCTATTTTGGTGAAATTTTTATTTACATACGTATTAATATCCTTTTCAGGCGCGCTTCTACCGTGTGCTTGAAGAAATGTGGTTTTACCAATATGGGTAATAAGGTTTACATCGTTTAAAGTCGCTTTAACAATAGATACCATAAATTTGAGTCTTGTTAAATTTGCGCTTTATGATAATAAGAAGGACTTTAGTTCCTCGTAAACACTAATTTCAACTGATACCTTTTCTTTACCCATGACCGATTGAATTTGCACTGGAAGCGGTTGTTTTTCTTCAATAACATCCTCTACAACATCTAAAAACTTAGTGGGATGCGCCGTTTCCAAAAATACGCAATGCGCCTCAGGATTTTCTTTTAAATAGCCTTTACAACCCAAGTATCCAACAGCACCATGAGGATCTGCAACATAAAGATAATGATTATAAATTTCTAACATAGCTTCTCTAGTTTCTTCATCAGAAAAGCTAAAAGATGATAAATTATCTTTTAGGGCGTCAAAATTATTTTTATAAATTTCTTGAATTCGGATAAAATTACTTGGTGCACCAACATCCATAGCGTTACTGATGGTTTGAACAGATGGTTTGGGTTCGTATAATTTAGAAATTAAATAGCGTGTTACCACATTGTTTTCGTTATTGGATGCAATAAAATGCTTTACTGGAAGGCCTAATTGCTGGGCCATCATACCAGCACAAATATTGCCAAAATTGCCACTCGGTACCGAAAAGACAATGTTTTTGTATTGTTTATGCAATTGTTTATAGGCAAAAATAAAATAGAACAATTGTGGTAACCAACGCGCAACGTTTATGGAGTTCGCGGAAGTCAATTGCATGTTATTTGTTAATTCCTCATCCAAAAAGGCGGTTTTTACCATGGCTTGACAATCGTCAAACGTCCCATGAACCTCTAAAGCTTTTATATTTTGTCCAAGCGTTGTTAATTGCATTTCTTGAATATCACTCACTTTACCACTAGGATAAAGTATCACCACATTAACACCTTTAACTCCTAAAAAGCCATTGGCGACAGCGCCACCAGTATCTCCTGAGGTAGCTACTAAAACGGTTACTTCTTCGTCATTATTTTTATTGAAGTATCCTAAGCAGCGTGCCATAAAACGAGCGCCTACGTCTTTAAAGGCCATGGTTGGACCATGAAATAATTCCAAAGTTGAAATATGGTCATTTAATTTTATTACTGGAAAGTCAAATGATAAGGTTTCTTCAACAATCGTTTTCAAAACAGTTTTTGGAATTTCAGGAGACACAAATTGTTTAATGGCTTCAAAAGCTAATTCTGTATACGATAAATCATCAATGGCATCCCAAAAGGATTTTGGTAAAGGTGTAATTTTTTCAGGGAAATACAAGCCTTTATCTGGAGCTAATCCCTTTATAACGGCCTCTTTAAAAGATGTACTTGGCGCCTTATGGTTTAATGAGTAGTAATTCATTATTTTTTATTCAAAATCTTAATGCCTTCTTTGTTGATTTTTGATACATGAATGTCAAATTCTATAGCTGTTTTAGAATATACATTTGAAATTGTACCTTCCACATTTTTAGCAACTTCTAATCCTTTGCTTAATGAAAATATTGAAGGACCCGAACCAGAGATTCCAGCACCTAAAGCACCTGCATCTAGCATAGCTTTTTTAATATCACCAAAAAATGGTATAAGTTGGCTTCTGTAAGGCTCAATGATAACATCTCGTAGTGATCGCTGGATTAAATTGTAGTTACTAGTATGCAAAGCATGAATTAAACTTCCAAAATTTGCCCACTGTGTTATGGCTGCATTTAAAGGAATATCTTTGGGCAAAATAGCTCTTGCTTCGGATGTTTTTATTTCAATTTGTGGATGAATAATAGTAGCAAATAAATCATCAGGTGATGGTATTTCTAGAATTTCTAAAGGCGCTAAGGTTTTAACCAATGTGAAACCGCCAAATATAGCAGGAGCCAAGTTATCAGCATGTTCGCATTTACTTGCTAAAGCTTCTCCTTTAATCGCAAATTCTGTGAGTTGTGTTTTATTGAATGGTTTACCTAACAGTTCATTCATTCCAAAAACGCTACCCACAGCACTGGCCGCACTACTGCCAATACCACTTCCTGGTTTTATGTTTTTATAAATCTCTATTTCAAAACCAAAATCAACATTAAGGGTTTCATACATTGCTAATGCAGATACACCTGCAACATTTAACTCGGTTTCGTATGGTAAATCAAAACCAACAATTTTGGTAATGTAAATACCTTTTTTATTGGTTTTTCTAATTATCATGTCATCCCCAACGGCATCTAAACAAAATCCTAGAACATCGAAGCCACAGGATACATTAGCTACAGTTGCCGGCGAAAATATTTTTATTTCGTTCATTTTTTACAGAAAAAAAAAGGAAGATTGAGACAAGAAAAGAGTTTAAATTTAATTGTCTTTATTCCTATATCTTTTATTTAATCGTTTCCAATTCTAATTATATCAGCAAACAAACCGGAAGCCGTAACATCAGCACCAGCTCCAGCCCCTTTAATGATCATGGGTTGTTCGGGGTATCGTTGGGTATAAAACATTACAATATTATCTTTTCCTTTTAAATTATAAAAAGGATGCCCCTGCGGAATTTCTTCTAAACCAACACTCGCTTTTCCATTGTTAAATTGGGCAACATATTTTAGTTGACAATCTTTAGCTTTTGCGGAGGCATATATATTTTGATAATGCGATTCATCAGATATTAATGTTTTGTAAAAATCATCGACTGATTCACTTTTTAAACCAGAACTTGATAAGAATGAGGTGTTTTGAATATCCTCTAAATTCATTTCAACACCGCTTTCTCTCGCCAAAATTAAAATTTTTCTAGCGACATCTACACCGCTTAAATCAATTCTTGGGTCTGGTTCGGTGTAACCTTCAGCTGCAGCTTGTTTTACCACATCATAAAACTTGGTTTTATCGTTGAAATTGTTGAAAACAAAATTCAAACTTCCAGATAATACAGCATGAATAGATGTGATTTTATCACCAGAAGCAATTAAATTATTTAAGGTATCAATAATAGGCAGGCCTGCACCTACATTGGTTTCAAATAAAAATGGAGCGTTATATTTTAAAGACAAGCGTTTTAACAATTTATAATTTTCCAAATCGCTGGAACAAGCAATTTTATTACAAGCTACCACACCAATACTTTCTCTCAAATAATTGGCATATAAATTTGCTACATCGGCATTTGCCGTAACGTCCACAAAAATACTATTCCGTAAATTCAAAGCTTTTGTGTTTTCAAAAAAACCCTCTAATGTTGCTTTTTCTCCTTCTGCTAACTGTTCTTTCCAAGTACTTAAATCAATCCCTTCTTCATTAAAAATCATGGTTCTTGAATTAGACAATCCAGTAATCCTAAGGTTTATTTTTAAATTTTCTTTTAAGTATTTTCGTTGTTGTTTAATTTGTTCTACCAAACGTTCACCTACATTGCCTACTCCTGTTATAAATACATTGAGCTGTTTTGTTTTGCTTTCAAAAAATTGTTCATGAAGTGTATTTAAAGCTTTCTTTACATCTTTCTCTAATATAACTGCTGAAATATTTTTTTCAGAAGCCCCTTGGGCTATAGCTCTAATATTAATATTGTTTTTACCTAGGGTGCTAAACATTTTGCCACTGATACCTTGATGGTTTTTCATATTATCACCCACTAAAGCTATAATTGACAGCCCATTCTCAACAATAATGGGATCTATTTTATGCAGTGCTATTTCATTCTCAAAGGTCTTGTCAATACTAATTTTGGCTTTTTCTGCTTCAGCTTCATCAATTCCCAAACAAATGGAATGTTCTGAGGATGCTTGTGTAATTAAAATAATATTAATTTTTTCTTGAGATAAAGTTTCGAACAAACGTTTTGAAAAACCAGGAATACCAACCATACCACTTCCCTGAAGGGTTAATAGCGCAATGTTGGAAATATTACTAATACCCTTAACAGCATTGGTGGAATTTGTTTCTTCATTAGAAATAATCGTACCAGCAGACTCAGGTTCTAAAGTGTTTTTAATATGAATAGGAATGTTTAAATCTAGAACGGGTTGTACCGTTGGTGGATATAAAACTTTGGCTCCAAAATGGGATAATTCCATAGCCTCTTGATACGAAATTCTATCAATAGGATAGGCTTGCTTTACCAATTTTGGATTAGTTGTGAACATGCCACTTACATCCGTCCAAATTTCCAATTGTTCAACTTTTAAAGCGGCTGCCAAAATAGCTGCCGTAAAGTCAGAACCCCCTCGGCCTAATGTGGTTTGTTCTCCTGTAACGGATTTTGATATAAATCCTGGTAAAATGGTTATTTTTTGAGAGGCTGATTGAAAATACTCTTGAATATTTCTATTGGTGATATTATAATTAACCTCAGCTTTACTAAAGTTAGAATTAGTAACAATTAGTTCTTGTGAGTTTTTTAATTCTGCCACTAAACCTCTATGCTTCATGGTTTCACTAATGATGTATGACGATAAAATTTCCCCATAACTCACCAATTTATCCGAAGTTTTAGGCGATAGTTCATTAATCAAATAAATACCGTCCAATAAACTTTTTAATTCATTTAATTTCCCCTCAACAAAATCTAAAATAGAAGCATTATTACTAGGGTTTAACTCCCGAATAATATTTAAATGAATATCCTTTATAGTATTAAACGATTCTGTATAATTATCCTCTTTATTTTGAGCTTGCTTTCCTGCTAAAAGTAATTTATCTGTAACACCTCCAACCGCTGAAACCACACATATAACCAAATCCGTTTTAGAATAATCTTCTAAAATTTTGATGACATTATTTATGTTTTTTGAAGAACCTACTGATGTTCCTCCAAATTTTAAAACTTTCATGTTTTAATATATTGATAATTAAAAATAATACTTGAAAAGTTGTAATTTTTTACATTACAAAAATGGTCTGAAGAATATTTAATTAGCAACCCCAAAGGGTTGTATTATTAATTGTAACACCAAAAATAGAAGTCATTGCTTTAGTAAAAATCGCAAAAGTAGAATATGTATTTTGGTTTAAATGAATCATTTTATTCAATAAATAACTACTCAAAAGTATTACTTTTAGCCTAATAAAAAAACAAAATATTATTTTTTGATGTATTCTTATATTGAAGTAAATTTCATTTAATATATCTAATGAATACCAACTAGAATTGAAAAATCAATAATTGAACAAATGAAAATATTTTCAAAAGAACAAATTTATGAAGGCGATCGTTTAACTGCCGAACGCCAAAAAATAAGTTCAACAGATTTAATGGAACGTGCCGGTACCGAAATTTTTAATTGGATTCACTTGCGTATGCAAGGAGCCCAAGTTCCCATCCATGTATTTTGTGGTATAGGAAATAATGGTGGCGATGGATTAGTATTGGCAAGACACTTAATTTTAGATGGTTATAACGTAAACACCTACATTGTTAATTACAGTGATAAACGCTCAAAAGATTTTTTGATTAATTACGACCGCATAAAAAATGTTACCAAAAAATGGCCAGAATTATTAAAATCCAAAGTGGATTTTCCAGAGATTAATCCAGAGGATATTATTGTGGATGCCGTTTTTGGAATAGGAATAAACAGACCTGTGGTTGATTGGGTAAAAGCCTTGTTCATGCATTTTAAAGCCAGTAAAGCATTTACTTTATCTATCGATATTCCTTCAGGATTGTTTCCTGATCAAGCTGTTGAAGATGAGGATGCTGTTGTTTATGCCGGTTACACCTTGAGTTTTGCGTCACCAAAACTGACTTTTTTTTTACCGCAAACCGCAAAGTATACTGTTCAATGGGAAGTTTTAAACATTGGTCTGGATCAGGAATATCTTTACAAAACCAAAACAGAAGTAGAACTCATTGGAAAGCATGAAGTATTACCAAACTACATTCCTAGAGAAAAATTTTCACATAAGGGTCAATTTGGACATGCACTAATTATTGGAGGCAGTTATGGTAAAATAGGTGCTGTAACGCTCTCTAGCAAAGCGACATTATCAGCAGGGGCAGGATTGGTTACAGTTTATATCCCAAAATGTGGTTATACAGCATTGCAATCTTCATTCCCTGAAGCCATGGTAATAACAGATGTTGATGAAAAACTCATAACATCTATAAATTTTGAGATGGAACCTACGGTTGTTGCATTTGGTATGGGAGTAGGAGTAAATAATAAAACAATTGATGCTTTTGAGGTTTTTTTAAAAAAACACAAAACTCCTTTGGTGATTGATGCCGATGGTATTAATATTCTAGCTAAAAAGAAAGCTTTAGTAAAATTATTACCATCGCAAAGTGTTTTAACACCACACCCAAAAGAATTAGAACGCTTGGTAGGTGCCTGGAAAAATGATTTCGAAAAATTAAAAAAAGCGAAAGCATTTTCAAAAAAACACGATATTATCCTGTTAATAAAAGGTGCTCATACCATAACTGTTTTTAATGATAAGCTTTATATTAACACAACAGGCAATCCAGGCTTATCTACCGCTGGAAGTGGTGATGTGTTAACCGGAATTATTGCAGGATTAATTTCTCAAGGGTATAATCCACTAACAGCAACCATTTTTGGAGTGTATTTACATGGGAGATCTGCTGACATTGCGGTTGAAGACTTTGGGTATCAAAGCTTAATTGCTAGTCATGTTATTGAATATTTAGGAAAAGCATATTTAGACTTATTCAAGCAACCAGAAGAAATAGAACATCAAGAAATGGATGAAGAAAATGAAAACTAAAAAGAAATAAAAAAGCCGCAGACTATCGACTTTTTTTATCTATATGTTTAGTTCTGTAAACAACTCTCTAATTCCATCACTGGATGGTCTCGGGGCATCTGGATTTACAATATTTCCTTCAGTATCTATTAATATGAATCTTGGAATACCATTTATTTTATAGTCCTGAATAAAATCGTCCTGCCAACCATTTGGTGATAATAATTGAATACCACCCAATTTTTTTTCAGAAATCATTTTTTTCCAACCTTCCTTTGCTAAAGCAGCCGCAGCTTCTTGTGTTTCGGCTCTGTAACCTCGCCCATCATCCACTGATAAGCTAACAAAATGAATGTTTTTACCGTGATAATCCTTTTCTAATTCTTTTAATGAGGGTATTTCTACCTTACAAGGACCGCACCAAGTAGCCCATACATCCACATACACATATTTACCTTTTAAATCAGATAAGGAGGTTGTACCACCTTTATAGTTTATATAATTTTCAAAAGTTGGTGAGAGAGAGCCTTTTGGCAGTGCCGATTTTAAAGTGATTCCTTGAGCCAAATATCTTTTGTAAGACTCGAGCATAGGTTTCAAATTGTTTTTTAGCGTATTGGTTATGGATGTGTCTACTTGACTATTTGAATTATAAAACTCTGTAAGTTTTAAATTAATCATATTCAGCTCATTTTCTAGACCATCCATACTTAGATTTCCCAATTTATCAAGATCAAGAAGCTTTTCTTGAATTAGTGAATTTTTGGCTAGAAAATTACTGTGCTCAGCACCAATACCTTCATAGGTAATGGATTCATGAAATTTCTTTGTATCTAGAGTTAAATTTAAATCGAAACCATTTTTAAGGTAAACTGGAGACCCTTCTGTACCATCATAAAAACTATGTACCCCAGTTTCAACCTTTAATGTGTCTTTAAAGGTGCCATCTTCATTTAACTGGATAGTTTTTGAATAGCCACGGGTAATTACAACAACAGAGTCGCTGTTTTTATTTATTATTTTTCCAGATAAAGTAACATAATCTTTAGGTTCTTCTTTACAGGCTAAAACAGAAAATAGTAAAGAAATTAAAAGTAGTTTTTTCATATTATGGGTTTATTTTTTTCAAAAATAAAAATATGTAAGCGCTATATTGATAAGTTTTTGTTAAATCTATTTTTAGAGTTTATAGGTTAACATATTATAGTCAACAATTTTATCAATAATATCTAATGCAAACAACTCTTTTTGAGTATTCATAATTGTTTTTTTATCAATTAAGGATTGTGACCATTCGGTGATGCTTAACCATTCCTGAACATCTTCAAGTTTTTGTTTGTAACGGTTAGAAATAGTTTTGTCAATACTTGGAATGTCTTTAAACTCTGATGTTGTGTTATTAATGATTTCCAAAATAGTTTTTAAATCCTCTGTGTTTCCTTCAATAAAGTCTTCCCTTGCTGCAATTACAAAACAAGGCCATGGCGAAGGGCAATTACCTATTCTTCTAAAAGTTCCATCATCTACCAAAGGTTTTGTAGTAAATTTTTCCCACAAGAAATAGTCAGAACTACCATCCGTTAGAGATTTTACAGCACCTTCTAAATCTTTAACTACTTCAAAATTTAAATCGTTTTTTATATCCCAATGATGGTTTTCGGCGTTAATAAATGCCATTAAATGAGAACCAGAACCATATCTGCTAATGGCTGCTTTTGTTCCTTTTATATCGTCAATTGTTTTATAGGAGGAGTTTTTAGCGACATGGATGCCCCAAACTAAAGGAGTTTCTACAAAAGTTTGAACAATTTTGCATGGATTGCCATCAATAATATCTTTTATAATACCTTCAGTTAGTATAACAGCTAAATCGATGTCTTTATTTCGCAGTGCTTTACACATAGCACCCGTTCCACCAGGATAATCATGCCACCTTAAATTGATATTATTTTCTTTATATGCTCCATCTTTTAGCGTTAAATACCAAGCCAAATTAAAATGTTCTGGAACACCGCCAATGTTAATTTTCTTCATTAAATCAATCTATTTGTTCTATAATTTTATTGAGTGTATAACCAATCAGGCGCTCAATGACTTTCGATGGGTTTTTGCTAAAAGTTCCTAAAGCCCTATTAGCGATGATGGCATTTAATGATAATGCTTGGTGCCCTAAGAGTTTTGAAAGTCCATAAATAGCGGATGTTTCCATTTCAAGATTGGTTATCCGCATGCCTTTAAAATTAAAAGCATCCATTTTTGAGTTTAAACCTGGGTCCTGAATGGGTAATCTTAAAACTCGCCCTTGTGGTCCATAAAATCCACCAGCGGTAGCCGTTAAACCTTTATGGGTTTCGTTACTTTCAAAAGCTTCTAGTAATTTCTCTCCTGCTTTGATTATTATGGGTTTCGCCTTATTTTGATGCCAATTAGTTTGTGAAATAAAGGCGTTTTCTATTTCAGGATTGGAAATAATATCCGTTATATATGAGTGAAGCATCCCGTTTATATCGAGTCCATATTCACTCATAACAATTGAATCAACAGGAATATCTTTTTGTAGTGAACCCGATGTGCCTACCCTAATAATATCAAGACTAGTCTGGTTTTTTTTTGGAAGTCTTGTTTTTAAATCAATATTAAAAAGCGCATCCAATTCGTTCAGGACAATATCTATATTATCTGGTCCAATACCTGTGGAAATTACACTAATTCGTTTTCCCTTATAAAATCCAGTTTGAGTTTTGAACTCTCTTTTTTGAATGGTAAACTCAATACTGTCAAAGTATTTTGTTACTTTTTCAACACGATCCTGATCTCCCACAAAAATAATAGTTCTTGAAACTTGTTCAGGCTTTAAATTCAAATGGTAAACGCTCCCGTCTGGGTTTAATATGAGTTCCGATTCCTTACATGGCATTTGAAACAGATTTTATGAGTTTGTTTTCAGTATTACTGAATTGAAAATCCATTTTTTTTACACCACCAAACGTCATTTTATCATTAATTTCTGAAGAAAAATTATGATGTCCCAACAAAGCTTCATGACCTTTTCTGTTTAAAGTTAATCCAACTTCTGAAAGGGTATAGAACATGTGTAAATTATCAATAATTCTTGACAATTGTAAATCGCCATAACCATAAAATCCTTGATAGTTTAAAGCATATCCCAATAAGTGGTTTTTGGAAGTTATTTGATGTTTTTCAATAATCTTAAGAATGTTTCTTTCCAAAATATTCAATCCGTCATGCAACTCAGGAAAGCGTTCTAAATGCGCTTTTAAACAATTGGTCAAATATTTAAATGATGATGGCTTTAAAATAAACGGCTTAAGTAAGTTATGGTCTATACCGCAGTAAATACCCCAGACCGTGGTTGCTAAACTGATATCATCGTGATTGAGCAACACTTTGTTTTTATAATGTTCCAATAGTTCTTTTGAAGATAATTCCCCTAAACCTTTTAAATTTTTACTGCCTTCTATTCTACCACTACATACCAAATATATAGGTAAGTCTATTTTTCTCTGTTGAATCAAGCTGATAACAGCTACCATATTGATATGGCAAAATAAATCATACTCAAACCACAACACAATTTCAGAATAATCATTAACATTATTTAGTTTGTTCAATTCTGAGGTGATTTGTTCTAAATCTAAGTCAACATCATAAAACTCATCAAAAAAAGCTTGTCTTAAACTTATAAATTGTTCTGTATAAACCATTTCAATAGTTGGGCCTTCGCAAAGCATTTCCTGCCATGTTAGCTTTTCTCCCTCAACGTTTAGTTCGTTGAGAAAATCGGATAATATACTGCCATTTGTAATATGTAGAGGTTGTTTGTCCATAATTTATCCACCCACGCGTTTTACTTTAAACCCTTTGTTTTTTAGTATATTCATGATTTTGTCACGATAATCTCCCTGAATAATAATTTTATCATCTTTAAAACTCCCACCAACACTTAAAGTGGTTTTTATTTCTTTGGCTAGCATTTTAAAATCTTCGGTAGCGCCTGTATAACCCTCGAGAATGGTTATAGGCTTACCTTTTCGTTTTTCGTATTTACAAATAATGGGGTCGTCTTGCATCCAAATATCGAGAGATTCTTCAATATCTGGTTCCTTTTCTTCATTTACATGGTCGGGAAATAGATTTTTTAATTGGTCATGTAAATCCATGATGTTACTTTTTGATAAGACCAAGTTCAATTAATCGTTCATTTAAAAATTCACCTGCCGTAATATCTTCAAATGCTTTTGGATTGCTTTCATCAATACAGCCTTCCAAAACATCTAATTTCATACTACTTACAGGGTGCATAAAAAACGGAATTGAATAGCGTGAGGTTCCCCATAGTTCTTTTGGTGGGTTAATCACGCGGTGTATGGTAGATTTCAATTTATTATTAGTGTGTCTTGATAGCATATCACCAACATTAATCATCAATTCGTCAGGTTCAGCAATAGCATCTATCCACTCGCCTTTATGGTTTTGAACTTGCAAACCTCTACCTTGAGCACCCATAAGCAGTGTTATCAAATTAATATCACCGTGAGCTGCAGCTCTCACAGCTTCTTTGGGCTCCTCCGTGATAGGTGGGTAGTGTATGGGGCGTAAAATTGAATTCCCGTTGTGAATATATTCATCAAAATAGGTTTCTTCCAAACCTAAATGTAATGCCAATGCCCGTAAAACATATTTGGCTGTTTTTTCAAGCATTTTATAGGTGTCTTTTCCAACTTTATTAAATTCTGGTAGTTCTTCAACCAGCACATTATCTGGATATTCAACTTTTAACTTTTCATCATCTTCAACATACTGTCCAAAATGCCAAAATTCTTTTAAATCGCCTTCTTTTTTACCCTTGGCACTTTCTTTTCCAAAAGACACATACCCACGTTGGCCACCAATTCCAGGAATTTCATATTTCTGCTTGGTTTCCAATGGCAAATTGAAAAAGTTCTTTACTTCTTCGTAAAGTTTTTTTACTAAATCATCATTTAAAAAATGTCCCTTAAGTGCCACAAAACCTATCTCTTCATAGGCTTTTCCAATAGCGTCAACAAATTTTTGTTTTTTAATAGGGTCATTAGATATGAAGTCTTTTAAATTAACACTAGGTATAGTATTCATGAGTGGGTATTTATAAATAAAGCTATCACAAAGGTACAAAAACATTGTAAAGTTTCAGGTATAAGTTTATGATTGATATACCCTTTTTATGGTATATTTGAAAGGGTAATTATTACGTAATTTTAACGCTTAACAACATGATAAGGCATGGTTTATAACATTGAAAATCTGGATCATACAGTTTTGTTGGAATTGTACAAAAACATGTTAAAACCCAGATTAATAGAGGAGAAGATGCTTGTTTTATTGCGACAAGGAAAAATTAGCAAATGGTTTTCAGGGATAGGGCAAGAGGCTATTTCAGTTGGAATTACTATGGCTTTGAATTCTGATGAATATATTTTACCCATGCATCGAAATCTAGGTGTTTTTACAACAAGAAATATTCCCTTCTATAGATTGTTTGCACAATGGCAAGGAAAAGCCTCGGGATTTACAAAAGGCCGGGATAGGTCCTTTCATTTCGGTACACAACAATACAAAATTATAGGAATGATATCGCATTTAGGGCCGCAGTTGGGAGTTGCTGATGGTATAGCCTTAGCTTCCAAACTAAAAAACAAAAACCAAGTGACTGCTGTTTTTACAGGTGAAGGAGGTACCAGCGAAGGTGATTTTCATGAGGCCTTAAACGTGGCTTCCGTATGGCAATTGCCTGTTTTATTTTGTATTGAAAACAACGGTTATGGCTTATCAACCCCAACAAATGAGCAATATTCCTGCAAAGATTTAGCAGAACGTGGTATTGGTTACGGCATGGAATCGCACATTATTGATGGCAACAATATAGTGGAAGTTTATACTAAAGTAAATGAGATTGCCGAAAGTGTACGCCAAAACCCGAGACCTGTTTTGTTGGAATTTAAGACTTTTAGAATGCGAGGCCACGAAGAGGCGAGTGGGACAAAATACGTACCCCAAGAACTTATGAATGAATGGGCTAAAAAAGATCCTATTCAGAATTTCCAAGAGTTTTTAAAAAACGAAAATATTCTAAAAGGAGAAGTAGAGGTTAAAATCAGTGAAGATATTACCCATGAAATAAATGAACATTTGGAGGTTGCTTTTAATGAAGAAGCTATTTTACCAAATGAAACCTTAGAGTTAAATGATGTATTTCAAAAATTTGAATATCAAGAATTTAAAAATAATAAAGAAGAAAAAAAAATTCGGTTCATAGATGCTATTTCAGAAAGTTTAAAACAAAGTATGGAGCGATACAACGACCTCGTTATTATGGGGCAAGATATTGCTGAATATGGTGGTGCTTTTAAGATAACCGAGGGTTTTGTTGAGCAATTTGGGAAAGATAGAGTACGTAATACACCCATTTGCGAATCGTCAATTATTGAAACGGCCATGGGTTTATCTATCGCAGGAATAAAAAGTATTGTCGAAATGCAGTTTGCAGATTTTATAACCTCAGGCTTTAATCCTGTGGTCAATTATTTAGCAAAATCGTACTACAGATGGAACCAGAATGCCGATGTAGTCATACGTATGCCTTGTGGTGGTGGTGTAGCTGCAGGACCATTCCACTCTCAAACAAACGAAGCGTGGTTTACAAAAACACCAGGATTAAAAGTGGTTTATCCTGCGTTTCCCTATGATGCTAAAGGCCTTTTAAATACTGCTATAAATGACCCAAACCCAGTATTGTTTTTTGAGCACAAAGGACTTTACAGAAGCATTCGTCAAGAAGTGCCCGTGGATTATTACACACTTCCTTACGGCAAAGCATCGGTTCTAAGAACTGGAAATGATGTAACCATTATTAGTTATGGTTCAGCCATACATTGGGCTTTGGAAACCTTGAATAATAACCCTGATATTTCAGCAGATCTTGTAGATTTAAGAACGCTTCAACCTTTAGATACCCAAACCATATATGATTCAGTTAAAAAAACTGGCAAAGCTATCATCGTGCAGGAAGACTCTTTGTTTGGTGGGATTGCAAGTGATATTTCAGCACTCATAATGGAACATTGCTTTGAGTTTTTGGATGCGCCTGTTAAACGCGTGGCAAGTTTAGAAACGCCTATCCCATTTGCTAAACAGTTGGAGGAACAATATTTGGCAAAAAACAAGTTTGAAACCGAATTAAAAACGCTTTTGGCTTACTAATTCCAAAATTCATATATTTAAAAGAATTAAAATGATGTATTTTGAGGTTGTTTCTACTTATTGCTTTTCTATTGCTTTTTAATTGTAAAAATGATAGAGATATTGTTGAACGTAGCTACTCATGGAACTCCATGAAAGTAACAGCTACAGCCTATAATTCGCTTTCTTATCAAACCGATTCCAGTCCCCTTATTACCGCATTTGGTGATAGTTTGAAACCGGGGCTAAAATACATTGCTGTTTCCAATGATTTATTACGAAAAGGTTTAAAACACAATATCCCTGTCAAGATTGAAGGGCTTGAAGGAATCTATTGGGTTAAAGATAAAATGCACCCACGCTGGAAAAATAAAATAGATATCTATATGGGAACCGATGTTAAAGCTGCCAAATTATGGGGCAGAAAAAAGGTTTGCATCGACTATGGAATACCCATTAAAGACTAGACTTATTTTGTTTCAGCCTCAGAAAGTATAAACGGATAGGCTTCCTGAACTTGTTTTAATTCTTCCTTTGTTAATTCATCGGAAGGCTTTTTAAAAACATTTAAACTATAACTTTTCCTTAATTCGTAATAAGCTTTTGTAATTTCATTTTGAACGGTAACATACTGCCTGTAGGTAGTTAATGGCCCGTTTTGCAATGAGACCACAGCTTTTTTTGGATTGTCAGATGCTTCTGAACTTTTATTTCCAGTGCAATAACCACACGTATCATCCCCATTATTGTCTAAAAAGTCTTTTGTTAAATCCTTTAAATTTTCAATAAGTACGATGTCCTCATTTACCATAACTTCATCATTATTATTAATTATAATACGAAGTATATTGCGATCAGCGATGGTGGCACCACAATCTCCATTTAGGCAATCTTTGGGCAATATTCTGCTAATGCCTTCCTCTGATGAAATGGTTGCTGTTACAAGAAAGAAAATGAGTAATAAAAACGCAATGTCTGCCATAGACCCTGCGTTTACTTCGGGTACTAGTTTTGAATGCCTCATGATTTAAGTTTAAATGTTAATACTAACTTAAATCACAAAAACAATACCAGAAACTAAAATTTTAAATTAGTGTGCGTATCTTTTAGATCCTTTCCAAAGCCCATTATTAGAGGTATGAAAATCGATGACACGATTGTTAGTGAATAAATTTTCTTGTGTTAAATTATTTAACCGTCTTGATATGTTATTAATTGAGTTCATTTGTTGATTTGATGAAAGTTAAGTTTAAAAAGACGCTACTTATCTGTAGCGTCTTTTGTTATTCCATTCGTTACTTTTAGTACCGCTTAATGTTCCTGATAATTGATTGTTGTTTAAGGTTCTCATAATGTTTGTTTTTTGATTGATTTTAATTAATGAAATAAGGTCTAAAAAACGTTGTTTATCTGTAACGTCTTTTACTGTTCCACTCGCTACTTTTACTTCCGCTAAATGTTCCTGTTAATTCATTGCTGTTTAAAGTTCTCATGATTTGTTGTTTTTTGATTAATGATTATTATTTAATTGATTTATACTAGATAGACGACCAAAAATTAATTTTGTTACAGTACTATGCATAACAAAGTAATAAATTAACATATTTTAACTATTTTTAGTAGGATAGTGGTAAGGAAATTATTGGACCAAGGACAAAAATTATTTTTAGGAATGATTATTGTTAAACGAATATTAAATATGAATGAGGGTTACTTGTATTTTCAAATAATAATAATAGCTTTGAAATATCATAACAACCATGATTTTAGATAAAAAATATAAAAGTTTAATGAAGTATTATATTTTATTGATGTTCATGATGTGCCTTTCATTGTCTGCTAATGCGCAAATAGACAATAAAAGGAAGTCTATAGTTATACCTGCGGTTGAAAGCAAAAAAGATTCTGCTGATATTTCACCTTTAACGCCATCAAAACCCATAGAAAACAAAAACTTTGGTTTGAATACTCCCCGAGTATCTCCAAATTTGGAGTTCCCTAAAAAAGAATTTTCTATGTTTCCAGAGGAACAGTTTGGAAACCCCGGAGAGCTTTATGAAAAGCGAATAAATAAAAACATTGAGAATTTAAAATTATCTCCTGAAGAAGTAGAACAACGAAATGGGAGTACTACCGACCAGTTTTTAGGCGATTTTAAAAGTAAAGCTAAATTTGTGAATGTTATTTACCGAGACCATGGCTATGTTGATGGAGACTTAATACAAGTTAGGATTAATGACGACATTATATACCCCAGAGTGTTTTTAAATGGAGGTTATAGTGGCTTTAAACTGGATTTAAAACCTGGATTCAACAAAATAGATTTTGTAGCCTTAAACCAAGGAGATTCTGGACCCAATACCGCAGAATTCAAAGTGATTGATGATAATGGCTTTATTGTATCACACAATCAATGGAATTTAGCCACTGGTGTGAAAGCAACCATTATTGTGGTGAAGGAATAACTTTGTCACATTATTTTTTCATTTTATGAAGTTCACCTTAAATTTATTTTTACTTATAGTATTTAGTTTTGGCGTATTTTCCCAATCATTAGATATCGATGATGGTGAATGGAGTTTAATTGATTTAAACATTGGTTCTGAAAGCAATCTGCAACTTATTTCAGATTTTGGACGAACAATCAAAGCATCTTTTTCCTATCAAAGTCAAAATATAAAAAGTTTTAGTACTGCCGTCTGTGATACTGCTTCAGGTGAAATTATCATAGATTCTGACAGTTCAACAATTACTTTTTCCACTATTAATGTAACATTGGGTGGTTGTAAAGAAGAAATGGAACCATACTTTTCATTAATTCCAAAATATAATAATTTTTATAATTATTATTCATTTGGTAGCACCTTCACTTATCAAGTATTAGATGAAACATCAAGTCAGCCAAAAACGTTAATTATTACTAATAATCTTGGATATTATGCTACATATTTTTTAAATTCTTTATCAGCAAAAAATCCAACTAATAAGTTAGAATTAATTATTTATCCTAACCCAGTAAAAAACGAAATACTTATATTATCATTTTTCAATTTAGCTAAGTCTAAAATTAAAATTTTTGATATTAATGGCAAGTTGTATAGTTCTAATTACGAATTACAAAATAACAATTCAATAGACGTTGAAAAACTCTCTCAGGGAATTTATTTTATTTCAATTGAAAATGAATTTGGTATTAAAATCATAAAAAAGTTTATAAAAATTTAAGCAATAATCTTTTCTATTTCAGTTAATTCCTCTTTAGAAAAACTCAAATTATTTAATGCCTCTACATTGTCTTTTAATTGATTGGCTGAACTGGCACCAACCAAAACAGAGGCCACTTGTTTTTGTCTCAAAATCCAAGCAATCGCCATTTGCTGTAGTTTCTGCCCTCGCGCTTTGGCTATTTCATTTAGTTTTTGAATTTTAACTAGGTTACTTTTAACCGTATCGGTATCTAAATACGTTAAGGTTTTGGCTGCTCTTGAGTTTTCAGGGATGCCACTAATATATTTATCGGTAAGCATACCTTGTGCTAATGGTGAGAAGGCAATACAACCCACACCAATTTGTTCTAAAGTATCTAAAAGCCCATCTTCAATCCATCTATCAAACATGGAATATCTGGCTTGATGTAAAATAAATGGCACATTTAAACGCTTTAAAATAACTGCTGCCTCTTGGGTTTCTTTAGGAGCATAATTTGAGATGCCAACATACAAAGCTTTTCCTTGTCGCACTATATCAGCCAATGCCCCCATGGTTTCTTCAAGAGGGGTGTGTGGGTCTGGTCTATGATGATAAAAAATATCTACATAATCCAGTCCCATGCGTTTTAAACTCTGGTCCAAACTAGCAATTAAATACTTTCTGGAGCCCCAGTTGCCATAAGGCCCAGGCCACATGTCAAAACCTGCTTTGGAAGCTATAAATAATTCATCTCTGTATGACTTAAAGTCATTCTTGAAAATGGTTCCAAAATTCTCTTCCGCAGAACCATAAGGTGGGCCATAATTATTTGCCAAATCAAAATGAGTAATTCCTAAATCAAAAGCAGTTCTTAAAATCTCTCTTCCATTTTGAATATTATCTACAAACCCAAAGTTATGCCACAACCCCAAAGAAATGGCTGGTAGCAATGCGCCACTATTTCCTGATCTTCTAAAGGTCATGGATTGGTATCTTGTTGAATTCGCCAGATAACTCTTCACCTCCGATTTGTCATTAATTTGCATAGTTGTGAATTTTCATAATGTAAATGTATTAATTAATGCCCTAAATCATAAGCAAAAAAAATATTAAAAAGGTTCCTTTAGATATTACAATATAATTTTCATTAAAATGATGCTAGATAAACCCTTTAAAGATGTTATTTTTGCACGTCAGTAAATTGCAAATATGTCCGTTTCAAGAACAGAATTAGAAGATAGAAAAGAAGGTAAAAATTTATACAGCTACCAAAAAGGGGCTATCAATAAAATTTTTAAGGCCTTTGAAGAGTCTCCTGATGACTACCATTTGTTATACCAATTACCAACTGGCGGTGGTAAAACGGTTATATTTTCTGAGATTGTTAGGCAATATTTGAAACATCACCAAAAAAAGGTTTTGGTGATGACGCACCGAATTGAATTATGTAAACAGACCTCAAACATGCTTACCGAATTTGGTGTGGTTAACAAAGTGATTGATAGTAAGGCCGATTTGAGTGACCAAGGCAATTATTCATGCTTTGTTGCTATGGTTGAAACCTTAAACAACCGTTTAAATGACGATAAGCTTGACATTTCAGATATTGGTTTGGTTATTATAGATGAAGCCCATTACAATTCTTTTACAAAGCTTTTCAAATTTTTTAGCCAGTCATTCATACTGGGTGTAACAGCCACCCCTTTAAGTTCGAGTATTGAGTTACCAATGACCGATAATTATGATGAATTAATTGTTGGTGAAAGTATAGAATCACTTATTGAAAATGGATTTTTGGCGCGTGCTGAAATGTTTACTTATAACGTGGGTTTAACCTCTTTGGTGGTAGGAGCAAACGGTGATTATACCGTTAAATCTTCAGAAGACTTGTATACTGATAACGATATGTTAACGAAGCTTCTACAAGCTTATGAGGAACGTTCAAAAGGTAAAAAAACTTTAATTTTTAACAATGGTATCAATACTTCATTACATGTGTATGATACCTTTCGAAGAGCTGGTTATCCTATTGCGCATTTAGACAATACCAACACAAAAAAGGAACGTGCATTAATATTAAAATGGTTCAAAAAAACACCAGATGCCATTTTAACTTCGGTAAGTATTTTAACCACAGGTTTTGATGAACCCACCGTAGAAAGCATCATTTTAAATAGAGCTACTAAATCTCTAACGCTTTACTACCAAATGATTGGTCGTGGTTCCCGTATATTGAAAAACAAAAAAACCTTTACAGTAGTAGATTTAGGTAATAATTTCCACCGATTTGGACCATGGGGTGATGATTTGGATTGGCAACGCATCTTTAAATCACCTAATTATTATTTAGATTCTATTTTAAGTGATGAGGATTTAGAAAGCAACTTTAGATATGAAATGCCCGATGAATTACGTGCTGAATTTGCAAAATCCAAAAACGTTTATTTTGATATTCAAAAAACCTATGTGGATTCCATTAGAAATGGCGAGTCTTCAAAGGTAGTTTTAGAACGATCTATAGAACACCACGCAAAAATTTGTATCGAAAACAGTGAAGATGTTTATGATGCCCTAGCTTTGGCAAAAATGTTGGGCGATGACATCGATTTTAGGATACAACGTTATACGAAATGCATAAGTAAAAGTACGTTCAATTTTGTAGAATGGCTAAAAGGTGATTACAGGAAAAAATTAAATGCCTATTTAAGAGCAAATTTTGATACCGTTTTTGAAGAAATCCATGGTTATGCACCAGAAGACTGATTCTACTAAGTATTTTACTGCCATATAATTATTCCATCCTTAAAATAAGACGTATCTTTACGGCTATTAATTCAAAATAAATCTGCAGTATACAAAGTATACGTTATAAACTATGGCAAAATCACAAGTTACCTTTAACAAAATTGAAAAAGAAAAAAAACGATTAAAGAAAAGAGAAGAGAAGCAAAAAAAGAAAGATGCGAGAAAGGCTGAAGCTAAAGACAACCCAAAAGGGATTCAGTTTGCCTATGTAGATTTTAACGGAAATTTAACCGATACACCACCAGATCCAGCAATGCGCGAGAAAATTGAAGCAGAAAGCATTGAACTTGGAATTCCTAAAAAAGAAGATAGAGTTGAAGAAGAACCTTCTGCTAAGGAAGGGAAAGTATCCTTTTTTGATCATTCAAAAGGTTTTGGTTTTATATTGGACAGCATTAACCAAGAAAAATATTTTGTACACGTAAGTGGTATTCTTGAGCCTATTGAAGAAAATGATAAAGTGACTTACGAGTTGGAGCGGGGTGCCAAAGGCATGAATGCCGTTCGAGTGAAAAAGATTTGATTATCAATCTATAAAAATCGTCTTAGTTATGGCATTACATAGTTTAGAGGAAGATGAAGAATACATAAATCTCCAAACCGAGTTAGTAAGGCTACAACAGCACATCAAAGAAACCAATCAAAGAGTTTTAATTTTATTTGAGGGTAGGGATACCGCAGGTAAAGGTGGCGCCATTATGCGGTTTATCCGTTTTTTAAATCCCAGACTGTTTAAGGTAGTTGCGCTTTCTAAACCTACCGAAAGAGAAATGGGCCAGTGGTATTTTCAACGTTACATAGAACATTTTCCTGGACCTGGCGAAATGGTTCTCTTTGATAGAAGTTGGTACAATCGGTCGGTGGTTGAGCCTGTTATGGGCTTTTGCACAAAAAAACAGTATAATCTATTTAACAAGCAGGTAGTACAATTAGAAAAGCTTTTGGTTGAAGATGGCATCCATTTGTTTAAATTTTGGTTTTCTATTAATTCTGAAGAACAAAAACGACGTTTAGAAGAACGGGTTCATAACCCTTTAAAACAATGGAAACTGAGTAGCGTTGACGTAGAGGCTCAGTCCAAATGGGAAGATTTCACGAAATATAAGGAAGCTATGTTCAAAAAAACAGGTAAACCAAATGCGCCTTGGGTGGTTGTAAATGGTAATGATAGGGATGTGGCTAGAAAAGAGGTGATTAGATATGTTGTAAACCGATTTGAGTTTGATAAGAAAGGAGATACTGGAGAACGACTCGAACTAGACACATCTATTGTATCAGAGGTTTTTGATTCTGATAGCCTTAAAGTGTGCCTTTATAAATATAACAACCCTTCTTAATTTATATTTTTTAAACTCCTTAACTGATTATGGCATTACCAAAAAAACCAGTAGTTATAGTTTTAGCATTTTTTGCCATTTATGTTATTTGGGGCTCTACCTATCTTTTAAACAAAATAGCCGTTACTGAATTACCCCCTTTTAAGTTGGCAGCTATACGTTTTATAGTGGCTAGTATTCTAATTTTTATCATCGCCAAACTTTTAAAAGTCAATATTTCAATTTCAAAACAGCAATTTAAAAATACCATTATTGCAGGTTTTTTGTTTTTAACTTTTGGAAATGGAGTGGTTGTTTGGGCACTTAAATTTGTGGATAGTGGTTTTGCAGCTTTAGAAATTTCAGCCCAACCCTTAGTAGTATTAATTTTAATGCGAATTTTTCAAGGTAAAAAAATAGCCACTATGTCTTACATTGGGGTAGTTTTAGGTTTTATTGGTATCTATCTTCTTGTGAGTCAAAAACAACTTATCAGTCAGGAAAATCAAATGGTAGGGATGATTATGATTTTTGTTTGTATGATAAGTTGGGCCTCTGGTAGTTTGTTTGTAGGGAAAGCAGATTTACCATCCAATTATTTTGTGAATACGGGCTATCAAATGCTAACTGGTGGTATTATGTTAGCTATCGCCAGTCTGTTTTTTGGTGAAACATGGTCATTACCAACTCAATGGAGCACTACTGTGCAATGGTCTATGTTGGGACTTATTTTGTTTGGAAGTATCGTAGCGTTTACAGCTTTTAATTATTTATTAAAAGTAGTTTCTCCAGAAAAAGTAGCTACTAGCACTTATGTAAATCCTATTATAGCGCTATTCTTGGGTTGGTGGATTTTAAATGAAACCATTACCCTTCAATCTATAATAGCAGCTGTTGTATTGCTTACGGGGGTTTATTTCATAAATACCAACCGTGTCATTAAACCCAGAGGTATTGGACGTTAAGGCGGCCATAAAATTCATGCTCATAAGCACCATGGCTTTCGCTTGTATGAATGGCATTGTGAGATACTTGGTGCATATAGATGCTTATCAAATCGTTTTTTTTAGATCGCTAAGTTCATTATTCTTTACATTTTGGTTTTTAATAAAAAATAACATACCGCTTCTTGGAAACCAAAAAAAATTATTGGTTTTAAGAGGTCTTGTGGGTGTTACTTCAATGACTTTATTTTTCATGTCAACCAAATATTTGCCCATAGGTACAGCGGTTTCATTACGATATATGGCACCCATTTTCGCGGCTATATTCGCCATTTTCTTCTTGAAGGAAAAAATAAAAATATGGCAATGGTTATTCTTTTTTATTGCGTTTACAGGTGTTATTATTATAAAAGGATTTGATACCGAAGTAAATAGTTATGGATTGTTATTGGTATTTATTTCTGCTATTTTTAGTGGCTTAGTTTATATTTTGATAAACAAAATTGGTAAGGGTGACCATCCGGTAGTAGTAGTTAATTATTTTATGGTTATTGCAACTATTGTTGGTGGACTTTTATCTATTAATAATTGGGTAAATCCAGTTGGTAAAGAATGGTTTATGTTATTTGGATTGGGTGTTTTTGGGTATTACGGACAGGTTTACATGACCAAAGCGTTCCAAGTGGCCTCAACAAATCAAGTTGCACCGCTTAAATATTTAGAAGTAATTTTTACGGTATTGTTAGGCGTTTTTATATTTGCAGAAATTTACACCGTTTGGAGTTTATTGGGTATCGCATTAATTATAGCAGGATTGGTTTTAAACGTCCTATACAAAGCTAAACTGGAATCCAAAAAAAGTTAGAATGAAAGTATCACCACGCATCAATAACATAAGAAGGCGCATCATGCAAAGCATTACCAAAAACATTGGTAAATCGTATTCAGATCCTGTTATTGGTCCCACAAATAAATTGGAAATAAAAAAGGTTTTAATCATTAGACCCAATCATCGTCTAGGCAATCAATTACTTTTAACGCCCATCGTTCAAGAAGTCATTAACACCTTTCCAGATTGCAAAATAGACTTGTTTGTAAAAGGTGGAGTGGCTGTTCCTGTGTTTCAGAATTATAAGGAAATCAATAAAATCATTCAACTTCCAAAAAAACCCTTTAATCATTTGTTTAAATATGCTTTGAGCTGGGTATCCATAAAAAAAACTAAATATGATTTAGTGATTAATGGCGATAAAAACTCATCATCAGGAAGATTACTAACTCAGCTTAGTAAGTCAACTATAAAGGTTTTTGGCGATGTGGACGAAGAAATTCAGGAAAGGTACACTGATTATGAACATATTTCAAAATATCCTATTTACAATCTGAGATTTTATTTAGAAAAACTTGGTTTTGAAAAAAGAAATCATGCCATGCCTGTTTTGGATATAAAACTGGATGTAAATGAAATTACTAAAGGAAAAAAAATTTTGGATAACATCATCAAAAACAATAAAAAAACCATTTGTATTTATACGAATGCCACAGGAGCCAAATGTTATTCTGAAAATTGGTGGGAAACCTTCTATGCTCGTTTGTTAAAGGAATACCCCAATTATAACATTATTGAAATGCTTCCTATTGAAAACATTTCAAAAATAAATTTTAAAGCGCCTCATTTTTTCAGCAAGGATATTCGAGAAATGGCGGCCATAATAAAAAACACTTCTGTATTTATTGCTGCCGATAACGGCGTGATGCATTTGGCAAGTGCCTCATTAACCCCCACTGTTGGTTTCTTTTCCGTTACAGATCCAAATATTTATGCGCCTTATGGAAATGGAAGTATCGCTCTTCATACCGATAAAACTCAAATGAACGACTGGATAAATGCTATAGATAAGATTCTTAAATAGGTTTATAGCATACATTTATTGGGTTTCCTCTTTTTTCAAGTTTCATTGTTTTATCTTTAAACAAATTTCAATACATGAAAACACAATTAAAAATTAAAAACAAACTGCTCATTTTCTTAATGTCATTCGGCATGATAGTATCCTGCAAAGACAAAGCAAAAGAAAACATAGAGGAGATGACTGTAAAAGAAATCAATGTTGAAGGAACAGAAGTGTCATACAGCACAGACAGTACCCAAATGAAAGGCTATATGGCGTATGATAAAAACTTGGAAGGAAAACGACCAGGAGTGATAGTGGTTCACGAATGGTGGGGACACAATGATTATACACGTAAACGCGCCGATATGTTAGCCGAATTAGGTTATACTGCCATTGCCATTGATATGTATGGAGATGGTAAACAAGCGGCACATCCCGAAGACGCCGGTAAATTTTCTGGTATGGTTATGAAAAATATCGATGTAGCAAAAGCCCGTTTTGATGCTGCTTTAAATGTTTTAAAGAATAATCCATCGGTCGATAGTACCAAAATTGCAGCAATAGGGTATTGCTTTGGTGGTAGCGTGGTATTAACCATGGCTAATGCAGGCGAAGACTTAGATGCTGTTGCAGCCTTTCATAGTGGCGTTCAATTACCTATAATGCCCAACAACAAGCTAAAAGCTAAAGTATTAGTCGCCAATGGAGCTGATGACCCCTTTGTATCGCCAGAATCTGTTGCCAATTTTAAAAAGGCTATGGATAGCATTCATGCTGATTATAAATATGTAGCTTACGATGGTGCAAAACATGCTTACACTAGTAAAGGTGCAACCGCCCTTGGTGAAAAGTTTGGATTACCTTTGGAATACAATGCCGAAGCCGATGCTAAATCTTGGGAAGCATTACAAAATTTATTAACTGAAACTTTTAAAAAATAAAACTATATGAAATTTACCAGAAAAGCCAAAGCCCAATGGAAGGGTAGTGGTAAGGAAGGCAAAGGAACTTTAACAACAGGAAGTAAAGTACTTGAAAATACAGCATATTCGTTTCACACCCGTTTTGAAGATGGTGAAAAAGGTACGAATCCAGAGGAATTGGTTGGAGCAGCACACGCAGGTTGTTTTGCCATGCAACTGAGTTTTTTACTTAACGAAGCTGGTTTTACTGCCACCACATTGGATGTGGGTGCTAAGGTAACTTTTGAGGACGGAAGTGTTACACAAATTGATTTACATTTAGAAGGGAATGTACCTGATATTAAAAGTGACCAATTTATTGAAATTGCAAATAAGGCTAAAGAAATTTGTCCTATTTCAAAATTATTAAATGCCAAGATAATTTTAGAGGCAACACTTATCTAAAAGAAAAATCCGCATAATTATTAAACCAGAACATAATATTATGTTCTGGTTTTTTTTATCTAAATGTTGCTCATTTTTAGTCCTTTAGTTTAAAAATTTGCTTAAAATTTTGTATTTTAGAAAGAAAACAAAGTGCTTATGAAGCCTTATAGATTTATTGTTGTGAGTATCATTTTATTGACCATTTACTCTTGCCAATCAACTAGAAAAGTAGCTACAGATTTTGAAATACAAAAGTTGAACACAATGGTTGAAAGTAAGGAATTTATCATAGAGTCGGACTGGGCTTACCCGCAAACCACCAATGCCCTTAACCAGGTTTTAAATTCGGGCATTTTACAACCAGGTAGTAATTCTGCAAGTATCAATTTAATTGGAAATTCCAATTTTTTAAAGATTTTAGGAGATAGTATTTATTCTCATTTACCATATTTTGGTGAGCGACAAATGCAGGTTGGATATGGAGGATCAGGAGATGGAGCCATTAAATTGAAAGGACTCATGAAGAATTATCAATCGGTTAAAAGAAAGGATAATGGCATTGATATTTCCTTTGAAGCTAAAAGTAACTCTGAAAATTTTAATGTAAACATAACAATTTGGCCTTCTTTAAATGCCAATATATCGTTAAATAGTGTCTCACGATTTCCTATAAGGTATTCAGGAAATGCAAAAGAAATTTCAGAAAATGAATAGTTAAATAGCTATTTGTTAATAAAAAAGTCTTTTCATCTATTCATCGTAAAAATTTATAGTTCAAACGATTTTTTTATGTCTAAAGGACTTAGTTATTTAGTTTTGAATGTATTAAATAATAAGCCCCATGAAAAAATTATTTACCCTTTTTTGTTTAGTTAGTTTCGTAGTTAGTCCCAATGTGATTAATTCACAAGAAACGTCAGATGTTTTAAATGAAATTCCAGAAAATTACAAGAAACGTAGTCCTATATATGATTTTTCTGAAAAGCATTTAAACAGTGTGGATACCATTCCCGATTTTGCATCTAAATCAAACAAACTTAAAATTACGGGAATCATTTATGAAAATGATGGCGTAACACCTGCCAAAAACGTATTGCTTTTTATCCATCAAGCAGATGAAGATGGAAACTTTGAGTTACGAAGAGAAAACAAAAAACGCTATGTACACCACAGAGGTTGGGTAAAAACCGATGCTGATGGGCGTTATACATTTTACACCTTTGTACCAGGATCATACATTTACGGTAACGAATTAAAGCAAATTCTTCCAATTATTAAAGAACCAGGTAAACCAGAACAAAAAATAGAGACCTTTGTTTTTGATAACGATCCTTTATTAAAAGAGTCTTGTCGTGAAAAAATCGAACAAACAAATCCTAATAGAATTCTTAAATTAGATAAAAAAGAAGGCCTTTTTGTAGCCACTAGGGACATTATTTTAGGCAAAGAAAACAAATCCGAATATTAATTAAATTTCTCTCACCAAAATAAGAAGCCCATTTAAATATTTAAATGGGCTTTAATATTTTAAAAATACTAGTCGGTTTTACTATATCGATTTTTAATTTGTGCGCCATTTTTCGCCCATTTGAAAAATGGTAAAGCGATTCCGAGAAGGATAATAAATAATGCCAACAAATAAACATTTGTAGGATTAATAAAGGTATTTCCAGCTGTAAAAACCATTAATATAAGTAAGACCGAAAGTGGTAATGATAAAGCTAAAACCGACAGAGCAAATTTAGTGTTAAATGTTTGTTCTTTCTCTGGCAAATCTTTCTCTCTAATAGCAATACTGGAAATATGTGCAAAAGGCCAAAAACTGCAAGCGCTTAATGCAAACGCTATCATAAATAAAACATCATTACCCATTTCGAAATCAAAAACTGAAATAACAAAACCAATCAATAATAAAGATAACCCGTAACGAAGCATGAGTAGTGAAAATATCTGGGTAAATTGTTTTCTTTTAATAGCAACCGCTAATCCAATGAACAATAAAATCAAGGGTGTCATAATATCGCTTAATCGTATGAGGTTTTCTTGAATAAATAAAGGCAAGTCGGTTAAGGTTATCCCAGAGAACAATAATATCAAGGCCAGTATAATAAATAGGTTTACAGGCTCAAAAAGCATCACTTTGAAAAGCGATTTCAATTTAGTGTAAATGGATTCCTTTTTTTGGTTTTTATTTCGGTAAAACCATTTTATCGCCACTAAATACAAAATAAAAAGCACGAAAAATTTATTTCCTAAATCTGCCATGGCAGCTTTAGCTAAATAAGGTTCTCCCAAAAATTCCAAAATAAATGGAAAACATGACAGCCCTGGGGCTAAAGATGGAATTAATAATTTAGCAGTATTGATAATGGGTTTATTGGTAAATCCAAGAATTTGCAATAGCAAAGGCGTAGCAAAAAATAAAACAAGGTTGAATGCTAAGGCTATAAATGGTAAAAAAAGTAAATCGATGTGCAGCTTAACCTTGATAAGTGCAACGAAAATCGTTGCGGGTAAGGCCAGCAATAAAATGATTTTTTTTAAACCATTAATTTCATCCTTGGAACTAAACTTGTTTTTAAGTAAAAGTCCAATAAAAATGAAGGTTATAAATGAAATTGCTTTTACAAGAGCATCAGACATTAAGCAAATATTTCATCCATGGCATTGGTAAATAATTTCATTTCATCCATGGTTCCCATACTCACTCTACACCAATTTTTGCCCCAAAAAGTAAATGCTCTTACACCCACTTGTTTGCTGTACATTTTATTAAGAAAATCACTACCATCCATATCGATTTCAAAAATCATGAAATTGGTTTGAGATGGCAAAAAGCGATATCCTTTTTGCTCAAGGTAATTTTGGGTATAAGCTCTGGCTTCAGCAATTTTGGTTTTAGACATATTTAAAAAGTCTTCACCTTGTAAACTAGTAGTCGCAGCCATAATTGAAGGACCTGTGATACCCATGCCACCTCGAGTGATGTCATTTATTTTATTTAAGGTTTCTTCTTTTCCAACCAAATATCCAATACGCAAACCGGCCATGCCGTGTATTTTTGAAAAGGTTCGTGCTACCATCACATCTTTTCCTTCACTAACCAAACTTACCATACTGTCTACTATGCCGTTATCGGAAAGTTCAATATAAGCTTCATCAATAAAAACAGGCACTTTTTCGGAAACCCTGCGGCAGAAATCTTTTAGTTTGCTAGCATTTGTTATGGAACCTGTTGGATTATTTGGATTACATATATATACCAGTTTGGTATTCGAATCAATACCCGCTTCCATGGCATCCAAATCATGTTGAGAATCGTCCAAAAGCTTATAGGATTTCCATTCGCCACCAACGGATTTAGACACATTGATTAATGACATATAACTGGGGTCTGCACTAACCACATCACCACCATGTTGAAACATCACCATGGCAACTTTCTCCAAAATATCAGATGACCCTGGAGCCATTAAAATATTTTCTGGTTTTACGTTTTCCTTTTTAGCTATAATATTTACTAAGTTGGTTAAAGTTTCCCAAGCATATCGGTTACCTGAAAACACTTCATCTTGAAATGCTTTAGCGGCCAATGGTGGTGGCCCATATGGATTCTCATTTGCACGTAAAATAGCTTTCAATTCAGGTTCAAACAAAACAGGAGGTGTGAACTCATTAAAACTATTTTTTGTATTAAAAAGATAGGTTCTGTTATTGGTTTGTGCCTCTTTTACGGCATTAGCCCAAATATCTGTAGGCATCATGGCCATGCCTGCAAGAGTTAATGTTCCTTTTTTTAGCCAATTACGTCTGCTTAATTTTGATGATTCCATAAGAGTTAGTCGTTTGAATTTTTCCTCTAATTTATGATATTTTTTAAATTAAAAATGTTAAAATTAACTAAACGTTGCATTTTTTATAGTGTTTAAAGAATAATACTTAAAATTTAATATGAATTCTAAATCATCAAATTTGACTGATAAGAATCATTTTATTTTGACATAATATAAGGTAGCTTTGATATCATCTACCAAACACAATGCTATCAATAGCGTTGGGAGTTTTATAACGACGAGATTAAATTGTGTCAATGTAAAAAGTCATTAAACTATAGAAATGAAGCGCATCTTCAGAAAAATATCAATCAAAAAGTATATTGCTTACTTGATATGTATAGCTCTTACAGGTCTATTGATATTAGATTGTTCATCGACAAAAGAAACAAATTACGAATCAAGCTTTTTGGTTTCAGATAAAACGCCAATAGACGGAAAAGAATATGCTATTGATGATCATGAATATCCAATCCATAAACCAGAACTGGCATTACTAAGTTTATCACAAGCTAATGATTCATTAAAACCAATCATTCCTTTGGAAGCAGCAACCGAAGTTGCCATAAATACCATGCTATTTGAAGAATTCAGAAATTCTCACAATGTATATAATGAAAGCCCTGTGGCCAATAAGATTGTGGAAAACTATTTAAACAGTGAAAATAAGGAACCAGATGGTCATTGCCTTTCAGTAAGTAAAGGGCGTTTTGAAAAAGCATACAAAGAAGTTTATGGCCATTTGTTTTATCAAGATTTGCCCGACAGCATGGCCTCTAGGTTTCATTCCCCTAAGCAGGTGTTTGATATGCTTTATGCTTCCGCTTCAGACACTTATCAGGGATGGCGAAGTCTTCCTGAAAAATACCGAGGTAAAGGTAATGCAGGTGCTATTGCTTATGCCGGCATGGGTACTTTAATAGATTCAACAGGCATTTGGGGTGGCGCCTTGAAACCTGGGGCGCTTATGCAAGTTTGGCGGTATGAAGAAGATTATGAAAAGGTTGTTCAAGGTGTAAACGTGAAAAAACTCGATCCTTATGGGCATTCATTCATTTTTATAAGCTATGTGTGCAATGAAAAAAATGACATTATTGGCTTGGAAATTGCCGATCAGGGTTTTCAAAGTTACAGACCCATTTTACCCCGTGATTATGAAGTTTGGTGGGCTGTAAATCTAAGTATATAGAGATCAAATATGCTTAAAAATATAAAAATTAACATTTTAAATATAATTACTTCTAACATAATACGTTAAAAAATAGTAATTTACGACCCAAAACCTACTAAAACGTTTATGTTATTTTTCTTTTTAACACTCTCATTTGGATTTACCAAAGAATTACCGCCTCAAATGAACAAGGTGGCATTTTATATTTATGTTGCTGAAAAGTCTTTGAAAACAAAGGAAATCATTGAAAATAAAGAAGGCATATCTTTCATCTATAAAACAGATAAAGATAGTATAGCAGTTTCTTATTCCAACACCAAATTATATACTGACCAACTTCGTTTACGTCTAAAAGAAGATTTTCGTTTGGGTAATATATCATTTGACCAAATCAAAACAGCTTTTACCAATCAATTAGTTGATAAAATTATCCCGCATTGGTATGGCACTCCTTGGAGTTTTGGAGGTCATACGGCAACACCTAACCAAGGTACCATTGCGTGTGGTTATTTTATATCAACAACTTTGCGCGATATGGGAGTAAATCTTAACCGTTATAAATTGGCTCAAAAATCGCCCATTGATGAAGCTAAAATAATTAGTTGTGGCTCAGTAATTAATAAAGTGGAACAAGAGACACCAGAAAAGGCCTTTGATGAAATTGATAGTTTAACCGAAGAGGGAATTTATTTCATCGGTTTTGATGAGGGTCATGTAGGTTATTTATTAAAGCGAGAGGGTAAATTGTTTTTAATACATTCGAACTATCTTGTACCAATAGCCGTGTGTGTTGAGCCTTTAAAAGAATCTCGCGTTTTTAAGCGTTTTACTAAATTTCACTTAGTAGCCATTTCACACAATCAAATTCTTTTACAGCGTTGGTTAAATAATGCTGAGGTCTTAAAATAATAACGGGCTATTTCACACTTTGCAAAAAGAATATTGGTACGATACTGTACCGGGTGATGTGCCTAAAGGTTGGGTTATATTCTTTTAGCAAATGACTCAACTTGGTGCTTTAGCAAATTATAGCTTCCTGAATAAATTTACTCAATAAAGACTTTTATCAAATGCTAATAGAAAAAACGCTTTTACAAAGCGCCATAGGAGGGAAGTGTAATATATTGGGAATTTATATCACAATAGAATTAACAAGTAGAGGTAACAAATTTAAAAGCACTATACTACTTTCTTCTTTACTTTTTTCTTGGGTTTATTGATAGCTATACAATGAAATCCTCCGCCATATCTATTAAGTTCCACGCAATCTAGCATCACAATTTTCTTTTCAGGAAAAATACTTTTAAATATAATGGCTACCTCTGCATCTTTAGAAATGGCATCTTCGCTTTTTAGGTATTGAGCATAGCTTGGTACAATAACTTTATTTTTGGTAATGATAAAATTCAAGTAACTAGTAGACCTTAAAAAGGCTTTGGTTTTGTTTTTATAATATTCACTTTCAAAAAGTAGTGGCGCTATGGGTACCCTTATAATATTTAAAGGATTTCCATCTTGGTCTGAAGCATTTTTAAGAATCGTATAATTTTCCTCTAAACGCTCATGAGCTATTTTCATAATGGGGTTTGCATCAAGCTCCGTACTATCCACCTGAGCCAATAAAACAGTATTAGGTGAAATAAATCTGCAAAAAGCATCAATATGGTTACCAGCGCCATTTGTGTAAATACTGTCTAAAAGAGGGGTTGCAGCTTGTAATTCGTCTTGTGGAAGTCCTTTTTTTAACCAAATAATTTTTTTTACGCCTAATTTCTTTTTTAATTCTTTAGCTATTTCTGTTTTTGTAAGTTTTGGGTTGTTATCCATTTCATGTTTTTCAACCAAAATAGCCAACCCTTTGCCATTTAACTCCCTAGCGCCACCAACACTTACAAGCTTGGATGCTCTTAACCTTTCTTTAAACAAATATTGGTATTCATAAGGAAAACTATGCCTTTTAAGGTTGTAGTATTTAAAGCTTAAACCTTTGGTTTTTCCACTTTTATTCATCAAAAATGTAGGGCCATAGTCTCTAATCCAAATATCAGTATTTGTAACAGTTTTTAGTTGAACATTTTCCATATTAACACCAAACAATTTAAGTTCCTTAAACACGCTGTCTGGTTCTATTGAACTGGGAATGAATAGTGTAAGATGGTCATCTTCAGCTACATTCTTAACAAAATTAAGGTATGTGTTTAAATAAGCGGGAGACCAAACCACTAAATGGGATTCGGTTTCATCAAAGTCAGTAGACGGTTGATAATCTTGATTATAACAAAAGAAGTACCAAGTAAAACTTGTAGTCATTAAAAGACAAACAAGTACAATAATCTTTGTTTTCATTTAGTGTTACTAATTATACGTAACTATAATCTAAGGTAATATAAAAATGATGTAAAAAAATAAAATGGATTATTTTTTTGTGTTTTATTATCGGAGACCACATCTTCACAAATTGTATTCTAAATTATCTCATGAAATCCATATCAAAAAATTTTTATTAATTTAATTTTCAATAGGAATCATAATCTATTTGTTGAAGAAAAACCTTAACTATGAACAAGGAGAAGTAACCAATTAAAAATCCTTTAAATCGTTTTCTTTCTTGTTTTTAATTTTGGTTTATTAATTGATATACAATGGAAACCGCCACCATTTCTATTCAATTCCACGCAATCAAGCATCACAATTTTCTTTTCAGGAAAAATACTTTTAAAAATAATCTCTACTTCTGCATCTTTAGAAATGGCATCTTCACTTTTTAGATATTGAGCATAGCTAGGAACGATCACTTTATTTTTGGTAATAATAAAATTCAAGTAACTGGTAGACCTTATAAAAGTTCTTGTTTCATTAAAATTTAATTCGCTTTCTATAAGCAATGGCGCCATTGGCACCCTAATAATATTTAAAGGATTTCCATCTTGGTCTGTAGCTTTTTTAAGAATATGATAGTTTTCTTCTAACCGCTCATGAGCTATTTTCACTATAGGGTTTGTATTTATTTCATTGCTATTTACCTTGGCTAATAGCACCGTGTTAGGCGAAATAAATCTGCAAAAAGCATCTATATGATTACCAGCACCATTGGTATAAATATTTCCGAATATTGGGGTTTCTGCCAGTAATTCATCTTGGGGGAGCCCACTTTTTAACCAAATTATTTTTTTTACGCCCAATTTTTCCTTTAACTCTTTAGCAATGTCATCTTTGGTTAGTTTTGGATTGTTGTATGCTTCATGTTTTTCAACCAGAATAGCCAAGCCCTTTCCATTTAATTCTCTGGCACCACCAATACCCACAATTTTAGAGGCCCTCAGCCGCTGCCTTACAAATGATTGATATTCATATGGAAATGTGTTTTCCTCATATTCGTTATACTTAAAGCTTAAAATTTTGGTTTCGCCACTTTTGTTCATTAAAAATGAGGGGCCAAAATCCCGAACCCATATATTACTATTGTTCATCGATTCTAGTTGTACATTATCCATATTAACTCCAAATAACTTAAGTTGTTTAAACAAACTATCTATAACCGTTTTTTTGGGGACAAATAGAGTAACATGATCGTCTTCCGCTAAATTCTTAACGAAATTAACATAGGTGTTGGCATATGATGGAGACCAAACCACTAAATGGGATTCGGTTTCATCAAAATCGGTAGAAGGTTGATAATCTTGATTATAAGAGAAAAAATACCAAGAAAAACTCGCGGTCATTACCAGAGTAACAAGTACAATAATTTTTGTTTTCATTTGAAGTTACTCATTATTGATAGCTATAATCTAATGTAATACAAATATCATTTTAAAAAACACTCACTATAATTATTTTACACCTTTTTTTTTAAAATTTAAATTCTGATAATCATTATTATAATTGTACTATAATTTATATTATGTAAAATAGAAAATTTAGATATATAAAAACCATACCCTCTTCAATAGAATATGGTTTTTACATAATGTAATATGAATTTATTTTATATTACAACCACTCTGAAAAGAAATTCATCATTTCCTCCTTAAGGTCGTAATGCAATTTTATATATTGACGCATATCGTCTTTTAAAGGTTTTTGTTCAAATAATAACCTTCCATCTATAGATTCATTTAAATCTACCACATGTAAATTATTCAATTTGTTTTTACAGCGATGCATTAATTTAGAAATCTCGTTACGTTCTATTTCTATTCGATTTTGGAATTGTTCTATTTGCAGCATGGCCCTTTTATCAAATTCTCTTGCTGCTATTTCTTCTAGTTTTTCTTCAAAAGTATCCATTTCATTAAAATGAAAACGGAGTTCTCTGCGCCAGGTATCTAAATTGAATTTTAAATCGCTTAAATATGATACTTTAGTTTGCATGTTATTAATTTTTATAAGTTATACTTCTAGTTCTTGTAAATCTACTTGTTTTACTAATTCTGCTTGGGTATTTGTGGGCACGGTTTGGTAGGACGAAAACACCGAACTAAACGTTGCTCTTCCTTGTGTTAACGACCTTAAAGTTGTGGAATAGCCATACAATTCGGCAGCCGGACAAATACAATGTAATATCTGATAATGATCCTTACTATCAATGCCTTGAATTATGGCGCGTCTCGACTGTAAATCGGTCATGACATTACCTACCATATCTTCCGGTACTTTAACAGTAAGTTTATTAGTGGGCTCTAATAACATGGGATTGGAATTCAAAAAAGCTTCTTTAAAGGCATGTGCTCCAGCTATTTTGAATGAAATATCATTAGAGTCTACAGAGTGCATTTTACCATCATATACCATAACACGTACATCACGGATGTATGAATTTGTTAAAGGCCCAGATTCCATAACCTCTAAAACCCCTTTCATAACCGATGGTAAATATCTCAAATCTATAGCGCCACCTACAATACAATTATAAAATACTAAGGTACCTCCCCAAGGTAATTCAACGACTTCCTTACCCCTAATATTAAATCCTTCTGGTTCTTCAATACCCTCGTACCAAGGCTCAATTTTAAGATGTACTTGTGCAAATTGCCCAGAACCACCTGATTGTTTTTTATGTCTGTAATTAGCTGTTGATGAACGTTGTACCGTTTCTCTGTATGCTATTTTAGGCTTTCTAAATTCCACCTCAATATTATAGATATGCTTTAACATCCACTGTATCGTAGCTAAATGCAATTCTCCTTGGCAACCTAATAATAATTGTTTGGTTTCTTTGGAAAATTCAACAATAACGGTTGGATCTTGACTATGGATTTTCTTTAAAGCATCGCTCAACTTTTCTTCATCCTTTTTATTAGAAGCATAAATAGCTTTAATAATTCTAGATTCTGGGTATTTTATAGGTTTCATAGTAACCTGATACCCTTTTTCGCATAGTGTATCCCCAGTTTCAGTATGTTTAAGCTTTAAAGTTGCTCCAATATCACCTATGGTTAATTTGCTAACAGAACTTCTGTTTTTTCCATCCATTATAAACAATTGATTTATAATTTCGGTTTCACCATTATTTGAATTTATTAGTTTATCATTCAAATTCACCGTTCCTGAAATTACTTTAAAAAACGTGACTTGGCCTAAATTTGGTTGATGTATGGTTTTGAAAACAAATATTGAAGTTGATGCTTCAATTTTAGGTTCTACTGGCTTACCTTCAATACTCTGTTCAGGTTTCATTTCGTATGCAGCGGGTGCGACATTGTCAATAAAGCCCATTAATCTGCCCGTTCCCATATCGTTTAATGCAGAAACACAAAAGACAGGAAATAAATCATGATTTAACATTCCTGCTTTTATGCCTTGTCGCATCTCATCTTCATTTAGTGTGCCTTTTTCAAAAAACAATTCTAAGAGTTCTTCATCGTTTTCAGCAGCTTTTTCTACTAATTCATTGTGTAGTTTATCCGCTTTTTCAATTTCAGATTGAGGTATTTCCAATTTCTCGGGCTTACCACCTTCTGGAGAAAATTTATAGAGTTTCATTTTTAAAACGTCTACAATGCATTGCGCATCATCTATAATAAGAGGATATTGAATTTTAACCACATTATTCCCAACCAATTTTTTTAAGCTTGTGAAACTTTTTTCAAAGTTGGCCGCTTCATGATCTATTTGGTTAATAACAAACAGCATGGGTTTATGGTACTTATCGATATAACTCCAAATAATCTCGGTTCCTATTTCACAACCATTCTTGGCGTTAATAACATTTACAACGGTATCGGCAACCCGAATAGAAGAAATAATTTCACCTATGTAATCGTCTAATCCCGGTGTATCAATAATGTTTATTTTGTAATTTCTCCATTCAGTATGCAGCGGTGTTGCGTAAACGGAAGTACCGCGTTCTTGTTCAATTTCGTGATAATCGGAAATTGTATTTTTTTCTTCTATACTTCCTCGCCTGTTAATGATTTTTGCTTCATATAGCATTGTTTCGGAGAGCGTTGTTTTTCCGCAGCCATGAGCTCCGACAAAAACAACGTTTTTAATGTGTTTTTCGTCGTATATTTTCATATGATTAGTTTGTGGTTTTTAATTGGTTAAATCAAGTTGATTTTATGACCTATTTTATATCATTTTGTTTATGTTTTAAATTTAACCACAAAAACCAAAGGATAATATGACAAATGTCACATTTGAAATAACCTGTATGTATTTAATATTGCTTCCCTTCTTGTTAAAATTCATTTAATAAATCATTCAATTAAAAATTGAAGCCCTATATTTGTTTGCCCAAATTATCCATATGTTATGAAATCAAAAACCAAAACGAACAAATCACGTTTACAATTACTCCATCAATATTATAACTATACTGGGTTTTACAAGTTTGTATGGAATGCCCTTATAAAATCCTTTCCTTACATTTTGGCTGTGATAGCCCTAATTTATATCGTAAACCATTTTTATGATATTAATGAAGCTTTAATAAGACTCACCGAAATATTGCCATCTTATGGTGTTTTAAGTTTCTTTTTTTTGTCTGAAACCTTATTGGGACTCGTGCCGCCCGAAATATTTATTGCCTGGGCAGGAAAAATGTTTAGCCCTTGGTTGTATTTATCTTTATTAGCTATTTTATCATACGGGGGTGGACTATTAGCTTATTACATGGGACGCTCTATTACTAAAATTCCATCGTTTCATAACTATTTAGAGCTTAAAATGGAAAAACAACTTAAAAACTCAAAAAAATGGGGAGGTTTTTTAATTGTTGTTGGGGCTTTGTTACCACTCCCCTTTTCAATATCCTGTATAGCTGCAGGTATTATTGAATTTCCGTTTAAAAGTGTCGTTGTTTACGGATCTTTACGTTTGATGCGCTTCGCTATATACGGACTCATCATTTTTAATGTACTGTAAAAAGTTTTAAAAGTTTCTGTTTTATCAGCTTAGTGTTATACTTTTGCAAAGCAAAATAACATATAACCATGTCATTTTTTAATATATTTCGTATCATAGCATTCCTTGAGGGTATTTCCTATATCTTGTTACTTTTCTTGGCTACTCCAATAAAATATTTAGCGAATGACCCACAGTATGTGAAACTTTTGGGGATGCCGCACGGTTTACTATTTATCGCGTATGTTATTTTAGCTTACACCCTAAAAAAAGATTACCAATGGAATAAATTGGATTTTAGTATTGTATTATTAGCCTCCATTATTCCCTTTGGAACCTTTTATGTTGATAAAAAATACTTAAACAAGGCATTACAATAAATGGATAGATTTAAACACTTCATTTTTGATTATTTGGTTTCACAAGGTATTTCAGAAAATACATCCAAGTATTTAAATATGCTGGGGCTTTTGCTAGTATTGCTCATAATCATTTCGTTAGTGGATTTTATTATCAGGAAATTGATAAGAACTACGTTTACAAAACTGGCGGTGAAATCTAAAACCAATTTTGATGATTTGCTCATAACCAATAAGGTACCTCGAAATGTAGCGCATATCATACCTCTGCTCATCGCTTTGGAATTTGCTCCCATGGTGTTTTCAGATTTCCCAAATTCTGATGTCGTTATTGAAAAAATTCTTAAAGTATTTTCCATTGTACTGACTTTATGGATTGTAAGAAGTTTATTAAATACACTTAAGGATTATTTTAAAACCTTACCACGCTTAAAAGACAAACCTATTGATAGCTACATACAAGTCTTTATGATTTTTGCTTGGATTGGAGGGGTTTTATCGGCTATTGCTATTATAACGAATATTCCATTTATAAAATTTTTAACTGGAATGGGCGCCATTTCTGCCGTTGTGATATTGGTTTTTAAGGATACCATATTAGGTTTTGTGGCGAGCATACAAGTGTCTATTAACGATATGGTGCGCATAGGCGATTGGATAACGTTTGAAAAGTATGGTGCTGATGGTGATGTTATAGAAATTAATTTAGCCACGGTAAAAGTTCAAAATTTTGATAAAACCATCACCACGATTCCTACCTATGCCCTGATTTCGGATTCATTTAAAAACTGGCGAGGAATGACGAATTCGGATGGACGCCGAATAAAAAGAGCCCTTTACATCAAACAAGAAGGCGTTAAATATTTAACCGATAGTGATGTTGAAAAGCTTAAAAACATTCAACTAATAACCGCATATTTAGAAACGAGACAACAAGATATTAAATCTTATAACGCTTCAAATAACATCAACAAGGATTTTTTAATTAACGGTAGAAATCTAACCAATATTGGAGTTTTTAGGAAGTATATTGATAGTTATCTAAAACACCACTCTGCCATTAATAAAGACATGATGATTATGGCACGCCAATTGGCACCAACAACACAAGGGATTCCCATGGAAATTTACGCGTTTAGCAGCGATAAACGCTGGGAGAATTACGAGTACATCATGTCCGATATTTTCGATCATCTCATCGCTTCACTTCCCTATTTTGATTTGGAGATTTATGAATTGCCAACAGGTTCGAGTTTTAATTCGTCATTGCAAATGTCGTGAAGAAATCTATTGAATCCAAAAAACACAACAAAACTTCCATCCTAGATTCGAACTAATAAATCTCATATAGGACTTATTTCAACATTTCGTATAAGTTGCTTTTATTGCCATTCCATGTAATACTTATTTCACAGGAATTAAAATAAAAAAAGGTAAGCCGTTTCGACTCACCTTTTTTTATTTTTATAGCATATTTTGCTAGATGTTGGCGGCTAGCCAATCCCCTACTTCTTTGGTTCCATAAGCTTTTCCGCCATCGGCCAAATCTTCAGTAACAATACCTTCAGCCAATGCTTTATTCACCGCATCTCTTATAGCTTTGCCTTCTTCTGGTAAATTAAAAGCGGTTTCAAACATCATAGCTGCTGAAAGAACTGTAGCCATTGGATTTGCAATATTTAATCCAGTTGCTTGTGGATAAGAACCATGGATGGGTTCAAACAAAGCGATCTCTGCCCCCATTGAAGCCGATGGCATTAATCCCATAGATCCTGAAATTACAGAAGCTTCATCCGTTAAGATATCACCAAATAAATTTTCGGTTATCAAGACATCATAACTATTTGGCCATTGTACTAAACGCATGGCCACGGCATCAACAAACTCATAACTCACTTCAACTTCTGGATAATCTTTTTCCATTGCCTGAACCGTTTCACGCCACAAACGAGAGGTTTCCATAACATTGGCTTTATCAACACAACACAGTTTTTTAGAACGTGTCATAGCTAATTCAAAACCCTTTTTTGCTAAACGTTGCACTTCAGCTCTTGTATAAACACAGTTATCAAAAGCTGTTTCACCACCATCTCTTCTGCCCTTTTCTCCAAAGTAAATACCACCCGTTAACTCGCGTAAAAATACCAAGTCTGTACCTTCAATGCGCTCCTTTTTTAATGGTGATTTATCTAATAACGATGGAAAGGTAAATGTAGGTCTCACGTTAGCGAATAGCCCTAATTTTTTACGCATTTTTAGTAAACCTTGCTCTGGACGCACTTTAGCTGAGGGATCGTTATCAAAACGTGGATGCCCAATGGCACCGAATAAAACAGCATCTGAAGCTACACAAATATCATGTGTTTCGTCTGGATAAGGTTCTCCTACAGCATCAATAGCTGCTGCACCAGTTAAAGCCGGCTTCCAAGTAATTTCATGTCCAAATTTTAAAGCAACAGCATCGCTTACTTTTACAGCTTGTTCTATAACTTCAGGTCCAATACCGTCTCCGGCTAAAAGGGCAATATTAAATTTCATTTATATAGTCTTAATTAGTAATAATATTTAGCATTTTTTCGGTGGCTTTAATCGCAGAAACCGTTTGATCGGAATCCAAACCGCGAGTTTTAAACTCCTTTTCGGGGCTTTTCCAAGTAATGATGGTTTCACATAACGCATCAGATCGACTACCGGGGGGTATTCTTACCGCATAATCAATCAATTCTGGTAGTACCAATCGTTTCTTTTTAAAAACATTTTTTATGGCGTTCATGAACGCATCAAATTGTCCGTCGCCTTGAGCGTTTTCCTCATAGGTTTCATTTTCAATAGTAATTGAAACTGTTGTGGATGGCTTTAAACCTTTCGAGTGGGTTAAAACATAGGATTCTACCTTTACCTTTTCTTCGTAAGTTCTATCCAAAACATCTGAAATAATATAAGGCAAATCCTCTTTAGTGACCACTTGTTTTTTATCACCCAATTCAATTATACGTTGGGTTACTTTTTTTAAATCTTCATCATTGAGCTGAAGACCTAATTCCTGCAAATTTTTTTGAATATTAGCTTTACCAGAAGATTTACCCAAAGCATATTGCCTTTTTCTACCAAAACGTTCTGGCATTAAATCACTGAAATACAAATTCTTTTTATTATCACCATCGGCATGAATACCAGCGGTTTGGGTAAACACATTAGCACCTATGATGGGTTTATTTGCTGGAATCATGACTCCAGAAAAGTTTTCAACCAACTTACTTACAGTGTATAATACCTTTTCATTTACACTAATTTCAATTTCTGGCATGAAATCGTTAATAACTGCTATAGTGCTAGCCATAGGGGCATTACCTGCACGCTCACCCATACCGTTAACTGTTAAGTGCAAACCATTTGCTCCAGCTCTAGCGCCTTCAATAGCATTGGAAACGCCTAAATCATAATCGTTATGTGCATGAAAATCAAAATGTAAATCTGGGTATTTATCTCTAATTTCTTTAATAAAATTAAAAGATTCATAAGGTGTTAAAATACCAAGAGTATCTGGGAGCATAATTCGTTTTACCGGTTGGGTAGACAAAAATTCTAAAAACTCAAAAACATAGTCTTTGGAATTTCGCATGCCATTGCTCCAATCCTCTAAATATACATTGGTTTCTATACCCTTTGTTTTCGCCAATATTATATTTTCTTTTATTTCTTCAAAGTGCTGATTTGGAGTTTTTTTAAGCTGGTAAGTTAAATGATTTAATGAGCCTTTTGTTAAAAGATTTTGCACTTTCGCACCGGCTTCAATCATCCAGTTTATAGATACACCATTGTCAACAAAAGTTAATACTTCAATATTGTTTATATAATTGTTTTCCTTAGCCCAACGTGTAATGTCTTTTACAGCTTGAAATTCACCTTCAGAAACTCTTGCTGAGGCTATTTCGATGCGATCAACCTTTAATTCTTCCAATAAAAGTTTCGCAATTGTTAGTTTTTCGGAAGCAGAAAACGACACACCTGAGGTTTGTTCACCGTCACGCAATGTCGTATCCATTATTTCTAAATGTCGTATTGCCATTATAGCATCAAGCCGTTTGCAAATTCTTCTATTTCACTTTTCATGCTTTGTAAATAGTCAATATCATCAAAACCATTAAGCATGTTATCTTTTTTGTAACTATTAATCTCAAACGATTCTTGAGCTCCAGTGGATTTTATGGTAATAATTTGCTCTGGAAGATTAACTTCTATTTCAGTATTGGGATCTTTATAGATTTCTTCAAAAATTTGTTCAGAAAACTCTGGGCTTACTTGAACGGGTAAGACACCAACATTTAAACAGTTGTTTCTAAAAATATCAGCAAAAAAACTAGATACTACACAACGGAAACCGTAATCGTAAACGGCCCAGGCCGCATGTTCTCTTGAAGAACCGGAACCAAAGTTTTTTCCACCTACTAAAATCTTTCCTGAGTATATGGGATTGTTTAAAACAAAGCTTTCTTTTGGCGATCCATCGTTATGGTATCGCCAATCTCTAAAAAGATTATCACCAAAACCCTTGCGCTCTGTTGCTTTTAAGAAACGAGCAGGTATAATTTGATCGGTATCCACATTTTCCAATGGAAGCGGAACCGCAGTACTTGTTAATATGTTAAATTTATCGTAAGCCATTTTTAATGTTTATTTGTTCAATCTTTGATTTATTTATAATTTTCAAAGATTATAATAATTCTCTAGGATCTGTAACAACTCCAGTAATTGCCGCTGCAGCTGCAACCAATGGACTAGCTAACATCGTTCTGGAACCAGGACCTTGACGTCCTTCGAAGTTCCTGTTAGAGGTGCTAACCGCATATTTACCAGCCGGAATTTTATCATCATTCATGGCCAAACAAGCAGAACATCCTGGTTGGCGCAATGTAAAGCCTGCTTCGGTAATAATATCTAGAATACCTTCTTCCTTAATTTTATCTTCTACTTCGTGAGAACCTGGAACTAACCAAGCCGTCACATTTTCAGCTTTTTTCTTTCCTTTTACTATGGATGCAAATGCTCTAAAGTCTTCAATTCTACCATTGGTACAACTTCCCAAGAAGACATAATCTACTTTTTTTCCTAACATGGAATCATTTTCATCATACCCCATATACTCCAAAGATTTTTTGTAGGTAGCTACACCACCTTCAACAGCCTCTGCATTTGGGATATTTTTAGAAATTCCAATACCCATTCCAGGATTAGTCCCGTAAGTTATCATAGGTTCTATATCCGCGGCATTAAATGTAAGTTCTTTATCAAACTTAGCACCTTCATCAGTTTTTAAAGTTTTCCAATGTGCAACCGCTTTGTCCCAGTCCTCACCTTTAAGGGATAATGGTTTGTCTTTTAAATATGCAAAGGTTGTCTCGTCTGGAGCTATCATACCACCCCGGGCTCCCATTTCAATAGAAAGGTTACATACTGTCATACGACCTTCCATCGTCATATTTTCAAAAACATCACCGGCATACTCCACAAAATAACCGGTTGCCCCAGAGGTAGTTAATTGAGAAATAATGTATAGAGCCACATCTTTTGGGGTTACCCCTTTGCCCAAATTACCATTAATATTAATGCGCATTTTTTTTGGCTTGGGTTGCATGATGCACTGTGTAGAAAGCACCATTTCTACTTCGGAAGTTCCTATACCAAATGCAATGGCACCAAAAGCACCATGGGTTGATGTGTGGGAATCTCCACAAACTATAGTTGCTCCTGGGAATGTTATACCATTTTCAGGGCCAACTACGTGTACAATACCATTTTTTTTATGTCCTAAACCCCAATGGCTAATACCATATTCGTTTGAATTATCTTCTAAAGCTTTAAGCTGATTTGCAGATAAGGGATCTTCAACAGGTAAATGTTGGTTTATCGTTGGAGTATTATGATCTGCCGTAGCAAAAGTACGTTCGGGATATAATACTTTTAATCCTCTACTTTTCAATCCTAAAAAGGCTACTGGACTAGTTACCTCGTGGATAAAATGACGGTCTATAAAAAACACATCAGGACCTCCTTCAATCTTTCTTACAACATGGGAATCCCATACCTTATCAAACAATGTTTTGCTCATAAATAATTTAAGTTTTGTATAACCTATATCCGAAACTAATCAGTTTGAATATTAAGTTGAATATCAGTAGAACAAATTTATATTTTATTACAGTTATTTAAAACTTTATACCTCTTAGTTATTGAATTTTTATAAAATTGCCAATAGATATTATATTAACTGAATTTTATTCAATAGAAGTATAGGTTTGTTTATAATTTTTAAACTTGAAAATAATAGGCGTTTATTCCAATCTATTGGCAACAAATTCCACTTCAGTTTTACCATGGGGTTTTGCTTTTCCATCAGCTCCCAAATTCACCATAACTATGTTTGAAATAGTAATTATAGTTTCTCTGGTCATTTTATTTCTAACCTCACAACTTAATGTTAATGACGCTTTGCCAAATTTAACCACTTCAATTCCTATTTCTATAATATCGCCTTGTTTAGCAGAAGACTTAAAGTCGATTTCGCTCATGTATTTAGTCACCACTTTTTGGTTTTCTAATTGAATGATGGTATAAAGTGCTGCCTCTTCATCAATCCAATCTAATAAACGACCTCCAAAAAGCGTACCGTTGGCATTTAAATCTTCAGGTTTTATCCATTTTCTTGTATGAAATCTCATAATGTAGTGTTTTAAAATAGGTTTTATTAATTATTATTTTTTTGGGGTATTTTAAGTGAATATCCTAATTCAGAATTTATTTTTTTTATAAAATAAGATGAAAGCAATGGTGACTCCTTTTCTATATTTTGATGAATGAAAAAATCGATTTCCCTAATGCCTTGCCTCTTCCAATCTTTCAACTTCATAATCCAATCGTCCAAACGAGAATAATCACTTTTATGATTGGCACCCACAAAGCGCACAAAGGCAGTGGCATTGGTTAAGCGCATATGCATTAAATCTCTGCGCCCTGCAGTATCAACAATAACGTTAGAGATATTGTTTTCTTCCAATAATTGATGTAAATCATCTGCTATGATTTTATCGTTATACCAATCAGTATGCCTAAACTCCATAGCCAATGGAATTTCTTTTGGCCAACTTTCAACAAAGGCAACTACTCTATCAAAATCCTTAGGTGCAAAATTATTATTCATTTGTAAGAAAATGGTTCCCAACTTTTCTTTTAAATTGGAGGCGTTATACAAATAATTTTCAACCACTTTTTGAGTGTCTAACAAGCGCTTCCAATGACTTATTTCTTGATTTAATTTAGGGAAAAACTTAAAACCTTCAGGTGTTTTATCATACCAAGTCGAAAACTGTTCTGCAGGAAAAATGCGGTAAAAGGTGGCATTTAATTCAATAGAATTGAACTGACTTGAGTAGTAAACCAACTCATCTTTGGTCCCCCTGGGATAAAACCCTTTTAAATCGGCTTTATTCCATTTGGCACACCCGATATATATATCTGGAATGTAATCATTCTTAAATTTGTTCAGTATGCGTTTGGTATCGGGATGGTCTTTTGGGAATGTAAAATCTATATTTTCTGGGTTTTCAACACTTCCAAACTTCATTTTAATTTTTTTTTAAATATAAAAAATCTTTATTGTTAATAAGGTCGTTAATAATTATAATTTGGTCACCCTATTAAAGGGGTTTATAATCTATATTTTTAGTGAAAACTTCACGACATGAACACTAGAGAATTAGACTTAAAGAGTATACGTCCAGAAATTTTATCAGCCACAATTAATGATCATATGAGTTCTGAGGAACGATTTCAAAATTTGGTATTACGCCCCATAATTAAATTTCAAAATGATTTGCTTATTGAAGCTTTTAAAAATTATGTTGCCAAACATAAATCTGTTTTTTATAGTTTATCGTTAGAAAAACGTATGATTTATATTGAAAATGCCGTTCAAAAAGATATGAAGTTTCGTAACTCACTAAAAGGCATGATTATAGGTGTTTTTACTGTTGAAGAATATAAAATTTACATCCAGAATTCATCTGCCTTAAATAAACGAATGATGAATATTGTAAAGGATAGACTGCTAAGTAATATTCAACTTTTTGAAAAACCAGAACTTCTAACCGCTGTTTAAATTTAATGACCCTAAAACAACAACTTTTACAAATCTGCAACGAGCGTGTAGATAAGCGAATTAATGACTACAAAGAAGAGATTGCATTAATCAAAGAATCCATTGAGAGTAATGACAAAGGTGACTCGGAAGATGATGACTCCGGTAACGGCAAATTACTAAACGATTTAGAAAAGAATTTAGAGCATTTGAATGATGCCCAAAAAACAAAAATATATTTACAAAACATTAGAACCAGCATTAACTCTAATGATGTGGTTTTAGGAAGCCTAGTAAAAACCAACTTGATGAATTTTTACATCTCTACCAGTATTGGCAAAATTGATTTGGAAGGTGAAAGTTATTATGCCATTTCATTAAACTCTCCTATTGGTCAATTATTGAGAAATAAGTTAGTAAACGACCAATTTGAGTTTAATCAATCCAAATACATCATCAAGGAAATTATATAAGGGACACACCATTTAAATCGGTGGTCAATACATCGCTCATGTAATCAAAATATGGGCGAATGGCCTTGAAGGCTTCATCAATTTCGGTTATAAAACCTGCGTCTAAAACTTCTTCGTCCGTAAATTTTTTGGTGAATATGTATTGTTTTTTCTTGATTAAATCTATGGCTTTATGGTCTTTGCTAAAACCTTTTGGTGCCATTTTAACCTCGTCGCCCACAAAACCGCCCCAAATAGATTTTATCTTTTTATCTTCTAGAATTTCTCTAATTTCACTATCATCCATTTCAAATTCTTTTCTTATTCTAAGTAAATCCGCCGGTTCTGGTTCCCAAAAGCCAGTGGCAATAAAACTTTCGTTATTAGGTTGAATGTGTACATAATAACCACCTCTTAATTTTGGCTTTGAGCGATGAAATGATCCTCCAAAATGGGTTTTATAAGGCAACTTATTTTTAGAAAAGCGAACATCTCTGTAAATTCTAAAAATTTTTATTTTGTCAATATCGTCGTGTTTGTTCAAATTTTCATAAACCTTGTTGTAAAAACCCTTTACTTGTTTTTCAATGGATTTAAACTCTGACTTATGATCATTAAACCAATCTCGGTTATTGTTTTTTTGCAATTTTTCAAAAAATGTAAAAACAGATTTTGGTATGGTTGGATTCATAATAATTTGTTTCTTTAAATCTAACAAAAATGAGGGTATTAATCAAATTCTATCTTTTTAAGTATCAATCCCGATGCAGGCGCAATATATTCCATTTTTATTTCGCTGTTAGGTAATAAACTGGTTTTAATATCATCCAAGGTCAATTTTCCCTTACCTAAATCTATTAAAGCCCCCATCATCAATCGAATTTGGTTTCTCATAAAACCTTTACCTTTTACACGAAGAAGGTAAGACTTGTTTGGGAAAAAATTTGCGGAATATAAATTATTATCAATTACTTCGCAGGTTAAAATCTCACGAGTATATATGCCGTTATCTGTTGGTTTATAACAATATGATTTGATAAAATGTTCTCCCTCGAAAAGTTTGGCGCCTAGTTTCATTAGTTCAATATCTAAATCATCTAAAATAGTCGTCATTATGGGTGCACAGAAAGGATGGCATTTCTCACCAAATGTAAAAAGATATATATATTCCTTGACTTTTGGATGATTTATGATGTTAAATGTTTTATCAACTTCCTTAATGTTTAGAGCTCGTATATCTTGAGGTAAATTATTGTTGAATAATTCCAAAAAGGCTTCCAAATCTTCAATAGGCTCATCTATAAACAATTCAATAGCGGCATTTTCAGCGGATACCATAGCATCTGTTCTTCCAGAACTTAAACTTTTAAAAGGCTTTCCTTCTAATATAAAATTCAAGGTTCTATCTACCATTAAATGCAGCGTTTTTACATTGGGCTGCTTTTGCCAACCATGAAACCGATAACCTAAATATTGAATATTGATGAGATAAAAATACTTTTTCATTTCTTTAATTAAATGAATACGGAATGTAAGTTAATTATTATTTGTAGCAAAAAATTTATAACTTGTATTCATATAAATCAACTAAACCAAAATTTTATGAGTAATCAATCAACTACTAAACCACCAGTTTGGTTTTGGATTATTAGTGTTATTGCACTTATTTGGAATGCAATGGGTGTCGACCAATATTTAGGACAAGCCTACAAAACAGAACGTTGGAAATCTGCCTTAACTGATGAGCAATTAGAAATAATTTTAAATTTTCCCTCCTGGCTTACCGCAGCTTTTGCTATAGCAGTTTTTGCTGGCGCCTTAGGTAGTTTAGGTCTTTTATTGAGAAAAAAATGGGCATACTCCCTTTTGGTATTGTCGTTAATTGCGGTGATTGTTCAAATGGGATATATATTGTCTCAAGGTCATGCTGATAATATGGCTATGACTATAAGCATTATAGTCTTTTCATTATTGTTGGTATGGTTTTCTAAAAAATCACTTTCTAAAGGTTGGATTTCATAAAAATAAGCATCTATTAACAATAAAAAGGCTTTTGATTATCAAAAGCCTTTTTTATGAACCGTAATACAAAACGTTTAAAATATCGTCATCGATGCGTTTGGGCTTTTGTGTGCTTTTATCCATCAAACACCAAGTGGTTTTTCCTTTTACAATTAATTTATCATTTTTAAAAATTTCGACAAAGCGAATAGATTTTGCTCCAGAGCTTTCACCAACATTAGTTTTTATTGTTAGCTCATCACCCATTTTAGCCTGACCTAAGTAATCAACTTCATGTCTTAAAACAACCCAAAAGTATTTTGAATCTATATCGATGCTTGATAATTGTTGCCAATGCTTTTCAGAAATATCATTAATCCATTTTACATAAACCACGTTGTTAACATGATGTAAATTATCAATCTGTTCTTTTGAAACTGTAATAGTGTATTGATATGAAGCACCTATTTTATCCACTATTATTTATGCCTTCCTTTAAGTTCTTTTTCTATATCTTTCAACGTAAAGCCTTTGGCTTTTAACAACATTAAGTAATGAAACATCAAATCTGAAGCCTCATAAAGAAATAGTTCATCATTATCATCTAGGGCTTCAATAACAGTTTCAACAGCCTCCTCACCTACTTTTTGGGCTATTTTATTAATACCTTTTTCAAATAAACTTGCCACATAAGATTTATTGGTGTCTTTATTCGCAACGCGTTCAGCAATGACTTGCTCTAGAGTTGAAAAAAATCCGAAATTTGATTGGTTTTCTTCTCCCCAGCAGGTATCGGTTCCTTTATGACATGTTGGACCCACAGGATTTACCTGAATAAGTAAGGTATCGTTATCGCAATCGTTTTTAATATTGATAAGATTTAAAAAGTTACCACTCTCCTCGCCTTTTGTCCATAAACGTTGCTTACTTCTACTAAAAAAAGTGACTAGTTTGGTTTCCAAGGTTTTGTTATACGCTTCTTCATTCATATAGCCTAACATCAACACTTTTTTTGTTGTGGCATCTTGAATAATTACAGGTGCCAATCCTTGTTTATCGTACTTTATCTTCATAATCTAACTGCTATGTTATGAGCTCTTAATTCTTTTTTTAATTCTGGAATTGGTATTTCACCAAAATGAAAAACACTTGCTGCCAAGGCTGCATCTGCTTTTCCGTCTTTAAAAGTATCAATGAAATGTTGTACATTTCCAGCACCACCAGATGCTATTATTGGGATATTCAATTCAGAAGATAATTTAGCTAATGCATCATTTGCAAAACCGTTTTTGGTGCCATCATGATTCATGGAGGTGAACAAAATTTCACCGGCGCCGCGTTGTTCAACTTCTTTAGCCCATTCAAATAAATCAATATCGGTTGGAATGCTACCTCCTGCCAAATGTACTTTCCATTTCCCATCAACTTTTTTAGCATCTATAGCCACTACCACACATTGACTTCCAAATTTTTCAGCGAGTTCATTAACTAATTCAGGTCTTTTTACTGCTGAAGAATTAATAGAAACTTTGTCTGCACCACATTTTAACAAGGCATCAACATCTTCAATGGAAGAAATGCCACCCCCAACAGTAAAAGGGATATTAACTTGTTCTGCTACATGTAAAACCATATCTAATGTAGTAGCACGACCTTCTAAAGTTGCTGAGATATCTAAGAAAACTAATTCGTCTGCCCCTAGACTTGCATATTGTTTTGCAAGTTCAACCGGATCTCCAGCATCTATTAAATCAACAAAATTAACGCCTTTTACGGTGCGTCCATTTTTAATATCTAGGCAAGGTATAATTCGTTTTGTGAGCATTATTTATATGAATTTTTCTAAATCTTTTAAACCGATCCTATTTTCATAGATGGCTTTTCCTATAATGACACCTTCACATCCTATTTCTTTTAAAATGGGTAATTCTGAAATATTAGAAATACCACCTGAGGCAATTAATTTTATAGACTGACCACTGCTACTATTTGAACATTCTTCAATGATTTGTTTATATAAATCTACTGAAGGCCCTTCTAGCATACCATCTTTAGAAATATCTGTACAGATAACATATTGAATACTTTTCTTTTGGTATGACTTTATAAAAGGAATAACTTCTTCCTTACTTTGCTCCATCCAGCCACTTATGGATATTTTACCAGCATCACTATCTGCACCTAAAATAATTTTAGCAGCACCATATTTAGAAATCCACCCTTCAAAAGTCTTAGGGTCTTTAACCGCTATACTGCCACCAGTAATTTGTTTAGCACCAGAGTTAAAAGCAATATGCAAATCTTCATTGGTTTTTAATCCACCTCCAAAATCAATTTTAAGACTAGTTTTGGATGCTATTTGTTCTAAAACTTTATAATTGACAATATGTTTCGCTTTAGCACCGTCTAAATCTACCAAATGTAAATATTGTATTCCAGCATCTTCAAAAGCTTTAGCGATTTCCAGAGGGCTTTCACTATATATTTTTTTGGTTCCGTAATCACCTTTGGTTAGACGAACACATTTTCCGTCTATAATATCAATCGCTGGTATAATTCTCATTTTATAGTTCTAAAAAATTTTTTAAAATTTGTTCTCCTGCTAAACTACTCTTTTCAGGATGAAATTGAACGCCATAAAAATTATTATGTTGTAAAGCAGAAGCATAATTAATACCATAATCTGTAGCAGCAATGGTTTCGTTGCAGTGTTCGGCGTAATAGCTGTGCACCAAGTACATGTACTCATTTTCTTTTATTCCTTTAAACAAATCAGATTTTAGGTTTTTAATGACATTCCATCCCATTTGTGGCACTTTCAAATCATTAGAAAATCGTTTTACATCTGTTTGAAAAACACCTAATCCCTTTGTGTTTCCCTCTTCAGTAGATTTACATAATAATTGCATACCCAAGCAAATACCTAAAACAGGTTGTTTTAATTTAGGTATCAATATATCGATTCCACTATCAATTAACATTTCCATGGCAGTACTAGCCTCACCTACACCAGGAAAAATAATTTTATCAGCTGCTAAAATTTCTTCAGGATTATTGGACAAAATGGCGTCATACCCCAACCGTTTGAATGCAAATTGAATACTTTTTATATTCCCTGCACCGTAATTAATAATTACTAATTTCATTACAACATACCTTTTGTTGACGGCAAAATCATTTTTTCAATATCCCGTTTTACAGCCATTTTAATGGCTTTTGCGAAGGCCTTAAAAATAGCTTCAATTTTGTGATGCTCATTTGTACCTTGCGCTTTAATATTCAAATTACATTTGGCACCATCGGTAAACGATTTGAAGAAATGATAAAACATCTCGGTTGGCATTTTACCAATCATTTCACGCTTAAAATCAGCTTCCCAAACTAACCAATTTCTGCCACCAAAATCAATGGCTGCCTGAGCATAGCAATCATCCATGGGTAGGCAAAAACCATAACGTTCAATACCTAATTTATTACCCAAAACTTTATGAAACAATTCTCCCAAAGCAATGGCGGTATCTTCTATTGTATGATGTTCATCAACCTCCAGGTCGCCATCAACTTTTATGTTTAAATCTAATTGACCATGACGTGCAATTTGGTCTAACATATGGTCAAAAAAAGCTATACCAGTATCTATTTTACTTTTTCCAGTACCGTCAAGGTTTAGTTGGATGGCTATTTTTGTTTCATTGGTGTTTCTAATGATCCCACCTGATCGCTCATCTGCCTTTAAAAACGCATAAATTTTCGCCCAATCATTACTCTCAAGAGCAATATATTTATCCAATTCTTCACGTTTTACCGTAATTTCATCAGTTCCTAAATGGGTCTCATCATTAATATAAATTCCTTTAGCACCAAGGTTTTTAGCCAATTCAATATCCGTTAATCTATCCCCAATGACAAAAGAATTTTCCAAATCGTAATCATCAGAAAAATATTTTGTTAACAAACCAGTATTTGGTTTTCTTGTTGGTGCATTATCTTTGGCAAATGTTCTATCTATAAACTGCTCTTCAAAAGTAACACCTTCTTCTTTAAAGGTTCTTATAATGAAATTATGAACTGGCCAAAATGTATGCTCTGGATATAACTCTGTTCCCAAACCGTCTTGATTGGTTATCATAACGATTTCATAATCTAACTCATTTGCAATACGCCCTAAATATTGAAATACTTTAGGATAAAATTCAAGTTTTTCAAAAGAATCTATTTGCTCGTCTTCTGGTTCCCTGATGATAGTTCCATCTCGGTCAATAAATAATACTTTTTTCATAAGCTTTTATACCTATACCCATCTCTAAAAAGAGAAAGAGCTTAAGTTATGTAAGTGTTTTAAGTTCTTTTATTAATTTCTTATTCTCATCTGGTGTGCCAACAGTAAACCTCAAACAGTTTTCACATCCTGGCTGCGATGTTCTATTTCTAGTCACGATTCCTTTTTCAATCAACTGGTTATAACGTTTCGTAGCATCATCAACCTTAACCAACACAAAATTGGCATCTGAAGGATATATTTTAGTTACAAAATTAATCTGTTTTAATTCTGAAATGAGATTGTCTCGTCCCTCAAGAATTGATTTAATTTGGTATGTTGTTACCTCCTTTTGCTTTAATTGTTCCCAAGCTTTTTGTTGCGTTAATTCGTTAACATTATAAGGCGGTTTTATATTGTTTAAAACTCTTATAATCTCATGAGATGCGTAACAAATACCTAAACGAATTCCTGCCATTCCGTAGGCTTTTGATAGGGTTTGGGTAACTATTAAATTCGGAAATTCTTCCAGCCTTTGTAACCAACTTTTTTCATTGGAAAAATCTATATAAGCCTCATCAATAACCACTAATCCATTGAATTTTTTTAACAAGTTTTCAATGGATTCCTTTGAAAAACTATTACCTGTTGGATTGTTTGGTGAACATAAAAAGAGTACTTTACTGTTACTATTGGCAACATTTAAAATGGTTTCTACACGAGGTTGAAAATCCTTATTTAAATTAACTTTCTTGATTTCTACGGCATTTAAATTAGCCAAAACCTCATACATCCCATAAGTTGGAGGCAGAATGATTATATTGTCTTGATTTGGTTCACAAAATGCTCTAAAAATCAAATCCAAAACTTCATCACTACCATTTCCTAATAATATATTTTTTACTGAAACCTTTTTAATTTCAGATAGTATGGATTTCAACGTTCTTTGTTGTGGGTCTGGATAACGATTCACGCCATTTTCAAAAGGGTTTTCATTGGCATCCAAAAACACCATAGCATCAGTATTGCCTTGAAACTCATCTCTAGCCGACGAATATGGCTTTAGGGCTTTTATATTAGGTCTAATTAAATCTTGGATATTCATTTCTTTAAATCCTTTAATCTTATGGAAACGGCATTTTTGTGCGCTTGCAAGCCTTCTGCTTCCGCCATTAACTCTATGGTTTCTCCAATATTTAAAAGGCCTTCTTTTGATATTTTTTGAAACGTCATACTCTTTAAAAAACTATCTAAATTCACACCGGAATAGGCCTTACTAAAGCCGTTCGTGGGCAATGTATGGTTGGTCCCAGAGGCATAATCGCCTGCGCTTTCTGGTGTGTAATCACCTATAAAAATAGAACCTGCATTACAGGTGCCATCAACAAAGAATGCTTCATTTTTTACACAAATAATAAAATGTTCTGGACCATATTCATTAATTAACTCCAACGCTATGTTATCATCTTCTATTAAAATCAACTTAGAATTATCAATTGCTCGTTGAGCTATATCCTTACGTGGAAGTATAGCAAGTTGAGATTTAATTTCTTCTGAAACAGCAGCGATTAAACTCTTTGAAGTCGATACCAAAATGACTTGGCTATCTATACCATGTTCTGCTTGGCTCAACAAGTCTGAAGCAACATAGGAGGCGTTTGCACTATCATCAGCAACAACCAATAATTCACTGGGGCCAGCTGGCATATCTATTGCAACTCCATACTTAGTGGCTAATTGCTTGGCTACCGTTACATACTGATTCCCTGGTCCGAAAATTTTATAAACTTTTGGAATCGTTTCTGTACCAAACGTTAAACCTGCAATCGCTTGAATACCTCCAACTTTTAGAATTTTGGTAACACCACAAAGTTTTGCAGCAAAGAGAATCTCAGGGGCTAAATTCTTTTCTTTATTTGGTGGTGAACATAAAATAATATCTTTACAACCAGCTATTTGTGCTGGTATTGCCAACATCAACACTGTAGAAAATAAAGGCGCAGTACCACCAGGAATGTATAATCCTACCTTTTGAATAGCTCTCTTTTCTTGCCAACATTCAACACCGTTGGTTGTTTCTAAATATACTTTGGATGTTTTTTGAGCTAGATGGAAAGCTTCAATATTTTTTTTAGCTTTCTTAATAGCATTTTGAAGTTTAACGGGTACTTTGCTAACCGCATCATTAATCTCTTTTTCAGTAACCAAATTTGATTCTAATGAAATACCATCAAATTTTAGTGTGTATTTTTTTATGGCCGAATCGCCATCGATTTTAACTTCATTAAAAATTTGAATAACTAAGCTTTCAATATCGTCAACTGTTTGAGTTGGGCGCTTTAAAACTTCCTGCCATTCGCTTTTATTTGGATTTTCAATGATTTTCATAATTAAAGCACCATTTTTTCAATTGGACAAACTAAAATGCCTTGAGCACCATTTACTTTTAGCTCATCGATAACATCCCAAAATTCGTTTTTACTGATGACTGAGTGAACCGAACTCCAACCCTTTTCCGCAAGTGGTAAAACGGTTGGACTTTTCATTCCTGGTAAAATACTGATGATTTTATCTAATTTATCATTTGGCGCATTCAACAAAATATACTTGGATTGCCTTCCCTTTAAAACCGATTTAATTCTGAATTGAATAGTATCTAAAATAGCTTGTTTATCTTCGCTTAAAATGGGAGATACCGCTAAAACAGCTTCACTTTTTAATATGGTTTCTACTTCTTTTAAATTGTTTTTAAACAAGGTACTTCCGCTTGAAACGATATCACAAATGGCGTCGGCCAACCCAATATTAGGTGCAATTTCCACAGACCCATTAATGATATGAAGATTGGCATTAACGCCATTTTTATCTAAATAATCTCGAACGGTATTTGGGTAAGAGGTCGCGATGCGTTTACCTTCCAAATCTTTTAATCCATTATATTTGGTAGCTTTCGGAACCGCTATACAAACTCTACAGGTTGAAAAACCAAGTTTTTCTGCAATATTGATACCGTTGCCTTTTTCAATTAAAACATTTTCTCCTATAATGGCAGCATCCACGACACCATCTTTTAAATATTGTGGAATATCTCCATTTCTTAAATAAAAAACCTCGACGGGGAAACCTTTAGCCGAAGCCTTTAATTGGTCTTTTCCGTTATCAATGTTAATACCTATGTCCTTTAAAATTTGCATGGAATCCTCATTGAGGCGACCAGCTTTTTGAACAGCAATTCTTAATTTACTCATTTTTATTTTAGTTATGAGTTTGAAATAATCAAGTTTAAGTTAAAATTAAAAACCCGCTTGATTATCTCAAACGGGTTTAAAAATATATGTTGAATTTATTCAATACATTTTCAGTTCGCTTGAGTGCAAATTTGAAAATGATGATGTGATTGAATAAAAATCATGTTTTTTTTGTTTGTACAAATATCTATAATTTATTGTTATAATTCCAAATTAAAAATGCATTTATTACAACTTTTAAAAAATAAACATTTTAAAAAGCATTTTTAATTTAAAATTTAAAATAATGAATGAATAACTGAATTATTTTATTCGTTACATTATTGATTCCCAAGAATGATTGGTAATCCGCTATCACCTGAACCTATAACAATGACCTTGCTATTTGGTGACTCAGACAACTTTAAAGTGGCATCAATGCCCTTATCTTGTAAGATTTTATCGGTTAAGGAAGCACTCAATATTTTATTGGCATCTGCTTTACCTTGGGCTTCAATTCTAACTTTTTCAGCCTCTTTTTCCGCAGTAACCAACCTAAACTCATATTCTAAGGATTCTTGTTCTTGCTTTAATTTGCGTTCAATAGCATCTTTAATAGTATTTGGTAAGGTTACGTCACGAACTAGCACTTCGTTTAATTGTACAAATTGTTTCTCTAAAATCTTTTTTGTTTCAGTAAATATTTCATCCTGTATAGCATCACGCTTACTAGAGTATAATTGTTCCGGGGTGTATCGACCTACCACACTGCGCGCTGCGCTTCGAATTGCAGGCTGTATAACACGCTGTAAGTAGTTTTGACCAAGTGACTGATGTAAATTACCAAGGTCATTATAGACAGGTTCGTACCAAGCAGAAGCATCAATTTGAATTTCCAATCCGTTTGAAGATAAAACTTTCATTTTTTCAAAAAGTTCTTGTTGACGTACCTCGTATACATAAACTTTATTCCAAGGGGCAACTAGATGAAAGCCCTCTCCCATTGGTGGTTCGTCAATAACAACGCCTTCTCCAAAAGTTTTAAATAAAACCCCAGCCTCCCCAGAGTCGATAGTTACGGCCGATTTTGCTAATAAAATGACTAATACGATTCCCGTTATTATTAGAGGTAGTGCAATTTTTGGTAATTTTTCCATGGTGTATTTTTTTTTAAATTAATCCGTAATATTTTCTTAAAAACCACTCCATTCCTAAGCTCAGGGACAGAATAATCAGTAGATATTTCCAATCTATCAAAGGTATGGTATTTTTATTGTTTTTTTGAATTGGCTTGTACCTATTATCACTTAATAAAACATTCACTAAATTTTCGGTTTTATCGATGTGGTAGATACTTCCATTGCTATTAGTAGCTATCTTTTTGAGCTTTGTTACATCTGCACTTAAAAATTGTTGTTCTACGTTGTATTCCAAAATTTGAAAACTTCCAGATTTAGATAAATTCTCGTTGGAAGCTTTTATGGTAAATGTATATGCAGATGGTGCTAAACTACTTAAATCAACTTGGTAATTATTGCCTTTTAAAATTAAAGGAAAGGTTTTAGATTCTTTTGAAATATTATCAACCACTGTAATATTAAGTGTTTCACGAGTATCAAAAACATAGTTTTTATCAAAAAACTCTGCTTTAATTATAATATTGTTGCTACCATTATAAAACGATTCGTATTCGATATTCAATCTGCTTTTCTGCCTATTAGAGGCAAGATATTGAACTAATTTTCCAATAAAATTATCAAATTCATTAAAGGACTTAGAATTTATATAGCTTTGGGCACGCCATTTCCAAATGTTTTCCCCAAACAAAATAGCTTCTCTCCGCTTGTTTTTTTCAAAAGTCGCTAGTAAGGTTTCGTTGGTTGAAACCCCATTTAGTGTTTTTAATAAAACAGTTTCAAATGGGACCGAAAAAATAATGTTTCCGTAATTCGACTCTAAGGGCGGGAACGATTCGAAATTGATATCATCCACTATAAAAGGTGAATAATTTTTGTTCAACTCAGCTTGATAATCCTCAGTTTGATTGGTTATTTCTAAATCAAAGTCTGTATTAATCGAATTCAGAAAATCTAAATCAGTTTTAGTTCCAATTATGAGAAATAAACTGCTGTTTTGGGATTTAAGAATATCGAATAATTGCTTAAATTTATTATTTGGTTGATATACTATAATTAATTGAAATTCATTTATTTGATTTAATATTTCATTTGAATTCAAAAATTCTACTGAGCGTTGTTCGTTACTTTCAATACTCTTTTTTAATGCACCTATATCTGGGTGAATAAAATCACTAACTATAGCTATTTTTGTCTTTTGATTAATGACTTCAACAGCAAAATTTTTAGAATTGTTTACTGTATTCTTTTCATTTTCGAAAGGAATTATTGTCGCCTTATAGTTACTAACTCCTATGGTGTTTGCTGGCAATGTAAAATTGATAACCTTTGAATTAGTATCTTTTGAAAAATTCATTTCTTCTGAATAAATAATTGTATTTCCATTAGAAACCTCAAATTTTGAACTGATATAATCTTCTCCGTTGTAAACCAAAATGGTCTCTACAGGAAATTTGTTTTTTAAGTAGGCGTATTTATTTACGTTAAGTTGCTCAATTTTTAAATCAGAGTGCATAACGGTGTCACCTATAATAATTGGGTAAATAGGTTGTTTGTAAGTGTTTGTAATAAACTGATAATCATTTCCGTATGTCTGATTACCATCTGTAAATAATATTGTTGGAGATACAGTTTGTTTGTAAACCTGGTGTAATTGATTAAACGCTTGGTAAATATTCGTTTGATTTTCAGAAAAAGTTACCGAATCTGTATTTTTTAGGGATTCACCAAACGTATAGAAATCTAAATTAAATTTTTCTTTTAAATTATTATTGTTTGATAATTCATCAATAAAATCAATGGTTTTAGCTTCTTGGTTTAAATATTTTATGGAACTGGAATTATCGATCGCAATAACTAAATTAGGCTTTTCAATAGACAACGTATTTTTTTCAAACCGAGGATTTATTAATAAAAGCAAAACAGAAAACACACTGATAAATCTCAAAAAAACAAAAAGCATGTTTATTTTAGACATGCTTTTTGAATTTTTAAAGTAATGGAAAAGCGCCAATGAAAGTGCTACTATTCCAGCTAGTATGATATATAATAAAGTATATTTCTGCATTTACGATTGACGATTTTTGATTAACGATTTTAAAATTCTAAAATCGTATATCGTAAACCTTTAACTAAGTAAGCATTCCTCCATCTACATTCAATGTTTGCCCAGTAACATAGGCACTCATATCACTTGCCAAAAAAACACAAACATTGGCCACATCTTCAGGAGTACCGCCACGTTTTAATGGAATTCCAGCTCTCCACCCTTTTACTACCTCTTCATCAAGCTTGGCAGTCATTTCCGTTTCTATAAAACCTGGGGCAACAACATTACTTCGAATATTTCTTGAACCTAACTCTAATGCTACGGATTTTGAAAATCCTATAATACCTGCTTTTGAAGCCGCATAATTGGTTTGACCGGCGTTACCTTTTACACCAACCACAGAACTCATATTAATGATAGAACCTTTTCGTTGTTTTAACATAGTTTTTTGAACTGCTTTGGTCATGTTAAAAACGGACTTTAAGTTGACTTCTATGACGGTATCAAAATCTTCCTCAGTGATACGCATCAATAAATTATCTTTAGTAATACCGGCATTGTTGACTAAAATATCGATACTTCCAAATTCTGCTACCACATCATCAGCGAGTTTTTGAGCTTCTTCAAAGTCTGCCGCGTTACTTTTATAACCTTTGGCTTTAACTCCTAAGGCATTCAACTCTTTTTCCAATTCGTTAGCCGCTTCAACTGATGAGCTATAAGTAAACGCTACGTTGGCGCCCTCTTTAGCAAAAACTTGTGCAATTCCCTTTCCTATGCCTCTACTAGCACCAGTTATTATGGCGGTTTTTCCTTCTAATAATTTCATGTATATATCAGTTAGTTTATATTCTGTTGATTATTTCAAATATAAGAAATACTAATGTCTTCAAATAAAAAAACCTCACAAGATTTGCAAGGTTTAAAAATTTGAATTTTATTTTTTAAGCTAAAACTTCAGCTACTTTTTTTCCAATTTCAGCAGGTGAATCCACGACATGAATACCACAAGCTCTCATAATTTTCTTTTTAGCTTGAGCCGTATCATCACTTCCGCCAACAATAGCGCCAGCGTGACCCATGGTACGTCCAGCCGGAGCTGTTTCACCAGCAATAAATCCTACCACTGGTTTCTTACTGCCACTCGCTTTGTACCAATTGGCTGCATCGGCTTCTAATTGACCGCCAATTTCACCAATCATAACAACTGCTTCTGTTTCCGGGTCGTTAATTAAAAGTTCTACTGCCTGTTTTGTAGTGGTTCCAATAATAGGGTCTCCTCCTATTCCAATGGCGGTAGTAATTCCCAAGCCTTGTTTTACAACTTGGTCTGCGGCTTCATAAGTTAAAGTTCCAGATTTAGAAACGATACCTACTTTTCCTTTTTTGAAAACAAAACCAGGCATAATACCAACTTTTGCTTCCCCTGGTGTAATAACACCGGGGCAATTAGGACCTATTAAACGACAATCTTTATTCTTTATGTAATTGGATGCTGTAATCATATCAGCAACAGGAATTCCTTCAGTAATAGTAATAATCACTTTTATACCAGCATCAGCGGCTTCCATAATAGCATCAGCGGCAAAAGCAGGTGGCACAAATATTATGGTGGTATCTGCTCCAACTTCTTTAACAGCATCTTTTACAGTATTGAAAACTGGTTTATCCAAATGTGTTTGCCCTCCTTTACCTGGCGTAACACCTCCAACAACATTGGTTCCATATTCAATCATTTGACTAGCGTGGAATGTACCTTCACTGCCTGTAAACCCTTGAACTATAATTTTTGAATTTTTATTTACTAAAACACTCATTGTTTATTTTTTTAAAAAAGCTTGTGCAAAAATACTTTTTTTGAAGTTACTTTATAGTATTAAAATTATTTTTTTGACTTTATCAAATCGAAAATTTCAGGAATTCTTTTAATATTGGCCATTTCTTTCATTTCTGCTCTTGCCTCTTGTGCTGGCGTTCCCCAATAGGTTTTATTTCCCTCTAATGATTTACTGATACCCGATTGCGCATGAATTACCGCTTTTTTACCTATTGTTATGCCACTCGTCATGCCAACTTGTCCCCAAATAGTAACTTCATCTTCAATAACTACACAGCCAGCAATACCAACTTGAGAGGCTATTAAACATTTTTCACCAATGACAGTATCGTGACCTATTTGAATTAAATTATCAAGCTTAGAACCTTTTTTGATAGTTGTGTCTCCAGTTACACCCCTGTCTATGGTGCATGAAGCCCCAATATCAACATGGTCTTCAATAACAACACGTCCGCAAGATTTCAATCTGTCAAAACCTTCTGGCCTTTTTTTATAATAAAAGGCATTGGCTCCTAAAACAGTTCCTGAGTGTATGGTGATATGGTTACCTATGACAACGTCATCATAAATACTCACATTAGAATGTATCATACAATTTTCACCAATTGTTACATTGTTCCCAATAAAACAATTTGGTTGAATAACAGTGTTTTTACCGATTTTTGCAGATGCAGAAATAGCACTTTCGGATTTCTTGAAAGGTTTGAAATGATCCGTTAATTTGTTGAAATCCCTGAATGGATCATCACTAATCAAAAGTGCTTTACCTTCAGGACAATCAACCTTTTTGTTAATTAAGATGGTAGTTGCTGCAGATTTTAAAGCTTTATCATAATACTTTGGATGATCAACAAATACAATATCCCCAGACTCAACTACATGAATTTCATTCATTCCCAAAACCGAGAAATCTTCTTCACCAACAAACTCGCAATTAATTAAATTCGCTATTTGTTTTAAGGTATGTGGCTTAGGGAACTTCATAAATAAATATCAATTTAAATTCTTTAATATTAGCTTAAAACATAATTATTAATAGGGACAAATAATTAGGAATATACACTATTCTTTTACGCGCTCTTTGTATGTACCCTTATCTGTTTCCACTTTTATTTTATCACCCTCATTAATGAATAAAGGAACATTAACAATGGCTCCAGTCTCAACAGTTGCAGGTTTTGTAGCATTGGTAGCAGTGTTTCCTTTTACACCAGGCTCCGTATGGGTCACTTCAAGAATAACACTCGCCGGCATTTCGACAGAAAGTGGCATGTTGTCCTCTGTGTTAATAATTACAGTCACAACTTCACCTTCTTTCATTAAACTAGGATTATCTAAAGCCGCCTCGAGCAAACGAATCTGGGTATAGTCTTCTTGATTCATGAAATGATAAAACTCTCCATCGTTATATAGATATTGAAATTTATGGGTTTCAACACGTACATCTTCCAATTTATGTCCAGCAGAAAAGGTGTTGTCAAGAACTTTTCCGCTGGTAACACTTTTCATTTTTGTTCTCACAAATGCAGGACCTTTACCAGGTTTTACGTGCAAAAACTCTATTATTTTATAAATATCATTGTTGTAACGAATGCATAATCCGTTTCTAATATCACTTGTAGTTGCCATATAGTTAATTTGATTTAAAATATCCTTTCATGATACCGCGATGTGAGTTTTTTATAAATTGTAGAATTTCATCGCGCTCTGGAGTTGCCTCCATTTCAGCTTCTATAATTTCTGAAGCTTGGGTATTGTTGTAATTTTTTTGATAAAGTATTCTAAAAATATTCTGAATTTCCCTAATTTTTTCGGTTGAATATCCACGTCTTCTTAGTCCGACTGAATTGATGCCTACATAAGAAAGAGGTTCTCTTGCAGCTTTAACATAAGGAGGAACATCTTTTCTAACTAAAGAACCACCAGTCACAAAGGCATGATTCCCAATGGACACAAATTGGTGAACGGCTGTCATACCCGCTAATACCACATAATCTCCAATAGTAATGTGACCCGCCAATGTGCTATTGTTTGAGAAGATACAATTATTACCAACTACACAATCGTGAGCAATATGACAATAAGCCATAATTAAACAATTGTTTCCTACCACAGTTTTCATTCTATCTGCTGTACCTCGATTAATGGTAACGCATTCCCTTATGGTCACATTATCGCCTATTTCAACAGTAGTGTCTTCATCATTATACTTTAAATCTTGTGGAACTGCAGAAATTACTGAACCAGGAAAAATATTACAGTTTTTACCAATTCTAGCACCTTCCATTATAGTAACATTGCTACCAATCCAAGTTCCTTCTCCTATTTTAACATTGTTATGAATAGTTGCAAAAGGTTCAATGACTACATTTTTTGCGATTTTTGCACCTGGGTGCACATATGCTAGTGGTTGGTTCATATTTATTTAACTTTTGTTATTTGTGCCATTAATTCTGCTTCGGCGCAAAGTTTACCATTGGCATAAGCGTAACCTTGCATATGGCATATACCACGACGTATAGGTGTAATTAAACTACATTTAAAAATTAAGGTATCTCCGGGCATTACTTTTTGTTTGAATTTTACATTATCCATTTTCATGAAAAAAGTTAAATAATTTTCCGGGTCTGGAACTGTGTTTAAAACCAAAATACCTCCTGTTTGAGCCATTGCTTCAACAATTAATACACCAGGCATTACAGGAGCTCCAGGAAAATGCCCTTTAAAAAACTCCTCGTTCATGGTAACATTTTTTATAGCAATGACATCATTTTCTGTAAGTTCGTAAACTTTGTCGATCAACAAAAATGGTTGCCTGTGGGGTAGCATTGCCATAATTTGAGTAACATCCATTAATGGAGGTTGATTCAAATCAATGTTAGGCACATTATTGCGCCTTTCATTTTTAATTAATTTAGATAACTTTTTAGCAAATTGTGTATTCACAAAATGTCCAGGCTTATTAGCTATTACTTTTCCACGTATTCTTGTTCCGACTAAGGCCAAATCACCTAAAACATCTAATAATTTATGCCTAGCAGCTTCATTGGGATGGTGGAGTGTTAAATTATCAAGAATACCATTAGGTTTAACGGCTATGGAATCCTTTTTAAAAGCCACTTTTAACTTTTCCATGGTTTTTGGAGACAAAGCTTTATCTACATAAACAATGGCATTATTTAAATCACCTCCTTTAATGAGACCATTTTCTAGAAGCATCTCAATTTCATGTAAGAAACTAAAAGTTCTTGAATTTGATATATCTTCTTTAAAATCTGAAATACGATTTAATGTGGCATTTTGAGTTCCTAAAACCTTGGTTCCGAAATCAACCATAGTGGTTATTTGGTATTCATTTGAGGGCATAACAAGTATTTCACTACCTGATTCCTCATCAACATAAGATACAATATCAGTAATCACAAATTCTTCCCTAAAAGTATCTTGCTCTACAATTCCTGCTTTTTCTATAGCTTCAACAAAGAACTTTGAAGAGCCATCCATAATAGGTGGTTCCGATTCATTTAATTCTATAATGGCGTTATCGATATCCATTCCCACCAATGCCGCCAGTACGTGTTCTGAAGTTTGAATAATTACCCCGTTTTTCTCTAAACAAGTACCTCGTTGTGTATTGGTTACATAATTAGCATCTGCCTCAATTACAGGTGTTCCCTCTAAGTCAATACGTTTAAAAGATAATCCCGAATTTATTGGAGCCGGTTTAAAGGTTAATGTAACATCTTTACCCGTATGTAAACCCACACCGGTTAAAGACACATCACTTTTTATCGTTTTTTGTTTTATTTCGGTGTTAACTATTCCCATTTAATTTTTTATCTAAATCATTAATATCTTTTACAATTTTCGGTAAATTTTTGAAATAAACATAGGATTTATTAAAATCACCATATGAAAGCGCCGGAGATCCTTGAAGTACCTCATCATCTTTTACATTTCTGCCAATACCAGATTGTGCCTGTATTTTAACATTATTTCCTATGGTTATGTGTCCCACAATACCTACCTGCCCACCTATTTGACAATTTTCTCCTATTTTAGTGGAACCAGCAATTCCTGTTTGTGCCGCTATTACGGTGTTTTTTCCAATTTCTACATTATGAGCAATTTGTATTTGGTTATCTAGTTTAACACCTTTTCGAATAATTGTTGAACCTAATGTAGCCCTATCAATGGTTGTAGCAGCCCCAACATCTACAAAATCCTCAAGAATTACATTACCGGTTTGAGGCACTTTGTTATATTCACCTTTTTCATTAGGTGTAAATCCAAAACCATCAGCGCCAATAATGGCACCAGAGTTTATTATGCAATAGTTACCAATTATACATTCTGAATATATTTTTGAGCCTGCAAATATGATAGAGTTATGGCCAACAACAACATTGTCTCCAATGTAAACATTTGGAAAAATCTTTACATTATCTCCAATAATTACGTTATCACCAATGTAACTGAAAGCTCCTATATATACATTTTCACCATATTTAGCAGAATTTGATATAAAAGATGGTTGCTCTATACCTATTTTATTAAGTTTTACAGAATTGTAATATTCCAAAATTTTTGAAAAAGCTAAATAGGCATCATCAACTTTTATAAGTGTAGTTTCTAGATTGCTTTCAGGAACAAATGTTTTATTTACTATAGTTATAGATGCCTTTGTTGAATAAATATGAGGCGTATATTTTGGGTTTGCTAAAAAAGTTAAAGAGCCTTCAAAGCCTTCTTCAATTTTAGAAAGTTTAAATACTTCAATATCAGGATTTCCTACTACATCGCCTTCCAAAATTCCTGCTATTTGTTGTGCTGTAAATTTCACACTTTTAAAGTTATATTCTTTGTTTAGTTCTCGCAAAAATAGGAAAAATGTACTAAAGTTTATCTTTAGGATAGCATATATAATATTTTGTAACGGGTTTTGAGAGGGCTTTAAGATTTAATTGATCGGATGCTTTAACAATATCCTCTATTTTTCCATTATTGAGTAATATATTTACCCGCTTGGTATTTAATTGATATGCTTGGTTTGAAATACTTCCAGTAAATACAAAATAACGAGCTTCTTCTTCAGATATTTTATATTTTTTCTTAAATGAATCTAAATGTTTGTTTAAGCTATTTTCATTAATGACTTTATTTTTTATTTTAATTTTTAGCAAATTTCGATTTATAATCATTTCACAGAGATTGCTAAGTACAAAATCTCCATGATATTGCCAATGTTTTATTGCCGAAATAATATCATAATCATCCAACTGAGAAAAAACATCTAGGGTTCCATTATTAAATTTGTCGTGGGTAATTTTATTTTTTAAAAAAAACAGAAAAGCTTCACTTGCGTTTAGTTTCTGTCCATTATCAAATAGTTCTTTTGCACGCTTTAAAACTCTAATAAGTAACTGTTCTGCTACCAAACTCGTTTTATGTAAATATACTTGCCAATACATAAGACGCCTGGCTATTATAAATTTTTCAACGCTATAAATACCTTTTTCCTCAATCACCAAATCATCATCAACTACATTTAGCATGGTTATTAATCGTTCACTACTAATATTACCTTCTGCCACACCTGTATAAAAGCTATCACGCTTCAAATAATCGGCTCTATCAATATCAAATTGCCCAGAAATCAGTTGACACATAAACTTTCTTTGGTACTCTCCTTTGAAAATTTGAATCGCAAGCGTTAAACTTCCGTTAAATTCTTCATTTAAACGTTCCATAAAAAACAAGGAAATATCCTCATGTGAGACGTTATTTACTATGCTATTTTCCATAGCATGTGAAAATGGACCATGACCAATATCGTGGAGTAAAATGGCAATAAAAAGACCTGTTTCTTCTTCTTCAGAGATCGCAACTCCTTTAAAACGAAGCACATTAACAGTTTGCTGCATTAAATGAACACAACCAATAGCGTGATGAAAACGTGTATGATGTGCCCCCGGATATACTAAATAAGACATACCCATTTGTGTAATTCTGCGCAGACGTTGGAAGTATTTATGCTGTATTAAATCGAAAATCAGCGAATTTGGAATAGTAATAAATCCGTAAATTGGGTCGTTTAATATTTTAAGTTTATTCAAACTTTAAATTTTAAAATTAAAATTATACAAATATAGCTATATGAACACAATAAAAATACTTTGGGTTGATGATGAAATTGATTTATTAAAACCACATATCTTATTTCTTGAGAACAAAAAATATAAAGTTACCACTTGCAAAAGTGGCACAGAAGCGATAGATATTTTAGATGAGGAAAATTTTGATATTGTGTTTTTAGATGAAAATATGCCAGGTCTTACCGGACTTGAAACTTTGAATGAAATCAAAGAGAAAAAAGACAATCTTCCTGTTGTTATGATTACTAAAAGTGAAGAAGAATACATTATGGAAGAAGCTATTGGAAATAAAATTGCAGATTACTTAATAAAACCTGTAAACCCAAATCAAATTCTTTTAAGTTTAAAAAAGAATTTAGATCATTCGAGATTGGTCTCGGAAAAAACAACTTCAAATTATCAACAAGAATTCAGGAAAATTGCTATGGATTTATCTATGGTAAATAGCTATGAAGAATGGGTGACCTTATATCAAAAATTGATTTATTGGGAAATTCAATTGGAAGACATTGAGGATGCCAGTATGTTCGAAATTCTAGAATCACAAAAAAACGAAGCTAACATTCAATTTGGAAAATTCATCGAGAAAAATTATGCCGATTGGTTTGACTCAAATAACGATTCTCCAATCATGTCTCACACACTTTTTAAAGAAAGAATAATTCCCGAAATTAGTAAAGAACAACCTACAGTTTTAATAGTGATAGATAATTTACGTTATGATCAATGGAAGGTTTTTGAACCCATTATTAACAACTACTATAAAAAAGAAAAAGAAGAAGCTTTTTTTAGTATTTTACCTTCTGCTACACAATATGCACGAAATGCTATTTTTTCTGGATTAATGCCAAGTGATATGGAAAAATTATTTCCTCAGTATTGGAAAAATGACACCGACGAAGGTGGAAAAAATTTACACGAAGCTGATTTTTTAGATACTCAAATGAAACGTTTAGGTTTAACGCATTTAAATTACGAGTATCATAAAATAACCAATTTAAAAACTGGTAAAAAATTAGCAGATAATTTTAAATCATTAAAAAACAATGATTTAACCGTAATTGTATACAATTTTGTAGATATGCTTTCGCATTCCAAAACAGAAATGGAAGTTGTTAAAGAGTTAGCTTCCAATGACAAGGCATACAGATCATTAACATTAAGCTGGTTTAAAAATTCCCCTCTTCTAGAAATGATTCAGCAGGCACAGCAAATGGGCTTTAAGCTTATTTTAACTACCGATCATGGCACAATCAATGTAAAGAATCCATCAAAAGTAATTGGAGATAGAGACACGAGTTTAAATTTACGATATAAAACTGGTAGAAGCTTAACTTTTGACAGTAAAGATGTATTGGTAGCAAAAGATCCAAAAGAAATACATTTACCTTCCATTAATATGAGTAGCTCATATATATTCGCTAAAAGTGACTTATTTTTTGCTTATCCAAATAATTACAATCACTACGTAAGCTATTACAGAAATACTTACCAACATGGAGGTGTTTCATTAGAAGAGATGATTATTCCATTTGTCGTGTTTAACCCGAAATAAATCCATGAAACGATTAAAATCATCGATGAAATACATTATTTTTTAGGTTTTTTGAATTTTATTTATTAATATTGCTGCATATTCTTTACAAAATTGGAAATTTCATATAAATTAAATGAGATTGAACGAGTAGTGGATCAGCTCATTAAAAATTTAAAGACAAAAACCTTGTTAGTACAAGGAAGTATGGGAGTTGGCAAAACAACACTTATTAAATGTCTTGTAAGGAATTTAGGTAGTAAGGATGAAGTAAGCAGTCCTACGTTTTCTATAGTTAATGAATATTCTTTAAATGATGGAAAAATTTATCATTTTGACTTATATAGAATCAATAACTTAGATGAAGCGTATAACTTAGGAATTGAAGATTATCTAAATTCTGATCATTGGAAACTGATAGAATGGCCAGATTTAATAGAACCCATTTTGAACGATGATTTTGATAAAATTAGTATTGAAATTGATAAAGAAAAGAATAGAATTTTAAAGTTAAATAGTTAAAAAATATAACCCTAAATCAAGCAATAAATAGCTAAATAACAATAAGAAAAACTCCGAATATTGAAGTTTTACGGGAAACCCACAGCACAAATTTTAAAAAACATTGTATTTAACATAATTTTAACATTTAAGCAAAAACTTCATGATTTTGTTTCTATAAGTTTGGACTAATTAATTAATTAAATCCCTTACATTATGAAAACAAAAAAGTATGTAATTGCAATAGCAATTTTCGGAGGTGTGTTGTTTTTAGCTAACGCTGCAAACCAATATAACCTAGATGCAAGTCAAACAGCAAAAATCGAGAAGAAAAAAGGAGAAATTCCCTGCAACGGTTAATGAATCCAGAAAATCACTGATTAACGGGAGTATAATAGCTACAGTTATTGCAGCTACTCCTTATCTGTTTTATTTATATGAGAGTGTTCCTGATACACAAATCTGGAGCACTTTTTTATTTACATATGATTCGATGTCTTGGGAATCAGCACAATGGGCTATGTGGATTTTTACTGGGAAAGCTATTCCTTTACTTCTTTTACTTATTTGGTTTTTTACAAACAGGCATTGGTGGTTCCATGTTTTATTAGTGCCTATCATTATGTATATTTATCAAATATTAGGTATTTTTAATGAAAACACGAAATACCTTGACGAATCACAAATTATTTATTTTATACCTATTATGGCTATTATTATACCTTCCATATACCTAATAAGAGCACAAATATTTAATAAAATAAATACAGCAAACAAATCTATGCAAGAACTAGAAGATGAGTTCAAAGTTTCACCAAAGAATTTTTGGGATAAGGTTAAAAATTACTTCTAAATTAATCTCCATTTAGTCGGTCCCTTTCCTGTAAATCAATAGATCTACTATTTGTATTTAGCCTGAAGTTTCCAAACTTATAGTTAAAACCAAATGTTAATAACCTGTTTTCTAATCTAGATTTCAACAAAATATCCTGATTTAAATATTTGGTAGTTTGATTAAAGTTTTGTGTGTTAAAAATATCCAAAATTCCAATACTTAAAGAAGCTCTATTTTTCCATAAGTTTTTCCTAATATTAATATCAAAACCGAATCTGTCACTTATAACTGAAGCTGCTCGTGTAAGTGGAGAAATATATAAAAGTGAAACATCAGTAGTTAGACTTTTGTCTTTAAGAAAAGAAAAATAATTAATCATTTCGATATAGACCGACCATTTGTCGATAGTTTGAAGTTCATTATTGCTTTCCAATGCAAAAAATCGGTTGCCATAATAATTAACTGAAGATAAAGCATATAAATTCCAGTTATTATTTATCTTAGAAAAGGTTGCAAAATCAAATCCATAAGCAATGCCCCTCTCACTGTTCGTACTTAAATATTTTATGATATTTTCTTCATTATCTTGAAAAGCAATTTCTACAGCCGTGTCTTTTTCATATCTATAAAAAAATTCAAAAGTGTAATTGTTCTTATAAACATAGCCTAAAGTAAGTACATCATCAATCTGAGGTTTCAAGTTTGGATCACCTGTATTATAAGAGTTATCATTTAAAAAAAATTTAAAAGGGTTTAATTTTTCATATCGTGGCCTGTAAATTCGTTTATTATAATTAAAATAAACCTCATTGTTTTCGTTTATTTTGTTAAGTAAATAAAATGAAGGGAAAAGTTTTAAATAATCATTATTGTTAATTTGATTAGCCGATAAAGAATTACCCTTTATATCTGTGTATTCACTTCTTAAACCCAATTTTAAACTCCATTTATCCCAATTTTTTGAGAAGCTTGCATAAGCCGCATAGTTTATTTCATCATATAAAAAAGTATCAGAATTTTGTAAATCCTCCTCTCTTATATCATTATTAAAAGTAAATTGATTTAAAATACTTTTTGAATTAATACGAGAGATCTTTCCTCCAGTTTCAAATTGAGATGATGTATTGATGGGTAATTCGTAATCAATTTGACCTGTATATAACTTTATCTCTTGGCTGGTAAACGTTTGAAATCTATTGTTTCTTATTAAGCTCGCATCAGGAAAAAAATAATTTGTATTTACATTTTGAAAATTTGAAAAATCGTAGTTTGTATGATGTAGGCTTGTTGAAATTTTTTCACCTTTTTTATTAAAATGGTGAGTGTAATCTAAAGTAAAAGCAAAGTTTAATGTTTCATCTACAGACTTGTTTTCGGTATTAAATGTTGAATCCAAAACCTTATTTGAATTAAAAACTTCTGTTATGGAATTAACATTTGTTCTAGTGCCCTCTCTGGGAGCTATTAACAAGTTAATTGAAAAACCAAGAATGTTTTTTTTGTCAATTTCAAAATCAATATTGGTATTAATGTTTTGGTTTTCCGATTGGCGAGTCCGTTTATAGTCAGTTTCCCAACTTGTTATAACCTGATTATTTTCAATAAAATTTATAAACTCATCATTATTCCTATAATCTTTTCTAGGGCTTATGCTATAATTGATATATGTATTTAATTTTTTTGTTTTAAAAAAATGGCTGGTGCCAACCAAATATTTTGGGAACTGAAAGCCTTGTTTAAAATTTCCGAAAATACTCCCATTGTAACCAGCTATTAAATTATTACTAGTAACTATATTTAATACTGAACCACCTTCGGCTTCATAATTCGCTGGCGGGTTTGTAATAACTTCAATTGACTTTAAATTGTTTGCTGAAGTTCCTTCTAATAATTGTTGTACTTCATTTGAAGAAAGATGAACCTTTCTATCATTTATATAAACCGTTGGTGTTGAATTTTTTATAGTTATTTCCCCATCATAAACTAAGACACCAGGGGTTTGTTTCAAAACATCAAGAACGTTATTATCAGAAAGCGTAGAGTTCTCAACGTTAAAAACGAGTCTATCAACTAATCGCCTTACAGTTGGTCTTTTTGCTACCACAGTTACATCATCAAGCTCCAACAAATTTTCTTTCAAAAAAATAGTTTGTAAATTAATATCCCTATCAAGGTCAATGTTTATAGTTCGTTCGGTAAATCCTAAGAAACTAATTTTTATTCTATACTGACCTTTTTTTATATTATTGAATTTAAATTCTCCTAAATCATCTGAAGTAGTTCCATCAAGTGGCATAGAATTTTTAACATCCAATAAAACAACATTGGCAAATGCTATAGGTTCATCGCTCTCATCTCTTAAATTTCCTGTAATATTAAACTCTTGAGAAAAACTTAGTAATGAAAATAAAAGTATAATGTATAAGGTTATTTTTTTTATCATACATAAATTTATATGCAAACTAATAATAATTAATTTGGGTACCATAAAAAACTAAAATAATTATTTTTTAATTTTTATTATGATTAAAAAATCAATTTGTAATTTGATTTTTATTAATTGAGCTAACCATGTCTAAACCACTTTCGCCATTTACTAAGCAGCAACTCTTACCTCAAGAAGAAACATTAGAGATTTTTAAAAAGAAAGGGGCCTTGTTTATTGGCATTCCCAAGGAATCAGCCTTTCAGGAAAAACGTGTTTGTTTAACTCCAGATGCGGTGTATGCTCTTGTTAACAATGGACATAGAGTGTTGTTAGAGTCCGGTGCAGGAGATGGTGCTAATTTTAGTGACAAAGACTATAGTGAAGCTGGTGCAGAAATAACTAATGACGCAGCTAAAGTATTTTCATGTCCTATGATTTTAAAAGTAGAACCACCTAGTTTAGAACAGATTAAACTAATAAATCCGCAAACTATTTTAATATCTGCACTCCAAATAAAAACACAAACCAAAAAATATTTTGAAGCATTGGCATCAAAACGTATAACAGCGTTGGCTTTTGAGTTTATTAGAGATGCTGATGGCAACTATCCCGCGGTTAAGTCTTTAAGTGAAATAGCTGGTACAGCATCGGTTCTAATTGCCGCAGAATTATTATCAGACACAAAAAATGGAAATGGGCTTATGTTTGGTAACATTAGCGGTGTACCACCACTAGAAGTAGTTATTTTAGGTGCGGGAACTGTAGGTGAGTTTGCTGCAAGAAGTTCTTTAGGATTAGGAGCTGGCGTTAAGGTGTTTGATAATTCAATCACTAAATTAAGACGCATTCAAACCCATTTGGGACGACCCCTTTTCACATCTACCATTCAACCCAAAAATTTAATTAAGGCTTTAAAACGTTGTGATGTAGTTATTGGAGCAGTAAGAGGTGCAAACAGATCACCCATTGTGGTATCAGAAACCATGGTAGAAAACATGAAGAAAGGTGCGATTATTATTGATGTAAGCATAGATATGGGTGGTTGCTTTGAAACTAGTGAGGTTACTACCCACAAACAACCTACATTTATTAAACATGGTGTGGTGCATTATTGTGTTCCAAATATTCCTGCCAGATACCCTCGTACTTCATCTGTTTCAATAAGTAATATTTTTACACCTTATTTATTAAAGATAGCTGAAGATGGTGGTATAGAAAATTCACTTAGATTTGATAGAGGTTTAAAAAATGGATTGTATTTTTACCACGGAATTTTAACTAGTAAATCGGTTGGGGAATGGTTCGATTTAAATTATAGCGATGTAAATTTGCTTATATTTTAAATAATTCAGCTATTTCTAGGCGCTCTAAATCTATTAAATGAAACTTATTCAGCGAATTGGATATTATCTCGGTGGTTTCTCCATAGGGTTGGTAATTTTAGCTTTTTTTTTAAATGGTAAAAAAACGTCATGTAGTTATGGCCCAGAGGCTAGGGTTTTAAAAAATATCAATTCTAAAAAATTTGTTTACTCCCAAAAGGCCACTTTATATATGGTTGAAAAAATGATAGATTCTTCTAAAATTTCACAAATTTTAAAGAAAGGAGATTTGAATTTTTCTGAAAGTAATCCTAGACAGGAGCCATGTGGTGTTTATTTTATTGAAGGGCTTATAAATGATAAGAATATTTCAATAAAAGTTGAAAATTGTGATAGTATTGCCACAATATTGGACATAATAGATAAAAGATTCTAAAATAAAAAATGGTTTCATTTGATTAAGAGGTGTATTTAAATGAAATAACCAAAAACTTATTTATTTTAAAATAGATTTAGAGCATTAAAACTTTTGATTGAAATATGAGCGTTCAAACCAAATACATCTAAAAATTACAAATTTTTTCTACGCTTTTTTTCCTTAGTTAAAAGAGCTAACTCTCTACCTGTTTGTCCTGCAACAGAAGTGTTCTCTTCGGCCCTTCTTATTAAGTAAGGCATCACATCTTTCACAGGACCAAAAGGCACATATTTAGCAACATTATATCCCTTATAAGCTAAATTAAAACTTATGTGATCACTCATTCCGTACAATTGTCCAAACCATACTCTGGAGTCATTATTGTCTAACCCTTTTTCTTTCATCAATCGCATTAGTAAATAAGAACTGTCCTCATTATGGGTGCCAGCAAATAAGGAAATACAATCTAAATTATCTAATATATAACGCAACCCTTTATTGAAATTTTGATCTGTTGCAAATTTACTTTCGCATATTGGTGTTGGATATCCTTTTTCATCAGCTCTTTCATTCTCTTTTTCCATGTAAGCACCTCGAACCAATTTAAAACCAAGAAAATAATTACCTTCTTTGGCTTTTTTATGTTCATTTTCTAGAAAAGCCAGTCTATCATGTCTATACATTTGCAAAGTATTGAAAACAATCGGCTTTTCCGTATTATATTTTCGCATCATCCCAGATACCAATTCGTCTGCTGTATCTTGCATCCAGCTTTCTTCAGCATCAATTAAAACCTCAATATTACAATCTTTAGCTTTTTTACAAACGTCATCAAATCTTTTTATTACTCTTTGCCACTCCTCGAGTTCATTTTGATTAAGTTTTTCACCTTTCCCAATTTTTTCATACAACTTAAAACGACCAAACCCAGTTGGTTTAAACACCGCAATCGGCATGGCTTCTTTTGACTTTGCAAAATCAATAATATTGATAATCATATTTTTGGCATCGTCAAATTCCTTTTCAGTCTCTTTGCCTTCAACAGAATAATCCAATACAGAACTTACTCCTTTTTCATACATTTTATCAATTACTGGCAGGCAATCTTTTTCATTAACCCCTCCACAAAAATGATCAAATACTGTAGCTCTAATAAGTCCTTCTACTGGTAAGTGTGCTTTTATAGCAAAATTTGTAGCAACGGTACCTATTCTAACCAAGGGTTCAATAGAGATCATTTTGAACAAAAAAAAGGCTCTTTCCAATTCGGAATCGCTTTTGAGTGAAAAGGCAATTTCTGTATTATCAAATATTAAATCCGTATTCATAAAAAAAATTTGAACAAAGATAATTATAGCTAAGTTATAATTTTATACAAAATCTCCTTAATTTCACAACCTCAAAAAACAACCGTAACTTATGGATTCTATTAGCGCAAATGATTGTGTTATTCATTTTAATGAAAAGTGTTATATAGCATTAAACGAGCATCTTAAAGAAAATAATTTCTCAAAAATTTTTATTCTAGTAGACGAAAATACACATCAATATTGTTTGCCTGGGTTTTTAGAAAAGATGGTAACTAGTCTTGCCATTGAAATTATAGAAATAGAGTCTGGCGAAATAAATAAAAACATTGAAACTTGTGTTGGGGTTTGGAATACGCTTTCTGATTTAGATGCAGACAGAAAAAGTTTGATGATAAATATAGGTGGCGGTGTGATAACAGATTTAGGTGGTTTTGTGGCATGTACCTTTAAACGCGGTATAGCTTACATAAATGTACCTACTACTCTACTCTCAATGGTTGATGCTTCAATTGGAGGTAAAACGGGTGTGGATTTGGGAGAATTAAAAAATCAAATTGGAGTAATAAGTAATCCTAATTTAGTGTTGATTGATACAAACTTTTTAGATACTTTGCCTGCCAACCAAATGCGTTCTGGTTTAGCAGAAATGCTGAAACATGGTTTAATAAATAATGTAAATTATTGGAATAAATTTCAAAACTTATCAAAGCTTAATCTCAGTGATTTAGATGAGTTAATTCATGAATCTGTGCTTATAAAAAAATGTGTTGTTGAGGAAGATCCTTTTGAAAACGGATTAAGAAAAACCTTGAACTTTGGCCATACACTTGGACATGCCATTGAATCTTACTTTTTAAGTAATAAAAATAAAACGACACTTTTACATGGAGAAGCCATTGCTATAGGAATGATTTTAGCTAGTTTTATTTCCACAAAATTATTAGGATTCCCTGAAAAAACCACATTAGATATAAGAGATCTTTTCATTAATTACTTCGGAAAGATAGATATCGATAAAAGCGAATATTTATCAATCATGGAACTTCTTAAATATGATAAGAAAAACAGCCACGGAAATATTAATTTTGTCCTTTTAGAGGCTATTGGAAAGCCTAAAATTGATTGTAAAGTTGCCGATGAAATTATTATTGAGGCCTTTGAATTTTACTCAAGTTAAAATCATTCTCCTTAATTAATTCCTTGACACAAAAATAAGGACAATTCCTATTAAGGATGTTGTAATACCAATAATTGAACTTATTCTAACATCACCAGAAGCATTACTGATTGATGAGTTGTTTGGTTCTACATAAACAATATCATTTTGGGTTAGATAATAAACAGGGGAATTAAAAACTTCTTTGGTTGTTAAATCGATTCTTGAAAATGTTTTAGTCCCATTAAAGTCTCTAACAATCATTATGTTATCTCTACGCCCTTTAATTGTTAAGCCACCTGCCAAACCCAGGGCCTCTATTATAGAAATTCTCTCACCAGGCACCTGGTAAACCCCAGGACTTGCTACTTCACCGTGTATAGTAATTCTAAAATTTGTAATTCTTATTATAATTACTGGATCCTTTAAGAGGTTACCTTCAGTGAACTTTTTCTTAAATAATTCCTTGGCTTCTTCTATCGTGAGTCCAATCAACTTTATTTTTCCTAAAACAGGATAGTCAATGTTACCATCTACATCAATGATATAATCAACCATTTGACCAGCGTTTCCTCCTTCCATTACCAAATTATAAGGCTTTGTAACTAATGGATCTATAGTAGAAACGTAAACAGTGACAATATCACCTACTTTTAATTTTGCCTTAAAGGTGTCGGTATCTACCATGGTTTCAAAATCCTTAGCGTTTTGAAAATAAACGATGTCTTTTTTTGACACACATGAGGTTATAAAAAGAGTAATGACTAAGAGAAAAAAAACTTGCTTGAATTTAAAAGTGTTCATTTTATTTTATTTAGATAAGGGCATAGTAATACAAAATCAATGTAAATATCTTTTATCAAAATTTAATCTTCAAAAATATTCTTCAAATTACCAAATACTACTTTAATCTACAATGTATATTAATTAAAAAACAAAAAAGCCCTTGAACGTGGGCTTTTCTTAATTAGTTTTTAAAATTATTATAATTCATTAAAAATAGAATGCATTAAACGCTTTTTATCATTAATGCTTTCTTCTAATGAAATCATGGTTTCTGTTCTGTAAACACCTTCAATATCATCTAATTGAAAAATAACTTCTTTTGCATGCTCGGTACTTCTGGCCCTTATCTTACAAAAAATATTGAATTTACCAGTTGTTATGTGGGCAACTGTAACGTAAGCTATTTCATTAATTCGCTCTAAAACAAACTGAGTTTGAGAGGTGTTATTTAAATAAACTCCAACATAAGCAATAAATGAATAACCTAGTTTTTTATAATCCAACATAAGTGATGAACCTTTAATAATACCAGATTCTTCCATTTTTTTCACTCTTACGTGAACTGTACCGGCTGAAATTAGTAGTTTCTTGGCTATGTCTGTAAAAGGAATTCTCGTGTTATCAATTAACATGTCAAGAATCTGATGGTCTATCTCGTCTAATTTAATTTTCCCCATAATTAACTATTCTTAAATAAAAAGCAAAATTAATACATTTTTATTAAAAATAACACATAATTGATACATTTTATTTTGAAAATAATAAGATTTTCTCATTATTTATTATTACGAAAACGTTTTCGCTACCAATACTCAAATCACCACCGTTTTCATTCAATACCAAATTTCTATTAGCATTAATTTCTTTATGCCCATAAAAGGAATCTAAATCTTCCATTTTATCAATTTTAGGGATAAATTCCACTTTTTTATCTATTAATTTTTCTTGAAAAAGAATACCAACATCTACAATAACCTCCTCTGTGTTTATTTTTGTTTTGGCATTTCTAATAATTATGTCATAAAAAAGTTTTTCGTTTTCTGGAATTTTTAAATATGATTGGTAATCTTCTCCTGTTACATCTGTATTTGAAATGTAATTTAAAGATTCTAAATAAGATATAAATATAAACTCTCTTGTTTTTTCCCTCTCATAATCGTTAGAGTAATGACCAGCTTCAAATAAAATCGTAGGCACATTTTCACTTTGAAAAGTATCTCCAACACAATTTAAGTTAAAAGCATCATCATATTTTCCTACTTGACCTGGAATTATTTGTTGCAAAGCGTTATTCATAACACTTATTATCTCCATAGCAATCTTTCTGTTTGGTGTGATATTGCAATACTTATCTTGAGCTGGCGCCAAAAAAGAAATAGTTGCTGGCTTATCTATGTTTCCGGCACTAAAAATAGTTCGCTGGCCATGTAAGTTAAAACAAAAATGAGGCATGAAATCATTAAATACTTGTCGCAAAACTTTACTTTCTGGTTGTGTTAAATTTTGAGCATCCCTGTTTAAATCAACTTCATTGGCATTGATACGAGTATAGGCTTTTGCACCATCTGGATTTAAAATAGGAATAATAAACAATGTGCATCTATCTAAAACATATTTAAGACTACTATCTCTAGATAGTACGTTTAGGAGATCAAAAACAGCTTTGGTAGTTGTAGATTCATTTCCGTGCATTTGCGACCACATTAAAATTCTTTTGTGGCCTTTTCCGATTTTTACACCATAAATAGATTCGTTTAAAACCGATTTTCCAATAATCTTAAGTTCTATAAAATCTTTCAAATTATTGACCAAAGGTTCTATATGTTTAGTGGCAATATACCTATGATATAAACTAGTTTCTTTGTGCTTTGAGAATAACGATTGGATGACTTCTAACTGCATGATAAATTATTAATTTACAAATGTAAACATTTACTAATTTACATTTGTAAACACAAAGTATGGCTCAATTGTTTACATTTGTATTCAATTCATTTTACATAATACTAATAATGTAAACAAGAAATAAATGTAAATTATATTTATATTATAATATGCTATATATTAATTATTTATACTATTTTATATGAAGTAATATTTCATATTTTTTACAATTACACATACAATAAATACTCAAATTAAGAGATATATTGTTACATTTGTAAAACAAAAAATTCATTTTAGTAATTTACAATGATAAACACTGATGATTTCATTAAAAGATTGCAAAAAGTAATAGATTATTACGGTGAATCCGCCTCTTCTTTTGCTGAAAAAATTGGAGTGCAACGTTCTAGTATTTCACATATTTTATCTGGAAGAAATAAGCCCAGTTTAGATTTTATTCTGAAAGTGCTATCCACATTTCCAGAGGTTGATTTATATTGGTTGTTTAATGGTAAAGGAGAATTTCCATCTGAAAGTAAAGCTGAGAAAATCAAAAGTGAAATCCCTCTTAGTTTGACAAAGGAATTATTAAAATCTGAAACACCAGATAAAGAAAAAACTATTGAACAAATTGTTATTTTTTATTCTGATGGAACTTTTAAAAACTTCAATAAATAATATTTTCTTTAGTAATTTTGTAATTCAAAAAATGATATGAGGTTTCAATACATTATATTTCTATTCACTCTTGTTAGTTGCTACGAAACTACGAGAAACTGTAAGGATTTTAAAACAGGGGAATTTTATAGCGAAGTTAAGATAAACGATGTTTTGTATAAATCAACATTTAAAAGAAGTGAAAATTTACAGATTGAGACTTACAACAATAAAATTGATTCTACTCAATTACGTTGGATAAACGATTGTGAGGTTATATTCAAAACAATAAACCCAAAAAATATGGCTGAGAGAAAAGATGTTCATTTGAAAATTTTAACCACCACCGATTCCTCATATACCTATGAATACTCTTATGTTGGGGAAACGAAAAAGCAAAAAGGTGTTGCCTTTAAAATCAGATAGCCATTAATTAAACGGATATAAAAACGATTCTGACAGCTCAAAATCAACAGTTTTATCTTCGTTCATAAAGTATCTTACCAGAATTTCTCCCCAATATTCGCCATCAGTAAAATCGGCAATAATCCATTTATGGTTTAAAATTTTAACGGTGTTTATAAGCATTTTTCGCCCCTCACTTGAAACATATGGGATAATTGGATGCTCGCCTTTTACCTCATTTAACGTATAAAGTTGGTCTTTTATTAATGGAATTAGTTCGTCGACATTATAACCGTCGTTTTCAAAATATGTAATGGCATCTTCATTTTTTTCCAAATTAAAATGTGAAATTTCCGAAATTTCATTTTGTAATACCAAAACAGAATCTTTATACTTAATCAATTGTGTTTTGTAATCTTCAGTTTTATTATTCAAATCCTCAAATACGCGTTTTGAATTTACATATTGAAAAATGACCAATAATATTGAAAATATAAAAAGATACATAAAAATTCTTTGTCTCATTTTAAAAATTTAAATAGTTATTTGTAACTCATCATAAGCTAAAAAGACGTTTTCTGGTAATTTCTTTTCAACTTCCTTATGAAAACCCAATAAATGGCTTATATGAGTTAAATAGGCCTTTTCTGGATTTACTTTTGCAATAAATAGTAAAGCTTCTTCTAAATTAAAATGCGATCTATGCGGTTCTAATCGTAACGCATTTACCACCAATACTTTTAGGTTTTTCAGCTTTTGAATCTCCTTGTCTTTTACCGTTTTCATATCCGTTAAATAGGCAAAATCATGAAACCTAAACCCAAAAACTTGTAAGTTGTCATGTTTTCCGCTTATGGGTACCACCTCCAAACCATGTAATTTAAAAGGTTTATTTTTTATTTTATTTACAGTTACAGTTGGTGCACCTGGATATTTATTTTCTGTTTCAAAAATATAATCAAAACGTTTTTTTAATTCTTTCACAACACGTTTATGAGCATAAATGGGTATATCGCCTTGCCTAAAATAAAATGGTCTTATATCATCAAATCCTAAAACGTGGTCTGAATGCTCATGTGTAAAGATAATTCCGTCAATTCTTTTGCATTTTGCTCTAAGCATTTGATATCGAAAGTCAGGTCCACAATCCACCACATAGATATGGTCATCCCATTCTATTAAAACAGAAACTCGTAAGCGTTTATCTCTTTTATCTTCGCTTAAGCAAACGGGATGTTCGCTACCAATAATTGGAATACCTTGAGAGGTGCCGGTACCAAGAAAAGTGATTTTCAATGTTTAGTTAAGTTTAATACAAAAATAAGCTTATTTTTTTGTTTGCTGTAGTTATTTAATACCTTTGTATTTATTTGCTATAACCTATATATGATATGGAGATTACCATAAAAGGAGATAAAGAATTTGATGATATCCCATCCTTAAAATCTAAAGCACTTCGCATAAATTTAAATGAAAATATTTACGGAACATTTGCCGAAATTGGTGCAGGTCAAGAAACTTGCAGGCATTTTTTTAGAGCTGGTGGTGCTTCTGGAACCATAGCGAAAGCTATGTCTGCTTACGATAAAGATTTCAGTGACGCCATTTATGGCGCCGAAGATGATGGGCGCTATGTTACTGAGGCACGTTTGCGAAAAATGCTTACACATGAAATGAATCTCATGGAGAATAGATTGACACGTGATAAGCATCCAAACAAAATATTCTTTACCTATGCCAATACGGTGGCTACCATTGATTTTGCAAAACAATTTAAGGGCCATGGTTGGGTTGGAATTAAGTACCAAGTTGAAGCAAAGGGTGATTATAACGAAATTATTCTGCACATTCGCTTTAAAGAAACTGATGCCCGGTTACAACAGGAAACACTTGGTATTTTAGGTACCAATTTGATTTATGGAGCTTTTTACAAGTATAATGAACCTAAAAAATTACTTCGTTATTTGTATGACCACTTAGATAAAGATCAAGTTGAGATTGATACTATAAACTTTTCTGGGCCCGTTTTTAAAAATATTGACAACCGATTAATGAGCTTGCAATTGGTTAAAAACGGTATGACGGATGCCGTAATGTTTGGCCCTGATGGAACAAACGTACTTCCTGCTAAAGTGTTTTATAAAAAGAATATTCTTGCTCTAAGAGGTAGTTTCAGACCTGTAACCAAGGTAAACATGGCTATGTATGAGAAATCATATAACATGTTTATTAAAGAAAATAAAGTTGATAAAGACAAAACCGAAGTGGTTTTTGAAATTACTTTATCCAATTTAAGAGCAGAAGGAGAAATTGATGAGCAAGATTTCATAGATAGAGCTGATTTATTATGTTCATTAGGGCAATCGGTAATGATATCTAATTTTCAAGAATATTATAAAGTTGTGGAATATTTCTCAAAATACACCAAAGCTAGAATGGGCTTAGTTATGGGTGTGAGTAATTTGGTTGATATTTTTGATGAGAAGTATTATCGACATATCAGCGGAGGTATATTAGAAGCCTTTGGAAAGTTATTCTTCAAAGATTTAAAGGTTTACTTGTACCCTATGTTAGACCCTGAAACAGGTGAGTTAATTACAAGTGAAAATTTAAAAGTTTACCCAAGAATGAAAGAACTTTACAAGTTCTTTAAGTATAATGGAAAAGTAATAGATATAGAGGAATACGATACTAGTATAATGAATATTTTCTCAAGAGAAATCTTAAGAATGATTACCACTGGAGATCACGGTTGGGAAGAAATGGTACCAGAAGGAACCGCCGATTTGATTAAAGATTACAGACTATTTGGATATACTAGAAGACCATTAACCTTAAGTAGGAAAAGAAAATTGCCTAAATAAAAATAAAAAGCGGCCATTCTTAATGGCCGCTTTTTACTATCCTAGTATTTGCGCTGCGTGATCTTTAGTTTTCACTTTGTCTATAACTTCTTCAATAATACCCTTTTCATTTATTAAAAAGGTCATTCTATGAATTCCATCATATTCTCTACCCATAAACTTCTTAGGTCCCCAAACTCCAAAAGTATTTATAACCGTTTTATCCTCATCTGCCAATAGGGGGAATGGAAATTCATATTTACTCTTAAATTTAGCTTGATGCTTCTCAGAATCAGCACTTACACCTAATAATTCATAACCTTTTTCCTGTAACGCATTGTAATTATCTCTTAAATTACAGGCTTCAGCGGTACAACCAGGGGTATCTGCTTTAGGGTAAAAGAATACGATAAGTTTTTTTCCTTTGTAATCGCTAAGCGATATAGTATTACCCTGTTCATCTTTAGCTGAGAAATTAGGCACAGCATCGCCTTGTTTTAGTGTATTCATAGTCTTAACTTTGATTTTTTACAAAAATACAATTTATGACTAAGAATGAAAAGGTTGAATTTGTTATAAAAACCTTAAATAATTTATATCCGGAAATACCCATTCCTCTGGAACATAAAGACCCTTTTACGCTCTTGATTGCTGTTTTAATGTCGGCTCAAAGTACCGACATACGAGTTAACCAAATAACGCCTTTGTTGTTTGAAAAAGCCGATAACCCATACGATATGGTTAAACTTACTGTTGAAGAAATTCGAGATATCATAAAGCCTGTGGGGTTATCTCCTATGAAAAGTAAGGGTATTCATGGGCTATCAAAAATACTCATTGAAAAACACCATGGTGAAGTACCACAAAGTTTTGAGGCCTTGGAAGCCTTACCAGCTGTAGGTCATAAAACGGCTAGCGTAGTTATGTCACAAGCTTTTGGCGTGCCTGCATTTCCCGTTGATACACATATTCACAGACTGATGTATCGATGGACTTTAAGTAATGGTAAAAACGTGGTACAAACCGAAAAAGATGCCAAACGTTTATTTCCTAGAGAATTATGGAACGATTTACATCTACAAATAATTTGGTATGGTCGAGAATATTCACCCGCTAGAGGCTGGGATTTAGAAAAAGATATTATTACCAAAACAATTGGCAGACAAGCTGTTTTAAATGAATATCGTAAATTAAAAAAGTCCTAATAATTTCTTATTAGGACTTTTGAAACTTAGTTTAGAAGCGCTTCAAACTTCAATTTATTACAATTTATAACACTTAAAGCCTTAGAATAATTTAGAAGAAAATTAATCGTTTCTTCTTTCGGTTCAAAATCATTTAAATTTTTTAAAGAATTTTTCTCAGAGTAAAGTTTTGCCATTTTATCAAGTTAAGGGTTTATTTAAACCAATAACGCATCAAAATTTACTTTATTGTATCAATTAGTTAAAACTATGTTATGCTTATCTATTATTTTGCGCAAATTAATAAGTGCATAACGCATTCTTCCCAGAGCTGTATTGATACTAACGCCTGTTTTATCTGATATTTCCTTAAAACTCATGTCACTATAAATTCGCATTAAAAGCACCTCTTTTTGATCTTCAGGTAGCTCGTCAACCAATCGTCTTACATCATGTTCCACTTGTTCTTTAATGATTGTTTTTTCAGCATTTAAACTCGTATCACTTAACACCGAAAAAATACTAAACTCGCCAGCATTATCAAATTTTGGCATTCTGTTGTTTTTTCTAAAGAAATCAATTACCAAATTATGGGATATACGCATCACCCAAGGTAAAAATTTACCTTCCTCGTTATAAGCCCCACGTTTTAGAGTGCGAATAACTTTTATAAAAGTATCTTGAAAAATATCTTCAGCGACATCCCTATCATATACTTTTGAATAAATAAAACTGTAAATTTTTTGTTTGTGCCTAATAATGAGTGTTTCTAAGGCACTTTCATCACCATTAATATAGTTGCTAACCAAGGTAGCATCCGAAATAAGTTCGTGTTGCATAATAATTACTTTTAATGCATAGAAGAGAGCTTCTTTGCTTGGGGTTAATAGTTTAAAAGTAATAGTATGCTATAGGCAAGCGTTGATTTAATTGCTGTTAATAACATCAAATATAACAACAATCATTCCTAAAAAACAAAAAATGGAACTTTTTTTTAACTTTTATTTTAGTTAACAACCATTTTAATTGCTGACTTACTTGTAGTATCTTTGTTTTCATTTTTTCCATAAAAGCCTATGAATACTAGTATTTCTGAAGTAAATCCAAAAGAAAATATCATTATTAAAGGGGCAAAATTGCATAACCTTAAAAATATTGATGTTGTCATTCCCAGAAATAAATTGGTGGTTATCACGGGTTTATCCGGTTCCGGTAAGTCAAGTTTAGCTTTTGATACGCTTTATGCCGAGGGCCAAAGACGCTATGTGGAAAGTTTGTCGAGTTACGCACGTCAGTTTTTAGGGCGTTTAAATAAGCCTAAAGTAGATTATATTAAGGGTATTGCTCCTGCCATTGCTATCGAGCAAAAAGTAAATTCAACAAATCCTCGTTCAACCGTTGGCACTACTACTGAGATATATGATTATTTAAAACTGTTATTCGCTAGAATTGGTAAAACCTATTCCCCTGTTTCTGGAAACGAGGTAAAAAAAGATACTGTAACCGATGTGTTAAATTATTTAAAAACATTTCCTGAAGGTGAAAAACTACTCCTGCTCTCGCCTATTTACCTTGAAGAAGGAAGAAGTATGGAGGATAAACTCAAAACCCTAAATCAACAGGGATACGCTAGGATAAAAGTTAATGAAAGTGTTAAAAGGATTGATGAGATTAACTCTGTTGCCAAAAAAGACAAAATTTTGCTGGTTGTTGATAGGGTTATTATTAAAAAAGAAGAAGATTTTTTTAATCGTTTAGCAGATTCCATCCAAACGGCGTTTTTTGAAGGTAAAGGTGAATGTATTATTGAAACTTTAGGTGATACTAAACAACGTGAGTTCAGCAATAAATTTGAATTGGATGGTATTAGTTTTTTAGAACCTAATGTACATTTGTTCAGTTTCAATAACCCTTATGGTGCGTGCCCAAAATGTGAAGGATATGGCGATATTATAGGAATTGATGACGATTTAGTGATTCCAAATACTGGACTTTCGGTTTACGAAAACGCCATTTTTCCCTGGCGCGGAGAAAGTATGAGTTGGTATAGAGACCAATTGGTAAATAATTCCCATAAATTCGATTTTCCCATTCACAAACCCTATTTTAAATTGAGCGATGAAGAAAAACAACTTATTTGGGATGGCAACCAATATTTTGAAGGTTTAAACTCGTTTTTTGCTGAACTGGAAGCCAAAGCCTACAAAATTCAAAATCGAGTGATGTTATCGCGCTATCGCGGAAAAACCAAATGCAAAGCTTGCAATGGTAAGCGTTTAAGAATAGAGGTAAATTATGTAAAAATATCTGGTGCCACCATTACAGATTTGGTTGAAATGCCTCTAAATAGATTAGCAAATTTCTTCAATCAGTTGGAATTGAATGATCAGGATACTAAAATTTCCAGCAGATTGTTAAAGGAAATCAATAATAGATTATTATTTCTGAGCAATGTTGGATTGGATTATTTGACTTTAAATAGGAAATCAAATACCCTTTCGGGTGGTGAAAGTCAGCGCATAAATTTATCCACCTCATTAGGAAGTAGTTTAGTAGGTTCCATGTATATTTTGGATGAACCTAGTATAGGCCTGCATCCAAAAGATACAGAACGTCTGATTTTAGTTTTAAAACAGTTACGTGATTTAGGAAATACCGTAATTGTTGTTGAACATGACGAAGATATCATGAAAGCGGCTGATAGCATCATTGATATTGGTCCAGAAGCAGGTACTTTTGGAGGAAATGTCGTGGCCAATGGAACTTACGCAGATATTCTAGCTTCGAATTCATTAACAGCAAAATATTTAAATGAGACTTTCAAGATTGAGGTACCAAAAAAACGAAGAACTTCAAAATATCATGTAGATATCATTGGTGCTCGTGAAAACAACCTTAAAAATATAGATGTCCGTTTTCCATTAGGTATGTTAACCGTTATTACAGGGGTTTCAGGAAGTGGAAAAAGTACTTTGGTTAAAAAAATACTGTTTCCAGCTTTACAAAAAAAATTGACTGATTTTGGTGATAAACCAGGTCAATTCACTTCCATAGATGGTAATTTCAGCAACATAAAACAGATTGAATTTGTCGACCAAAACCCAATAGGCCGTTCGTCACGTTCAAACCCTGTTACTTATATAAAAGCCTACGATGACATTCGAGCATTATTCGCAAAACAGAAATTAAGTGCCATTAGAAATTATCAAGCTAAACATTTTTCTTTCAATGTAGATGGAGGCCGCTGTGAGACTTGTAAAGGCGAGGGTGAAGTAACTATTGAAATGCAATTTATGGCCGATGTACATTTGGAATGTGAAACTTGCAAAGGTAAACGCTTTAAAAAAGAAGTACTAGAAGTTACATTTGCCGATAAAAATATTGATGATATTTTAAACTTAACTATTGACGATGCTATAGCGTTTTTTGAGGCTAATAAACAAGAAAAAATAAAAACAAAACTTCAACCATTACAGGATGTTGGCTTGGGTTATGTTACTCTTGGACAGAGTTCTTCGACGCTTTCAGGTGGCGAAGCGCAGCGTATTAAATTAGCTTCATTTTTAGGCAAAGGAAATAGTAAAGACAATGCCCTTTTTATTTTTGATGAGCCTACTACTGGTTTACATTTTCATGATATTCAAAAGTTATTGAAATCGTTTAACGCTTTAATCGAAAATGGACATTCCATAATTGTTGTTGAACATAATTTAGAGCTCATTAAGTGCGCCGATTATATTATCGATTTAGGACCAACAGGTGGTGAACACGGCGGTAATTTGGTAGCTAATGGAACGCCTGAAGAAATAATTGAAGTTAAAACCTCAGAAACCGGAAAGTATCTAAAAGAAAAACTTTGATTTATTTAATAGCCACTTTTTTTAATAGAATAAAAAAGAGAAACCAGTCAGAATTATAAAAGCTAAAGGCATTACCAACATTAAGAAAACGAACGAGATGACCCCACTTTTAAATAGGCTTAAAAACCAATGCTGCCTATAAAAACGTTTTATAGCTATAAAAAGATAAATAAATGTAGACAAAGCGATAAACCAATCTATCCAATCTGGTATATCCCAAAATCTATTTATTCCAAAAATTAAACTAAATACCATAAATAAGAAAGAAAAATAATAAAAGCTAAAAACTAAATGGTGGGCATAAGTGCCTTTCTTGAAATAAAACACTTTTAGCAAAAAAGCAAAAAGTGGCAACAAAAAGAACATAGCAATAGGGATACTGTTAAAAAAAGTATTGATGATGGGTGACAATCCCCTATTCTTATAAAACTTAAGCATTTGCTCATAAAACTTACGTTTAAAAAAACCTGCATCTTCGGTTAATCCCATTTCCTTGTAAATGAGACTATCTTCAGCTCCTGAAGCTATTAATGAATCTACCGATTTCTGATTAAAATCAAAAGATGTAATAATACCTTTAGATTTTTTAGTATCCATTTTAATTAAGGAATCTGCTTTTTTTAAGTCCTCATCTTTTAAACCAATAAACTGTTTATTATCATTTAATGGCTTCATTAACTTAGCTATCTCTGCAGAGTCAAGTTTTACTTTATTAGTGTCTAAATAATGATCTGATGTCTCAGAATTATCGAAATCCTTTTTTAAAGCTGCATCTGTTTTACTTGCAAATTCTTGAACAGAAAATGAAATAACAAAAAAGAAGATGACTGATATGAAAAGATACATTTGTGCGGGATGTAAAAACAAAAGTCGCTTGCCCTCTAAAAACTTTTGTGCTAAATAACCTGGTTTTAACATCAAAGGAATAAAACTCTTAAAAAATCTTGCATCGAATGAAAAGTAGTTACTAATTGTGTTATAAAATAAAACACCTAAAGTTAAATCTTCATTAGTCTTTTGTCCACAATGCGGACAAAACTCAAAACCATCCTCAAATTCTTTTTCGCAATTGGCGCAGTTAAGGGTTTTCTTTTCCATAATCGTTGATTGGTTTCCATAAAAGTAATAAATATTTTAAAACTTCAGTCTAGTCTTAATGAGGTATAAATGCAACATCATGTGATTTTTAAACTTTTATTTATTTATGTTATTTTTTGAATAATCAAAACCGGTTGCTGCTTTTTATAATTGATAATCAATTACTTAATCAAAATTTAAAATTTATGGCACGCTGTTTGTATTATACGGGTATAACACATTAAAACATACAATTATGAAAAAGTTTATATTTTTATTGGCTGGTTTATTCCTTACAGGATTTACTGTTAATGCAGGTACAACTAACACCTATGCAAACACTTCAGCAACTTATTATGGGGGTTATGGTAACTCTTTCATATTTGTAGAGGATGGCATAGAGTTTTCGGTTTTTCGTGATGGACAATTCGACTTTAATATTTTACGCGGTAATTCACGTTTAAATGTTTCAATTGGTTCACCTAACCTAAACATTAGTTTTAATTCGGGTTTCGATTATAATGCCTATGTTCAATATGATGAATTTGGCGCTGTTATACAAATTGAAAATACCCCTATTTACTATGATTATTATGGTCGTGTAAATCAAATTGGAAATGTAAACATTCATTATAACAACTTTGGTTTTATAAATCGCGTTGGAGGTTTATTTGTTCACTATAACAGATATAATGTGTTTTCACACTATACAGGTTTTATAAATATTTATAATAGAGCTTACGTTTACAGACCATGGCATCGTTTTTACAGTATTCCAGCATACGATTATTGCGTGGTTTACAATAGACCTTATAGACAGTTTTATACTCCTGTAAGATATATTTATAACAGACCGTTTTATAATAATTTCAGACCTAGAACTGCAATTGCTAGTAGACGTGGCAACAACATAGAAAGAAATAGAAGTTATGCAACTGTAAATAGAAGTGCTCGTAATATAACTAGAGTTAACACTTTTGCCAATTCCAGAAGAGCTGTCGCTCAAAATAATTCAATTGAAAATAGAAATACGGTAAGACGTGATAATAATATTAACAATAGAGCAGTAAACTACAGGTCTAATACTAGTAACAGAGAAGTTATAAGAAATAATAAAGTGGTTAGAAATAATCCTCAAGTAAATAATACGAAAATAACTAGAGAAAACGTTAATAGAACTAGTAGGCCTGATATGAACATGAACACAACGAGCACGAGAACAGCAGCTAGAAATACTAATAATAGGATTTCGCAAAATCCAAATAATGATAAAATTCGTACATTTAACAGAAGTAATAATACAACTAGAAATACACAATCAACTCAACGTGCTGTTAACAAACCAAGAGAGGTAAAGCAGGAAAGGAGTTTTAATAGATCTACACAAAGTAGCAGACCAACCGCTACTAAAAGTAGAAGTAATTCTAGCGAAAATATAAGATCGACAAATAAAAATAGACAGTCATAAAAATTTTGGTTGGTTAGTTTGGAAAGCCCTGCGATATGTTTGCCTCAAAGCAACATCGTGGGGTTTTCTGTTTAACACATAAAACAAACTGTAAACTTTTAAAAAGAATGGGCTTTTATTTTAGTCTTAAATAACGCTTGATAAGAATTGAAATGTCTTCAGAAAAATTGAATTTATAAACTACAAAAACATACAATCCCGTTACCAAAACAGATTTTAAAGCTATATTAATAAATGGGTTGAATGGAAATTCCCAAAAATATAAGCCTAGAGCACAAACCGTTATTAAAACACTTATCTTTAGTGTACCCATGGTAAAAGGTTTTATCTTGAATTTTACATACACAAAATAAAGTTTTATTGTGTTATAAATAAAAACGGCTAAAAAAGTGGCTAAAGCCGAACCATTTATACCATACATGGGTATAAAAACCATATTTAAAAGAACCATTAAAACAACTAAAATAACACCCATTAATAATACCATTCTATAATAGTCACTATTAAACAAAATAGCATTATTACTACCTAAAACCGTATCGTAAAGTTTGGTCAGGCTAATAATAAATACAACAAATAATCCATTACTAAATTCCTTAGGTATTATTAAATATAACTGATTAATATTCAGTACAATCAATAAAAAAATAAATCCAGCAATAATAAATAAGGTCAATGAGCTTTTTTTATACAACTCTTCAAGAGCGCCAAAATCCTTTTCATTTAAATATTTCGCAGACAATGGTAACAATATTTGATGCATTGAACGTTGAGGCACAGCAATTACTGCAGCTATAAAAATAGCAACATTATAATAGGCAATTTCCTTTATGTCTATATAATACCCTAACATCACTTTATCAACATCTAAGAGAACCGTCGCTATAGATCCCGCAATAATGATTAAAAAAGAATATTTTAATATACTGCTTAAGTTATTAACTCGTTTAAAGGTAATAATAGGTAATTTTATAATGAAAGAATTAACCATCATAACTAACATTCTTAATACATAAACGAGTACCAAGCCCCACATAAACTGTTCTATGTCTATAAATGTAAAATACAATAAAAACAGAAGTATCATCGCACCTGCTCTATGAAAAACCTCTTTCATAAAGTTTCCAAAAACTGTTTGCATTTGTACTTTTGCCCAGGCAAAAAATACTTCAAAATAGGCCAATGAGATAGCTATAATTATAGTATGCCATAAATAATTTTTAATGATTGGGTTTTTAATGGAAAGAAAATTTGCTATAGTTTCATAACAGAAATAAGTAATTAAACATAATGGAATGATAAAAATTATAGGTAAATAAAGCATGAGCGTCAAAAAGCTGTTTAGAGATACACGTGTTTTAAAACTTGAATAGAATTTAACCAATGTATTATGAACACCAAATGCCATTAATGGCATGATAACTAAAGCCAAAGACAACATGTAACCAACCATTCCATAATATTCATCCGTCAAAAATTTGGTATAGAGAAACAACGTATTAACTGCACCAATAATAAAACCCAAATAGGTGGAAACTACATTCTTAAAAGATTGTGTGGCAACAATTCCCATTATATAAATTTTGATAGTGATTGTGTGAGCATCTTCCTGTGGTACTTTTGCAGGCCAATAGGTCGCGATTGTAATGTTTTATTTTGATAAGCCTTATAATGGTCTAATATAATAGATTTCAGTGATTCGTAATCAGTGTAATTAAAGTAACTACCTGTGTTGGTTTCGTTAATAATTTTTTCAACATCGGAGTCTTTTGGACCTATTGCAACAATCGGTCGATTAGATACCATGTATTCAAATAATTTACCAGGGATAATACATTTTGTTTCTTCGGAATTAATTTCTATCAATAATAAGACTTGCGATTTTTTTTGATAAACAACTGCTTCATTATGTGATATATAACCTATATTATTAATATAATTACTTAAATTATAATTATGGATAGAATTCAATACTTCCTCACTCACAAAACCAATTAAATTAACCTGAACCGCTTTTGAAAATTCAACGTTTTCTTTAACTATATCGTTTAAAACTTTCCATAAAACTTCTGGATTTCTTTTTGACAATAAAGAACCTATATGCGACAAAGTGAATTTTGTATCCATTTTGAAGTCTACCGTTTTTTCATTATCATAACCATTAGTGATAACTTCTATAGGTTTATTCGTAATTTGTTGAAATTCCAATTTAGTTTTAAAACTGGTAACAATAATTTGATCTGCATTATTAAGAACCTGTCTTTCTAAAGTTTTATGTTTGTTTTTAGAAGCTCTAATGAGTTTTAGTTGTTTGTGGTAGCCTATGGTTGTCCATGGATCTCGAAAATCTGCCAACCACTTCACACCTAACCTATTCTTTAATTCTTGCCCAATAAGGTGCAAACTATGTGGCGGTCCTGTGGTTATTATAGTATCGATATGTTCTTTTGAAATGTAATCTTGAAGGAAATCAACCGATGGTTTTACCCAACTTTTACGAGCATCGGGAATAAAAAAATTACCTCGAATGAAAAGCATTAATTTCTCAATTAAAGATTGCTTCTTTTCTTCGGAAATAATACCCTTACTTATAGTTTTAGCTGATTTTTTTGAGAACCAGCTTGCAAACTTATAAGGTTCACTAATGGGTAGCTTTAAAATGGTTAAATCTTTTGAAACTTCAGTTTGTAAACTATCATCCACTATGGGGTAATTTGGATTTTCTGGTATGTAAACTATTGGTTCAATACCAAACTCTGGCAAATATTTCACAAACTTTAACCAGCGCTGAACTCCAGGACCACCTGCTGGTGGCCAATAATAAGTGATGATGAGTACTTTTTTAGGCACTTTTTTGTTTCTTAAAATCATAAAACAAACCTCCTAGCAATAATACCCCGAGTAAAATAGAACTTGCCAACGATATTTTACTGCCCGTTTTAACCACATCTGGGTCAAATTTAAATTCAATGGTATGTTTTCCTGCAGGTATCTTCATACCACGTAAAATATAATTTACTCGTAAATGAGCCACCTCTTCGCCATCAAGGAGAGTTATCCAGCCTTTTGGATAGTAAATCTCTGAAAATACCGCAAAACCATCATTTGAGTTATTGGATTGATAATTCAAATAATTAGGTTTTACTTCAATTAATTTAATTGATGATAACGTATCTAACATAAAATTATCGTTTAGGCTTTTATCTTTAACATTGCTTTGTGGTACGGTATAAATTGCTTTACGTTTATTATCTAAAGAATCTAATAATTTAATCTCTTCATTAGCTGAATCTACTCTTTTCAAACTTTCAACAAACCAAGCATTTCCGTTGGCTTCATCATTTTGATAAGGGAACATATTGCCTTTTTCGTCTTGAGCAATGATATATTTGGTGTTAAGCATATTAAGCACATTGATATTATTTTTTGAGATATACCAATCAAAAACCTCGCTGTAACGCCTTAATTCAGCCGCATTATAACCATTTAATGAATTATGAAAATAGGAAGGTTTTGAAGGACCAGAAACTAAATCAAAAACTCTGAAATGTGTTGTATCCTTTAAAATTTCTTTATCAACCGCATTGGCTTGAAATGGTTTACTCATCACCAATCCTGGAACAAAATCATCATTGTTCACATAACGCCTATCTACGCCAACCAAATCAAATAAAATTAAAGCACAAAATATAGTAATTACCCATTTTTCCTCTAGTTTTTCTTTTAAAAACATAAAAATGGTACCAGCCGAAAGCAAAACCAAAATCAAAGTTCGTGTGGTATCTTGAGTGAAAATAGTTTTTCTATCTTCTTTTATAGCGTCCATAAAGTCTTGACCATAATTCTGGCGATAATAGCCATCGTTAACACCAACAAAATCAAATAACGAGGATTTGAATAACAAGAAAATAAGCGCAATACCTCCAGTGATGATGGTCGTGTATTTTAATGCTTTAAGTTTATCTTCTTTCTTTTCCAAATTATTAAAAAGTCTTACCAATCCAAACATCGCTAAAACGGGAATACATAACTCTAAAATGACCTGAATGGATGATACGGCTCTAAACTTGTTGTAAAGAGGGACATAATCAATGAAAAAATCAGTTAAAAACCCTAAATTTTTACCATAGGAAAGTAATAATGAAAAAACAGTACCCCCTAAAAGCCACCATTTCAAGCGCCCTTTAACTAAAAACAAAGCGAGCACAAACAAAAACAAAACAACCGCCCCCACGTAAGCTGGTGCTTCCACAATAGGTTGGTCACCCCAATACATAGGGGCGCTTTTTGCAAAATCCCTAGCATCCGTTGTAGAAGCTCCCAATTTTCTTACAGCTTCATAGGTTGCAGACTCTTTACCAACATCCTCACCATTGCCACCACCCATAATACGTGGAATAAACAGATTGAAAGTTTCAGTAATACCATAACTGAATTGGGTTATATAATCTCTATCTAACCCAGAAGTCACTTCTTTAGGACTTCCATCTTCATTAATGGTTAATTCACTTTTACTGCGTTTACTCTCTTTCACATATTCTTTCGTAGCTAGTATATTGGTAGCATTTAGAGCTATAGAAAGTATTACAGCTAAAACTAATACTCCTATTGATTTGAAATAATGTGGTAGTATCTTCTTTTTAAAAGCATCTATGAAATAAGTTATTCCAAGAATAATTACCAAAAACATCAAATAATAAGTCATTTGAAAATGGTTAGCCACCAACTCCAATCCCATGGAGATGGCAGTCAATAAAAAACCTAAAATGTATCTTTTTTGAAAAACCAATAAAATACCGCTTAAAACCAGAGGCATATAGGCAATAGCATGCGCCTTACTATTGTGCCCAACCCCCAAAATAATGATTAAATACGTTGAAAAGCCAAACGCTAAAGCTCCCAAAGCAGCAAGTTTAAAATCGACTTTTAAGACCAATAAAAGAATGTAGAAACTGACAAAATAAAGAAATAAATAATCGGCTGGTCTTGGTAAAAATCTTAGCGCTAAATCCAATTTCTTTATATAATTATGGGGATATTTTGCTCCTAATTGATAGGTTGGCATGCCGCTAAAAGCACTGTTGGTCCAATAGGTTTCTTCACCTGTTTTTTCCTTAAAATCTTTTTGCTGTTTACTCATACCAATAAACTGCACAATATCGTTTTGGTATATTTCTTTTCCGCCTAAAACAGGATTAAAATAAGCTAAGGCCACAACTATAAAACCTACTAAAATTAAAATGTGGGGAAGTATTTTTTTTGGTGAAATGGTCATTAAAATAATTGTTAGTTAATTCGAAAATTAATCAATTTCTTCGTAATCTATATAATCACCAACATCTTTATTTGAAGTTTTAGTATTTGGTATCTTATCTATTGTTACTTCACCTTCTTTTTTAGGTTTTGATTGTTGATTATGTTTTTGAAACTGCCCAAATTGCTCTCCAAATCGTTGCTCTGCTTTCTTAGCAACAAACTTTATCAGGAATGGAGCGAATAAGCGTGCCAATATTTTAATTCCAAAATAAACCAACAGAATGATGAGTATCATTCTTACAAATCCAGTAACAGATGCATATTGCATAATCAATTATTTTAAACAAAAATACAATTCTAAATATTTAAAAAAGGTTGAAAAATGATAAAAAAATTATAAAATATCTATATTTGAAAAGCCTTTAGCCAAAAAACCTAAAGGCATAATAAAACTTAATTATTATGAGCCCACATAAATCTATCTTATTTTTTTTAGTGGTTTTAATCACTTCAAATGTATTTTGCCAATACACCGATGTTATAAATTCTAACCGTCCAGGAGTTTCGAGAAGCGCTTTTTCTGTTGGTACAAATGTAGCCCAAATAGAAATTGGCCCCTACATGGTTAATGAAAAACACACCCCTTTAAAATATGAGGTTTCAGGATATGGAATTGATTTTGCGGCTCGATACGGATTGTTGTTTGAAGAATTAGAATTGAATATTGAAGGTACTTACCAAAATGATACATTTACAGATAATAGGTCTAATATTCCCTTTGATAATGACCGAGCTAACTTCAAATTTTTAACTCTTGGCGCAAAATATTTAATTTACGATCCCTATAAAAATTCTGAGGATGAAAAACCAAATCTTTACAGTTGGAAAGCTAACCACAGTTTCAAATGGAAATCACTAATACCAGCAGTATCTGTATATGTTGGTGCGAACTATGATGCTAAAAACAACCCTTATATTGCTCCAGGCGTAGAAGGTTTTAGCCCAAAAGTCATGATTGCTACTCAAAACAATTTTTCTGGTGGTTGGGTTTTTGTTTTAAATCTTATAAAAGATAGAATAGGAACAGACCAATCAGATTTTCAATATATTTTAACATTAACCCATTCCTTCAGTCCAAAGTGGGTCATTTTTGGTGAAACTCAAGGCATTAAAAGCGATTTTTATGCTGATAATCTAATTAGATTTGGTGGTGCCTATTTATGGGGAAAAGATTTTCAGCTAGATACCGCATTAACATTTAACACCAAAGACACGCCTTCTGTTATGAACATAACCTTAGGCGCTTCATATAGACTTGATTTCCATAAGGATAAAGAAATTGATAATGGTAATTCTGCTGAAGATGAAGGTAAAAGGCGATCCAACAGAAAAGGTGTAAAGAAAAGTAAAAATGAAGAAGATTCCGATACTGTTAAAAAAAGGAAAAAGAAGGAAACTGACTTTGGCAACTAGAATTAAGGTTAAAAATTTTATATGGTGACATTAAAAGAAGTAAAGACTAAAAAAGATTTAAAGGCTTTTGTGAAATTTCCTTTTAAATTATATAAAGATTCCAAATATTGGGTTCCTCCCATTATAAGTCAAGAAATTAAAACATTCAACAAAAAAGAAAATCCGGTATTTAATGATGCAGAGGCTAGATTATTTTTGGCATATAAAAACAATCAAATTGTAGGCAGAATAGCTGCTATTATAAATTGGTTGGAAGTAAAAGATCAAAACCAAAAAAAAATGCGTTTTGGATGGTTTGATTTTATTGATGATTTAGAAGTTTCTCAAACACTTTTAAGTGAAGTAGAAAAAATTGGCAAAGCCAACAATTTAGAGTTCGCTGAAGGTCCAGTAGGGTTTTCCAATTTAGACAAGGTAGGTGTTATGACAGAAGGTTTTGATTCTATGGCGACCATGATTACATGGTACAATTATCCTTATTATGTGAAGCATTACGAAGCAGCTCATTACCAAGTGGAAAAGTCATATTCCGAAAGTAAATTCCCTTTTAAAAACGTAAAACCTGAATTCTTTTTTAAAGCACAAGAACTTATCAAAAAACGTTATCAATTAAAAGCATTAAAGCTAACAAAAACTGAGGAGGTAATGCCTTACGCGGATAAAATGTTTGATTTATTCAATAAAAGTTACGCATCGTTATCTTCTTTTGTTGCTATAAATGATGTACAAAAAGAGTATTTCAAAAAAAAATTTATAAGTTTTATAAACCCTGAATATATAAAATTTGTTGTCGATAAAGACGATAATATGATTGGGTTTGCCATTGTTATGCCTGCTTTTGCAAAAGCACTCCAAAAAGCAAAAGGAAAATTATTTCCATTTGGATTTAGATATATTTTAGATGCTAAAAAGAATAGTAAAGATGTAATTTTTTATCTAATTGGCATACATCCCAATTATCAAAACAAAGGCGTTCATGCTGTCATTTTTAAAGAATATTATGATGTTTTCACAAAAAAAGGTATAGAAACTTGTTTTAGAACACCTGAATTAGAAGACAATATTGCTATTCATCAAATATGGAAACATTTTGATCCAGTTGTTTACAAAAGACGGAAAACGTTTAGAAAAGTTATTTCATAAAAAAATCCGACTCACTTATGAGTCGGATTTTTTAATATAAAATTATTGAAAAGCTATTGTCCCATAGCGGCCATTACCGCTGCAGATAAACGCTTATAAGTTCCATTATCCAAACGTTCTCTTATAGCATCAAAAGCATCTAAAGTTTCCTCAACATCTTGTAGGGTATGTGTGGCTGTTGGAATCATTCTCAGTAAAATCAATCCTTTAGGTATCACTGGATACACAACTATAGAACAGAAAATTCCATAGTTTTCACGTAAATCCCTAACTAAAGCCATCGCCTCAGGAATACTTCCTTTTAAATATACAGGTGTTACACAACTTTGAGTGGTTCCTATATCAAAACCACGAGATTTTAAACCTGATTGTAATGCGTTAACTATTTTCCAGAGATTCTCTTTTAACTCTGGCATTGTTTTAAGCATTTCCAATCGCTTTAAAGCACCTACGGTTAATTGCATTTGCAAAGATTTTGCAAACATTTGTGACCGCAAGTTGTACTTTAAATAATCAATGATTTCCTGATCGGCAGCAATAAAAGCTCCAGTACTAGCCATAGATTTTGCAAATGTTGCAAAATAAACATCAATATCATCTTGAACTCCTTGCTCCTCGCCTGCTCCTGCGCCAGTGGCACCTAAAGTTCCAAAGCCGTGAGCATCATCTACTAAAAATCTAAAATTATATTTTTTCTTTAAAGCGACTATCTCTTTAAGACGACCTTGTTCTCCTCGCATCCCAAAAACACCTTCGGAAATAACCAAAATTCCTCCGCCAGTTTGTTCAGCCATTTTAGTAGCTCTTTCAAGGTTTTTTTCTAAACTCTCAACATCATTATGCTTGTAAGTAAAGCGCTTTCCCATATGCAATCTAACCCCGTCAATAATACAAGCATGTGCATCAACATCATATACAATGATATCATCCTTACTAACTAAAGCATCTATGGTTGATAAAATGCCTTGGTAACCAAAATTCAAAAGATAAGCGGCTTCCTTTTTTACGAATGCAGCCAATTCATCTTGAAGTTTTTCATGCAAATCTGTATGACCAGACATCATTCTCGCTCCCATTGGATACGCTGATCCATATTGCGCTGCAGCCTCAGCATCCACTTTTCTCACTTCAGGATGGTTTGCCAAACCTAGATAATCATTAATACTCCAAGTAATTACATCTTTACCTTGAAATTTCATTCGGTTTGAAATTTCTCCTTCTAATTTAGGAAATACAAAGTATCCTTCTGCTTGAGAAGCCCATTTACCCAAAGGTCCTTTGTCCTTATAAATCTTATCAAATAAATCTTTCATCTAAAATAAATCTTATTGCTATTAAAATTAAGACATAACTATACTAGGAGATGCTCTATTAGGTAATGAAACATATTGTATGTTTAAAATTTAAGAAAAGCTTTTGCCTTAGTTAGTTGATGCAAAATTAATTATTTAAATGTTTTGAACATAATTTTTAATGGCCAATTATTCACAAAATAAAAAAGAAAAAGGTGTTTTGCCAACTGGAAAACACCTTTTTCTAATAAGTTATCCTAAATTTTATTTTATGTATTGAATATTCTGCGCAGAAGCTTCATTAATACTATCGAAAAAGCCTTGTTCATTCATCCACTTATCACTATAAACCTTACTCATATAACGTGATCCATGATCTGGAAAAATAACCACAACATTATCACTTTTCTTAAATTCACCTTGGGCCCCCAGCTGCTTAATGGCTTGCATGGCTGCACCTGATGTGTAACCTACAAACAAACCTTCGGTTTTAGCAATTTCTCTGGCGGTGTGCGCACTTTCTTCATCCGTTACTTTAACAAACTCATCAATCACATCAAAATCTGTAGCGGTAGGAATTAGATTTTTCCCTAAACCTTCAATTCTGTATGGATAGATTTCTTTTTCATCAAACTCTTTGGTTTCATGGTATTTTTTTATAACAGAACCATAAGCATCAACTCCAATAATTTTGATGTTGCTATTCTGCTCTTTTAAATATTTGGCTGTTCCTGATATGGTACCACCTGTTCCACTACATGCTATTAAGTGTGTAATTTTTCCTTCTGTTTGTTTCCAGATTTCTGGACCTGTAGATTTATAATGCGCATCAATATTTAATTCGTTAAAATATTGATTGATATAAACAGAGCCTTTTATTTCATCATGTAATCGTTTTGCTACTTGGTAATAAGATCTTGGGTCATCAGCACTTACATGAGCTGGACACACATAAACTTTAGCTCCCATGGTCTTCAACATATCAATTTTATCTGCTGAAGATTTAGAACTCACTGCTAAAACACAGTCGTAACCCTTTATAATACTAACCATGGCAATACTAAAACCTGTATTACCAGAAGTGGTTTCAATAATAGTGTCTCCCGGAGAAAGAATTCCTTTCTTTTCGGCTTGTTCTATTATATAAAGTGCTATTCTGTCTTTTGAAGAGTGTCCTGGATTGAAAGATTCTACTTTTGCGTAAAAATTGCCTTTAAACTTGGAAGCTATTTTATTAAGTTTAATAAGCGGTGTATTGCCCACTAAATCTAATACATTGTCAAAAACTTGGTTTCTGTGTTTCATAAATGCTTTTTATAAACTGTATCATTTGAAAAAATAAAAACAGCTTAAAACCTGACAAAAATAAAACTTTTTTTTTATTAACCATGAATTCCTTCTAAATCTAGCAAAAAGGCATATTCCATAGCGACTTCCTTCAGGCTTTCAAAACGTCCTGAGGCGCCACCATGACCCGAATCCATATCTGTATGCAACAACAATCTATTTGAATCTGTCTTGAATTCCCTAAGTTTTGCTACCCATTTAGCGGGCTCCCAATATTGTACTTGAGAATCGTGCAAACCTGTTGTAACTAAGATATTTGGATATTCTTTTGCTTCGATATTGTCATATGGGGAGTAAGATTTCATATAGTTATAATATTCCATATCGTTAGGATTTCCCCATTCGTCATACTCGCCTGTGGTTAGAGGAATGGTGTCATCAAGCATCGTTGTAACGACATCAACAAAAGGAACAGCTGCCAAAATACCATTGTATAATTCCGGATTTAAATTAATGACTGCTCCCATAAGCAAACCTCCAGCAGAACCCCCATAAGCATATAAATGTTTGTTAGAAGTGTATTTTTGATTGATTAAATATTTAGAACAGTCAATAAAATCGGTAAACGTATTCATTTTGGTTAGTAGTTTACCGTTTTCATACCAATCCCTACCTAAATATTCTCCACCACGAATATGGGATATAGCATAAATAAAACCTCTATCCAATAAACTTAAACGAATGGTTGAAAATGAGGGGTCGATAGTTGAACCGTAAGAGCCATAGGCATATTGAAGTAACGGATTATTCCCATCAAGCTCAATTCCCTTTTTGTACACCAAGGATATAGGTATTTTAACCCCATCTCTAGCGGGAGCCCAAATACGCTTTGACTCGTAATTTTCTTTATCAAACTTACCTCCTAAAACTTCTTGTTCCTTTTTGATTACACTTTGTTTGGTTTTGAAGTTATAATCAATAACTGAACTTGGAGAAGTTAGAGAATTAAAGCCGTAACGCAACTCGTCACTATCAAAATCAGGATTATTGCCAATGTATGCCGTATAGGTTTCGGATTTGAAAGGTAAATAATAATCTTCCTTACCGTCCCAACTAATTATTCGCAAGTTGTTGAGTCCATTTTCACGTTCGTTAACCACTAAATAATCCTTGAAAATTTCGATATCTTCAATCAAAACCTCTTTTCTATGCGGAATTAAATCTTTCCAATTATTTACCTCAGTGGCTTTTTCGTTTGTTTTTGAAACTTTAAAATTGGTTGATTTATCTATGTTTGAAATAATGTAAAAACTGTCGTTGTAATGTGCAATTGAATATTCCAAATCTTTAATTCTTTCTTGAAATATCTTAAAATCACCATCTGGATTGTTTGCATCCAATATTTGGTATTCTGATGACAAAGTGCTTGATGACCCAATGACAATATATTTTTTAGATTTTGTTTTGTAAACAAAGGTGTTAAAAGTTTCATCTTCTTCATGGTAAACTTCAACATCTTTAACAGCTTTGGAGCCCAATGTGTGCTTAAATATTTTATGAGAACGAAGCGTTACCTCATCTTTCATAGCATAAAATAAGGTTTTATTGTCGTTTGCCCATGTAGCGCGTCCTGTAGTATTTAAAATTTTATCTTGATAAATTTCATTCGTTTGAAGGTTTTTAACTTGGATAGTGTATTGCCTTCGGCTTACGGTATCGGTTGAAAAAGCTGCCATGGTATTATCTGGACTTATAGCAATGCTACCTAAATTGAAATATGAAAAGCCGTTAGCCATGACATTGCAGTCAAATAAAATTTCATCAGGTGCGTCTAAAGTTTCCTTTTTTCTGAGGTAAATGGGGTAGTCTTTTCCTGTTTCAAAACGGGTAATGTACCAGTAGCCATTCAATTTGTAAGGCACCGTGGTATCATCTTCCTTAATCCTGGCTTTCATTTCTTCAAATAATTCTTTTTGAAATGCTTCAGTATGCTTCAACATAGCTTTGGTATAAGCGTTTTCAGCATTCAAATAATCAATAACCTCAGGATTTTCCCTATCGTTTAACCAATAATAATTATCAATTCTAACATCGTTATGAATTTTTAATGTTTTAGGTATTTTTTTTGCAATAGGGGTTTGTAATTCAGTTTTCAATAAAAGGGAGTTTAATTCTAAATTTTTTAGCCTTCAAAAATAGAAAAATTAAATAGTTTTGTGATGAATAACACAAAATTTAAAAAATATGTTTGGAGATATGATGAACATGATGGGTAAACTTAAAGAAACCCAGAGAAAAGTTGAAGAAACCAAGAAACGATTGGATTCGGTTTTAGTGGATGAAGTTAGTAATGACAACAAACTTAAAGTAACTTTAACTGCCAACAGAAGCATTAAATCCATTGAAATAGACAATGAATTGCTCCAAGATAGAGAACAACTGGAAGACTACTTGATTTTAACGCTCAATAAGGCTATAGAAAAAGCTACCAGAATTAACGAAACTGAACTTGCTGCAGTAGCCAAAGAAGGTATGCCGAATATTCCGGGAATGGATATTTTTAAGTGAATTTAAAGATTTTTAGACTACGTAAAAGATTATATTATTAGATTTTTTACAGTCTGAATAAATTTTTCGTGCATGGCATCGGTATAATCCATATGAGTAACCATGCGTAGTTTATTACCACCCATACTAATTACCATAACATTTTTATTAGCTAGTTTTTGGAAAAATGCTTTTTCATCGACATCTTCATTTAGTTCAAAAATAACGATATTGGTTTCAATAGGTTCTATGGCTTTAATGATAGATAATTTAGATAGCTCCGCTCCTATTTCTTTAGCTTTTTTGTGATCCTCTTTAAGTCTTTCTACATTGTTATCCAAAGCATAAAGTCCTGCAGCAGCCAAATATCCCGCTTGTCGCATATTGCCTCCAAAAATTTTACGTATTCTAATGGCATTCTCCATAATTTTTGCATCTCCAATTAAAACCGAGCCCACAGGACAACCCAAACCTTTACTTAAACATACCGATATAGTATGAAAAACATTCCCGTATTGTTTGGGCGTTTCATTTTTAGCCACTAAAGCATTCCAAACTCTAGCGCCATCTAAATGAAATCCTAGTTTATGTTTGTCACAGACTTTTTTAATTTTTTTTATCTCACTCAAATCCCAACAACTTCCTCCCCTTCTGTTAGCCGTATTTTCTATTTCAACTAAACTTGTTTTACTGTAATAGTAAGCATCAGGGTTTATAGCTTTTTCTACATCGACTGCAGAAAACATGCCATTATTTTCATCTAATAATTTACACGAAACCCCACTATTAAAAGAAGCACCGCCCGATTCATAATTATAAATATGGGCATATTTATCGCAAATAACTTGGTCACCAGGGTTGGTATGCAATTTAATGGCGGTTTGGTTTGCCATAGTTCCACTGGGAAAAAACAAAGCTTGTTCCTTTCCAAACATATCAGCCAGTCTACGCTCTAGTAGATTAACCGTTTCATCTTCTCTAAACACATCGTCACCCACTTTAGCTTGCATCATGGCTTCCAACATGCCTTTGGAGGGTTTCGTTACGGTATCACTTCGGAGGTCTATAATCATAAAATTAATTTTGATTGTAATTACAAATATCAGAACCTATTGGAGATCCATCTGGTATTTTTGGTGAATCCTTTAATTTAAATTTATCAGGATTTTTTCTGAATTCAGAAATCATCGTGCTATATTGGCTGGCGTACTTAACAGGCCTTTTTTTGTCATAAAGTAGTTTTGATAACAGGTTAATAGCATCATTGGCCTCAGACTTTACTTGAAAGAAAGCTTTATCGCTAACTGCTAAATTCATTAAATGCTGAAGAACTTCAACGTTAACCATTTGTTGGACTTCTTCTAAATAAGCATCATTGTAATTTGTTTTAAATGTATTGTTAATTAATTCATTGAAAACCTCTTTTATTCCTATTTGCTCTATATCTAAACTTTTTTGCTGGATTAGCCTGTTCATTCTTTCTGGATGCAACAGTAATTTTAAAGTTAAATCGCTTGCCGTAGAAGCGGCACTTAAAGGGTCGAAACTAACTCCCGTTAATCCTTTAAAGGATTCTCTGGTTCTATTATAACCAAAAGCTCTTGGTGGGAATAAACTTAATTTATCCTTTGGAATCGCTAATGTTTCGGCAGTGAGTGTCTTTAAAACCGTATTAAGAGCTTCTCGCTGTATATCTGATTCAATAACTTTAACCACAAAATTTTGTTCGCCCTTAACAGCATAATTGTAATCCAGACCTGCAATAATTTTTGTTGCTGCTTCAGTTTGATAGCGGTGTAAGAAATACAGAGGAACAAATACATCTTCCAAAACAGAAAAAGGTTCAAAATTTCTAATATTATCCTCTGAAAAGTTTGAAATAACTTTTTGTCTAACATTTAAAATGGCCTCTAATTGTTTTGAAGCGTTTTTACCATTATCCCATAAATGTGCTAAGGAATGAGCACCTCCTAAGGCTCTGGCATCACTATCAGAAATAAAACGCAATCCTTTTTGGGTTGCATTTTTAAGTATGCTATTCAAAGCATTTTGTTCATTTTCATTTTCTTTAAAATGACCATAACTATAGGCTACCGCGACCTTGTCCCATTCACCTATTCCAACACTATAAGCGTTATCTAAAATAACTTCGCCGTTTTTCAATTCAATTTGTGGATGCGGATAATCCATAACCGAAGCATTGTTATTGGTACTGGCTGCAAAATTATGTGTAAAACCTAAAGTATGACCTACTTCGTGGGCACCTAATTGGCGTATTCTTGCCAAGGCCATATTTAACATAGGTTGGTAATTATCATCACGCTCTGCAAATGGTTTGTTTAATAAAGCTTGGGCAATTAAAAAATCTTGACGAACCCTTAAACTACCCAAGCTGACATGACCTTTTATAATTTCACCTGTTCTGGGATCGACAACACTTGCACCATAACTCCATCCTCTTGTTGATCGATGAACCCATTGAATCACATTATATCTGCAATCTAACGGATCTGCATCATCTGGAAGCATTTTTACCTGAAAAGCCTCTTTAAAACCTATGGCTGTAAATGCTTGGTCCCACCATGAAGCGCCTTCCAACAAGGCACTTCTTATAGGTTCTGGTGTTCCTGAGTCTAAATAATAAATGATAGGCTCAACAGCCTCGGAAACTGAAGCTTCTGGATCTTTCTTTTCAAGACGATGCCTGATTATAAAACGTTTGTTTATTTGTTCTTGAATGGGTGATGCATAATCAAAATATGACATTGGTATAGCACCACTTCTAACATCAAAAACTCTTGGTTTATATTTATTATCTGGTAATTCTATAAAAGAATGATGTTGAATTACACTTATTGAAGATGGTGTAGGAACAACACCTCTAAGGTTTTTACCTGTTGGAGTTCCTATAAAAGTTAATAAAGATTCAAATTCAACATTTTTAGGGAATGCTTTGGTCCTGTCTAGTGAAATAGCACTTTTGGTTAAATCTATTTTATAATCGCCTTCTTTAAGCGCTTTAAGCTTACTAGCAACACCATGCGCATCTTGCATGACAAACGGCGTCAAATCAATTTTAAAACGACCGTCTTTTTCTTCTTTTATAATAAACCCATAAAGAACCGATTGAGCAAAAGCTTGTTGAACGCTTTTTGTTTCTAATTCATTATTTGTAATCGCTCTATAATTTAAATTAGTTTGTATCAGCAATAATTTATTTCCTGCCTTGGAAAACTTTACAACGCGCTCATTTCCTAATTGCCCTCTATCTAAACCAATATCATTTGAGCCAACACCAGTTGCTAAAGCATTAACATATAAAAACTCTTCATTAAGTTTTGTTACCTCAAGATAAATTTTGTCTTCACTTTCATCATATGAAAAATTAAAAAACCCTTTATAATCAGTCAGTTTTTTTTCTTTTGATTCCTGCGAAAAAACATGAAAAGCAATAATTACAAAACAAATGGTTAAAGTAAATTTTTTCATAAATATTTTTGTTTATAAATCTACATATTATTTTTAAATCAATCTTTAAATCCTATTTTTGTTCAAAATAAAATAACTTATGATTACTTCCGATCAAATTAAAGATCTCAATACCCGCCTTGACAAACTAAGGCACTATCTTTGACATCGATGCCAAACTCATAGAAATACAAAACGAAGAAGAGCAAACCTTCGATCCCAATTTCTGGAACGATTCCAAGCAAGCGGAATTGGTTATGAAATCACTCCGTGAGAAAAAAAGTTGGGTTGAAGATTATAAAAAATCCAAAACTTTAGTTGAAGATTTAGAGGTTATTTACGAGTTTTTTAAAGAAAGCGAAGCAACCGCTGAGGATGTTGCAGATCGATATGAAAGCGCCGTTAACCTTATTGAAAAATTAGAGTTTAAAAACATGCTTTCTGAAGAGGGTGACAGTTTAAGTGCTGTATTACAAATTACCGCAGGCGCTGGTGGAACTGAAAGTTGCGATTGGGCGAGTATGCTGATGCGAATGTATCTTATGTATGCCGAAAAAAGTGGCTTTAAGGTTAAGGAACTCAACTTTCAGGAAGGTGATGTAGCTGGAATAAAAACTGTGACTTTGGAAATTGAAGGCCCTTTTGCCTTTGGTTGGTTAAAAGGTGAAAATGGTGTACACCGTTTGGTACGTATCTCCCCTTTTGATAGTAACGCAAAACGCCATACCAGTTTTGCTTCGGTATATGTATATCCCTTGGTTGACGATACCATTGAAATTGACATCAATCCTGCTGATATTGAAATTACCACGGCCCGTTCTAGTGGTGCTGGCGGACAAAACGTAAATAAAGTGGAGACTAAAGTGCAACTTACCCACAAACCTACAGGTATTCAAATTTCATGTTCTGAAACGCGCTCTCAGCATGACAACAGAGCACGTGCATTGCAGATGCTTAAATCACAATTATATGAAATTGAGCTCCAAAAACAACTCGCACAACGAGAAGATATAGAGGCCAGTAAAATGAAAATTGAGTGGGGAAGCCAAATTAGAAACTATGTCATGCATCCCTATAAATTAGTTAAAGATGTTAGAACAGGACATGAAACAGGTAATATAGATAACGTTATGGATGGTAATATTGATGCCTTTTTAAAGGCTTATTTGATGATGATGGGACAAAAAACAGAAGATAACAACCAACTTTGAAAGAGATAGACAGTATCATATTTGACCTAGGAGGCGTTTTAGTGGATTGGAAACCTGAATATGTGTTTTTGGATGTCTTTGAAGGCAATGAAGAAAAAACCAAATGGTTTTTGAATAATATTTGCACTCTAGACTGGAATGAACAGCAAGATGCTGGTCGAACTATTGATGAAGCAAACAAAACATTAATCGCCCAATTTCCTGAATTTGAACATGAAATAAAACAATATTACGGGAGATGGTTGGAGATGTTAGGTGGTGCCATTGAAGGTACTGTTAAAATTTTAGATTCATTGGTGAAAAAAGATTGTTACAAACTAGTAGCCTTAACTAATTGGAGCGCTGAAACCTTTCCTAAGGCTCTTGAAATGTTTGAGTTCCTCCATTGGTTCGAGGGAATTGTAGTATCTGGTGAAGAAAAAACTAGAAAGCCATTTGAAAAAATATACAACATTACTTTAGAGCGCTTTAATATTAAGGCTGAAAAAGCCATTTTTATAGATGACAACTTAAGGAATATTGAAGCTGCCAATAAATTGGGAATCAATAGTATTCATTTTGAATCACCTGAAAAACTCCTACAACAATTAAAGATTTATAATATTCATTTATAATGATTCAAATATTTCACAATAATAGATGCAGAAAGTCTCGTGAGGGATTAGAAATTTTGGAAAAATCTGGAAAAGATTTTGAAGTTATAAAATATTTGGAAGCTGTCCCAAGTGAAAACGACCTTAAAAATATTCTAAAATTATTAAATATTAAGCCCATTGAGCTCGTTAGGAAAAACGAAACTATCTGGAAAGAAAACTTTAAAGGAAAAGATTTAAGTGACGATGAGATTGTAAGCGCTCTTATTAAAAATCCAAAACTTATTGAGCGTCCCATAGTTATAAACGGAAATAAAGCTATTATCGGCAGGCCTTCGGAAAGAATTTTGGATATCATTTAGTTTTGTTTAATCTTTTTTATTTTTCTTTTAACAAAATATTAACCCTACCCCGTTAAACTTTCAAATAACTTTGTGGTCAAATATAGAAAAACCTAACCATGTTAAAGACTTTAGTCAACCTCAATATCCTATTTTTTTGTTTAACAATTTTAAATGCTCAACCCAAAGAACCCTCAATATTCGTTGATAAAAATGTAACCATAGTTGGTAAAGTTATTGATAAAGAAACCCAGTTACCGTTGGAATATGCATCAGTAGCTTTTTTCAGTAAAAAGGAAAATAAAATTGTGGATGGTGGTATCACAGATATCAATGGCGAATTTAGTATTACAGTTAAAAATGGAATTTACGACATTGCAATTGAATACATTTCTTATAAAAAAATTACCTTCCCTAATAAAAGTTTAGAAAAAAATGAAAATTTAGGCACCATAAGCATGGAAATTGATTATGGCACCTTAGATGCCGTCGAAATAATAGCAGAGCGAACTACGGTAGAGATAAAGCTGGATAAAAAAATATACAATATAGGTAAAGACCTTACCACTGCAGGAGGTACCGTTAGTGACGCCCTAAATAATGTTCCTTCTGTTTCTGTTGATATAGATGGAGCCATCAGTTTAAGAGGAAATGAAAATGTTAGAATTCTAATCAATGGAAGACCATCAGCACTTGCTGGTTTTGGTGATAGTAATGTACTAAGCCAACTACCTGCTGAAGCCATAGAACGTGTAGAGGTTATCACTTCGCCTTCAGCTAGGTACGATGCTGAAGGGACTGCAGGTATTCTAAATATTATTTTAAGACAAAAAGAAACATTAGGCTTTAATGGTGCTTTTAATTTTACTGTTGGTAACCCAGATAATGTTGGATTATCTGCAAATTTAAATTACAGAACCGAGAAATTTAACGTTTTTTCAAACTTTGGATGGCGTTACTTTGATGCTCCCAGAAATAGTTTTAGTGATATCACTCGATTTGACAGAATTGAAAATGGAACTGTTATAGAGCCACAATTTAGAAGAATTATTGAAGATGAGGATGTTGAGCGCTTGAATAGAAATTATAACGCCAATGTGGGTTTAGAGTATTTCCTAAGTGATAAGTCATCGATAACAGGAAGTATTTTTTATCGCTTAGGTAGTGATGCTGATTTAGCCATTAATAGTAGCGAACGCATCAATAATGATGTAATTGTAGAAGAAACATTAAGACGAGAAAAACAAACAGAACGCGATAATAGTTATCAAATTGCGGTAAACTATAGAAAACAATTTGGAGAAGATACTGATCATACTTTAACAGCAGATTTTCAATATGAAGTTGATAAAGAAGAAGGTTTTACCTCCCTTAATGAAGATTACATTTTAACCAACCAAACCAATCCAGAACCTTTTCAAATAGAACAAGAAACTCAAAACGAAGATCAAACTGAGTATTTATTTCAAGCTGATTATGTTTTACCTTTAGGAGAAGATTCTAGATTTGAAGCTGGTTATCGAGGAAATTTTCGAAATGAAATTACCAATTATATATTAGAACAAGAGAACCTTAATTCTGGAGTAATTGAAATTAATGATATTTTCACTAATGTCTTCGATTATGATCAAAATGTAAATGCGCTTTACAGCCAATATGGTTCGAAATTAGGAAAATTTTCCTTTTTACTAGGCTTACGCTTAGAACACACACAACTCAAAGGAAACATAAATTCAAGGCTTTCGGAACAAGAATTACAAGAAGCATACGAATTTCCTATTAAAACTCAGTTTGATAATAACTATCTAGGTCTATTCCCCACTTTAAATTTAATATTTAATATTGGTGGATCAGATTCTGATAGCGAAGAAAGTATAACTATAGGATATAACAGACGTATTAATAGGCCTCGAGGATGGTTTTTAAATCCTGTTCCCTCTAGATCAAGTAGAACTAACGTATTCCAAGGGAACCCTAACCTTGAACCAGCTTTTGCAAATGCAGTTGACTTGGGTTATTTAAAACGTTGGGAAAAATTAACTTTAACCTCATCAATATACTACCAAAAAGAAACTAATTCTTTTGAACGTATACAAGAGGAAACCAATCAATTTACACAGCCTGATAATATACAAATTGTAAGATCCATACCTATAAATCTCTCTACAGAATCAAGAATTGGTGCTGAACTAGGTATTTTATATAATCCGTCTAAAAACGTTAGATTTAATTCAAGCTTCAACTTCTTTCAGTTTGAAACTGATGGTGAATTTAATAGCGTAGATTTCAGCGCTAAAAACACAAGTTGGTTTGCAAGATTTAGTTCTAATATAAAATTGCCTTGGAGTGTAGATTGGCAAACCAACGCTAATTACCGAGGTGCTAGACAAGATGCCCAAACGGACACAGACGGTATTTTCTCTATGGATGTTGCGCTTAGTAAAGAAATCTGGGATGGCAATGGGAATATCTCCTTAAACGCTAGAGATTTATTTAATTCAAGACGTTATCAATCATTGACAACTACAGAGTTTTTTGAAAGATATAGCGAATCGCAATGGAGGCAACGACAAATTAATTTATCATTTATTTACCGTTTCAACCAACAGAAAAAACGTAACGAACGTAGATATCAGAATCAAGGAAATGATGATGATTTCGATTATGAAGGATAATAGATAACAGTAAGCCATAAAAAAAGGAAGCTCAATTAGCTTCCTTTTATTTTATAATATGTAATTATGTTTAAGATTGACGTTTGGCTTTCTTTTCTTCTCTAATTTCTTTTAATCTTTCAATTAAAGAACCTCCGATCCAATACGGTATAACAAAGGTTAACAAAAATATCATTAACCAAAAACCAATTGTTAATATGGTTAAAAATGCTAAAAAGCCTAAATATTGGTCAAATTCAAACATATGCAGTATCTTTTTTAAATATAATGCAAATATAAGGCAAAGAGATGTGTTAAACAATATGAAATTTAAAATTATTAACAGAGTTTTTAACCAAATAAAAAAATATCAAAATCGTTTAAAAAAACTTGTAAAACTAACAGATATCATAATTAAAAGAACATTAAAACGATTAACTTTGTAACTTAAATTAAATCATTTTAAAATGAGTTTTAGAATAGAAAAAGATACCATGGGCGAGGTTAAAGTACCCGCTGATAAACTTTGGGGCGCACAAACTGAACGTTCCAGAAATAATTTTAAAATTGGCGCTCCGGCATCTATGCCGTTGGAAATAATCTATGGATTTGCATATCTTAAAAAAGCAGCGGCATTTACAAATTGTGAACTTGGAGTTTTACCTATTGAAAAACGTGATTTAATAGCTCAAGTTTGTGATGAAATTTTAGCTGGAAAACATGATGACCAATTTCCCTTAGTGATTTGGCAAACAGGTTCTGGAACCCAAAGTAACATGAATGTAAATGAAGTTATAGCTAACAGAGCGCAACAACTAGCTGGAAAAATAATTGGTGAAGGTGAAAAGGTCATTCAGCCCAACGATGATGTTAATAAGTCACAATCTTCGAATGACACCTTTCCAACAGGAATGCATATTGCGGCTTACAAGAAAATAGTAGAAATAACTATTCCAGGAGTTACACAATTGCGAAATACGCTTCATAAAAAAGCTGAAGCTTTTAAAAAAGTGGTTAAAATTGGTCGTACACATCTTATGGATGCTACACCTTTAACATTAGGTCAAGAAATATCAGGTTATGTTGCACAATTAGATCATGGTTTAAAAGCTCTTGAAAACACCTTACCTCATTTAAGCGAACTAGCATTAGGAGGTACTGCTGTTGGTACTGGACTAAACACGCCTAAAGGCTATAGCAAACGCGTTGCAGAATATATAGCTAAGTTTACCGAATTGCCATTTGTTACGGCACCGAATAAATTTGAAGCTTTAGCAGCGCATGATGCTTTAGTAGAAACACATGGGGCCTTAAAGCAATTAGCTGTTTCTTTAAATAAAATTGCAAATGATATTAGAATGATGGCATCTGGACCGAGAAGTGGTATTGGCGAAATTATTATTCCTGCAAATGAACCTGGAAGTTCTATCATGCCTGGAAAGGTTAATCCAACACAATGTGAAGCCTTAACTATGGTTTGTGCACAGGTTATAGGTAACGATGTAGCCATTGCCGTAGGTGGTTTACAAGGACATTATGAGCTTAATGTTTTTAAACCTGTTATGGCTGCAAACATTTTGCAATCTGCCCAATTAATTGGAGATGCTTGTGTGAGTTTTGATATTAATTGTGCCGTTGGAATTGAACCAAATAATGAAATAATTAATAAACTGTTAAACAATTCCTTAATGCTAGTAACTGCTTTAAATACTAAAATTGGCTATTACAAAGCTGCTGAAATTGCCAATACAGCACACAAAAACGGCACAACACTTAAGCAAGAAGCTGTTAATTTAGGCTATGTTACGGCAGATGAATATGATGAATGGGTAAAACCTGAAGATATGGTAGGTGGTTTAAAGTAATAATGAAACTTTTTTTAAATAAAAAAACAGGTAATTATTTACCTGTTTTTTTTTGGTTGGTTAGCTATCAATCCTTTAAATTTTGAAAAGGAAATCATAGCAAATGTATTATTTAACGAATAAACAAAGGTTAACAAATGTTAAGAGAGATCAATTTTTTTTCTAATCCTACTTAATTGAACTGGTGTAATACCCAAATAAGAAGCAATATGATATTGAGTTATTAAGTCATCAACATCCAAGATTTGTTTTTTTAATTCTAAATATCTAGCCTTAGCGTCCAAGGTAATCAATTCAATAAGTCGCTTTTCATACTTGATATATGTAGCTTCTAGTACTTTAGTGTATAATGTATTAAGGTGCATATCTTTTTTACATAACTCCATTAATTTACAAAATTCCAATTCATATACTTTACAGTCAGTTAGTGCTTCAAAAATGAATAAGGATGGTTTTTTCTGAATTAATGCTGTTAAAGAACCGAATAAGCTATCATTTAAATAGAAGGTTTTATTATATTCTTTACCTGATTCCGTAATCAAATAACATCTAACTACGCCTGAAATAAGCAAATATACTTTTGAAGTAATTTCACCTTGCATTACCAATTGGGTTCCCGATTTAATTTTTCTATATTCCGATATTTCAATTAGTTTGGAAAAACTATCAGGACAAGTATTAGATAAAGAATTTATTAAAGCTAATGTAGAATTCATTAAAATTATTTTTAAATGGCATTAGAATATTCATTTTAGAAAATGTTACTTTTAACATCAATCCTAAAACAAAAACCTATTTTTAAATTTATAAAGATGTTTTAATTATTACGAAAATTAAAACATCTCCAACATATCTTTTAAGTGTTCTGCAATAGACCAATAAGATTGTTTAAATGTATCATTTATCAAACTTTAATCATTCTTTTTAAACAACATTATTCATCCTGATGTAATTTTTAAATCATTTAAAAGATTTAGTGGCTTTAGTTATACATGTTTTAAAGTATAAATATAATAAATACTCAAACAATTAATTTTTTTAATTATAAATGATTTTCTAAATTACTGAATTGCTGGAAATGAAACATAATAAAAAAACCTCAAACAAAAAGTTTGAGGTTTATTCCTTTTAAGTTTTATATTAAAAATTTTACTTTAAAGTAAACTCAGATGTAGCAACTAAATCTTTTTCGTTAAAAACATTAACAATATAACGCCCATCTACAAAATCTGCATCACCTTTTGGAGTTACAAACTCACAGATGTTAAGATTAGCATTTTCATAATTAAACTTACTAATCAAACTATAATTAAGTGTTTTTTCACCAAAAGTAACTTGTTCATTTAAACCTAAAGTGTTGTTTTTAGGGTCTATAACCTGAACATACAATTCTTGCTCGCCAGCTTGAATTAATTTGTTTTTAGCTACTATAAAGCAAATTCTAATTTTATCACTTCTGCTAGATCTTTCAGTTGGGATAACTTTTCCTGAAGTTCTAACTATAACTCCTGACGCCTTTAAATCTACTGCTGTAAGCACGGAAGCATCAGATACTACTTCTGCCAAGGCATTGTTTTGCACCAATAATGAATCTGTAAAAATAGTACGCTCCTCCAAACGTACACGTGTACTGTCTAAAGAGGTTGCTAAATAGGAATTCTCAACTCTTAATGAATCATTTTGAGCCAACAATACATCCATTTCTTTTTGTAGGGCTAAGTATTTGCTCTTATATCTCCACAAGCTTTTAACGTTAGTCTCAGAAATTTTTAAAGAATCTATCAACCCTTGAATTCTGGCTCTTGCTTCAATCAAATTTTTATTGGCAACTTCATTCTCACCGATGGCCTCATCATATTGTTTAGCCATGGCGTTTAAATCATTCATTACCAACTGTTTTTCTTCAGTTAAATCTTGTTGTACTTTTTTACTGTTAGAATACAAATTCATGGTATAAAAGCCAGTTGCTAAAAATAAAACTACTGCAATGCCCAATGCTACTTTAAGGCCCATGCTACTTTTGTTGTTTTCCATAATTACTTGTTTTTGTTTTTTTTAATGTTAATTCTTGTTTAAATTTTAATGCTAATTTCTTAATGCTATAAATAAATAATGACGTACTTTTAATTTCAAAATCTATTTAGTTTTATGGATAACCTCGTTCTATTCAACAATACTACTCGTAAAAAATTATTAAACAAACGCTCTGGTGAATCCAAATTTGGTGAACACGTTCAAATATTAACCAGCATTTCCAATATATACGAACAACTTATAAATTTGGATGTTAGCTATGTAATTTTAGGTTTACCTGAGGATATTGGTGTTTTAGCTAACCTAGGTAAACCTGGTACTTCAAAAGCTTGGGAAACTGCGTTAAAAGTGTTGTTAAACATTCAAAACAATACATTTACTCAAGCTAAAAAAGTTCTGATATTAGGACATTTGGACTTTTCAAATGAGTTAGAAATTATATCGAAATTAAATACCTCAAAAAAAAAGGAGATTCAAAAAGCGAGACAATTAGTTGAAACCATGGATGCTTCTGTTGCACATTTAATTTATCAAATTGTATTGGCTGGCAAAAAACCAATCATCATTGGTGGTGGACATAACAATGCTTACGGAAACATAAAAGGTACGAGTTTAGCTTTAAACAAGCCTATTAACGTTATAAATTTTGATGCCCATTCCGATTTTAGAGCCGAGGAAGGGCGCCATAGCGGTAATGGATTTAGTTACGCTTTCGCGGAAGGATTTTTAAGTAATTACTTCATATTTGGATTACATGAAAATTATACTTCAGACAAGATTTTTAAAATCTTAGATAAATTCAAAAATATAGCATACAATACGTTTGATGCTATAGAAATAAGAAACAAATTAAAGTTTAAAGATGCCTTAGAAACGGCTTCAAATTTTGTTTCAGATAATACTTTTGGCATTGAAATAGATTGTGATGCTATCGAAAATATATCTAGTAGCGCCATGACACCAAGTGGATTTAGCGTTAACAAAACCCGAAGCTTTCTTCACTTTTTTGCGGCACACGAAAATGCTACCTATTTGCATATTTGTGAAGCTGTTCCAACAAAAAAAACAGCCACCCAAATTGGTAAGCTTATTGCCTATTTGATAACCGATTTTATTAAAGCAAATGGCCATTGAAATAATTGGTTTTGATAAACAATATTCAAAAGATTTTTATGAACTAAATATAGAATGGTTAAAAACCTTATTCTATGTGGAACCCTTTGATGAGGAAGTTTTAAGCAATCCTGAAAAATATATCATTAATAAAGGCGGATATATTTTTTTTGCCAAACTTAATAATGATATTGTTGGTACACTAGCTTTAATGCCCTGGGAAGATGGCAGTCTTTTTGAACTTACAAAAATGGCAGTTTCTCTTAACCATCGCGGGCATCATATTGGTCAACAATTGATGCAACACTGTATTGATTTTGCTAAAGAAATCGGGTTGCCAAAACTTACACTCTATTCTAACACCAAATTGGAAAACGCTATTTATATTTACAGAAAATATGGTTTTGTGGAATTTCCAATAGAACCCAACAGCCCATATAAACGTAGTAATATTAAAATGGAGTTGGTATTTTAAAAACTAGTCAAAAATCTCAACAAATACCCAAATAATCCAAAACAAAAGCCTACTGTAAACGAGATTATACTACTTCCCATTAATTTGTCTTTTTTTATACTATAAAACTTATAGCTTATTTTTTCTGAAATCATGCTTAATAAAAGGATTGAAATCCCTGATAAAAAAATGAGCATAAAAATAATATTGTCAAAATCTGTCAAATCTTCATCAACAGAAGAAAATAAAATCAAAAAAATTAAATAATAAAAATACGCACTAATAACAATCCAACTAATTTTACTCTTGAAAAAAATGGATGTAACTGGAAAAATAATTACTAAGGAAGAGAAATATATTTTAAAAGCTTGAAATGAAAAAATAAAGTCTATAAATTTCAAATCGATAAACTTGGATTTTTCATAATAATAGTCTAAAGTTATTACATCAAAATAACATGTATAAAATGAAAAAAATAGAATGAAAATATAGTGTATATATATTAATTTAAATTTCATTCTAATTCCCAACAGCCTTCAAAGAATCAATTTGCTTTTGAAGTTTTTCAAGTAATTTGGTTTTATCATCCTCAATAAGTATAACTTTATTGATAGAATCTTGAAACGTTTCACCCAATTCTATAGTTTTGGTTTCTTCCACAAAATAATAACCTATTTTTTCACTGGCTCGCCATGCTTCATTTAATTGATCATAAACCGTTTTATCCCATTGGCTTGGGTGTTTCACATCAATCCAAACCACATCGCGGTATTCGCTATCAATCAATACCAAATCTGGAGTGGCAGACCCATCAAATTGTTTAGTGTTCTTATCACTAATAGAGGAAACAGTTCCCATAAAAAACATGCGCTTTTTTCCGGCTATGTTTTTTATATAAGGGCGAAACTCTACGGGTGTATTGGCTGTCCAATCGTACTCTTTACGCGATTCTTTCACTTTTAATGGCATTGCCGAAACTCCTGCATAACCTTGTTTTTTAGCGGCGTGATTGTAATAATATAATTTATCGGTACCATCAGCTGGAATAAAGACACTAAAACTTAAACTGGTACGCTCATCCCCTACGGGTTCTAACCCAAACCAATGATATAAACCGCTATAAGCATCGGTATCGGTATCCGTGAAATCAAAATCGGTTACATAAGGTTGCTGATTTTGGTCTTTTGGCATTTCTGGTATTTTAACAGCGGTTTCCATATTCCAAGGCAGCGGATCGCTAAACCCACCTAAAAACTTTAATGATTCTGCTTGCAATTGCGATACTTTTTCGGCCAGTGTATTTTGACGGTTTAAATAGGGGTGGTTTTTCATCTCAATGGGACTTATGTAAGTTCCTTTACCAATTAAAATACGTTCTATATAATCTTTAAAATCATGCTCTCCAGCATCAATAACCATTACGCCTCCAAAGGTTGGATACGGAAATAGAAACCCTTTCCATTTAATTAAACTAACAACTTCCACCCACTGACCAGTATCGTTTTTCATGTAATAGGTATCGCTGGGTTCCATAGTAAATAATTGAAAAAAATTAAACCGTTGTACCACGGCATTATAAGTGTTTCTACTAAATTTTAATGATTCACCTATGGAAAAGGTTACCGGTATTCTATTTTCACTAGAAAACCTAGGAAATGGCGTAGTACTAGATACAGCAAATACTTCCTCGGTATTATCAGTCATACCTTGCCAAACATACTTTTCAGTCGGTTGAATGGCCATGGTCCATTTGTTTTCATCACCTATGCGTACCAAATGCGGTAACGACACATCTTTGGTTTCGCCAACGCTTTCGTTAGCCATTGAAAAGATATTGCGTAAAGGTTGGATGCGTTCGTTTCGGGTTAAGGGTAATTCGTTTATTTCAACTTTATTTAAGTGATTAAACACATTATAGGTTTTCATATAATCGTACATTTTAAAATGCCAACCCACCACATATAAAATCCCAAAGAAAACTAATAGTATTCCTAAAATACCAAGCCTACCGATTGTACTTGCCGAACTTCTAAATTTTCGTAATCCAAAAAACAACACAATGACGCTCAAGATAATAACAAAAATGTATTTTCTAACGAATAACAATGCAGGTTGATAATCATCTCGCAATACAAACAAAGCTATGAGTAGAATGAGCAAAACAACAATGGTTATTGTTTTTTGCTTTATGCCTTTTCGCCAATAGTTTTTAATCATAATAAACCTTTATCTTTTAAACGTTCCCTAGCACTTTTTTGTTCAGTTTCAGATTGCTTTTTGATTTCTTTTTTAGCTTCTTCAACCACTTTGGCATCTTTGGTTTTCAAATCTTCAATAAAATCCTTTCCTTTTTCAATAGTATCATGAACCATATCTTCCAATGAGTCACTTTTTTTATCAATAACTTCACTGGATTTAAATATAAAATTTGCTAAATAGGTTCCTGCCAAAGTACCCACAATCATGGATGCAAAAATGGAAATGGTGGCAATATCTATAGGAATTAAGAATCGTGTAACCAGAATTCCTATCAAAAATAAAAATCCGATAAAAACCAATCTGATAATAAATTTTTGCTGATATACAAATCCTTTTTTATCGGTAGGTTTCATTTGTAAGTCTTTAGAATACATGAGTTTATTAAAAAATCGATATAAACCGTTTCCTTGAGACTCTCGCAAGTATATTAAAGCTCCAAAAAGTATCGAACCGATGAAGATGATTAACTCTAGTGTCATGATTTTAGGATTTTGGTTACTTTTATAAAGTTAGTCTATAATTTTTAAATATTGTTACTAATGGTTTCAACAACCCAATCTTTGAAGGATTCATCCCATGTTTTAAAAGCCTCATAAAAGGCTTCTTTATCGTACCAATACCAAAATAACACGTCCTTTGGAGCAATATTCACCAACAATTTCCAAATTAAATCTTGGTGTTTTGGTTCCAAGGACGAATGTGGTTCGTGTAAAGCCTCAAAGAGTTTGGTGTCCACTATATCAGAAATTTTAAATTCGTTACTGGTTTCCAATTTTTCCAAATAACGTTCCACACTCATTACTTTTTTACGGGACTCAATATCCAATTTGTTTAAATAACTTTTAAATAAAATAGGGTCAGTTAAAATATCTTTAGTGGGATGTTGGGTATCTTTTAAGCATTGTGCCATTTCATATTTTTTGATGCGCTCGTAGCGGTTGGTTTTGACCACTTTTTCTAAATCATGTTCAATAATCACATGGTCTCGAAGTTTTTCCATGAGTTCAGGCTGATGGATATGAAATATCAATACCTCGTAATTCGTGTCTTTAATAGCTTCTTTATACCATGTTTCATCCTCAAAAACCACAATAGGTGTAATGAAGTCGCGTAACACGTAAACTCCACCAAAAGCTTTGGTGTAAAAGGAATCGGTGGTGTATTGGAGTTCGTGTAAATCTAAATCACGGTTGCGCAAATCACCATATTTTTTTGCGGAATCAAGCAATTGCTGATGGATGGTTTCATCAATAAAATTATGGTCCCTATTAAATTTATCCACCAGTTGTAATTGTTCTTTTTGAATTCGATCTAGATTATCAATCAAATGAAAATGAACAGTAATTTTTTCATATTTTAAAACATCCAAAGGCTCATAAAAAGCATCGATGCCTTGGTCAAAATCCAAACAAATGGCAGAATCTCTGGTAATATCCTTTATTTTCTCGCCATGGATTTTAAAAACGAATTTCATCAAGTCCCTATCAAAGGTATGAGACGGTAAATACAAGGGTTTTCCTTTTTGTAAAGGCGAAATAATAATACCATGTGGATTGGCTTCGCCATTATTTAGATAGTAATTGTCTTTCTTTTCCTCTGCTATTTCTGGACTCCAACCAACACCATCAATAGAAAAGGTTTTAAGCTTGGTTTCGGTAAACCCAAGTTTCACCAAGCATTTGTTATAACGCTCCACTAATTTCCCGCTAACGGGAATAAGTTCACTTCGGTATAAATTGGCTTCTTTAAGTTTTTGCATTTTAATCTAACAACTTATTAATCACAGCATATTGCAATAACAAAATGGTTTTGGCATCAATAATTTCAAAAGCTTCTATCATTTTTAAAGCTTGAGAAAAAGGTAGTTCTAAAACCTCAATTTCTTCGTTTTCAATTTCTAAACCGCCTCCTTCGTTAATTTTCATACTATCATCATATTCAGAAACAAACAAAAACATTTTTTCGGTAACTGCACCTGGAGATGTATAACATTCCAATACTTTTTTAGCGCTACTAATTCTGTAGCCTACTTCTTCTTCTACTTCACGAATAATACAAACTTCAGGGTTTTCATTTTTATCTAAAGCTCCAGCACAAACCTCAATGGACAATCCATCTTTTTTTGTGTTGACATAAGCGGGCATTCTAAATTGCTTGGTTAAAATAACAGTTTGCTTTTTTGTGTTGTATAACAGGATACCTGTACCATTACCTCTATCGTAACTTTCGCGAGATAACCGTTTCCAATTACCATCATCAAATTTATAATCGTAATCTACTCTGTAAAGCGTTGCCCATTCACTTGATAAAATATGCTTTTTTATATATCTTAATTTATCTTCCATTTTCATCTGTTTGTTTTATTGTTTTAAAAGGTCAGATGAAATTCGCATTTAATCATATTCTTTGCTATCATGATTCCTTATTGCTCATTTCAAACGCTTTTCTGGCTTCATTTTCAATGTTAATTTGGTTCACACGGGCATCAACTTTTCGTTTAAAATCGGTGTCAGCAATAGTGGCTACATTGTCTAAATAACGAACCACTTCTTGACGGCGGATTTCAGAAAAATCCAAGCCTTTCATATTCGCACGCATCAATTCTTGTAGCATATTGAATTTAGTATCGTAGTCCTTTTTGAAATAAATTTCCGGATTTTCGAACCAATCCTCCTCCAAATCAAAATCGGTTAAACGCAAAGAAATAGCACTTTGAATATTTCGAACATCCCGTGATGAAAAAAACGGAAATGCCTTTTGCATGGCCTTGTACAAATTGGCATAAAATAAATGTTGATTAATTTTAAATTGCTTTTCAACAGTATCATAAATAGCATGCACGCGATCTTCTGAGGGCTTTTCAACAACATTCAGAATCTCTCCCATGTTTTTGGCCAAACCTTGGTCTTGCAAATAGCTGTAATTTTCTGGTCCCTGCATGTTTACAAAATCGGGTATGGTGTCATCTAATTTTCGCCACCATAAATGATCTTGATCTAAAAAATCGTGTTCGGTTCTGGCACCATCAATTTTAAAACGGCCTTGAACACGAGAAATTACTGCTTTATCCAGCATTTCTGGAAGGTTGGTGAAAAGTCCAATAGAACTGTTACCATAATTCACAGCGTAAGCACCTTCAGTATATCTTAAAAACACGCCAATAACTTCTTTCACGCCTGCTGAAACACCTTGGGTTGTTCGTTCTTGCAAATTATTTTCGGCATCGTCAATAGGTGCAAAAATGAGTTTTGTTGGGTCTTGCAGGGGTTTCATCCACTCAACCATTTTTTCAGCAGAACCCCCTTGAAAGGTTGAAATCAAAGTATCTGGCATAGGGTGAAATAAGAATGGAATCTCTAATGTATCACAGTGTTCTTTCAAACGAGTGGCAATGGCTGCAATTAACATACTTTTCCCAGTTCCAGGAATTCCATACCCCATAAATACAGGCATAAAACCCCCAAGTTCTTGAAACGGATTCTTTTTTGCTGTAAAGTCGTAACTTAACATGCGCTCAGTTAAACGCCTTGCAAAATGTTTAGCATCACGGTTTCCAACAATTTGTTCAAACTGGACTTTATTAAACTCAATACTTTTTGCTGTGCCTTGAAATACATTATTCCAACCCGAAATAGCAAACTCCGATTTTTCAAGTTTATAGGTTCTGTCTTCAATGGTTTCGGTATATTCTAAAGAGCTTTTTCGCAATTGGATTTCATCAATCAGTGCTTCAAAATAAACCACCGTAAAATCAATGACATCTTTATCTGACTTAATGATTTCAGGATGCCCCAGATACTTGTCATAGTAAAACAAACCACAAGAAATACCTTTTATAGGCGACATGAAAGACACCTCAGGAATACCGGCAAACTTTTGTTTCATCACACTCAAATCGTCTGAAGCATACGGTTTTAAATCGTTTAGAATTTTATAAGCTGCTGAAAATAGCATAAACGCTGTTGCTGTAAGCATTTTGCTTTCAAACTCACGCTTTCCATTGTTATCTAAAGCTGATTTATTCTCGTTTAAACTGGATAAGCCAGAAGCATCATAGTAACTATCTTTAATCCAAATACCTAGAGTTAAACCTTCCTGAACGGCGAAAAGGGTTTGATTCAAATAAATAGGAATCGCCACAGAATCGGGCAATAAACGCTTTTTTAAAGCTAAAATCGTTTTGGAAACCGATGTGATTTCAGCAGTATTAGAGCCATTGTTAGCTCGTGATAAATACAATAAAATAGATTCGTCTTTAGTGTCTTTATCTCTGCTTTTAGCTTTGGCACCTTGCTCCCATTGCACACTTTTTAGGTAAGAGGCTGCTTCGTCACGAAGCATATCGAGTTCGGATAATTTTATGGGAAATGTTGAATTATGTTCCATGTTTTATAAGTTTTCAATACTCCGTTAATGTTATACTAAACTGAATACTGTGACTGTTTACTTTTTTATGTCTATTTTAAGGTCTGCAATTTCAATAGGCGCTTTTGCCAACTTATTCATAAGCTCTGGTGTTTTATTGTAAAGCAATTGAATGATGCGGTGTGGTGCAAACACATACTTTTGTTTTAAAACAGTATCCCATTTTTGGAGAATTTGTTTACTAAAAAAACTACCTTCTTTAAACTCACTATTCGATTTTAATTCGTCCAATCGCAAAGAAATTGCATACGATTCCAAAGGGATTTCTTTTTGACCAATGCTTTTTAAAATAGCATGGGTAATGTCGTTTTCATCTTTCGCAAATACATTGTGTAAAGGTCCCAAATCGATGCGTTTAATGAGTTTTGGAGATATTTTGGGCAATCGTCTGTCAATAGCATACGCCATAGTGTCTAAAGGCATATCTCTATCCGCTGTGGTTTTTAAAACCTCATAAATATCATCTTTATAATCATTAACGCGATTACCATCATAATTGAAATACATGAAGCAAATAAAGGGTCGGTTATTCGACACATCATAAAAGCTCCAACTCGTTAATAAATCTGCATGTGAGCCTTTTGGAGCACTTAATATTTTCCCTTGTACAAATCGATTAAAAATGTACTGTTTGTTTACCGACGAATAATACACTATAGAAGCCGCTTGAAACAGTTTACTTTTTCTAATAACCTGCTTTTTATGCATTAAAGTTTCCAAAAACTCTTGCTTTAAAGTAGCTATAGGGGTTAGTTTTTCTAAATATTCATCACGTAATTCCAAATCATTAAATAAATAGCGAAACTCCAAATAGTTTGGAAAACCTGAATCGGTTAAATCGACTTTCATATTGTCCTCTTCATCATACATATACTTGATACGCATCGCTTCAATAGAATACAAAAGCAAATCGCAGTATTGCTTAAATAATAACACCTCTTGATCGTTACAAAGTTTTTCCCTTTGTACGGCCACAATCAATTCCTTAAAGGCAAAATCTATCATTTTATGGTAAAACACATATTGCTCTTTAGAGTCGAGAATAGCGGAATCTAAGGGTGTTACGATGTGGTTTATGGACATTATTTTAGTTAAAGGTGAAGATTTTGAAATTAAAAGTTATTACTGGAACCTGAAAGATTATTGATCAGTGCGTTAAGGATTGTAGCGATATCCTTTTGCTTGTGGCAAAAGATTTAGCGAAAAGCCTGACCCCGATTTTTACATCGGGGTAACGCTCACATTATATTAAGACAATAAATCGTCTTCACTGGCTTTTGGCTTTGTTATACCCTCAGGTTTACCATCTTCACCAGCTGATTTATTGGCATCGGCTTTATAGTAATCTTCAAAAATTTCTTTCATATCGATGCCGTAACGCTCTGCAAAATTCTTTTGGATTTCACCATCTTTAGCACGAATTTCCTGCAATGCCTCAGCATAACTACTATAAACGCCTTGCATCACTTTTTCGTGAACCGGGATGTTATCCATCATGTCTTGACGTGCTTTGGCACTAGCGGTATGCATCGAAGCTAAAGTCTCACCAATATGCTCATCAGTTTTTACACCCAAATGCTCTAAAATTGCCGCAAATTCTTGGTCGGTTCTGGCTTTTAAAGCCACTACATAACCATCGTAATATTTAAGGCGCTCTTCAGTATCACTCTTTAATTTAGCGCGATGTGTTTGCAAGTTACTACGTAATGAGGTTAATACCTTAATGGTTAAATTATGTTTGTGAACGAAGCTGTCTTTACTCGCAGCAAGGGTTGTATATGCGTTTTTAAGGCCTTCCAACTCTTCTACTTTTTGTTCAAGCTGAGTGACTTTCCCAACGGCTTGCGCATAATCTGCAGACTGCTTATCCACAATATCTTCCAATTCTTGTCGAGCTTGTTTTAACAAAGCATATTGCTCTTCAAGTTTCGCTTCAACCTCTTTCTTTTTCTCTAAAGCTTTGGTATGATTTTTAGTAGCTTCAACGATGGCATCTTGTAATTTATCTTCTACCTCTTTAATCTCAATTTCTCGGTTTTTTAGACGCGAAACAGCGGCTTGCGATTTATAGGATAGTTCGCTTAATAAGGTTTGAACATCGGCACTTTCAATACGCTCTTGAAACATCGCTTTGGCCTTATTATCGGCTCCTGCCCTTACTTTTTCAGCTTCTTTTAATCCTGCTTCAGCTTTTGCAATTTTACTTTTTCTACCCCAAAGGTTGTTCCACCAAGTATCTGGTTTTGCTTGGGCATCTTCTAACTCAATTCTAGCACGTTCCAAGGCTTTTTGAGCATCATCAATTACTTTTTGCTCTGTTGGATTTAAAGCTGAAAATTTTTCAAAAATAATACCAACTTCATCTTGATAATCCGTCAAATCTTTAATAGCATCTAATAAGGTGGTTCTATCTTTTTCTGCCATATGAACGACATCATCCAAGGTAGCATTAAGAATTTTTTGTCTTACTTGAGGGTCATCCTCTTGAGACAATTTAGATTTCATGGTGTCAATGGCTTTTCCCCAGTTAACATCCACTTTTTCGCTTTTTTCGTTTGAATTGGTTTCTAATAAATCAAAATCATCAGACATAGTATGGTTTGTGTTTTAAATTGAACATTTTAAGGATAAGCAATTTCTATAAAAAAAATCATTTCTAAAAGTAAATGAAAGTTTAGTTTAAGATTTTTAATATAAAATTTGATGCTTTAATTTATTGGTATGTGAAATAATTGAAATGTTACATTTTTTTATTCTGATGAAAATAAATTATCTTTAAAACTTAATCAGATACAAAAATGAAAATTAAAATACTATTGCTGTTGCTTTCTATTATTTGTTTTACAAATTGTAAGAATAATAAAGAAAAAAAAGACATAGATGAAATTAAAATGATTGCAGAAGTTGTTGAAAAACCAACTTTAAAGATACACCCAATTGAGCACGCCAGTGTGGTTCTAGAATTTGGTGATTTAACAATTTTCATAGACCCAACACTAGGCGCAACAGCGTATAAAGACTTCAATAAACCTGATTTTATTGTAATTACAGATATTCATGGAGATCACATGAATATAGAAACCCTTATAGCATTAGACTTAAAAACAACTAAAATTTTAGCACCAAAAGCAGTTGCAGAGCAGCTACCCGAGGAATTAAAATCAAACGTGGTAATAATAAATAATGGAGAAATTAAAAACTTTGTGTCTTTTATGATAGAGGCTATTCCCATGTATAATTTGCGTCAAGAAGCGCTAAAATTTCACGAAAAAGGAAGAGGTAACGGCTATGTTTTTACCTTTTCGGGAGAACGAGTATACTTCTCTGGCGATACTGAAGATATTCCTGAAATGCGTGCTTTAAAAAATATTGATAAAGCATTCGTATGCATGAATTTACCATATACTATGACTGTAGAAAGTGCTGCTAGTGCTGTTTTAGAATTTAAACCAAAGCAAGTATATCCTTATCACTACAGAGGACAAGGTGGTTTAAGTGATGTAGAAAAATTTAAATCTATTGTTCATGAAGCGAACCCTAATATTGAAGTTGTACAACTTGATTGGTACCCAAAATCTTAAGTCTTTAACCTTTAGGATTTAGTAATTTTATTCTATATTTGATAATCTAACAATCAAATTTAAGTGCATTCATGATGCCCCTTAATCTATTCTCATTTTTTTTATTAGTTGACCAATCCAGCATTGTAACGATGTTGATTGTCGTAGTCGTTTTTTTTAGTGTGCTTTTGCTTTTAGGTATTAGAAAGTCCTATAAACTAAAAAAGGAAAATGAGCGATTAGATGAAATGAACAAAAAAATAGCTGAGTACGAAGAAAAGCCTTATCAAGATTTTACAGAAGGTCACATGTATGGTGGTGATAATAAATAAAAAATGAATTCTATTAAATAAACCTTTTAGCTATTAATGTATTTATTGCCTCAAAAAAAAAAATTACAGTCAGCTGAAATAATAATTTCTTTTAAGTTTATGAGCAGACCAAAATAATGAGATTTAGGAAACTTAGTTGTAAACATATTGATAAAAAACCTGCTTAGAAGCAGGTTTTTTTATTTATCTCACTAATTTTTTATACTTAATTCGTTTAGGCATTAAATCACCTCCCAAACGTTTCTTCTTATTTTCTTCATATTCACTAAAACTACCTTCAAAGAAATAGACTTGACTATCTCCTTCAAAAGCCAAAATATGCGTACATATTCTATCTAAAAACCATCTATCATGAGATATCACTACGGCACATCCCGCAAAATTTTCTAAACCTTCTTCTAAAGCTCTTAACGTATTGACATCAAGATCGTTAGTTGGCTCGTCTAAAAGCAGAACGTTACCCTCTTCTTTAAGTGTCATAGCCAAATGCAAACGGTTTCTTTCTCCACCTGATAGTAATTTTACTTTTTTGTTTTGCTCACTACCACTAAAGTTAAATCGACTTAAATACGCCCTAGAATTTACTTGGCGTCCTCCCATCAAAATCAATTCTTGCTCATCACTAAAATTTTGCCAAATTGATTTTTCAGTATCAATATTAGAATGCTTTTGATCTACATACGCGATTTTAGCCGTTTCCCCAACAATAAACTCTCCCTTATCTGGGTTTTCTTCACCCATTATCATTCTGAAAATGGTAGTTTTACCAGCTCCATTTGGTCCAATAACACCAACTATTCCCGCTTGTGGTAATTTAAAATTTAAATCTTCATATAACAGTTTATCTCCATATGCCTTGCTGACTCCTATAGCTTCTATAACATTGGTTCCTAAACGAGGTCCGTTTGGTATATATATTTCAAGCTTTTCATCCAGTTGCTTTTGGTCTTGACTTAATAACTTATCATAATTATTCAAACGTGCTTTTTGCTTGGTTTGCCTTCCTTTTGCACCTTGCCTTACCCATTCTAACTCGCGTTCTAAAGTCTTTTGGCGTTTGGAGGCCACTTTGCTTTCTTGAGCCATTCGTTTGGATTTTTGATCTAACCAAGAGGAATAATTTCCTTTCCAAGGTATCCCTTCTCCTCTATCCAATTCTAAAATCCAACCTGCCACATTATCTAAAAAGTACCTATCATGTGTCACCGCGATTACTGTCCCTTTATATTGCGCTAAATGATGTTCTAACCAATGTACAGATTCAGCATCCAAATGGTTGGTTGGTTCGTCCAAAAGTAACACATCAGGCTCTTGTAAAAGTAAACGGCACAAGGCCACTCGACGACGCTCTCCACCTGAAAGCACACCTATTTTTTTATCGCCTTCTGGAGTGCGTAAAGCGTCCATTGCAATCTCTAATTTAGTATCGAGTTCCCAAGCATTCGCCGCATCAATTTGATCTTGAAGTTCTACTTGACGACTCATTAACTTTTCCATTTTATCTGGGTTGGAATAGACTTCTTCCAAACCAAACATATCATTTATTTTGTTGTATTCATCTAAAATCGCAACAGTTTGGGCAGCACCTTCTCGAACCACTTCCATGACCGTTTTATTATCATCAAGCTTTGGTTCTTGTTCCAAATATCCAACACTATATCCTGGTTGAAAAATAACATCACCTTGGTAATTTTTATCAACACCTGCTATAATTTTAAGCAAGGTAGATTTACCTGAACCATTAAGTCCTAAAATACCAATTTTAGCACCATAAAAGAAACTTAAATAAATGTTTTTAAGAACCGGTGTGTTTGCTGATTGAAATGTCTTGGTTAAACCAGACATTGAAAAAATAATCTTTTTATCGTCACTCATTTTATACGCGTCCCTTTAAAGCGTTAAACACCCAAGCTATGGCGAAAAAACCAATTCCAACAGTGGCAAAACCCCAGCCAGCTACATCATCATATCGATATGCACCCATTAAAATTAGTACGACACCCATAACTATCATTAATACTGTAGCCCAAGCTAACACTGTATTTTTATTCATTGCCATTTTTATAAATTCTTAATTGTTTTTGTATAGGATTACAAATATCGTTTTTTTCAATAAAAAAAGCATCCACTGGGATGCTTTTTTACAAAGTTCATTTTCTTAAAATATTACCATACTATTTTTTAAAATCGAGGATTTTTATTTCGGACCTTCTATTTTCTTGGTGCTTATCTTCAGAGCATTTTGTACTATCATCACATTCATTTAAAAGTTTCTCCTCTCCAAAAGCTTTTCCAGAAATGTTATCTGAATTAACATCAAAAGTTAAAAGATAATCAATGGTTGCCTTTAAACGCTTCTCCGAGAGGATTTGGTTATAAGCTTTTGATCCTCTTGAATCTGTGTGTGAACTAATTTCTATTAACAAATCAGGATACTGTTCTAAAATTTTGGCTAGCCTTGCAATGGTGTTTTTTGATTCAGTTTTAATTACAGCAGAACTAAAATTAAAATTAATTTTATCTAAAGCTTTAATACTGTTTTCAACTTTTTTACGCTCATCAGCCAATGCTATTTGTTTTTCTTTTTCAATTTGACTCTGTTTTGCTTTTTCTTTCTCTATCGCCAATTTTTCTTGGAAAGCTTTTTCTTGCTCTGTGGCCAAATTAATAGAGTCATTAATTTTTTCCTGCTCCAATTTTTCTATTAAGCTTAATTTTTCCTGTCCTTCTGTGGTTAACTCCTTTTTGGAGCCAAACCTATATACTATTCCTGCAGCATATTGCTTATAATTGGTCGCATTTGGTGATAATGACCATTTACCAGATGCGTTAATGTCTAAACCTATTTTATCTGAAAACCAAGTTCTAAAACCTACAACAGCATTGGCTGTGACTCTAGACTTACTATTTGCATTTGTGAAACCTAATCCCGTTCCTAAATAGGGGTCAAACCAACCCGTATCACCTAGTATTTCATTTAAATCATAGCTCAACCTGGCATCGGCAGAGAAAAAATCCTTAACGCCAGATAAATTTTGTTTGTCAATTCTATTACCAGAATCATATCTACTGTATGCACCAATAAATTCTACCCCTAATCCGTTCTCAAAATACTTTCCAATACTTATGCGAGAAGGATATGGAACGGCATTCCACGAAGAATTAAAATCCAATAAATTATTGAAAACATCACCAGAATCATCCACAAAATGATATCCTAAACCAATAATCCAAGAACTTTTTACAATGGAGTCGTTTTTTGTTAAAACAGGAGTTTGAGCGAATAACGAATAAATGTTGGCTAAAAGAACAACAAATAACATTCTTTGTTTGAATACCATTATTATAATAAATTTGGGGTTTACTAGTGCAAATTTTATTTTAAAAAAAATATTTAAAAAAAATAAACTTTTAAATGTGGTTTTTGTCGATTAAATGTAAACAGCCTAAAAATAGTCGTCTTTTTTTAAATTTCATCGGTGATTGTTACAAATAAAAAAGCATCCATCAGGATGCTTTTTGTTATAAATTATAAGGTAATTTAAGCCATTGGTACTTCGATAAATAAAAGTCCAGTATCCTCGTTTGCTGTAATATCAAAACTATCAGTATCAAAAACGCCTATAGCATCTCTGGTATCTAGTGAATTTCCATTAATGGTATGATTCCCAAAGATATTCATTACATAAACACCATGGTTTTTACTTTTTAAATGATAATTCAATGTTTTTCCTTTATCTAAATCTATCCTTGAAATAATGGCATTTTGATGAATTTTTAAACTTTCTTCATGATTTTCATCAATCGAAGACACTAAAGTTTGTAGCTTGTTTTTTCTACCTTCAGCATCAAAGGTTTTTTGGTCGTAACGAGGGGTAACATTTCTTTTATTTGGAATTATCCAAATTTGAAATAAACTTAAATGTTCGTTTGAAGACCCATTAATTTCGGAGTGTTGTACGCCTGTACCTGCACTCATAACCTGTACTTCACCTGGAACTACTGGTATCCAAGCATCTCCCATATTATCACGGTGCTTTAAAACCCCTTTGAGAGGAATAGTAATAATTTCCATGTTATCATGAGGATGGGTTCCAAATCCCATATTAGGCGAAATAACATCATCATTTAAAACGCGTAATGCCCCAAATTGTATTTTATCTTTATCAAAATAATTAGCAAAACTGAAAGAATGGTTTGCTTGTAACCAACCGTGGTTAGCAAATCCTCTTTCATTTGCTCTATGAATAACTGTTTTCATCTTAATATTGTTTCTTTTATCGCATTTTATCAAGCAAATTGCTTAACTGTTCTGCTTCGTTTTCTGTTAAATTTTTAATTAATTCTTTATTAAAACTATTGGGTATGGACTCCAATAAATCTTTCCCTTTTGGTGTTATGACAATTTTAACCACTCGCCTATCATGATCACACGGAAGCCTATCAATATATCCCTTGGCGTATAATTTATCCATCAAACGTGTTGCATTTGGTGAACGTTCAATCATTCTATTCTTGATTATTTGAACGTTTAGTGGCTGGTTAGCACCGTTTAAAATTCGTAAAATATTGTATTGTTGTGGTGAAATTCCATAAGATTTAAAAAACTCATTTTGGCAACTGGAAATCCAATTGGCAGTATATAAGATATTTAACAGAGCCTTAACCCTATTGTTTGGAAATTTAGAATTTATATCTGTGCTTATGTCACCCATATCTGTTTTAAAGACTTTTTTGAAACTGTCTTACAGAATTTTTTAATTGCTCATCAAAATCATCTTTAACGATCTTTCCATTTTTAAAATTATCTCCAAAAAATGGCAAAGAAAATGTTTCAATAATATTGGCATCGTGGTAAGGGAAACGACCTTTGGCAATTTCTAAAACCGTGAGTCCGCCTCTTCCCCCCGGGGATGTAGCCATGAGTAACATGGGTTTGTTAAAAAACATTTTGGCCTCTATTCTAGTCAACCAATCAAAAAGGTTTTTAAAAACGGTTGCATAAGCACCATTATGCTCTGCTAAAGACAAAATAATACCATCCGTATTTTTTAAAATATCTAAAAATTTGTTGGCGTTATCTGGAATACCTTTGTCGTTTTCCAAGTCGATACCATATAGTGGTAAATCATAATCGTTTAAATCTAAAATAGTAACGTTAACATTATCAACTAAACTAGATGCGTACGTTGCTAATTGTTTGTTTATTGAGTTCCTGCTATTTGAGCCTGCAAAGGCAATAATATTCTTCATAAATTATTTTTTATGATACAAATATAGGTTGAATAAATTTATTTTCCAAGGAAACTATTTCCATGTTATATATTTTATGATTTCATTAACATTGAGTAGATTAATTTTTTGAAACTTTTGTACATTAGCATAAATAAAATTTCAATGGATATCAACTTCAACAAAAACGAAGATCATAATAAACTCTTAGTTTCAGAACTTAACAAACGTCTTGCAAAAGTTAAACTTGGAGGCGGTAAAACTAGAATTGATAAATTGCATGCTCAAGGTAAAATGACAGCCAGAGAACGTGTGAATTATTTATTGGATGAAGGAAGAAAGTCCATTGAAATTGGGGCTTTTGCTGGTGAAGATATGTACAAAGAACATGGAGGATGTCCTTCGGGAGGTGTCGTAGTAAAAATAGGATTCATCAAAGGAAAGCAATGTATTATAGTTGCCAATGATGCCACTGTAAAAGCAGGTGCTTGGTTTCCTATTACAGGTAAAAAAAATTTAAGAGCACAAGAAATTGCTATTGAAAACAAGTTGCCTATTATCTATTTGGTGGATTCTGCTGGTGTATATCTACCCATGCAAGATGAAATCTTCCCAGACAAAGAGCATTTTGGACGTATTTTTAGAAACAATGCGATTATGAGCAGTATGGGAATTACACAAATTGCTGCCGTTATGGGAAGTTGTGTGGCTGGTGGCGCATATCTTCCTATTATGAGTGATGAAGCTTTAATTGTTGATAAAACTGGTAGTATTTTTTTAGCCGGAAGTTACTTAGTTAAAGCTGCTATTGGTGAAACCATTGATAATGAAACCCTTGGTGGCGCCACGACCCATTGTGAAGTTTCAGGTGTCACAGATTATAAAGCTAAAGATGATAAAGACGCTCTCGATAAAATAAAAAATATTGTGAGTAAAATAGGGGATTTTGATAAAGCTGGATTCAATAAAATTGATTCCAAAAAGCCTAAAGAAAATCCTCAAGATATTTACGGTATCATTCCTAAAAGTCGTACAGACCAATATGATATGTATGACATAATTAAACGATTGGTTGATGATTCTGAATTTGAGGAATACAAAGCTGGTTTTGGAAAAACCATTATTACCTGTTATGCCCGTATTGATGGTTGGGCCGTTGGTATAGTGGCTAACCAACGTCATATTGTAAAGACTACCAGTTCCAAAACCAAACCTACCGAAATGCAATTTGGTGGGGTTATTTATAATGATAGTGCTGATAAAGCTACCCGATTTATCGCCAATTGCAACCAGAAAAAAATACCCTTAGTATTCTTACAAGATGTTACTGGCTTTATGGTGGGTAGTAAAAGTGAGCATGGTGGTATTATAAAAGATGGTGCAAAAATGGTTAATGCAGTGAGTAATTCGGTAGTACCAAAATTTACAGTTATTATAGGGAATAGTTATGGTGCTGGAAATTATGCCATGTGTGGTAAAGCCTATGACCCACGATTAATTGTGGCATGGCCTAGCGCTGAACTAGCTGTTATGAGTGGAAACTCTGCAGCAAAAGTTTTGTTGCAAATTGAAAAAGCATCTCTTGAAAAGCAAGGTGAGAAAATTACTCCTGAAAAAGAGGAAGCTCTTTTTAATAAAATTAAAGATCGTTACGATAATCAGGTATCTCCATATTATGCTGCAGCGCGACTATGGACAGATGCCATTATTGACCCCTTAGACACCAGAACTTGGATAAGCATGGGTATTGAGGCCGCAAACCACGCGCCTATTGAGAAAAAATTTAATTTGGGAGTATTGCAAGTATAACTACTTAATTTCAGCACTGTAAGGAAATAATAACTGAATGCCTTTACGCTCTTTCAAAGCTTTTATTTCTTGATATATCTTATAGTTCTCTTCTCCTAATTCTTCCTTTAAAATAGTAGATTTTGTTTTTACCAAACCAAAATCTTCCAGCATTTTTTCAAGGTCTATTTCAAATACAGGGAATTCCTTGGTTTTATAATCTTCAAGTCCAGCGGCTTCAGCGGCACGTTGCAAGGCTAAATCCAAACCACCCAATTCATCCACCAAACCAATATTTATGGCATCAACACCTGTCCAAACACGACCTTGAGCAATAGCCTCAACCTCCTCTCTGGTTAGGTTTCTCCCTTCAGAAACACGTTTAATAAACAACTCATAAGTTTCCAAAATACCTTCTTCTAAAAACATACGTTGTTTATCATTCAAAGGTTCAAAAAAGCTGTAAGTAACTGCATTAGTATTGGTTCTAACTTGTTCTGCATTAATGCCCATTTTATCTGCAAGTTCATTGCCATTTGGTAAAATACCAAATACACCAATACTTCCAGTTATGGTAGTAGGTTCAGCAATAATTTTATTGGCATTAGTGGCCATGTAGTAACCTCCAGAAGCTGCTAAATCGCCCATAGAAACAATAACCGGTTTTACTTTTTTTGTGAGTTCAATTTCCCTCCAAATAAGCTCACTTGCCAAGCCACTGCCGCCTGGGGAATTAATTCTTAAAACAATGGCTTTAACTTTATCGTCTTCTCTAGCTTCTTGAAGCGATCTGTTCATGCTACCCTGACCAACAGTGTTTTGGTCCCCTTCTCCATAAATAATCTCACCCTCGGCATAGATAACGGCTATTTTGTTTTTAGTAGAATAATTTTGAACTTTTGTAGCTGCATATTTAGCATAATCCTCTATTGTTATTAATTTTATATCATCTTTAGAATCTAAATTAATAGCTTTTTTTATGTCATTTAGATATTCATCGTAATAGCTTATTTTATCTATAAGCTTTGAGTTTTTTGCTAAAATGGGGGTTCTTGCCAATAAGCTATCTGCAACGTAATTTAGCCTTTCTACAGGAATTTGTCTGCTTTTAGAAATATCTAGTTTAATTTCATTCCAAAGTGAATTTAGATACACCGAGATTTGCTCGCGGTTATTGTCACTCATTTCATTTTCGAGATAAGGCTCTACAGCACTTTTATATTTGCCCAGACGAATGACTTCCATTTTTAATCCCGATTTTTCTTGAAAATCCTTGAAGTATAAATTTTCAGAATAAAGGCCTTTAAACTCCATCATGCCCACCGGATTTAAATAAATAGTATCTGCAACAGAACTTAAATAATAATCCTTTTGAGTATAAATATCGGCATAAGCTACGATAAATTTTCCCGATTCTTTAAATTTTAATAAAGCTGCTCTTAAAGCCTTAGTTTGGGAAATCCCAGCATCAATAAAATTGTTATCGATAGAAATTCCCTTGATGTTATTATCTTTTGCAGCATAATGGATAGCATCAATTAAATTGAAGAGGCCATTTTTTTTATCTTCATTTAAAAAAGGATATTCAGCAAAAACAACTTTTCCAGCATAGTCTTTGATTGGAAAATCCAATCTTAAATCTAATACAGAATTTGGTTTCACTTTTACGATGTCCTCTTCGCTGGGACCTAATAACAAACCAAGAACCATCAATCCAAAAAAACAGATAATTAGGAACACGAATATACCTGTTACAGTAGATAAAACACGCTTTAAAAAATTCATAGCAATATGTTTATGTATTTGATTAAAATTAAGTGTGCAAATTTAATTCTTTTAAAGTATTTGCACGTTGTATTTTACCAGATTTTGTTTCTTGAAATTTTGAAACATAAAAAACTTCCCTGGGTTTTTCAAAATTGTTTAAGCTTTCAAAAATTTTAGTATCAATATCTGTTTTACCCTCAACAATAAGAATGACTTTTTCGCCTAAAGTATCATCAAATATTGAGGTTATAAAAAACCGGTTGACTATTTTGTTTTGAAGCTTTTGCTCTATTTGTTCTGGAAATAATTTGATGCCTCCTGAATTAATAACATTATCATAACGACCTAACCATTCAAAAGATGTTACAGAGTGTAGTTTAACCAAATCGTTGGTAACAATTTTTTTATTTGAAAGAAAAGGTGCTTCAATGATTAAACAACTTCTATCATCCAAAGAAATGGTAATATGTGGTAAGGTTTTAAAATATGTTTTAGTTTGAGTTGCATCAAAATTATTTAATTTTTTAACAGCTATGTGCGACACGGTTTCTGTCATACCAAAAGTCTCATAAATATTACAATTAATATTTTGTATAGATTCTATAATGCTTTCGGAAACTCTACCACCACCCACGATAATGGTTTTAAAACGCTTTAAGTTTTTCGAAAAGTTTTTTAATTGCATGGGCGTAAGCGCACAAAAATGATAACTCTTTTTGGAATTTATTATTACCATAGCTTTAGGCTCTACCATATCTAATTCCAGACCTAAAACAATAGCTCTTATCAACATCATTTTTCCTGCGATAAAATTTGATGGCAAACAGTGGAGTGCTTTGTTTCCGGGTTTTAGTTTAAAAAAATCACCAGTAGCTATAGCAGAATTTACCATAGCTTCCTTTTTGATTTTAATTTTTTTTGGTTTTCCTGTAGAACCAGAAGTTTTTACAATTATAAAATCCTTTTTATCAAGCCAATCCAATAAAAAATTGCCTAATTCTTGCTGAAAAGGTAAACCTTCCTTCACGTAACTGTAAGCTACCTCCATAAGGTTTTCATGGTTGTAACCTATGCCATTTAACTTAAACTTTATGTGAACCTTAGTATAATCGGGTACCATTATTTTCCTTATTCTTCAATAATTTTATAATTTTCCTTAGGTGGCTCCACTACTTTACCAAACAATTTTTCTTTCCAATCGCTCCATTTATAAACTTTAGAAAATAGGATAAGTATAATGGGGTAAAAAACCAAAACCGGAACTATTATTTCCATAACTGAAGTGTTTGCTTCCTCCGCAGTATATCTAAAGAGGGCATCGGTTTGTAATGCAGACCAATCACTAGTAATTAAAAGTGCTGCCAATAAATTGTTTCCAAAATGAAATCCTAGGGCAAGTTCTAAACCATCATCCATTAAGGTCATAATACCCAATAACAAACCTGTTCCAATGTAAAAAACCATGGTAATAAAACCCATTTCTGCGACTTCAGGATTGGCACTGTGGGCTATTCCAAATAACACGGATGTGAAAATTAATGGAAACCATTTATTCTTTACAAAAACACCTATATGTTGCATTAAATAACCTCTAAAAAGATATTCTTCTAAACCAATTTGAAAGGGAAATAAAATGATGCTTATAACAAAAAGAATAGCAAACTTAATAGGATTGAATTGAAATTCTATTTGACTAGGATCTGAATAATAAGCTATTGTAAATGAAACAATAGTGATAGCTACTATAATGGTAAAAGAAAATAATATACGTTTAAAATCAACCTTTTTTCTGGTAGTAGTTAACGACAAAATACTTCTTTGGTGAAGATATTTAACCAAAATAAATAACAATCCCAATAAAAATACAAAGGGTAAAAGGTTCACTATTAATGATAGATTTCCTGGAATGGATTTCATCATTTCATAAGCAGCATCCATATCTTCCTTTGAAGTAAACAAATAAATGATGAAGTTTAAAATGAAAATCCCTGAAATTAAAAATGCTGTTAGTAAAAACATCCATAATTCCCGTTTTCCCTTATATGCTTGTTGTATGTAATCCATCTTATAAACTAAATTTAAACGGCTTTAGGTTATTATATTGCAATGTACCATTTTTTACTAGTAATGAACTTTCAAAATTATTCGTAAAAAGACTCCCCGTACCCAAACCTTGTGGTAATTTGTTATTTTTAGTGTATGTATATTGCGCAATGGCATTTAACCCTATATTACTTTCTAAAGCACTGGTAATCCACCAACCTATGTTTTTTTCTTTCGCCACTTGAATCCACTCATCACAACCATTAAAACCGCCAACTAAACTGGGTTTTAAAATAATGTATTGTGGTTTTATGATTTGTAGCAATTCTTGTTTTTTTGTTACAGAAAATATACCTATCAATTCCTCATCCAACGCAATGGGTAATGGTGTTTTTTCACAAAGTAAAGCCATTTCTTGAATTTGACCTTGTTTGATAGGTTGTTCAATGGAATGTAAATCTAGCTCAGACAAGGATTTTAATTTTTCTAAAGCTTCATTAGTTGAAAAGGCACCATTGGCATCCACCCGTAACTCGATATCTTTAGAAGAGAACTCTTTTCTAATGGATTTTAAAAGATTGATTTCGGTTTGAAAATCTATCGCACCAATTTTCATTTTTATACAAGTGAATCCTTCCTCTATTTTTTCCTTTATTTGTTTTTTCATAAAGGTTTCACTCCCCATCCAAATCAAACCATTAATAGGAATTGTATCTTCTCCTTGAGTAAATTTCGATGGAAACAATTCAAATGGTGTTGTACTTTTTAATGACTTAAAAACAGTTTCTAAACCAAATTGAATACTTGGAAATTCACTTAACTCTGGTAATAACTTATCCAAACCTAATGAAATATTATCACAAACCCATTTAAGTTTTTGCTTATAATTCTCAGTATCATCTACTGAAAGCCCCCGAAAAAGACCACATTCTCCAACACCTTTTTTATTGTCTTGTTTTAAAGTAATAAACCAAGTTTCCTTAGTTTTTAAGATGCCGCGAGAAGTTCCACTGGGACTTTTAAAATTTAAAATATATGGTTTATAAGAGGCTTTTATCATTTACAATTCTAGAGAGCTTCCTATTTCTAAAAGTCTAAGTTTTTTTAATTCGGTATCAAATTTTGCTTTAGCTCTAACTTTATCTATTTTGATATAATCAAAAGTATCATAATGATACCCTAAAACATTATCGCATTTAAGAAAATCACTTGCTAGTAATGCATCATCAACCCCCATAGTAAAATTATCTCCTATGGGTAATACTACTAAATCTAAATCGTAAATTTTAGGGATTAGCTTCATATCGTTTGTTAAAGCAGTATCTCCAGCGATATAAATAGTCTTTTCTTTAGTACTAATTATAAAACCTCCTGGTTGACCACCATAACTCCCATCTGGAAATGATGAAGAATGAATGGCATTAACATATTTCACATTTCCAAAACTAAAACTCCATTGCCCGCCTTGATTCATGGGATGTCCTTTAATACCCAATTTTTCATAATAGGATACGATTTCAAAATTTGAAATAACTGTGGCACCTGTTCTTTTAGCTATGGCCTCAACATCTAATATATGATCTTGATGTGCATGTGTTACTAAAATGTAATCTGCTTTTAGTGTATTAATATCTATTTCTGACGCTTTGGGGTTGGCAGAAATGTATGGGTCTACAATTAAGTTAAAATCTTCAATTTGTATACCTAAACTTGAATGACCGTAAAATGTGATTTTCATATATCTTTATTTTTTATAGTAAGTGTCCAATTCCCATTAACACGGCTAATAAAAATGTGCTTAAGGCTAATTTTTTTAATTCTGGATCCAATAATTTTGGATCCTTATTCATATTTACCTTTTTTAAATGAATGAGCAATGGAATGTATGCTGAAGCAAAAATTAAATTATACGGCGAAGTGTAATATAAAATTCCAAACAAGCCAGATAATATGATAGCCATTAAGATAAGTAATTTATGATATATTTTAACTTTTTTTTCTCCCAATAAAACGGCTAAAGTAATTTTATTGGATTTTTCATCTGACAACCTATCACGCATATTGTTAAGATTCAATACCGCCACGCTTAAAAGACCTATTGTAAAAGCTGGTAAAAAAGTAACATGATCTATTTTTTTTGCATATAAGACATAACAGCCTATTACACTTACCAAACCAAAGAAGATAAAAACAAAAGTGTCTCCAAAGCCTTTATAACCATATGCATTTCTACCTATGGTATATTTCATAGCAGCTACAACAGACGCTATGCCTAGCAGGAAAAAAATTAAGGTTAAAAAAAAATACTTAGCACCAAAAGCGATTAATACGAGTAAACAGGATAAAACAATTGAAATCAAAACATTTATTTTTATACCATTGAATAATTCTTCTGGTAAAATTTCACCCGATTGAATAGCACGTTCTGGTCCTATTCTATCAACATTATCGGTTCCTTTGATACCATCACCATAATCATTTGCTAAATTCGATAATATCTGAAAACTCAAGGTGGTTAAAATCGCTAAAACACATATTCTCCAATCAAAAAAACCATTGTAATATGCCAAACATGTAGCCAAAACAATACCAGAGATAGATAATGGTAGTGTTCTTAAACGCATAGCCTTAATCCATACTGAAAATTTCTCCATTATGGAATCCATTTTTTTTCAAAATTAGGTTTACGCTTTTCCAAAAAAGCGTTTCTGCCTTCTTTAGCCTCATCTGTCATATATGCTAAACGTGTTGCTTCACCGGCAAAAACTTGTTGACCAACCATACCATCATCCGTTAAATTCATGGCAAATTTTAACATTTTAATAGATGTTGGAGATTTTGCCAATATTTCTTGGGCCCATTCATATGCTGTATGTTCAAGTTCTTCATGAGGTATAACAGCATTAACCATTCCCATATCATAAGCTTCTTGTGCAGAATAATTTCTTCCTAAAAAAAAGATTTCACGGGCTTTTTTTTGTCCAACCATTTTAGCTAAATAAGCAGAACCATAGCCTCCATCAAAACTGGTAACATCGGCATCTGTTTGTTTAAAAATAGCATGTTCTTTACTGGCTAAAGTCAAATCACATACCACATGTAAACTGTGGCCTCCACCAACAGCCCAACCGGGAACTACTGCAATAACTGCCTTAGGCATGAAACGAATGAGACGTTGAACTTCTAATATATTTAAGCGATGGTAGCCATCTTCTCCAACATAGCCTTGATGCCCTCTAGCTTTTTGATCACCACCACTACAAAATGAATACACGCCATCTTTACTGGATGGCCCTTCGGCGGATAGCAAAACAACACCAATATTTACGTCCTCATTGGCATCATAAAAAGCATCGTACAATTCACTAGTAGTTTTAGGTCTAAAGGCATTTCTAACATCAGGTCTGTTAAAAGCTATTCTAGCAACACCATGGCTTTTTTTGTAAGTTATATCTTGGTATTCTTTAGCAGTAATCCAATTAGGCTCCTTCATTTTCAATATTTTGTTCAAAAATAAATTTTATTTTATTAAAAATCTCACAGTAGTTAAAAAATGTTTCTTTAAATATTCATTCAAACACTAACTAATCAATATCCGAATAAAATTAAAGAAGCCTAATGTATGTATGAAATAAGGTATATCGTTTTATTTTTATAAAATAGGTAGAAGTACGTATTGTTTTACAAAATCTAACCTTGTAAATTTGTAAAGGATCTATTTGAAATCAATAAAAATTTAATATATTTGCTTTTAATCGGTAAAAAATGTATTTTATCGAATAATTATAAATGAAGTTTATGATTGTAACCTTTACTTTATCTATCGCTGTATTGTTGATATTAAATTTACTTTTGTTAAAATTCATTTGTTGTAAAGAAACCAAATTAGATAAAGTTCAAAAAAAAACAGTATCTATAAAACGTGAAATCACCATTCCACAGGAGTCTGAGCCTCTTTCACCAACAGGAAGTTAGATTTGCTAAAATGCTTATTTCCGAACCAATAACCTCGATTAGCACTCAATGGCGAGGGATGTCCGGATGTTAAAATATGGTGTTTATTACTATCTATCAATTTTTGTTTATGCTTTGCATATCCCCCCCAAAGTAAGAAAACTACACCTTGCATTTTTTTACTTATAATTTTAATAACGGCATCTGTAAAAATTTCCCAACCTTTATTTTGATGACTACCCGCTTGATGAGCCTTGACCGTTAAAGTGGCATTCAGCAACAAAACCCCTTGATCTGCCCAACGCATTAAATTTCCACTCTTGGGATATGGAATTCCTAAATCTGATTCCAATTCTTTAAAAATATTAATTAAAGAAGGTGGATGGGGAACACTATCATTAACAGAAAAACATAAACCATTAGCTTGCCCCTCTCCATGATATGGATCTTGTCCGATGATAACAACTTTAACATCATCAAAATGGCAATGGTTAAAAGCATTAAAAATTTGGTTTCCAGGTGGAAAACATCTGTTTGTTTTATATTCACATTTTACAAAAGATGCCAATTCCTTGAAATAGGGTTTGTTAAATTCGGCTTCTAAATAAGGTTTCCAGCTTTGATGAATATTTACATTCATTGAAAAAAATCAATTTAAAATTTTGACCATCAATTCCTTTAATAAATCGCCTTGCGGTACTGCATTGGCTCCAACTCCCTTACCTTTAACATCAAATTCACGTAAGGTGGAAACTACTGTACTGACTTTACGCATAGGATAATACTTGGCAGCAGTGATGTATTCGTTAACAAAATAAGGACTGATTTTTAATGCTGTGGCAACGCTGCGGGGAGATTTATCCTTTAAACCATGGAAATGCAATAACTGTGAAAAGAAATTGAACAATAAAGACACAGTAACAACCATAGGATTATCCTTAGGGTTATCAGAAAAATATTTTATGATTTTATAAGCTTTAATAGTGTCCCTCTCTCCTATAGCTTTTCGTAATTCAAAATTATTATAATCTTTACTAATACCTATATTTTCTTCAATTTGCTCTGGACTAATTTGTGTTCCTTGGGGTAAAATAATTTGAAGTTTTTCAAGTTCGTTGTTGATTTTACTTAAATCGGTTCCTAAAAACTCCACCAACATTTGAGAAGCTTTAGGCGAAATGGTATAGTTTTTTGCAGACAAAACTCTTCGTATCCAATCTGCTACTTGATTTTCGTAAAGTTTTTTACTTTCATAAACAACACCAACTTTATTAATAGCCTTGTAAAGCGCTTTACGCTTGTCAATTTTTTTGTATTTATAATTAATGACTAAAACCGTAGTGTTTTGAGGGTTTTCTGCATAGTGCAGTAGTTTTTCAATGGTACGCGATAAATCCTGTGCTTCTTTAACAATGACCACTTGGTATTCAGCCATCATAGGGTAACGCTTAGCATTACCCACAATATCTTCAATGGTTACATCGCGCCCATACAACACCATTTGGTTAAAGCCACGCTCTTCTTCATTTAAAACAGTAGTTTCTATAAAATCTGATATTTTATCAATATAATAAGGCTCTTCACCCATTAAAAAGTATATGGGTTTTAAATTCCCATTTTTAACATCTGTTACTAATTGTTTTACTTCGTCCATTAAAAAAAAATCACCAAATTTGTGTAGTGCAAAAACTAAACTTCCCTACATATTCGTTTCGATTCAAAAGTAGCGAAAATAAAATATCTATTTTTGATGAAATACGCAAAAAATTTGTGGTATTACAGCCTGAAGAATGGGTAAGGCAGCATTGTGTTCAGTTTTTAATTCAAGAAAAAGGTTATCCAAAATCATTTATTAATGTTGAAAAAGAACTTATTATCAATACCTTAAAAAAGCGTTACGATATTGTGGTTTTTAATCCAGACGGAAGCTTACACGTGATAGTGGAATGCAAAGCTCCAAATATTCCTATAAATCAAGAAGTTTTTAACCAAATTGCCCGTTACAATTTACAGTTAAACGCCACTTACCTGATGGTTACCAATGGATTAAACCATTATTATTGCCAAATGGATTTTGAGAATGAACGCTATCAGTTTTTAAAAGAGTTACCCGAGTATAAACTATGAAACTTGCCATTGTTATATTAAACTGGAATGGAAAGGAATTACTTCAAAAATTCTTACCATCTGTTATTGAAAATTCAAAAAAAGCTAGTGTTTATCTCGCTGATAACGCATCTACTGACGATTCTGTTTCATTTGTTAAAAATCATTTTCCTTCAGTAAAAATCATTCAAAATAAAACTAACGGAGGTTATGCTTCAGGTTATAATGATGCTTTAAAACATATTGAAGCAGATGTTTTTTGCTTATTAAACAATGATGTTGAAGTTTCAGAAAACTGGTTACAACCAATTATTAAAACTTTTTACGACAAAACAAATACAGCTATAATTCAACCTAAAATTCTGGATTACAAAAACAAATTTTACTTTGAATATGCTGGTGCAGCTGGTGGCTTTATTGATAAATACGGATATCCATATTGCAGAGGTAGGATTTTTAATACTATAGAAAAAGATGACGGACAATACGATGACCCGTCAGAAATATTTTGGGCATCAGGGGCATGTTTATTTATTAAAAGCCAAGTTTTTAAGGAATTAAATGGATTTGATGATTATTTTTTTGCCCACATGGAGGAAATTGATTTATGTTGGCGGGCAAAAAATTTAGAGTATTCCGTTACATATGTTGGAGACTCTGTGGTTTACCATCTTGGAGGAGGAACTTTAAGCCATTCAAATCCTAAAAAAACATATCTCAACTTTCGTAACAGTCTTTTTGCAATTACCAAAAACGCCAAAGGTAATTTGTTTCAAATTATTGTAATTCGTTTAATATTGGATGGTATTGCTGCCGTTAAATTCCTTTTTGAAATAAAACCGAAACATACCCTATCAATTTTAAAAGCGCATCTTAATTTTTATTATCATTTTAAGAGATTGCTAAATCAGCGTAAATCCACAAAAAATAAGATTAAATATTATCAAAAAACATCCATAGTGGTTAATTATTTCGTAAATAAAAATAGAACTTTTAAAAGTTTGTAAATAGTTAGCAAAAGTTTTGTTAAAATGATTAAACCTATTGAATTTTATATACTTTTGTGTAAATAATTTAGAAAACAAATCCCTTAAATAATTATGAGAAAAATTTTATTACTTGGTGCAACTGCCATGATTGTATTGAGTTCATGTGTATCAAAAAAACAATTTACAGATTTACAAGCAAAGCAAAAAGAAACCCAAGATTTGCTTAATTCTGCAACCGTTAAATTAAACTCTTGTTTAGAAGAAAAAGCAGCCTCAACTGCAAAAGTGACCCTTTTGGAAGGTCAGGTAGAAGACTTGAAAAAGTATAACGATAATTTACAAGTTTTATCTGCTAAAGGTGCCAGCAATGTTGAGAAAACACTGGAAAGTATTAAAGAAAAAGATCTTAAAATTTCTCGTTTGCAAGATGCTCTTACCAAAAAAGACAGTATCACCTTAGCATTAGTAACGAGTTTTAAACGTGAAGTTGGTATTAACGACCCAGACATTGAAGTTAATGTTGAAAAAGGTGTTGTTTTTATCTCTATCTCTGATAAATTATTATTCCAAAGTGGAAGCTACAACGTAACTTCAAAAGCCAAAGATGTTTTAGCCAAAGTGGCCAAAGTTGTTAAAGCAAAACCAGATTTTGAATGTATGGTAGAAGGACACACTGATAATGTGCCTTACAGGAAAGAACCATTGTTGGATAACTGGGATTTAAGTGTGAAACGTTCTACTTCTATCATTAGAGTTTTGGAAGAGTTAGGTGTGAATCCTGGAAGATTAATCGCCGCTGGACGTAGTTCTTATGTGCCTTTAGTGGATAACGATACTGCTGAAAACAGAGCGACTAACAGACGAACAAGAATTGTTGTATTACCAAAATTAGATCAGTTTTATGATTTGGTAGAAAAAGAAATGAAAAATTTGGAAGCCGGTAATTAATCCGTTTTTAAAAAATTATAAAGGAAAAGCTCAACTGAAAAGTTGGGCTTTTTTTGTGGTGATACCCTTTGGAGTAAGGCTTTAAGTTCATCATGAGGGCAATGGAAAGGGTATATCCTTTTATTCAGTCATTCCTGAGAAGGCAGGAATTCTTAATAAAATTGATTTAGTTAAAAAAAACAACTAACTTAGTTTGACTATCGATATGGTTCATTAAAACGTAACCCTATCGTAACATTACCTCGAAATTGTTAGAAATTATGATTAAATCAATTCCACTACTGCTAATTTTTAGTCTTTCAACTATCTCTTATCCACAGGAGAAACCAAACGTGCTATTTATAGTCATTGACGATTTGAATGACTGGGTCGGAGTATTGAATGGGCATCCTCAGACAAAAACGCCCAACATGGATGCACTGGCTAAAAGTGGTATGCTCTTTAGCAATGCACATTGCCAAGCTCCTATATGTGCTCCATCTAGGGCGTCTGTGATGAGTGGGCTCTATCCAACGAAAACGGGGAATTATTTACAGTTACAAGACATTGATATTAAAAAATCAAACACAGAGTCGAGTCAATCTATTTTTCTTCCCGATTATTTTGAAAAGTATGGTTATAAAACAATGGGGTTGGAAAAATTTATCATAACGGGGATGGAGCTCAAACCTTTGACGAATATGGTGGTGTGTTTGAAATGTTTGGACCGAAACCTCCGAAACGTTTCAAATACGATCCAGAATGGTTTGGGAAACCCAAAGGCACGCAAACAGATTGGGGTGCCTATCCTTCTGAAGACAGTTTGATGCCCGATTATAAGTCAGCTAAATGGGCTGTTGAGAAACTCAACGAAAACCATGAAAAGCCTTTTTTTCTTGCGGTTGGATTTGTAAGGCCGCATGTTCCCTGGTACGTCCCTCAAAAATGGTTTGACAAATTTCCCATAGAAGATATTCATACCCCACCTTATCTCCCTGATGATTTCGATGACATACCTACATATTGCTAAACAAGTAACGGATGTGCCACAGATGCCTACAACCGACTGGCTCATTGAAACGAATCAATGGAAAGATGTTGTTCAAGCCTATCTCGCTTGTATAAATTTTGTAGATGCGCAAGTTGGGAAAGTAATAGATGCGCTGAAGCAAAGTGACTATGCGAATAATACGATTGTCGTTTTGTGGTCAGATCATGGTTATCATTTAGGAGAAAAAAATCGGTTCGCCAAGCAGGCGCTTTGGGAGAGAGATACGAGGACCGTTTTAATCATCAAAGATTTGAGTGCTTTACCAGGCAGAGTGTCAAATAAACCAGTTCAACTACTGGATATTTATCCAACGCTAGTAGATCTCAGTGGATTGCCAGCAAATGAACGAAACGAAGGACATTCCTTGTTGCCTCTTTTAGAAAATGCTAATGCAACCGATTGGCCTTATGTTGCTATTTCATCATTTGGTAGAAACAACATCGCTATTACTGACGAAACATATAGACTCATTCAATATGAGGACAACTCCATTGAATTTTATGATATAAGTAAGGATCCGAATGAATGGAAAAATTTATCACAATCTGAAGGATATGAAATTGAAATAAACCGACTTAGGGGTTTCATTCCTAAGGAGCAATCTCATCTATCCAAATATTCAAGATTCAATCTAAACGATTACTGGAGAAAAATTTTTAACTCCAATAACTGAAACTAGAGGTAACAATAGATTAATAAACATAGGGCAATTCTGCAATCCGAAAGTTCATGGGATTCTGGAAACCCGCCAAGAATAATTTAAATTTAAAAATTGGTCTTGGCTCTTTGATCAAGCTAACTGCTCTTCAATCCCTGCGTTTTTTGTCAAGGCGCTAAACGAACCTACTAAAAAACAATCTTTACTTTAAAAAATCTCCAAACTCCCTTTACCCTCCCTAACAATCACTGGTTCTTCTTCAGATAAATCAATAACCGTAGAAGGTTCGTTATCTCCATAACCTCCATCAATTACTAAATCCACTAAATTATCCCATTTCTCTAATATCAATTCTGGGTCGGTGGTGTATTCTATGATTTCATCGTCATCACGAATAGAGGTTGATATGATTGGGTTCCCCAACTTTTTAACAATATCCAATGCAATATTATTATTAGGTATTCTTATCCCAACTGTTTTTTTCTTCTTAAACGGATTTGGTAATGATTTGGAACCTGGCAGAATAAACGTGTAAGGGCCAGGAAGCGCCCGTTTTAATATTTTAAAAGTAGTGGTGTTTATTTGCTTAACATAATCGCTTAAATTACTTAAATCATGGCAAACAAACGAAAAATTAGATTTTTCTAAACTGATCTGTTTTATTCTAGCGACACGCTCAAGCGCTTTTAAGTTGGTAATATCGCACCCCAAGCCGTAAACTGTATCTGTTGGGTAAATAATGAGCCCACCATTTTTTAAAACCGTAACCACCTTATCTATTTCCTTAGGATTGGGATTTTCCTCGTATATTCTAACAAATTCAGCCATAAATTTCTAACTAACAACTAATTTACCCTACAACCTCCAATTTCGCAAAACGCAACAAAAGTTTTTTAACACCTCCATGTTGAAAGTTAATTTCTGCCTTAACATCAGCTCCAGACCCTTCTATTTTTAAAACTTCTCCAGTACCAAAACGAATGTGTTTCACCACATTACCAACCACTAATTTACTGTCAAATAAATTGGTGTTTCCATGGGTTTTCGATACGGGTTTTAAGTTTTTTGGTGTAGAAATTTGAAATTTTTCTGGTTCACTTTTTGGGTTACCTTTTTTAAGAACCACCTGTTTAGCAGGTTTATATCGAATTTTATTGGGTTCTACATCACCAAATATATCAGCTGAAAGCATAGGGTTAAATCGGCGTTCTTCTTTGGGAGTTATAATATCTAGGTAGGTATCGTCAATTTCTTCAATAAATCGGCTAGGTTCAGAATCTACTAATTTACCCCAACGATATCTGGATAAAGCATAGGTTAAATACGCTTGCTTTTCTGCTCGCGTTAACGCCACATAAAATAAACGGCGTTCCTCCTCTAGCTCGCTTCGCGTGCCCATACTCATCGCACTTGGGAATAAATCTTCCTCCAACCCTACTATATACACATACGGAAATTCCAAACCTTTTGCTAAATGTATAGTCATTAAAGCCACATGATTGCTATCGCCTTTATCGGCATCTAAATCGGTTGCCAATGCCACATCCTCTAGAAATTCTGCTAAAGAACCTGTGGTATCGGCCAATTCTTTTTGCCCTTCCACAAAATCTTTCATACCATTTAAAAGCTCCTCGATATTTTCCATTCGGGCCACACCTTCAGGCGTGCCGTCATTTTTGAACTCTCTAATCAAACCACTGGTTCGGGTAACGTGTTCTGCTAATTCAAAAACATCGGCTGTTTGGTTGAGAACCTGATAACTTTCAATGAGCGTTACAAAATCTTGTAGCTTTGTTTTGGTACCAGAATTAACGTTGACTTCAGCTTTATCAAGGTGTTTCATCACCTCAAAAATGGTTTTATTATGACCATTGGCGGCTACAATCAATTTATCAACCGTGGTTTGGCCTATACCTCGTGGGGGGAAATTGATAATTCGTTTTAAGGCTTCTTCATCAGCAGGATTAATTATCAAACGTAAATAGGACAAAACATCTTTAATCTCTTTACGCTGATAAAACGATAAACCTCCATAAATTCTGTAAGGAATATCACGTTTTCTTAGGGCATCTTCAATAGAACGCGATTGTGCATTGGTGCGATACAAAATGGCAAAATCACTGTTAGGTAGTTGATTATTCATTTTGTTTTCAAAAATACTATTGGCCACAAAACGCCCTTCATCTGCATCGGTTAACGACCGGTTTACCTTTATTTTTTCACCTTCATCATTGGCTGTCCAAACAATTTTATCGAGTTTGGTTTGGTTTTTATCAATGATGGAGTTTGCGGCATTCACGATATTTTTTGTAGAACGGTAATTTTGCTCCAATCTAAAAACTTTAACATCATCGTAATCCTTCTGAAAATTCAAGATGTTGTTAATGTTAGCACCACGGAAGGCATAAATACTTTGGGCGTCATCACCAACCACGCATATGTTTTGAAACTTATCAGAAAGTGCTCTGACTATCAAGTATTGTGAGTGGTTAGTATCTTGATACTCATCTACCAAAATATACCGAAAACGGTTTTGATATTTCATCAACACATCCGGGAAACGGGTAAGCAACTCATTGGTTTTTAGCAACAAATCATCAAAATCCATGGCACCAGCCTTAAAACAACGTTCTACATATTCCTTATAAATATCTCCCATTCTTGGGCGCCTAGCCATGGTATCAGCTTCAATTAATTCTGGATTTTGAAAATAGGCACGCACCGTAATCAAACTGTTTTTATAAGAGGAAATTCTGGAACGTATTTGCTTGTATTTGTATATATCTTTATCCAGATTCATTTCCTTGATAATGGAAGCAATCAACCTATCGGAATCCTGCGTGTCGTAAATAGTAAAATTACTGGGATACCCTAATTTATCGGCTTCACTTCTTAAAATTCTAGCAAAAACTGAGTGAAACGTTCCCATCCACAAATTTTTTGCCTCACTTGCGCCAACTATAGAAGCAATACGTTCTTTCATTTCACGTGCCGCTTTGTTAGTAAAGGTTAGTGCTAATATATTAAAAGCATCAATTCCTTGGCTCATCATATAGGCTATACGGTAAGTGAGTACTCTGGTTTTTCCCGAACCTGCACCAGCAATTACAATCATAGGGCCTTCAATTTGAACGGTAGGCTCTAATTGTGCGCTATTTAACTGACTTAAATACTTCTCCAATTCATTTTCATTTTAAGATGTGAAAATAACCAATGTTATGCTTTTACGTAAGCGGATTTATTAATAATTATAAACAATTATAACTTGTTTCATGCTTTGGATATTTTTTGAATATATTTAAACTTCAAAATATTTTACATGAAATTTTTTATTTTTCTTTTTTTCTTAGGACTTACAAATCTCTATTCCCAAACGTCTTTAGAACAACAAATCACAGCTATAGAACCAAAAGTTATTGAGTGGCGACGTCATTTTCACCAAAATCCAGAACTATCCAATAGAGAGTTCAAAACTGCTGAAAAAATTGCATTTCACTTAAAGTCACTCGGAATTGAAGTACAAACTGGCGTTGCAAAAACAGGCGTTGTTGGCATTTTAAAAGGTAAAAATCCTGGAAAAGTCATTGCACTTCGTGCCGATATTGATGCACTTCCGGTGACCGAAAGAAACGATTTACCTTTTAAATCGGAAATAACAACTACTTTTTTAAATTCCGAAACTGGTGTGATGCACGCTTGTGGACATGACGCGCACACCGCTATTTTAATGGGAGTAGCAGAAATACTTTCTAGAAACAAACATTTGATTAACGGTACCGTAAAATTTATTTTTCAACCAGCAGAGGAAAGCCCACCTCCTGGTGAAGAAGGTGGCTCCAGATTGATGATTAAAGAAGGTGTTTTAGAAAACCCTAAAGTGGATGCTATTTTCGGGTTACATATCAGATCCAATGTGAATGTTGGCGAAATTCATTATAAACCGGGTGGTGCCATGGCTGCAGTGGAACGCTTTGTTATTCATGTTAAAGGGAAACAAACACATGGTTCTGAACCATGGAATGGCATCGATCCTATATTGATTTCAGCAAAAATCATAGATGGTTTGCAAACCATTATAAGTCGCGAAAGCCAACTAATTAATGAAGCTGCCGTTATTAGTGTAGGTAAAATAACCAGTGGTGTTCGGTTTAATATCATTCCAGAATCTGCTGAAATGATTGGAACCGTTAGAACCTTAGATGCTGATATGAAATCGCATATTCTTAGGCGCATGACTGAAATGACAGAAACCATAGCCAAGGCTTATGGAGGTGTTGCTACCATTTCATTTACCAATGAAACTGCCATTACCTACAACGACCAAGGTTTGGTAGAAAGGATGTTGCCTTCTCTCAAAAAAGTAGCGGGAAACACTCATGTGAAACAAATTAAGGCCGAAACCATTGGCGAAGATTTTTCATATTTTCAAGAATTGGTTCCCGGGTTTTATTTTTATCTGGGTGGAATGACTCCCGGAAACCATGAATCATTCCCCCACCACACTCCAGATTTTAAGATAGATGAAAGTGGTATGCTTTTGGGCGTTAAGGCCTTCACTCAAATTACCTTTGACTTTTTGAATAAATAAAAATGGAAACAGTACTTCAATTTTTATCAAACATTACTTGGTGGGGATGGATTTTAATAGTTTTAGCCCTCGTTGCCATAAGAGATATATTCTTTCAAAAAAAACACACTATAAGTCACAACTACCCTATTGTTGGTCATTTACGCTATTGGCTAGAAAGTATAGGTCCAGAAATGCGTCAATATTTTGTAGCCAACAATAGAGAGGAATTACCCTTTAACCGAATTGAACGCAGTTGGATTTACGCATCGGCTAAAAAGGAAAACAATTATGAAGGTTTTGGTACCGATAGGGATATATATGCGCATCATCATATTTTCATCAATAATGCCATGATTCCCTTTGAATTACCCGAGAACCATCCTAATACTATTGACAAAGCCTTTTTACCTTGTGCTAAAGTTATGGGCGAATTTAATAAACGTAAAAAACCGTATCGTCCAGCATCCATTATTAATGTGTCTGCTATGAGTTTCGGTTCGCTGTCGGCCAAAGCCATAGAGTCTTTAAATAAAGGTGTTAAAATGGCTGACGCTTATCATAACACAGGCGAGGGCGGCTTGTCTCCCTATCACAGCCATGGTGGCGATGTAGTATTTCATTTTGGAACGGGTTATTTTGGTGTGAGAGATAAAGATGGTGGTTTTTCAATGGAAAAAATGATTGAACTTGTTGAAAAAAATCCTTTCATACGAGCCATTGAGATCAAACTTTCCCAGGGTGCGAAACCCGGAAAAGGGGGTGTATTACCGGGAGCTAAAATCAATAAAGAACTTGCCGAAATTAGGGGTGTTGAAGTTGGAAAAGATGTACTCTCACCTCCTAACCATAAAGCGTTTTCTAATGTACCTGAAATGGTTGAGTTTATTGAAAAAATTGCTGAAGCTACGGGACTACCTGTTGGTATTAAGGCAGCCATTGGAAAATTAGAACAATGGGAAGAACTCGCAGACATAATGCTTAAAACCGGTAAGGGTCCTGATTTTATTACAGTTGATGGTGGCGAAGGCGGTACAGGTGCAGCACCTCCAAGTTTTGCAGATCACGTGTCGTTGCCTTGGGTTTATGGCTTCAGTAGTTTATACAAATTATTCCAAAAGAAAGGTTTATCAGATCGTATTGTCTTCATAGGTAGTGGAAAACTCGGTTTTCCAGCAAAAGCAGCTATGGCCTTTGCTATGGGAGCAGATTGTATTAATGTAGCTCGAGAGGCTATGATGAGTATTGGGTGTATTCAAGCACAGGTTTGCCATACCAATCGTTGTCCTACTGGAATCGCAACTCAAAGTAAATGGTTGCAAAATGGTATTGATGTTACCCTTAAATCGGTTCGATTGGCACAGTACTTTAAAACATTTCGAAAAGAACTAATCGAAATTACACATGCTGCGGGGTATGAGCATCCTTGCCAGTTTAAAATGAGTGATGTGGATATCAATGTTGATGACCACAATCTATCCAAGGAGTTGAATAAGACTTATGATTATGAAAAAACGCTGGTACCATTTAAAGGTATGCAAAGCTTAAAAGATTGTTTATATTTGGGTGGTAACAAGAATAATTAATCAATATATTTTATGGACATAAGTCGAATTTTAGATCTGTTTTTATTTTCAATTCCTGCATTAATTACAGGTGTTATTGCCTATTATTTTTTTAGAGAACACACCAAAAATGAAGATGGTCGCAGACGCTTTTTATTAAAAAAGGATATGCAAGTAAATGCTATGCCATTGCGCCTACAAGCTTATGAACGCATGGCCCTATTTTTGGAACGTATATCGCCTTCCAAATTACTTATTAGAATTCAGCCAATAGACTCCAATAAAGAAAGTTATGAATCTTTACTTATACAAAGCATTGAACAAGAGTTTGAGCATAATTTATCACAACAAATCTACATTAGCGATAAGTGCTGGAACATTGTAACAACAGCAAAAAATGCCACTATTCAACTCATAAGAAAAGCTAGTATGCTAGAAAAAACGGACTCTGCCAATAAATTACGGGAAGTGGTTTTAACTGAAATGATGGAACGCAGATCACCAAGTGATGCAGCGCTATCATTTATAAAAGAAGAGGTGTCAGAATTGTGGTAATTTAATCCATCCTAAGTTCGTTTGAACTAGCTTCTTCACATCGCTTCTTAGCATAATAGTAACCTTGTTGCCACCAGGTAGTCATTAATTTTTTATTGAATATTAACGAGTTCTCTGTGAGTTTGGAAGGCGTATAAAACAGGTTAAGCTTTACATCCCTATTCGTGGCAGCTAACTTACCAATAATAATATCACTTCGTTCCACTTGGTCTAATAAATGCCCGAATAAATTAATCATGAGTGAAAACGGGTTTTTACCTAAAACTTTATTATATTCCATATTTTCAGATTCCAAAACCACTGCATCTACCTCTGTAGCCCCTCTTAAAATCGCCTCTCGAATGGGTACTACACAACCCAAACCGCCGTCGGCATATTCAAAACCATTCCGTTTAACTAAAGACATAAAAGGAATGTAATTACAAGAAATCCATATCCAATCACAAAACTCATCATAACTAAAATTCTTAATAGATTTATATTCCACACAGTTTTTAGATAAATTAGAAACTGTAACCACTACATCATCCTTCGTTTCTCGTATTAAATTATATTCTTCATAGGTAAAGTGTTTTCTTATGTGTCGTCGCAAAGCTTTGCTTTCTCCAAAGGTGCGCTTCATTTTAATAAACTGCCAAAGCGTGTTAATAAAATCGATAGAAACAAACTCTCTGTCGCCTTTTTTTCGTATCACAAAAGGATTTACGCTAAATATATTACTTTGGTTAACATTTGTAAAAACGCGATGTATTTTATCAATTTTTCCAGCGGCCAAATGGGGCACTAACAAACTACCTGTTGATGTTCCTAAAAACATGTCGTAATTTCGGCCTTCATCTTTAATTAAATACTCTGCTACACCACCAGCATAGGCACCCTTGCTACCCCCACCCGATATTACTAATGCCCTCATAAATTAATTTTCTAATTGACTGACTTCTTGATTTTTAAATTTAGCAAAATTATATCCGTCTTGCCACCATTTGGTCATTTTATCTTTGTTAAAAATCAATGAATTTGTGGTCAGTACAATAGGTGCATAATAGAAATTTATGATAGCATTATTATGAGAGGCTACATACTTACCAATTTTTATGTTTTGTGATTCAATACGGTCTAACATGAAGCTGAACATGCTGGTTAATAAAGAGAACGGATTTTTTGATGGCATACGATTTAATTGTGTGGTTTCGGTTTGCAATATAATGGCATCAACCTCTGTGGCACCTCTATTTATGGCCTCTTCAATAGGAATCATAGTTCCTAAGCCACCATCGGCATATTCACAACCATTTTTTTTAACCAAGGTCATAAAGGGTGTATAATTACAAGAAACCCAAATCCAATCGCAAAACTCTTCGTAATCAAAATCATTTAAAGATTTATACTCTACTTGATTTAAGGATAAATTGGAAACCGTTACTACAATATCCTTTAAAGATTTTTTTAGCTCTAAAAATTCATCTTCTGTTAATGTTTGTCTAATTAAAGTTCTCAAATTTTGACTCTCTCCAAAGGTTTTGCTCCCCTTAATAAAATTTAAAATAACAGCGAAGTGATTTATAGCTATATTTTGGGTGCCGTGTTTCTCTTTTATTACAAAAGGACAAACATCAAAAATACTGTCATTGTTAACACTGGTGTAAACCGCTTTAATTTTGTCTATTTTATTCAATGCTAAATGAGATACCAGCAAACTCCCTGTTGAAGTTCCTAAAAACAACTGATAGTCGCGTTTTAAATCTTGAATAAGGTATTGTGCTACGCCTCCCGCAAATGCGCCTTTGCTACCACCTCCTGAAATGACCAATGCTTTCATCAATCTTTAGATTTATTAATGACCTCTAGTAAGTTTTTCGCAAACTTTGTAAATTGCCAACTATGATGTGTTGTAGCTTGCTTTAAGTTTTCTTTACAAACATCATTACAAGCTTGTATTTGCGTTAAATATTGAAAGGCATTTTGTCGAACTTCAAAACTATATTTTGAGCTTGTATAATCAGTTAGTTCATCAAAATATTTAGGTCTGTTTTCAATTTCGTAATCATCGGTTAACAACGCTAAAGTCAACCAAAGTATTCTAACATTTTTATCATTGAAACCTTGAATGCCCTTTGTTTTGTTGAGGTATTTTTCTCTATCTTCTGCAAAATTCCTCCACAAATTAAACAAAGCTACCTCCATGGTTATATAAGATTCGTCATTTAAAAGCGTTTCGTAATCGGATTTTAATTCTAGAGGGACTTGGCTTAAAGTTTGGGCGATGGCTTGGCGGACTTTAATATCATCGATTAAAAAAGTAGATTTTGTAATATGAGTTGACCCCAAAGCTTCAATGATTTTTTCTTTGTAAATTGAATTATCTCGTCTCAACAAGATCGTTTTACAAAGCTGCGGAGTTTCATTGCAATCGTATAAAAAGTGTTGATTAATTGAAGATGAATTTAGTTTTAAATTTTTAATCATTTCATCATAAAAAAGAGTTTTGTCTTCCAACCATCGAGCCATAAATTCTCTTAAATCCTTTCCACTGGCTTTTTCTACCTCATTTATAAAATCTTTGGTTTCCACATTTTTAAACTGATGCTTTTCCAAATAAGCCTTTACGGCTTTACTAAAAGCCTTATTACCCACTTTTTCTCTTAAAATATGTAATACCCAAGCGCCCTTTTTGTAAAAGGTTGCGCTACTCGATTGTGGATCTAGCAAGGATGTACTTAATCCAGCTTTTTCTTGCCCCCATAATTCTTGGGCATATTCATATAACCGCCAATAATAATAATCGTCTCCAAAAATATTTCGCTCTGCTAAGAGTGCATAATACGTTGCAAAACCTTCTTGTAGCCAATGGTGTTTTCCTGAAGTTTCGGTTACCAAATTACCAAACCATTGGTGCGCCAATTCATGTGCATTTACGTTTACATAATTTTTATCTACAAAGGCTATAGAATCAATTACAAAACTATCCGCAAAAATAGTAGCACTCGTATTTTCCATTCCAGCATACAAAAAGTCTTTTACAGGTACTTGCTTATAGTTTTGCCATGGATAAGGCACCCCTATTTCTTCCTCTAAAAAATCGAATATTTGTTTTGTGTAACGGTATGTTGGCTCAATTTTTAAAGAATCTTCGGGATAATAATACATTTCCAAAGGAATGCCGTTATCCGAATATTCTACCTTTTTATCATACTTCCCAATAGCCAAAGCCACCAAATAACTGCTCATAGGTTGTTGCATATTGTAATGCCAGGTTATTGTGGAGTCGTTGATTTGTTTATTGGTCAATTTTCCATTGGCAATCACTTCATATTCATTATCAAAAGTAATGGATAAATCAAATTCAATCTTTTCATTCATATCATCAACACTAGGCAACCAATTACTCGTGTATTTTCCTTGGCCTTGAGTCCATATTTGCACTGATTGTGTCCAAGAATTCTTCTCAATACGATTCATTTTTAATGAATCACTCGAAGTGACATTTACTTCATTTGTCACACTGAGCGCAGTCGAAGTGTCCCAATCTATAAAATACATAGCCTTTTTAGGACTTGTTTTAAATGTAATATCCAACTTGTGTGTGGTATTTGGTTTAAATGGGTATTTTACAATAAGTTGTTTACCGTTGTATAAACTATCCATAAATGTCCCATCTAAAGTAGATGATATGTTTTGAAAATTATTGGCATCGAAGTAAATTGAGTCGGTATCTTTTAGAATTTTAAACTCGTAAGTAATACTTCCTGAGACTTCTTTTTTCTTTAAATCACCAAAAGCAATTTCGGCTTTGGCTTTTTTGAAATCAACATATTCAGTCTGTTGGGAAAACCCAAAAAAGGAGATAAAAAAATAGAAAAAAGCTATGAAACACTTCATTTTAATAGAATAACAAGCATTAGACCAAAATACGATTTTTAACATGAACTGGAAAAGTAAAAAGTGTAATAACATTCACACTTTCGTAGGAATTAATTAAATTCGCCTTTATGTCTGTTAACCTTCAAACTCCCATAGATTATCTAAAAGGCGTGGGGCCCAATCGGGCCGATTTATTGCGCAAGGAGTTGGGTATTTACTCGTATCAGGATTTAATTAATTTATTTCCAAATAGATATATTGATAGAACACAGTATTACAAAATAAACCAATTACAGCAAAATAATGCTGATATTCAGGTAATTGGGAAAATAATCGAATTTAAGGAGGTGGCCCAAAAACAAGGGAGACGCTTGGTTGCCACCTATCAAGACGAAACAGGTACTATGGAATTGGTTTGGTTTCGTGGGCATAAATGGATTCGAGAGAACCTAAAACTCAATAAACCCTATGTCGCATTTGGTAAAACCAATTGGTTTAGTGGAAAATACAGCATGCCTCATCCAGAATTAGAATTACTCGAAGAACACGAAAAAAATATTCGTTCTGCCATGCAACCTATATATCCTTCTACGGAGAAATTATCAAATAAGGGTATTTCAAATCGGGTGATTAGTAAAATCATGCAACAATTATTTATTGAGACCAAAGGAAAATTCAGTGAAACACTCTCTGATTCTCTACTTTTGGAGTTAAAATTAATCAGTAAAAAAGAAGCCCTTTTTAACATCCATTTCCCAAAAAGTCAAGAGCTCCTTTCCAAGGCCCAATTTCGGTTAAAATTTGAAGAGTTGTTTTATATCCAATTGCAATTAATCATCAAAAATTTAATTCATAAATCAAAGATCAAAGGGTTTCCTTTTGAACATGTTGGAAATTATTTTAATACCTTTTTCAATGAACATTTACCCTTCGAATTAACCAACGCCCAAAAGCGGGTTTTAAAGGAAATTAGAGCCGATTTGGGAAGTAATGCCCAAATGAATCGATTATTAAAAGGTGATGTAGGCTCAGGTAAGACCATAGTAGCGTTCATGTCAATGTTAATGGCACTTGACAACGGTTTTCAAGCATGTTTAATGGCACCGACTGAAATTTTGTCAGTCCAACACTTTAATGGATTACTTGAAATGTGTAATAAACTGAATATCAGTATTTCAATATTAACTGGTTCAAGTAAAACTTCAGAAAGAAAAAAAATTCATGAATCGCTAGAAAATGGCGATTTACAAATCTTAATTGGCACCCACGCCCTTCTCGAAGACAAGGTGAAATTTAAAAATTTAGGGCTCGCCATTATAGATGAGCAACACCGTTTTGGTGTAGCTCAACGTAGTAAATTATGGCATAAAAACACATCACCTCCACACGTATTAATTATGACTGCTACACCAATTCCTAGAACTTTGGCTATGTCCGTTTATGGGGATTTGGATATTTCCATAATTGACGAATTACCACCTGGTAGAAAACAGGTGAAAACGGTTCATCGGTATGATAAAAACAGATTGAAAGTATTCCGTTTTATTCGTGATGAAATAAAAAAAGGCCGTCAAGTGTATATTGTTTATCCGCTCATTCAAGAAAGTGAAGCTTTAGATTATAAAGATTTGATGGATGGCTACGAAAGTATTGCGAGGGATTTTCCGATGCCCGAATATCAAATATCAATCGTTCATGGAAAAATGAAACCCGCAGATAAAGACTTTGAAATGCAACGCTTCATAAAAGGTGAAACCCAAATTATGGTAGCCACAACAGTGATAGAAGTAGGCGTAAATGTTCCCAATGCTACAGTCATGATTATTGAAAGTGCAGAACGCTTTGGGCTATCACAACTCCATCAATTACGTGGTCGTGTAGGCAGGGGCGCAGAGCAGAGCTACTGTATTTTAATGACTAGCCATAAATTGAGTAACGACAGCAAAACAAGATTGGAAACTATGGTACGTACCAATGATGGTTTTGAAATAGCGGAAGTGGACTTGCGATTGAGGGGCCCAGGAGACATTATGGGAACTCAGCAAAGCGGAGTTTTGAATTTAAAGATTGCTGATATTATCAAGGATAATGCTATTTTACAAAGTGCGCGTTATTACGCAAAAAAAATACTTCAAAATGACCAGAGTCTTTCTTCAAAGGAAAATGAAGTGATTTTAAATACCTACAAACAGCTCACGAAGTATAAAAATATCTGGAATTATATTAGTTAAAAAGCCCAATCAAATACATGATTGAGCTTGATAAAACTGTTGAAGTTTGATTGATGTTTGTTGATTTCAATTCAAATTTACTTTTAAAGTTAATCGGCTGCTGTTAGCATAATGTTAAACAATACCCGTAAACTGTTAATTAACTATTCATTAAGAAGACTTTAAAGGTGCAAAACATATAAAGTATAATGTTTAACTTTGCATTTGCTAGACTTATATGCTATAAAAAGAATGATTCATATTCACGAAAAAACTTTGCAGGACTTAGAGTTTCAAACGGTTTTAAAACAAGTTAGTGAGCTTTGTGTAACACCTTTGGGGCATGAAAAGGCCCTAGAGATTTCTCCTTATAAAACCAAGGAAGACTTAACACTGGCCTTACAATTAACTAACGAATATCTGTCCTCATTTTACAATGATAATAGAATTCCAAACCATGGATTTGATACCATTACCAACGAGTTAAAGCTTCTGCGAATTGAAAACACGTATTTAGAAGTTCACGGTTTAAAAAAAATAGTCTCTATTTCAATTACCGTGAACACCATTGTTACCTATTTAAAAAAATTTGAAGAGTATTATCCAAACCTCCATGAATTCGCTTCACACATTGAAGTCACTAAAGTCATAATCGAAAAAATTGATGGTATCGTAGACCGTTTTGGTGATATCAAAGACAACGCCTCTTCCTTGTTATTTGATTTAAGACAATCTATAAACAAAATAAAGGGCAAAATTAATTCTAGTTTTTCATCTGCTTTAAATATGTACCACAATCTTGAATATTTGGATGATATTCGAGAATCGGTGGTTGATAACAAACGTGTTTTAGCTGTAAAAGCCATGTACAGACGTAAAGTAAAAGGGGCTATTATGGGAGGTAGTAAAACGGGCAGCATTGTGTATATCGAGCCCGAAACTACGTTGCAGTATTCCAGAGAACTTAATAATTTGGAATATGAGGAACAGGAAGAAGTTATTAGGATTTTAAAAGACGTAACCGATTATATTCGTCCGTTTTTAACACTTTTACAGGATTATCAAAACTTTTTAATTGATTTGGACGTCATTTCCGCGAAAGCTAAATACGCCAAATCCATGAATGCCATTCTTCCAGAATTTTCGGAAGACAGAAGTATGTTTCTTCGTGATGCGTATCACCCACTCCTCTATTTAAATAATTTAGAAAAGAAGGAAAAAACCTTTCCGCAGACTATTGAATTAAAAGAAGACAGTAGAATCATTGTTATTTCAGGACCTAATGCTGGCGGAAAAAGTATCACTCTAAAAACAGTTGGTTTGTTACAGGTGATGTTGCAAAGTGGCCTGTTAATTCCGGTTCACGAACGTAGTAAAGCGTGCTTGTTTGATAGAATTTTAAGCGATATTGGCGATAATCAATCTATCGAAAATCATTTGAGTACATACAGCTACCGTTTAAAGCAAATGAATTATTTCTTGAAGAAATGCAATAAGAATACGCTTTTTTTAATTGATGAATTTGGAACAGGTAGCGACCCTGAACTTGGAGGCGCATTAGCTGAAACCTTTTTAGAAGAGTTTTACCATCGGGAAGCTTTTGGAATCATTACCACACATTATTCCAATCTCAAAATTTTGGCCAACGAACTACCCTACATGCTAAATGCCAACATGCTTTTTGATGAAAAAACACTGGAACCACTTTTCAAATTGGTTATTGGTCAAGCAGGCAGTAGTTTTACCTTTGAAGTCGCACAAAAAAATGGGATTCCTTTCAGTTTAATAAACCGCGCAAAAAAGAAGATTGAACGTAGTAAAGTTAGGTTTGACGCCACGATTGCCAAACTCCAAAAAGAACGTTCTAAATTGGAAAAAACAGGACTATCGCTAAAGCTGAACGAAAAGAAAAAAATTGAAGAGGCTGATAAACTAGAAGAAATCAATGCTAAAATCCAGAAGAAGTTGGAAAGCTATCAAGAATTGTATGATAGCAACCAGCGACTGATTTACTTAGGACAAAAAGTAAATGATGTTGCAGAAAAGTATTTTGAAAACAAACAAAAACGCGAGTTGATGGGCGAACTTTTTAAACTCGTTCAAATAGAAAACTCCAAACGCCAAAAGGTTTCTGTCAAAGAGAAAAAAGCTATAAAAGCTAAAGAAGAACAGATTAAAAAAGAAGCCGAAAAGAAAGTTGAGGTTATCCGAAAGAAGAAAAAAGCCGAAAAAGAAAAAGCTATAGAGCAGCCTAAACCCAAACCTGTTTTAAAACTTGGAGATCGCGTGCGCATGTTTGACGGACGCGCTATTGGCAGTATTGACAAAATTGAAAAAAATAAAGCGGTGGTTAATTACGGTGTTTTTACCACCAATGTTAGTTTAGAACAACTGGAGTTGGTAGAGGCCAAAAAATAACAGCCAACACCAAGTTGTTGAATCTACAACTTTAGGTGCCGACTGTTTTCTTTAATAATAATATCTTTAGCTATTAATAAATACGCCAAACATAAAAGTAGGTTCGCATTTCGTTTGTGTCGTTCTTTAAGATTATTCGTGTATAAGGCTCTTTAGCATTTTGAACATTTTTTAGCAGTATTTTTTCGGTTCCATTTCCAAAATATAACGGGGTAAAAGAACCATTAGCTTCATAAAAGGATGAATATAACTCAATGTAATCCGTTTCTAAATTGGGTTTGTATAATTCGACTTCAGCACTTGAATTAGCTGTTTGGATTTCAAAAAAAGTACCCTCATTAATATTCATAGATGGATTAGCACCTTGGTGCCACTTGATTTCTTTCTTTACATTTCCTCCTTGATAAACCCTTATTCGCATATCTCCATAAATCTCTAAATTTCTCTCGCGAACAACATTCCAAGCATTGAAACCATAAAGCTGAATACCAAACTTTTGATACGCTTGATAACAGGTTCTAATATTGTACTCGCTTGATAAAACAACATTAGCAATAGGGAATCCTTTTCTAATATAACGTAGTGTATAACCCAAAGGTGCCCCAGGTGAATTTGCAGAGTACTCACCCCCTTGGGTTATATAATTATAAACGCCTTCTGGCCCACTAACAACTTGAGCTGCGTCACTCGAGTTACCACCAATAACCAAAGCTTTTACCGTAGAACTACTCCAAAAACTCTGGTGCTCACCTTGCCCATCTACCTCTCCACCACTAAAAGCAGCATTAAAAGCAGCTTGGGTATCTGTAAATTCAGCATTTGTTTCTACAGTATATAAAAGCATTCGTCCATATTTAACCGATGATACTATAACAGGACTTGTAGCGTCTAAATTTGGTTCTTGAGTAAAGAGTTTCCCTGGATTCTCGCTGTCCTCGATAGCTAAATCAATGGTATAATATACCTGCAGATATTTAATAACATATTTATATTTTTTTTGTGAGTTATTAAAGTTAAAAGAACCTGAAACACTGTTTTTTCCTTTAGTATAGCTAGCACCCAAAGCAATATTTAAATGCTCTTCTGAATAGACTTCTTCAGTAGTGAAATTAACTTTAGCTGATGCCGAACCCGTGACACCCTGTTGCAACATATCTTTAACCCCTTCTCTAACGGTATTAATATTAGGATTATTAATTACCGTAGAAGGCTTACCGTTTAAGTTTTCTAGTGATACTGATAAGGTTATGGGCGCTCTACCACCAGTAATGCCAATATATTCTCCAGTTGGTATAGATTCTCCTCTTAACATGGCTCCAGGGTAAATAACATCACTTGTTGGGTCTAGCAATATCATTTCGCTAAAACCGGGTGCCATTTTATATTTTTTAACAACACATTCGTCCGTTTGTCCTTCACGCTCTGGTTCGCTTTCCTCTAAAAGTTGTTCGCCAGACACTTCTGGTTGACTAAAGTTTGAGAGAGTTGCTAAAAAATTATTAATCTCATTTAATTTATCTCCAGATACTGGAGCTTCTTCTCCTCCATCATCTGTACTTTCTGTACTACAACTTAAAAAAGTAAATAGTATTAAACATAAGATGACACCTAACTTACTAGGCTTGATTGTTAATAGCTGTGTTTTCATAATTTCTAAATTTTGTGATTCAACACTTCAAAACTAGACATGAAAAACACTGAAAACTAATTTTTGGTATGGACAAAGTATGGACAACCATTATAAAACATACATGGACATAGGTGTAATTTTAAATTTTCATTCAAAATTCAAATTATTGATTTTCAAATATTTAAATTTAAAAAAGAGATAAATTAATAGTATTTGTAATGGACAATATATGGACAGCTATCTATTTTCCTATTTGTTAATACTAAATAAAAACAGATGAATTAATTAACTTTATACCATTAAATTAATACTCATGAAGCGATTCTTACCTCTTATTTTCATCTTATTAGTAAATCAGTATTTGTTTTCACAGAGTAAACTTAATATAGATAGCCTCTTAACGGTTTACAAAAATCAAACCTTGGACACTATTAAAATCAGAACTGTTAATCATATAATTAATTATTATATGTATAGATCTCAAGCTGAAACTAAAAAATACGCATTTGAGCAACTTAATATGTCAAAGAAAATAGATTATAAATCAGGATTGGCCTTGGCGAATTACCATTTAGGAAACTTATATCATAACATATCTCAATTAGATTCAGCAAAATATTACTACGAGAAAAGTTTGTTTTTAGGAAATCAATTACATAACCATATTTATATATCACAAGCATACAGAGGTTTGGCAATTATTGAATTTGACAAGGGAAATTTACAAAAAGCCGATAGTATTAATAATATGGATTTAGAAAATGCGATAAAATTTAAAGATTCTATGGGAATGGGACTTGCCTATGATTTTAAGGGAACCATAAACCAAAATATGAGCTATTATAACATAGCACTAACTAATGTTCAAAAGGGATTGAAAATTTTTGAGAAATTAAAAGACTCCATAAGAATTGCTGATACTTATAACCATTTGGGAACCTTAGAGTATAACATAGAAAACTTAGAAAAGGCGATACAATACAATGAAATAGCGCTTAAAATTTATCAGGATTATAAGGATGTAGGCTACGAAGCTCAAGTTTTAAATGATATTGGTATTTATTATATGAAATTGAAAAATTATGATAAATCCCTTGATTACTTATTAAAAAGTTTAGAAAAAACTAGACAATCACAATTTAAGGGAATCGAGACAGCTGCTTTAAATAATCTGGGTAATCTCTATTTTTTAAAAGGTGACTTAAATAATGCTATTAAATATTTAAATCAATCTATTACTTTAGGAAAATCCATTAATGCCAAGCGTCGCTTAGCAGTTGCAGAAAATAAATTAGCTGAAGTTTATATAAGTAATAATGATTTAGAAAATGCGCTTAAAAATGCCATGAGTGCCAAAAAATATTCCGAAGACAATAATAGCCTTTCTATTAATATGAATTCTACATCTCATTTAAGTAATATATATGAAAAAAAAGGAGACTTAAAATTAGCATTGAAATATCAACGAGAGTTTAAAAAATTAAATGATTCCATAATAAATAAGGACAAGATTAATAAAATCCAAGAGCTTAGAATTCAATTTGATACCGAAAAAAAAGAAGCAGAAATCGCCTTGCAACATGAAGAAATAAAATCATTAAACATTCAAGCCAAAAACGACCAACTCACCAAAACCCTTTATGGTATTGGCATGTTCTCATTTCTCACCATTGCTGGTCTGCTCTATTTCGGGTTTAAACAACGCATGAAAAAAAATAAAATGGAACGTGAAAAACAAGAGGAAATTTATAAACAGGAAATTGAGTTCAAAAAGAAAGAACTAGCATCGCAAACCTTGCATTTGGTTCAGAAAAACACGTTTATACAAGAGTTAAAGGATAATCTTGAAAAAATAAAACAATCGCCCGAATTATTTAAAGTGGAATTTAGGCGGTTGGTTATGTTGCTTAAAAAAGAAAGTGCCGAGGATAAAGATTGGGAAGTTTTTAAATCTTACTTCACAGAGGTACATAATAATTTTGACAACAAGATTAAAGAAATTAATGCCGACATTAGCGAAAAGGAAATACGTTTAGCATCCTTCCTGCGTATGAACCTCTCTACCAAAGAAATTGCCTCCATGCTTAATGTATTGCCCGATAGCATTTTAAAGAGTAAATACCGTTTAAAAAAGAAACTTAAACTAGGCAAAGATGTAGATTTAACCCAGTACCTAAATACACTATAAGTACTTATCTTTGTATAAAATTAGAGTAATACGCTTAAAGTGAGTATGATTGATTTACCAAAACATAAAAAACTTATTTTGTTTGATGGGGTTTGTAACTTATGTAATAGCTCTGTACAATACGTTATAAAACATGATAAAAAAGATGTATTCCTTTTTGCGGCTTTGCAAAGTGATATAGGAAAACAACTTATAGATGCTTATAACATCGATACCAAAAAAACCGATTCCATCCTACTCTACACCCCAGAACAAGGCTTAGATTACAAAAGTACGGCAGCCTTAAAAATTGCTTACCATTTAGGCTTTCCAAACCATGTATTGTGCGTGTTTTTTATAGTGCCTCCATTTATACGCAATCGAGTGTATGATTATATTGCCAAAAATCGCTATAAATGGTATGGCAAAAAAGAGGCTTGTATGATACCCACACCTGAATTAAAAAGCAAGTTTTTAGAATAATGCTTTTGTTCACAACTGCTTAAAACTAAGTAGAACTACGTATTGTTTGTTTAGTAGGAAAATTCTAACTTCGCTTATCGTTTGATATAAGTCATTAAAACGACCTCATATCATTACATTGCCAGTAATTTGAGAAATGAATCCAACAGATAGAATACAAACCATTACAAACATAGCCTTACATCTACAGGCGGAATACAATACTACTGGAATCAATATGCTTCTAAGCGGATATAAAATACCTACTGAAAATGTATCAATTGTAAATAGTAAGCGAGTTTACGTAATTGACTTGTTGAAATCTCAATCGAATGAATTGATTATTCAAATTGCAAGTGACCTAGGACTTGAGGTTCCTGAACAAATCGAAATGCAGATAAAAAAAGAAAAAACCAAAGAATTAGGAGACCAAAAAATCTTTATTAGTCATTCAAGTTTAGATATTAAAATAGTTGAAAAAGTAATTGATATTCTTGAAGCTATTGGTGTTCCAAGTAATAAAATATTTTGTTCATCTTTTGAAGGTTATGGAGTAAAATTAGGCTCGGACTTTTTAGAGGTAATAAAAAAAGAATTAGATAGTAATGTTCTCGTAATATTTATATTATCATCGAATTTTTATTCAAGTGTTGTGAGTCTTTGTGAAATGGGAGCTACTTGGGTAAAAACGAACAGTCACATTCCGATATTAATTCCACCTTTTGAGTACGATGAAATTAAAGGTGTTATTCCTACAACACACGGAATGAAAATTAACGAAAAAGATAAATTAAACAGCTTGAGAGATATTGTTACTGACTTTATTGGTCTTGAACCTCTGAATACATCAGTTTGGGAAAGGAGAAGGGACAACGTACTAAAAGAAGTAAAAAAAATACTTGACAGAGGAGTCCCAGAAACTAAGGAAAAAACTAATCCACAACAAAGCGGAGAAATAATTTCAGACAATTATTACGAAAGTCAAGACGAAAAAATAAAAAGACTGAGTAAAAAAGAATGGCCGAATGATTTTGAAATGCAGTTAGATTACATTCAACGACAAAGAAAGGCAATCGATAAGCTAATAAACCATAATCCGATTGACATTCAAAAAGAAATTTTTAAAGGCATAAGAAATAATGGAAGAGCTGAATGGCCAGATGATTTCGAAATGCAATTAGACTTTGAACAGAGACAAGTGGAAAGTCTTAGAAGATTAAAAGAAATATAAAAATAACTGACGTAACTTCCTAATACTAGGTAAGTTTTAATATGTAAGACTAGTAGTAATTGATACTAACCATAATTTCATAAAAATGAAAAAATATATTCTTATTTCTTGCTTATTATTTTTTGCTCAAAACATATTTAGCCAAGAATCGTTTAAAAAAGTTTACACTATCCCAGAAACTATAAGTTTTAAAGAAAGTCCAGACATATGTTTGACGAAATTGGAAAAAGTGAAATTTGATAAACTAACTAAAGAAGAACAAGATAGTATTCGTAAAGTCTTCCCAATTGGCAGTACAATTGAATATGAAATAGAAAAAACTATCTCAGGTAAAAAAATAAAAGTCAAAGAAGCCATCGTTGTTGACAAAGAATTTATTGAAAAACAAGTTGTTGAGAAAAAAATCCAGTTAATTGAAGGAAAAAAAATGAAGGGATTTGTAAAATTTGATGAAAACAAATTATATGTTAATCCGTATCTCAAAAAAGATAAAAATGGAAATTTTGGCAAAAGAGATGTTCATTATTATGAACTTGAAAATAGGCAAACTATAAAACTAAATTTTAGAGAATGGACAGTATCTGGTTTAACAATACCTTTAAAATATAGATTCAAGGACAATGATCAAAATATTAGCGAAGAGTTTTCTAGTGCCGTAAATGCGAACTTATTTATTGGAAGAACTTTTTACGGTAAAACATCGTTTTTTCACAGAAAAAAAGTTGGGAATGTCTCGAATACTTGGAAATGGACTGGTGGTTTAATTTTAGGTGCATCGACAGTAAAACTTAATAACAGTAATACTTCTGCTTCAGAAATTCCTATTGAATCTGTCACAGAAATCACAAAGGGATTGGCGACAATAGGATTTGGAATAACCTACAGCTACAATAAAATTAATTTTGGCGGTTTTATGGGTTGGGATTACAGCTTAGGAGACGATGCTGAAAAATGGAATTACAATAAAAAGCCTTGGGTTGGAATTGCAATAGGATATTCGCTATTAAAATTCTAAAAAAACTACCGGCAACATTGTATAAAAAATAGCGGTTTAAGTGTTAAAACGAGAATTTAGATATAAAAGTATAATCAGATATAAATCAAAAAGTTAGTGCGTTAAATCCGCTACTTTTCATATACGTTACCGATAAGCGCCATACCAGAAAATATTTGTTTTTATTTCAAACTCCTTAAAATAAAATCTACTTTTTTATTGGTGTTTTTGTTTTGTGCGTAGGCATCGGTAATATGCTTGGCAGGTACCGCAAGTCCTTTTTTAATCAGGGTTTGTATTTCATCAACATACTCCAAAGACACTTTTCCCGTTAATAAAACGCTTAAATCCTGGCCAGCATGGTAGTAATCGTAAACCTTTTTTAAGCCGGTTAAATACAAATAATCTTTAGTAAAACCACCGCCTCTATGCGACCGAACCGTAATATAAAAAGCTTCCTCGCGTTCCAAATCGTACTGGTTGTGAAGCAATCGAAACGTTCTAGAAAAAGAATAGCCTTTGGCCAAACTATCTACCGCTATAACCCTGTATGCCAACTCTTTTAAGCGTGTAACGGTTAAATTATTGCTCATATATTCGGCAAAAACCGCCAAGCCTTCCTGGGTTTCCTCATTGTTTGGGAAACCGTTCGAGAATATTTTTAAAGGATGTAACATGCCATTCATGGTGGTAACCATATGAACTCCAATTTCATGATTGGTAAGTACCGCAATTTCATTATCGGAGTAGGTATGATTGGTATTTAAAACCAGGGTTTTAATATTATTCAAAACCATGGCAATCGCCGAAATTTGATTAGATTGTTTGATGCTGTAACTAAAATCGTATTTCTTTGAAAACTCTTTAAAGAATACCTCGGCTTCGGTAGCACTGTATTTAGGTTGAAATGCAGGAATATCTTTGTTTTCATCTTCAAAATGAAGGATAAATTTGGCGTTCTCTACATCATTTTCGGTGGGTGTTCCAAAACTACGCAAACAGTTGTAATAAAACTTTTTACCGCTTCCAATGGTTTCAATACACTGTATTAATCCTGAATAGGTGTAAATAATATCTTCGTAAAGGTTCCTGATTTTAATATCTTCAATAAGCTCCAAACGCTGCGTAAATAATTTTCTGTGCAACTTAAACCTGTTGAAATTGATGGTTGGGTATTTAAAAACAGGATCGGTAAGGTACTTCGATGAAAAAAATCGAGCTTTCTCTTCCTCAATATTCTCGGGGTTCACATAACTTAACAACTCAATTTGCTTCACCAGCGCATCAATATTGTGGTCAATGTCCATTAACGCTTTGGTTTGCACATCATTTTCAATCTTCATAATTTAATTTTTAAACCTGTTGTAAACTTGCATCGCGTGTTCTGGAATGCGGGTTTTTAATTCGTTTTCAACCGCACTAACCACTTCTGGGAATATCACTTGTTCGTATTCATCGCAATACACTTTGGCTATTTCGGTTGCCAAAACTAAAGTATTTTTAAAATTTTGGGTAATATATTTCAAGAAATAACCATTCCCTTGAAAGGTATCATTAATTTTTGAAGTCGATTTAATACCGTTGGGCAGCTGAATTTCTGACAGACTCTGCCGCCAGCCTTCCACTTCATTTCCAAATCGTTCGTTATCAATATTTGAGGTTCCTAAATTCCAAGTGGGTACTTCCCTATCCCAACGTTTCCAATTGTAACTGTGCATATCGTAAACCGTACAAAACCCAAATTTCTTCTCTAAAGTTTCCACTAAGGCGTGCACCACTTTATAAAAATGGGCGTGCTTTTGAATACTTTTTTCAATCATGATTTCCGAAAGTGGATACTTCCAAAGTTGTTTGCCCCAAGCCGTTACAAAAACGGCTTCTTCTGGGGGTCTATTCAAATCGTATTCAAAACGGGAGTCACAACCGGCAATGACTATAGGATGCGATTTTACCATGTTTTTAGTTTCGGGGTCTTCCTCATACCAACGTTCATACTCGGTATGTAAGCAAGGTTCCCAAAGTTCTTTCCTAAATTGATGTCCATCATGCACTGCGGCACAAGCATACGGTACATAGTCCACTATTTTTATGGTAAACCCATAATCAGAAGCCACAGCCTCAAAACATTCTTGACGTTTAATTTTGGTAATGATATCTTCTAGTGAAAGTTTTTGCATTGCATTAAATTATCATCTATTCTGCATAAACTTAAATTTATCAAACTTCTTAGGTAATTGGTTTGTAATCGTGAGTTTATTGGAATTTATTGTAGGTTCAATTCTAATTACTTTGGTTGATTCGTCAATTTCTACATCATGTTCACTTCGCATGTTAACCAAATCTATGTGTCTAAGCTTAAATTGGTATTCTCCTTTTTGTAAATTTAAAACCACATATTCTGCTGGTCTTACCTGCCCTAAAGCTTTTTCATTAATTAAAACATTCAACCTTGCGGTATTATCAATTCTGTGCAAAATATCGGCACCATTATAAATCAACACATTACCATTGCCTAATTTATCCAACTGAATATCGTTTACTTCCATTTTAACAAAGGCATATTCGGATGAAATTGGTTTAAGGGCACATCCTGATAATATCAAAACAATTAATAAAGCAACAAATGAATTCTTTTTTCTTAAAAACATAACTTATTTAAACTTTTTATTCTGTAACTAAACTGCCCCATTCCGTCCAGGACCCATCATACACAGAAATATTTTTATATCCCGAAATATCGGCTCCTAAAGCCAACACACAGGCAGTAATACCAGAGCCACAGGAGAAAATGATATCGTCATTTTTGTGGGCCACCATATAAAAAGCCTTTTCTAAATCTTTTTTGGATTTTAAAACACCCTCATTCAGCAAGTCTTCAAAAGGTAAATTTACCGAGTTTGGAATGGTACCCATCCGTAAGCCAGCTCTAGGTTCGGGTTCTAAGCTTTTAAATCGGTTCTCGGAGCGTGCATCTACAATGGTGTGGGTTTTATTCTTGGAAGCTGCTTCAACATCGTTAAAAAACTTCATGTAATGCGGTTGAAGATTCGCGGTGAAGTTACCAGCTTTACCATCATAAACTTTCATAAATTCAGTAGCATAACCAGCTTTTAACCAAGCTGGAAATCCCCCATTTAAAACAGCGACATTGTTAAAACCAAAAGCCTTAAACAACCACCAAACCCGAGCACTGGAGTAAATGCCTTTATCATCATAAACCACCAGGGCGCTGTCGTTATCGATTCCCAATAATCTGGCTTCCTTTTGAAATTGCTCTTTGGATGGAAAGGCACTAGGGAACGGATTTGAGGTATCGCTAAACTTATTTTTGATATCAAAAAACCTTGCCTTGGGTATTTGCTTGGTTGAAGCATCAAAAACCTTATTGATGGTACCATCTAGAATGATGAGATTATCAGCGTTTAAATGATCATGTAGCCAATCGACTGTTACTGTGGCATGATTAAGATTTACTTGTGACATAAAATTTTATTGAAAAGCCATAAACGTTTGAGGGATTAAAATCCACCTATGATTTACTTTGAAAAAAGCCGCTCTGGTTTTTTGAACAGAACCGTCACTATTTAAATATTGGAAACCGTAAACTTCTACATCCTCTTTAATATGGTTTGAAAGTATTTTATATTCCTCTGGCAGTCCATTAGTGATGCCTTGAATCAGTTCTTTCTTATTGGCAGAGACAATTATTGCTTGATCCGAACTATTAAGTGGTTTCATGCTTTTATCGGATACCTTATCGATATCAACCCACTTTCCATTGGAAAATTCAAAAACGCTTTGCGCAGTTTCTTCATTAGAAAAAATGGTTGAAAAATCACTTTGTAACGGTTGTAATGTCTTTAAAAAATTATGGTTTGTATCCTGACGAAGTTTAGAAATAACTTCAAATAATTCGTTCGTTGCCTGATTTTGGGAAATCAAGTGATTACCGACACAAAAACAAAGTAAAAAAATAGAAAGGTATCTATATGTTTTTGGGATATTAAGCATCTTGAACCGTTTTTCTAAGTCTGGTGCGTCTATCAAACGCTTGAAGTTTATCCAACACTTTCATTTCTAAAAAGTCAATCACTTTTTCTTCAATCTTGGTTTTTAACTTATAAACCTTATTGATATAGGTAATGCCCCCTGGAGACATCACATTAACTTCAACTAGCTTACCTCCTATCACATCTATACCAACAAAGTATAAACCATCATTTACCAATTTGGGTCCAATTTGTTTACACAAGGCTTTTTCGGCTTTGGTTAAGGTGTGGCGTTGCACACTACCACCAGCCGATACATTGGAACGGTGGTCATCATTTCCTGGGACCCTTTTCATGGCACCTACGGCTTCTCCATTCAGCATTAAAATACGAACATCCCCTTGGTCGGCTCCCTCAATATAATCTTGAAGAATCACATAATTTGAAGTCCCATCACCACTATTTATGTAAAAATCAAGCAACGAGTTGATATTACCCATCGCCGATTTTTCAATTAAAATAACCCCTGAACCTCCAAAACCATTGAGTGGCTTTAAAATCATTTTATCCGACTTAGATTCTTTGATTTGTTGAATAAGGTATTTTTTGCTCTTTGAAACGTGGGTAGCTGGTATGATGTTACTATGGGCATCACCAAAAGCTGCTGTATATAGTTTATTGTTAGCTTCTCGCATGCCTTCCAAGGAATTCATAATAAATACATCATCTTTTACGGAATCCAAAAAATTCAGCATAATCGGATCAAGCGGCGGATTGGCTCTAAAAAAAATGACATCAAAACCCGCCAAAGGCAGCATTTCTTCTCGTAATTCAGCTTTTTTGTAAAACGATCTTAATGACGTTGGTGTTTTATCCATTCTACCGATAACCGTACAATTGGCAGTGGTTACACTATTGCGAATCGTTAAATTTGCTGGTGTACACATGGCAACACCGTGGTCTCTTCTAACACATTCTTTAATTAAGGCTAGTGATGTATCATTTTCTGGGTCTATTTGGTCCCAAGGATACATAATAAAACAAACATTCATTTTTGAGTGTATTTTCGATGAAGTTAAATTTAACTATTTTATTTTACTTCATCATAATGGTCGTCCCATTCTTTGGGTTTTGGGTCGTGTAATTTATCTAAAGATTTGGCCACTAAAACAGAAACTGTGGCATCACCAGTAACATTCACCACCGTTCTACACATATCCAATGGTCTATCAACCGCAAATATCAATGCTAAACCAATGGGCAATAATTCTGCTGGAAAACCTATAGATTCTAAAACAATTACTAACATAACCATACCTGCACTGGGCACTGCAGCACTCCCAATAGAAGCCAATAAAGCTGTTGCCACAATAACTAACTGATTGGTTAAGGTTAAACCTTCAGGCCAAATAACCTGCATAATAAATACAGCAGCTATGCCTTGATATAAACTGGTACCATCCATATTTACGGTTGCCCCAACAGGCAATACAAATCCGGACACTTCTTTATCAACTCCAACGTGTTCTTCTACACGTTCCATGGTTACAGGTAAAGTGGCAGCACTACTGCTTGTTGAGAAGGCTAATAGCTGCGCTGGGCTTATTTGTTTCAAAAACCATAATGGTGATTTTTTGGCATATACTTTAATTAATATCATGTAGAAACCAATCATTACAATAAGCCCTCCAACCACGCAAAGGGCGTACATAAGTAATTTCACAAGGATTTCAGTATCATCAAACGCGATAATCACATTCGCTAATAAAGCAAATACTGCGTAGGGAGCAAAAAGCATGATTAAGTCGACCATTTTCATGACAACTTCGTTCAGGGAATCAAAAAAATCAATCAGCGGTTTTGCCTTTTCTTCTCCAATCAATAATAAACATATACCAACGAATAAAGCAAAAAAGATTACCTGTAACATAGACGCATCGGCGAAGGATTGGAAAATGTTGCTTGGAAAAATATCTACCAATGGTTGCAAAGGCCCTGCTTCATTTTGTGCCGAAGCTTTCATAAGTTTATCTGTTACTCCCGCATCATTTTCATATTTGGCCTTTATCTTTTCTATGGTATCTTGTGGCATTCCTTTTCCTGGTTTCACAGTATTAACGATGGTTAACCCAATAATGATGGCAACCAAAGTGGTAACTATATAAATGCTAATAGTACGTAAACCCATCGATTTAATTTTGGAAATATCCTTTAAATCGGATATACCCTTAATTAAAGATGCCAGTATTAATGGTACTGCAATAAGCTTAAGAAGATTGATGAAAATGGTTCCAAATGGCGCAATCCAATCGGACACAAAACCTTTACCACCAGCAATGGTATTCATAATAAACCCAAAAATGATCCCGAGAATCATTCCAATAATAATCTTCCAGTGTAATGCAAGTTTTTTCATGTTTTATTATTTCTTTCTAGGAGGCGACAAGATAAGTATTTTAAAAATGGTTTGAAGAATTTGTATTTAGATTTCTAAAGAGGCTTTTATTTTTATTTGTTCTATTTATGGTTTTATTTCAGTGTTCTTAATAATGTTGTAATCGTTTTTAAAAAGATTCAAAATATCAGTTGGCACTATCATTTCACTTTTTTTTATGCCACTATCAGCAATAATTTTACTCATATTCTGAATTTTATGTTTTTTCCAAAAGCCTACTTTAGTTATTCCAATAGCGTAAATCTCATCATTATGTTTAAAGACCTGGCGGTGATACACCCAATTATCTTCCCAACCCTCTAAAATAAGTGTTATATCAAATTTTTTCCAACGCTTTAATGGCTTTTTATATATGATTTTTTGTGAGCCTAAAACGGGAAACATCCCTTTTTTAATAGTATTCTTATACAAATCTGACCTAAATAAAATTTCTAATCGAATTAAGTCCATGTAATAAAAATACTTGGAGTTCGCCATAAACCTTAGGGCTTCACAATCCAACAGACTTACCCGTCTAGTGCGAGTCAAATCTGCAGATAAATCTACTTCGTTCCAAAAGAAACGAGAGCCAAAAAAAATGTAAGCAATATGTAACCAATAATAAATCATATTATAAAATTATGTTTGCAGGTAAATACATATTTGGGTTGCTTAATAAGACTCCAATGAAAGCCATTATTGGAGCTCCTTTTTTGGATTCCGCATCAAATTGTGGAATGCAAAGCAAAAAGTGACTGCTGAAAGCAGGAATTAGCTTCTAACTATAAATTTTATTGATTAGGTAAAAATCGGCCAACACCAATGCAGCCATGGCTTCAACAATAGGTACTGCACGAGGTACTACACAGGGGTCATGACGCCCTTTTCCATGCATTTGAACCACTTTACCTTCTTTATCAATGGTTTCGTATTCTTGGATGAGGGTAGCTACAGGTTTAAATGCCACGTTGAAATAGATATCCATACCGTTACTTATACCCCCTTGTACCCCGCCAGAATAATTGGTTTTTGTAGAACCATCGGTATTAAAAGCATCGTTGTGCTCGCTTCCATACATAGTGCTTCCATGGAAACCACTACCATACTCAAAGCCTTTTACGGCATTGATAGATAGCATGGCTTTACCTAATTCGGCATGTAATTTATCAAATACAGGCTCGCCTAAACCTACGGGAACATTTTTTATTACGCAGCTCACAATCCCTCCAACGGTATCGCCCTTACTGCGAACTTCCTTGATGTAAGTCTCCATTTTTGAAGCCATAGCTTCGTCTGGACAACGTACCATATTCGATTCTGCTATTTTAAGGTCTAATTCGGTATATGGTTTATCCAATTTCATGGTGCCAACACCTGAAACGTAGGCGGTAATTTCAATATCCTTTAAGACTTGTTTGGCAATGGCACCGGCTACCACTCGACAAGCCGTTTCACGCGCTGAACTGCGGCCACCACCACGATAATCTCTCACGCCATATTTTTTATCATAGGTATAATCAGCATGACTTGGTCTGTAACTATCCTTTATATGTGAATAATCATGAGATTTCTGGTTGGTGTTTTCAATAACAAAACCAATGGGAGTACCCGTGGTAACACCCTCAAAAATGCCCGAGTGAAATTTTACCGTATCGGGTTCTTTGCGTTGCGTTACTATAGCGGATTGCCCCGGTTTTCGCCTATCTAATTCGTTTTGAATCGCTTCCAAATTCAATTCAATTCCTGCGGGACAACCATCGATTACACCACCTAGTGCAGGTCCGTGAGATTCGCCGTAAGTAGTTAGGTTAAATAGTTTTCCAAAGGAATTTCCAGCCATGATATAATTTTTTGCTAAAATATAGCTAATCCCATTAAAAAGGAAATGAAATTGTAACAAGCTTAAGAATATTCATAACAATTAATTAACAAAATGCTGATAAATACATAATTATTAGGTAATGATAACATAATGTAAATAGATGTTATTTGTTGTTGAATAAGTTTGCCCGAATTGAAAATTAAAAGAAAAGTAGAAATTGCCGTCATATCCGATGTTCATCTTGGAACTTACGGCTGTCATGCCAAACATTTATTAACTTATTTAAACAGTATAGAACCAAAAAAATTGATACTAAATGGTGATATTGTTGATATATGGCAATTTAATAAACGTTACTTCCCAAAATCACATTTGAAAGTCATAAAAAAAATTATGGATATGGCTTCAGAAGGCACTGAGATTATTTACATTACCGGTAACCATGACGAAATGTTACGCAAGTTTAGTGGCACTACCATTGGAAAAATATCGATTGTTAATAAACTGGTCCTAAAATTGGATGGTAAAAAAGCATGGTTTTTTCATGGTGATGTATTTGATGTATCCATAAAAAATGCCAAATGGTTGGCTAAACTTGGTGGCTATGGCTATGATGCCTTAACCGTTTTAAACAGATTAGTAAATTGGTTTCTAGAAAAGCGTGGTAAAGAACGTTATTCCCTTTCAAAAAGGATAAAGAACAGTGTCAAGAGTGCCGTTAAATATATTCATGACTTTGAAAACGTAATCTCGGAACTCGCGATAGAAAATGGTTACGATTACGTGGTATGTGGACACATTCATCAACCTAAAATGGAATATATTGAAAACAAACATGGTAAAACTTTATATTTAAATTCTGGTGATTGGGTTGAAAACTTCACGGCTTTGGAATATCAATTTAAGCGTTGGAGAATATACAATTACAACCAAGATAAATTAGCTCCCTTTATTGTTGATGAGGATGTTGAAGATTTAGACATTAAAAACTTAATTGCAGCCATCACCATAGTAGAGCAAACAGAAAAAAAGCAAAAAGAGAAAAGCTGATTTTTTTTATTCTTCAAGTTTATTGAATTACTTGAGTAATGTGTTAGCTTACTTAATATTTGTCTATATTTGATTTTATTGATATCACCAAGTGATTCATTCATTAAGGAAAAAACATAATCAATGAAAACAATTAAGTTTCTACTACTGGCTAGTATTCTAATATCATTTACAAACTGCCAAAAAACTAATAATACTGATAAAGTTGATGAAAATCTGCAATCGAACAATCGAGAATATTATCAACTTAAAGTATACACTTTTGATACAGATAATCAAGTAGCTACGACAGATAAATATCTTGAAAACGCCTATTTACCAGCTTTAAAAAATTTAGGAATTAAAAATATTGGTGTGTTCAAGTCCAAACCAAACGAGAAGGATTCCATTAAAAAAACGTATGTACTCATTCCATTTAATTCTATGGAACAATTTCTTCCTATTGAGGATAGCATCCATAAATACGAAGATTATTTATCAAAAGGAAACGACTATTTAAACGCTTCTTATGATAATCCACCCTATAAACGCATGAAATCCACTATCATGAAAGCTTTTATTGATATGCCAAAAATGCAGCCTTCAAAATTAGAATCACCCAGATCAGAACGTGTTTATGAATTAAGAAGTTATGAATCGCCTACAGAGCAGTATTTTACTAATAAAGTAGACATGTTTAATGCTGGTGGCGAAATAAAACTTTTTGAGAGTCTTAAGTTTAATGCAGTTTTTTATGCAGAAGTCATTTCTGGAGCAAAAATGCCAAACCTCATGTATATGACCACTTTTGAGAATCAAGTAAGTCGCGAAGAACATTGGAAAGCTTTTAGAGAATCCGCCAAATGGAACGAATTAAAAGCTATGGAAAAATACCAAAACAATGTATCACATATAGACATTATGTTTTTGTATCCAACGGATTACTCAGACTATTAAATCAAAGCCTCCTTTAAAATAGTAATGGGGTGTTTTGCTTCCCTTTGTGTTCCATCTTTTATTTGATGTCTGCAACTGGTACCATTGGCTGAAATCAAGACCTCTTCAGAGGCTTTCCTCACTGCTGGAAATAGGGTTTGTTCGCCTATTTGCATACTCACTTCGTAATGTTCTTTTTCGTACCCAAAACTACCTGCCATACCACAACAACCACTTGGGATGATAGTTACTTTGTAATTTTTTGGAAGATTCAAAACCGCGAAACTGGAGAGTTGATTGCTCATGGCTTTTTGATGACAATGCCCATGAAATTTTATGGTTTTACTTTCTAAAGTGAATTGTTCAGGTTTGATATTTCCTAATTCCATTTCTTGTTGAATGAATTCCTCGATTAAAAAGGTATTATTCGCTATGGCTTTTGCGGAAGTTTTGTCATCGGCTAATTTTAAATACTCGTCCTTAAACGTATAAATTGCCGAAGGTTCAATACCTATAAGTGGCGTGTCTTTTGAAATTTTGTCCTTAAAAATGGAAACGTTTTTGTTAGCTACATCTTTAGCCTGTTCCAATAAGCCCTTTGATAAAAAAGCACGACCAGATTCAACATGATCAACAAAATCCACAAAATAATTTAAATTGTTTAATAATTCGAGTGAATCAATTCCAATTTTAGTGTCTAAAAAATTAGTGAATTCATCTACAAAAAAGTAAACCTTTTTAATATAATTTTCTCTTCTATAGGTTTCTTGATAATTTTTAATAAAAAGAAGGAGGTTTCGGTTAGAAATTAAAGGTAAACTTCTTCCGGCAGCAATTCCGAATGATTTTTTTAAAATTGAAGACGTAAATCTATTTGAAAATATAAAATTCGTAAACTGTGGAAATTTACTCCCAAAGCGATTTAATGTGTTGTTGTAAGCAAATAGTTTGGTTCGCAAACTCACGCCATTTGCTTTTTGATACTGGTATTGAAATTCCGCCTTTAAACTCGCCACATCCACACTACTCGGGCATTCACTGGCACAGGCTTTACAGCTTAAGCATAAATCGAAAACCTCATTTAACTCCTTATGATTGAACTTATTAGCTTTATTTGAGTTCGTTAAAAATTCACGTAACGCATTGGCTCTGGCTCTGGTGGTATCTTTTTCATTTCTGGTAGCTCGATAACTTGGGCACATGGTTCCACCAAATTCGGGTAGTTTTCTACAATCACCTGAACCATTGCATTTTTCGGCTTCACGCAAAATACCTAATGATTTTGAAAAATCAAGAAGTGTTTCAATTTCCGGTTCAATCCTATTGGCCACATATCGTAGGTTTTTATCCATTGGCAAAGGATTAACTATTTTTTCTGGATTAAAGATATTTTCAGGGTCGAAGGCAGTTTTAATTTGTTTTAAAATTTGATAATTCTCTTCGCCAATCATCATTTCAATGAACTCAGACCTAACAATACCATCGCCATGTTCACCACTCATAGAACCTCTATATTTTTTGACCAAATGGGCAACATCGGTAGTTATGCTTCTTAACAGTTTAACACCTCCGGAAGTCTTTAGGTTTAAAACTGGGCGTAAATGCAACTCACCGGCACCAGCATGGGCGTAATAAATGGCTTCTTGATTATAGCTTTTCATCAAAGCCGAAAACTCCGCAATATAATTGGCTAAATCTGGTAGCGCCACAGCCGTATCCTCAATACAGGCTGCCGATTTTTTATCACCAATGATGTTTCCAAGCAAGCCTAAACCAGCACTTCTTAAGTTGTTTGCTTTATGAATCTCTTCGCCTTTAAGTATGGGATAAGCATAACTTAATCCTGATTCTTTAATATTAGAAAGTAAATTATTAGCTAATAGTTCAACCTCCTTTGAGGTTTCGGCTTTTACCTCACACATTAAAATAGCTTTGGGATCGCCTTCTATAAACTGCCTATTTTCCTCTTGGGTTTTATTGTGTTTAGTACAATCTAAAATGGTTTTATCCATCATTTCACAAGTGTACAAATCATGTTTCATAACCGATTCAACACTATTTAAACAATTTTCAATACTATCAAAATGTGCAGCCACCATAATACTTTTCTTAGGTGGCAGTTCATCTAATTTTAAAGTGATTTGTGTTGTAAATGCTAACGTTCCCTCACTACCGGCCAACAACTTACACATATTGAATTTTTCGTCTGAATTTGAAAAAACCTGACTTTTAAGCAATTCATCAATGGCATAACCCGTATTCCTTCTGTGTATTTCGGGCTTCGGAAAATTTTTAATAATTTGATTTTGAATGCTTTCAGATTTCAGCTCCTCATGAATCGTCTTATAAATTTTACCTTCTAAAGTTTTTAACTTTGTTTTATCTAAAAATTCTTCGGTGGTTAACTCTCCGAAAACAACTTCACTGCCATCGCTTAAAACAGTATGCATTTCTAAAACCTTATCCCTTGTAACACCATATTGTATGGAGGTAGTACCAGAAGAATTATTTCCTACCATTCCACCAATCATACATCGATTAGATGTGGACGTGTTTGGTCCAAAAAATAGTTCAAAAGGTTTTAAATAGTTATTTAATTCATCACGCACCACTCCAGGTTGGACGGTAATGGTTTTTGATTTTTCATTAACACGTAATATTTTAGTGAAGTATTTGGACACGTCGACTATGATACCCTTACCAACACATTGTCCAGCCAACGAAGTACCAGCCGTTCTGGGAATTAACGATACCTTGTTTTCCTTAGAATATTGGATAAGTTGTTTGACATCCTCAATATTCTTTGGGTAGGCAACAGCTAATGGTAGCATTCTATAAACGGAAGCATCAGTGGCGTATATGGATTTAATTAAATCATCAAAATATAATTCTCCTGATAGTTTAGATTGTAGGCTATTTAAAGGCATTGATAAAAAATCTATTGATTGTATAAATATAAATACAATTTTGGCGTTATTTTTGTAAATGTATCTGAATATAATGAAATGGTCTATTTTAAGATAATGGACGTATATAACAATGAACTAAAAATTTAAAATTTATGAAAAAATTATTTTTATTATCGATTGCCCTAGTAGGTTTTGCATTGTCAACAAATGCCCAAACTATTTCAGAAAATGCCCTAGGATTACGTTTGGGAGATAGCGATGGTTTTGGCGCTGAAATTTCATACCAACGTGCGTTAGGAGATAACAATCGGTTAGAATTAGATTTAGGATGGAGAGATGGTAACAACTATAATGGTTTTAAACTTGCTGGTTTGTACCAATGGGTTTGGGTTTTAGATGGAAGTTTTAACTGGTATGCTGGTGTAGGTGGTGGATTAGGATCCTTCAGTTTCGAAAATCCAGGAGGAAAAGACATCTCTGACACCTTTATTTTTGCTGCTGGAGATATTGGTATAGAATATAACTTTGATATCCCTTTACAATTATCATTAGATTTTAGACCTGAAATAGGTTTTGGTGATGACACCTATGATAATAATGATTTAGATTTTGATATTGCTTTAGGCATTAGATACAGATTCTAAATAAAAAAAATAAACATTGAAAGCACTCTACACAGGGTGCTTTTTTTCTTTACAACACTAAACATTTCGATAAGGTATCTTCATAAATAGCTTCGTATTGAGGTACAATTTTATGCAAATCGAAATTTAAAGCTTCATTTCTAGCGTTTTCTTTAAAGGTTTTTAGTCTATCTTCATCACCTAAAATATATAATGCATTTTTAGTCATATCATCTACATCACCAACATTACTTAAAAATCCAGAAACCCCTTGAATGTTAACTTCGGGAATACCTCCTGTATTACTAGAGATTACAGGAACACCCGATGCCATGGCTTCTAAGGCCGCCAAACCAAAACTTTCTGATTCGGAAGGTAGCAAAAACAAATCACTAAAACTTAAAATCTTATCAATCTCGTTACTTTTTCCAAAGAAAATAACTTTATCCAAAATACCTAATTTCTGGCATGTGTCTTCCATATGTTGACGCTCAGGCCCCTCTCCAACCAACATTAATTTGGCAGGTATTTCTTTTTGAATGTTGTAAAATACTTTTATGACATCTTTTGTACGTTTTACAGGACGTAAATTACTAATGTGAGTGATTATTTTTTCATTTTCCTTAGCCATCATGACACGTTGGCAATTTTTAAAACTATGATTGTATTTATCTAAATCTATAAAATTTGATACGACATGAATTTTATTTTTGATATCAAATAATCGCAATGTATCATCTTTTAAACTTTGTGATACTGCCGTAACCGCATCAGATTTATTGATGCTGAATGTTACCGCAGGTTTGTAAAATGGATGGCTGCCAACCAATGTGATATCAGTGCCGTGCAATGTGGTTACTATGGGTACATAAATACCCTCTTCTTGTAACATTTTTTTTGCCATATACGCTGCATATGCATGAGGAATAGCATAATGAACATGCAATATTTCAATTTTATGAAGTTTCACCATATCTACCAATTTACTGGATAAAGCCAATTCGTAAGGTTGGTAATGAAACAAAGGATACTCGGGTACGTTTACTTCATGGTAGTGCACATTATTGCCCAACAACTCCAACCTAACCGGTTGGCTGTAAGTGATGAAATGAATTTCATGTCCACGTTTTGAAAGCTCTAAACCTAGCTCTGTAGCTACAACACCACTACCTCCAAATGTTGGGTAGCAAACTATACCTATTTTCATCTTTTTGTATTTATTTATTTTTTATTAACCATGTCAAAGCCCATTTGACCAACAATCATTACATTAGGTATCTAATTAACAGCCGGGGTTCACTAAAAATTATTCCTCAATGGCTTCGTAAATTAAACGTTGTATTTCGGTTCTGATATTTTCCTTTAACAATAAGTTTTTTCCAGCATTGGGATAGGTTCTGTTAGCAAGAAAAACATAAACAATTTCCTTTTCTGGATCTGCCCAAGCGTAAGTTCCAGTAAAACCCGAGTGACCAAAACTTGTCATAGAAATACATCCACAAGTAGGTCCTTCTTCTCCCAATTGAGGTTTATCAAAGCCAATGCCTCTCCTATTATTATTATCGCAAAAATAACAAGTGTTAAATTTATCAATGGTTTCTGGTTTTAAGTAGCGCTTACCTCCATAAAATCCTTTTTGCAAATACATTTGCATAATTTTAGCAACATCATTGGCATTGCTAAAAACACCTGCATGACCGCCAATTCCATTCTGCATAGCAGCTCCCATGTCATGAACATAACCATGTACTTCTTGGTAACGATAATAATCATCCACCTCGGTTGGAATTATTTTTTTACTACTTATTTTATGATAAGGATTGTACATGGTATAATTAGCGCCCAAAGATTGGTAAAAATGATCTTGGACCAGTTCCTCCAATGATTTGTCGTAATGTGCTTCAATAAATTTCTTCAAAATATAATAAGGAAAATCACTGTAGCGATAACGCAAGGTTTCCAATAATTCTGAATCTTTGATTATTTTAGGGATAGAGTCTTGATAATCCGTTCTTAAATAAAGGTTATTGGCCACTTCAATATTAAATTGATCGCTAGGCTCCGTTCTATAATACTTGTCACTTGGTCGTTTAGTAACGCTATCTAAAGTATGATAATAAAAAGGTTCCCATGGTCTTAATCGCGCATAATGAGATAACATACTTTTAATAGTGATATTTTTTTTATTAGAATTTTTATATTCTGGTAATATTTGTGAAAGCTTGGTGTCTAAAGACACTATACCTTGTTCTTCCAGTTCCATAAGTAACGGTAATGTTGCCAATATCTTGGTTAGTGATGCTACATCATAAATATCATCAAATTCAACTTCCTCTTTACCATTATATGTATGCTTTCCAAAATTCTTATTGTAGATAACCTTACCTTCTCTAGCTACTAATAATTGAATTCCTGGCGTCATTTTATTATCAACAGCGTATTGTGCAACTGAATCGATCTTGTTTAATTTCTTTGAGTTCATCCCTACACGCTCTGGTATGGTGTAACCCAATCGTTTTATTGAGAAAGAAGGGATGCCTTCTCCCAAAACAAATTGGTTGCCTGCAGAGACAGGCAATGTTCCTTTTGATGCTATAGCTCCAAAAATTAATTGTGCTGATTTTTCTTGAGAGATTTTACTATTTTGGTAACTTACTATAACACTTTCAAGATTATCAATACTTTTTAGATCTATCAAAGCATAGGGCTTTACAAAAATATCTAAAACAACTGTATGAGTTTTAGCAATATTTTCTATCCAATCAATTTCATCATTGGTGAATTTGTAATCTTTCCATGGACTATCGTTGGAATGATGCAAACCAATTATTACAGTGTTATAAGGCTGAAGTTTATTAGTTAATTCATCAAAGTTGTCAGATGCAATTTTGTGAACTTTAGCATATTTTTTTAATTCATTAAAAAAGTAATCTCCAGAATCGTTACCTAAATTTACATATGCAATATTTTTAGTTTCCAATTGTCGCAAGGGTAATAAGGCTCTTAAATTTTGCAAAACAGTCAAAGCATTTTCGATAAGTTCTTCATAAAGTACATCATCTTTTATACGGTTTAAATCTTCCAGTAAATTGGAAAGACCAATGGGCTTGTATTCATTTAAACCTACTTTGTATTTTGCTTGAAGAATTTTTTTTACTGAATGTTCCAAACGGGCTTCCGTAATATCGCCTTCATAATAAGCGTTCATGATTTTGGATACTCCAATACCTACATCTGCAGACATCAGCATCACATCATTTCCAGCTTTAAAAGCAGCTAAATCTATATCGCCTGTTTCATCAAAATCTGCGGCACCTTTCATAGTTAAAGCATCTGTAAAAATAAGACCTTGAAAACCTATTTTTTCTTTTAGAATATCGGTAACAATGTGTTTGGATAAGGAAGAAGGATATCCCGTTGAATCCAAACTCGGAACATTTAAATGAGCCACCATCGCACTGGAAAGCCCTTCTTTTATGAGCTTTTTGTAAGGATATAGTTCAATGGAATCTATACGCTTTTCGCTAAAACTTATGGAAGGTAAGGTTTCATGCGAATCTTGGTCGGTATCACCATGTCCCGGAAAATGTTTGGCATTTGCCAAAACACCAGCACTTTGCATCCCTTTCATAAACGCCAAAGCCTTTTCAGTGACATTATCCCTATCTTCACCAAAGGAACGATTACCAATGATGGGGTTTTTTGGATTTGTATTAATATCAACCACAGGAGCAAAATTAAAATGAACTCCTAAACGCTTGCAATGCTCCCCGATATGTCTGCCTGTTTGCTCAACTAATTTATTGTCTTTTATGGCACCTAAAGTCATGTTCCATGGGAACGCATAAGTGGAATCCAACCGCATATTCAATCCCCATTCCGCATCCATTCCAATAAGCATAGGAACTTTTGATATGGCTTGCAATTCGTTGTTTAATTTAGCTTGTCGCAATGGTCCACCATTGGAATATATAATACCTCCAATATGGTGTTCTTTGATTATTTCTAGAATTTTGTTTTTAGTTGCATTATCTTGATTGGACATCACTTGTACCATATACAACTGCCCCACTTTCTCCTTTAAGGACATTGAATTATAAACACTATCCACCCATTTTTCTTGTGCTTCAAAATCAGATGAAATTAGTGGGTTTTTATTGGCTTGTGCTAAAGCGGAAAAGTTTATAAATAAGGTAATTATTATTAAATAGATAGGGCGCATAAAACATACTAATTAAAAGTATTATCACTCAATTATTAAACCAGTAATAATCGTGCCAAAATACCACTTTTAAAGGTAAGATAAAAAGACTTTGTGACAGATTTATTATAAGATTATAAACAACAAAACCTAAAATCATTCAATCAAATCAATATGTCTATCGTGATAACCTAGTAAATATAACACCCCATCCAATCCAATACTGGAAATAGAACTTTGGGCATTATCTTTAACTGTAGGTTTCGCATGAAATGCAATCCCTAAACCCGCTAGATTTAACATAGGCAAATCGTTAGCACCATCGCCAACTGCAATAGTTTGGCTAATATTAATACCTTCTTTTTTAGCAATTTCTTTAAGATATTCAGCTTTCTTTTCGCCGTTCACAATATCTCCAAGATAATTTCCCGTTAAAACGCCATCCTTAATTTCCAACTGGTTGGCATAAACATAGTCTATCCCCAATTCTTTCTGCAAATAATGACCAAAATAAGTAAAGCCCCCTGAAAGTATCGCTGTTTTAAAACCATAGGATTTTAAAGTATCAATAAGTCTTCTGGCTCCTTTTGTAATAGGTAACTTAACGGCGACATCATGCAAAACTTCTTCGCTTAGGCCTTTTAAAAGTTTCATGCGCTTCTCAAAGCTTTCATTAAAATCAATATCTCCCTGCATGGCAGATTCTGTAATGGCTTTAACCTCATCACCAACACCAGCTAATTCAGCTAATTCGTCAATAACTTCAGTTTGTATAAGGGTAGAATCCATATCGAAACATACCAATCGTCTGTTTCTTCGGTAAATATTATCTTCCTGAAAAGCAATATCTACATCTAATTCTCTTGAAATTTGCATGAATCGCTCAGTAAATTCTGATTTATTATCAATTTTACCTCGTATTGAAAGCTGAATGGATGCTCTTGGATATTCTTCTTCTTTAACTAACGATGTTCTACCTGTTAGACGTTTGATAGCATCAATATTTAAGTTTTTTTCTGAAATAACTTTAGTAACTTCAGAAATTTGTTTTGCTGTAAGTTTTTCACCCAGAATGGTTATAATGTATCTATCCTTTCCTTGAAGTCCTACCCAATTTTCATAATTCTCGAGGGTTATTGGTGTAAATTTGGCTTTAATACCCAATTCATAAGACTTAAAAAGCAAATCCTTTAAAACCGCTGCAGAGTTAGCTCCTGGTTGAATTTCAAAAAGGATTCCCAAAGATAAGGTGTCGTGTATATTGGCTTGCCCAATATCTAATACTTTGGCACCATATTCAGCCAATACACTGGTTAAACTTGATGTTAAACCGGGTTTATCTTGCCCTGAAATATTTAATAAGAAAATTTCGTTCGCCATGATATTTTCTTCTAACTCTTTTAAAATAGCCTCTTTACTTTTATTCATTGAAACTCTTGTCTAATAAACTATTTAACAAATCTACTGTGCCAACTCTCACTGGCAGGCACTTCCCAATTCTCATTAAACTCTGCGATATTGGTTACCAAATTATTAAAAACAATCGTGTTTTTTGAAACCGCTTTCTCTTTTGCCATTTGCTTAAAATCGATTAGTGTTTTGTATGCTACAAAGTCGCCTTGTTTGTAGGATACATTCATTTTATCCATTAAATCAACTTGATAGTCTTTTTCCAATTGCTGGATAAAATGTACAGAAGCATCTATAGAACACCCTGTTGCGGCATTTAATTTCTGATTTAAAGCAAGAACTATAAAGCGTTTATATCTTATGGTGTAACCTGCTTGTAAATCACTACCATGGGCTGTCCAATTTTCAATAAAAATATCTAGTTTGGATTGTATTTGTTCTAGTTCCTCCTCAGAAAATGAACGATTTGCTTGGTAAATCCAAACGCGGGATTCTTCAGGTAATGTATTAAAATTTACTAGCATGTTTCTAATCTTTATATTTATAGATAAAAAAATCTAAAATACCTATTACTAAAGTTATTGTAATGTAAACTGGAAAATTAAGAGACCTTGATTTTAATTGATTGTAAATTATTAACGCTACAAAAACAATTATAGAAATAAAAAAACTCGTTTTCAATCTAGTCTTTATAGAAAGATGTTTTATTTTCATTGCCTACAAATCTTGTGCATTGGCAATTAATTCGGCGACATCCATAACAGCAATAGCACTTTCTTTTTCTTTAGCTTTAATACCATCTGTCATCATGGTGTTGCAAAAAGGGCAACCTGCAGCAATGATTTCTGGTTTGGTTTCCAAAGCTTGTTCGGTGCGCTCAATGTTTACTTCTTTATCTCCTTTTTCAGCATCTTTAAACATTTGTGCCCCACCTGCTCCACAACAAAGTCCGTTTTTTCGGCAGTTTTTCATTTCTACTAATTCCGCCTCTAGCTTTTGAATGAGTTCTCGTGGTGCTTCATAAACATTATTGGCACGACCTAAATAACAGGGGTCATGAAAGGTTATTCGTTTTCCCTTAAATTTTCCACCTGCAATGGTTAAACGTCCTTCATCCAACAAGGTTTTTAAAAACTGGGTATGGTGCATTACCTCATAATTTCCACCTAATCCAGGATATTCATTTTTTATAGTATTAAAACAATGCGGACAAGCCGTCACAATTTTTTTAACTTCATAGGCATTTAAAACCTCAATATTAGTGACTGCCTGCATTTGAAACAAAAACTCGTTGCCAGCGCGTTTTGCAGGATCGCCAGTGCAACTTTCTTCCGTTCCTAAAACAGCGAACTCTACCTTAGCCTTATTTAAAAGTTTTACAAATGCTTTGGTTATTTTTTTGGCTCTATCATCAAAACTTCCAGCACAGCCTACCCAAAACAATACTTCTGGTTGTTTGCCTTGTGCCATAAATTCTGCCATAGTTGGCACTTTGATTGTTTCGCTCATTGAATTGAGTGTTTTTTTTGCGTTAGGGATTGCAGCATGCTACCATGTAGCGCGAAAAGCCCGACCCAAAGGGTAACGCCATAATTATTTTATTATTCGTTTTTCCAGTTTAACCTATCCATTTGGTTATATGGCCATGGTGCGCCATTGTTCTCTATATTAGTCATCATGTTGTTTAATTCGGCTGGAGCAGCTGATTGTTCCATAACCAGATAACGACGCATATCCATAATGATCGACAAGGGATCAATACTTACCGGACACGCTTCAACACAAGCATTACACGAAGTACAAGCCCATAATTCTTCTCTGGTGATGTAATTATCTAAAAGTTGTTTGCCATCGTCTTTAAACTCTCCGTTATTGGCATCAATATTTTTACCAACTTCTTCAAGACGGTCTCTAGTATCCATCATGATTTTACGAGGTGATAGCTTTTTACCCGTTTGGTTAGCAGGACACTCGCTAGTACAACGTCCGCATTCGGTACAAGTGTAGGCATTTAGCAATTGCACCCAACTTAAATCTTGCACATCACTGGCTCCAAATTTTTCAGGCATTGCTGCATCTGTACCTTCAGCTGGAGCTGCAAAAGGATCGATATTTGGATCCATCATCATTTTGACTTCTTTAGTAACCGATTCCAGATTATTGAATTGCCCTTGAGGTGTTAACTTACCATAATAGGTGTTTGGAAATGCTAATAGTATGTGAAGATGCTTTGAGAAATACAGATAATTAAGGAATATTAAAATACCAACTATATGCAACCACCAAGCGCTTCTCTCAATTATATGAAGTGTGTTTTCTGATATATTTGAAAACCAGGGTGCTATATACTGGCTTATGAGATTTCCAGAATTCATTTCTTGAAATGTAGCATCTGTTGCATTCATGATTAAGAACAAACACATTAAAACTACTTCAAAATACAAAATGAAATTGGCATCATTTTTTGGCCAACTGGTCATTTCACTTTTCCAAAAACGTTTAATTTTTAATGTATTTCTTCGTAACCAAAAAATAACTACCGACACTAAAACTAATACTGCCAATATTTCAAAAGTACCAATAAGAAATCCATAAATGGATTTTGGTAACACTTGTAAACCTATTCTATGAGTTCCAAAAATACCATCGATTATAATCTCTAGAACTTCAATGTTGATAATAATAAACCCGATATAAACAATAACATGGAGCAATCCGGCAATGGGGCGACGCACCATTTTACTTTGCCCAAAAGCTATAAGTGCCATGTTTTTTAAACGTTCCTGTTTATGGTCGCTAACATCAACATCTTTACCCAACTTAATATTTCTAATAAGCTTTTTTACATTTTTTGAAAAATAGCCAATCCCAAGAATGAGTATGATGATGAATAGTATATTGTCAATGTAATTCATTAATAATGCATTAGTTAGATGGTTCTGGTTCGTAAGGAATTTCTTTTTTGGATAAGATCCTTCTGTAACGTGCTGGATGCAATTTAATATCTCTTATCAATTCCTCCATTTCCTTGGTGGCAGCTTCGATATTGTTGTACAAACCTTCTTCTTTAAGTAATTTTCCTAATGTGCCTTCACCATTATCTACCTTTTCCAATACACTGTTTAAGTTTGTTAAAGTTATATTTAAAGATTCAATGGTTTTACCAATATTAGCATCCTTAAGATTGGTTGATAATAAGGCCAAATCTTGACTTGTTTTTTTAAAACTTTCAAGAGTGGTTGTTATATTTTCATTGTTTTTGGAGATTAAACCATTAACCGAATTGGAAGTGGCTTCAAATGATTTTAATGTTTCGTTTAGTTGCTCAACAGTGCGTTTCAAACCCTTTTCAGACTGGTCATTAACTACCTTGTTCAAACTCTTAATCAAGGAATCTGTAGATTTCAAAGTGGAATCCAAATTACTACTTAATCCTGAGAAATTTCTTGAAAGACTTGTTACAAGTCCAACCTCCACTTCCGATTTCAAAAGGTCGCCAGCTTTGGCCAGTTCGCCTTCATCACTCACTATTATGGCCAACCCATTACCACCCATTAAACCTGTTTCATACATCCTTACAACGCTTTCCTTAGAGAATTTCAATTCTTCATCAACGAAAAAAGCGACTCTGGTTTTACCTGTTTTAAAGTCGTATGAAATATTAGTAATTTTACCAACCGTATTTCCTTTAACGGTAACTGGAGAAGATGTGCTTAACGCGTTATAATTAAATTCCGTATAAAACACATTGGTTGATTCTAAAAGATTTTTACCTTTCAAATAGTTGAACCCAAAAATAAAAAGGATAATTCCTAGTATTACTAAAACACCTGTTTTAACTTCTTTTGATATTTTCATCTATAATTTGCTGTTTACTTTTAAATTTAAGATGAAATTATTTAATAACATATTGGTTACCCCCATCTCAAAATAAATATCGTATGATAAACAAATTTAATATAAATTTAAAAAGAACCATTCTAATTAGCTGTTGATTTTAAAGCATCTATTAAGTCTATTTTTTTGCCGTCTTTAAAAGCTACCACAAAACTGGAGTTGTATCCTTTTTTCTTTGCCTCAACTTCAAGTAGTTTTGTGTCTTCATAATTATTGGTACTACCATAAAAATATTTATAAAGACTGCCTTCTTTGATTCTTGAAATATTTTCCAAACCTTTAAAGTTATAGGATTTAGTTTCCAAAGCATTGGAACTGGCTGCGATTTGTATTTTAAAGGTAATATCCTTGCTGGATTGCTCTTCATTTTCGTAAGCTATCTCAGAGGTTGAGTATATACTTCCTATGTTGTTATCGATACTGTGTTTATACTCCAGTATAGCGTTAACAATAGATGTAGATATTTCTAACTGACCTTTTCTAGAATTTAAGTAAGCGCCTTCCTCTCTGTAGGTTAAAAATCCCATTTCAACCAAAACACTGGGCATTACGGTTTGGTGAAGCACTATAAAACCAGCTTGTTTTACACCTCTATTCTTTCTTTTTAAAACATTGGTGAATTTATTTTGTATTAAGCTAGCCAACATAATACTTTGATCTAAATACTCTTCTTGACTCAATAAAATACTCATTACAGATTCAGGCGAGTTGGGATCAAAACCCTCATAATTTTTCTCATAATCATCTTCCATGAAGATAACGGAGTTTTCCTTTTTGGCAACTTCAAAATTCGTTTCATTTCTGTGGGTTCCCAAAACAAAAGTCTCCGTACCATGAGCATCAGATTTATGAGAATTACAATGAACAGACACAAACAAATCGGCATTCGCCTTATTCGCTATTTTGCCTCTTACAAATAAATCTATGAACTTATCATCTTTACGCGTATAAATTACTTGAATATTGGGATCCTTTTCTAACTCTTTACCTACTTCCAAAACTACCTTTAAGGCGATATCCTTTTCCTTGAAGCCATTTCCAATATTTCCCGGATCTTTACCGCCATGTCCAGCATCTAGAACTACGACAAACTTTTTTGATGGTGGTATGTTTGGCCTTTTAATGAATGACGAAAAAACTAATAACATCATTAAGAATACGAAAAGATACATTCTATTCGTTTTTATGAAATAAATATTGCTTTTATTAATAAATCGCATACTATAATTTCTAATATTTTTTTGAATTTTATAAACTAAATATTTTTTATGGAACTAACGGTTAAAAAACTTTGTTTATTACCCCACTCTATTGAGCATTGTACAATTTTAAATTTTTAATTGAATAATAAATAATCCCAGAAAAATATATGTAATTTTGGCTTTTCAAAAACCGAGCCATACTATTACAAAAATACATTTAAAAGCGTTGCGCACAAACAACTTTAAAATACTTTTTGCATTAAGTTTTACAATGTTTATTAACATGATAAGCTTTGCCCAAGACATTCCTGTTAAGGCAAAAACAATAAATCGAAGTATTGCAGATAGCTTGGTCATTAGCTCCGATAGTCTTCAAACTCCCATATTATCTGAAAAAAAACAAGATTCTACTTTAATAGATTCTATTAAACCAAAAAAGGAACTTTTAGAGAATATTGTAAAGTATCATGCTGATGATTACACCAAATTTAGTCAAAAACAGCAAAAACTTTATCTGTACAACATGGCAAGAATTGATTATGGCGACATGAACATCACTGCTGGAAGTATAACCATAGATTATACCAAAAATACCGTTTATGCGAAGGGGATTATTGATTCCATTGAAGGATATACCCAAAAACCTGTTTTTACACAAGGGAGTAATATAGTGGAACCCGATTCCATTATTTTTAATACGGACACTAAAAAAGCCCTCATTTTTAATTCGAAAACCGAACAAGGTGAAGGTACCGTGATTGCAAATATTACAAAAAAAGAAAACGATTCTGTTTACTTCTTAAAAAATGCTAAATATACCACAGCCGAAAATTTAGAAGACCCAGAATACTATATAAAACTTAGAAAAGCTAAAATTGTACCTGGCAAGAAAATTGTAACGGGATTAGCAAATCTATTTATTTATGATGTACCAACTCCCTTAGGTTTGCCATTTGGTTTTTTTCCTCAAAGTGAAAAACAAACTTCTGGTGTTATTATTCCCACTTTTGGTGAACAAAACGAACGTGGTTTTTTTTTACAAAACGGAGGTTATTATTTCGCAATTAATGATTATATAGACTTAGCTGTTTTAGGGGATTATTTTACCAATGGCAGCTGGGGAACTAGATTAGAAAGCACTTATGCAAAACGTTACAGATTTAGGGGTAATGTTGGATTTAGATATGAAAATTTAATTACCAGCGAACGTGGCTTTGAAGATTATTCCAGAGGAACTATATATAATTTACGCTGGTCGCACAGTCAAGATTCCAAAGCTAACCCAAGTTCTCGTTTTTCAGCCTCCGTAAACTTAGGAAGTAGTAATTATTACAGAAATTCTGTAAATCAAGTAAATTCTGGGGCATTTCTGAATAACACCTTGGCATCATCTGTTTCCTACTCCAAAACCTTTGAAGGAGAACCCCAAGTTAATTTCAGTGTTACAGCTACACACTCTCAAAATACGAATACTGAGACCATCAATATGACACTTCCGACATTTCAAGGAAGTGTTGGTAGAATGTATCCATTTGCAGGAAAAAATGGTTCTAAAAAAGGTATCATTCAAAATGTCAATTTACAATACAATCTTCGTGGTGAAAATAGAATTCAAACAACTGATTCTTTATTCTTCAAAAAAGAAATGTTTGATTATGCAAGAGCTGGTTTTCAACACAGCATCCCAATAAACACCAACTTTAAAGTGTTTAAGTATTTTAGTATGAGTGCTAGTACTAATTACAACGAGGTATGGGCCTTTAATACCATTAATAAATCTTTTGATGCCTCCAACAGACAGACAGTTACTGAAACTGTGAATGGTTTCGATACTTTTAGAACTTATAATTTCAGCACCAGTATAGGGACAACCATTTATGGTATGTTTAATTTTGAAAAAGAAGGTAAAGACCCGAAAATTCAGAAAATAAGGCATGTCATGAGGCCTTCCATTAGTTATAATATAAATCCTGCTTTTAATAAGTATTATGAAAGTGCTGAAGTTATAAATGCCAACGGATTAACACAATCCGAATTGGATGTGATTTTGGAAAACAGAAACTTGGAATTTACCCGTTTTGAACAGGGAATATTTGGGGTGCCTGGTAAGAATTTTTCAAGTTCCATGGGCATTTCCGTATCCAATAATTTTGAAGCTAAAGTAAAAGATAAAGATAGTACCGCCACAGAACCAAAAAAAGTTATGTTACTTAACAATTTAAACTTTTCAACTTCTTATAATTTTGCTGGTGACTCTTTGCAGTGGAGCCCTGTAAGAATGACGGGAGGTACACAACTTTTTAAAGACAAAATGAGTATCAATTTTGGTGCAACACTAGACCCCTATGCCCTAGATAGTAATAACAACAGAATAGATAAGTTTAATATTGATAATGGAGGAAGTCTTTTTAGATTAACAAGTGCTAATTTCACAGCTAGTTGGTCTCTTTCAAGTAAAAAAGGTGATAAAAAGGATGATAATAATGATCCTGGAATTGATGAAAATGTTAGAAGTGGAGGTCGTGATGATGATTTATTTGGAGTATCTCAAGATTTTGCAAATCAACAAATAAATCCTGCAAAAGACAAGGAAAATGAAGAACCTAGCGAATTATACAATTACAAAATTCCTTGGAACTTAAGAGTCGCATATGCTCTAAATTATTCCAATTCTAGAAGGCAAAACGAAATTTCATCACATTCCCTTATGTTCTCAGGTGATATTGAATTATCCCCAAAATGGTCTGTTGGCGCATCCTCAGGTTACGATTTAAAAAATTCTGGTTTTACTTATACACAACTTCGTTTTGAACGCGATCTGTTAAGTTGGCGCATGAATTTTAGTTGGATTCCTTTCAGTGCGAGAACTTCATGGAACTTTTTTATAGGCATCAAATCTAGTATTTTAAAAGACCTCAAATATGAACAACGGAGACAACCGGATATAAGATTATAAAAATATCATATGAAAAAGATTATTACTACACATCAAGCGCCTGCTCCAATCGGACCATACAATCAAGCAGTTTTGGCAGGAAATACGTTATACACTTCAGGCCAAATAGCCTTCAATCCTGAAACTAATTTGTTGGTTCTAGATGATATAAAAACCGAAACCAAACAGGTTATGGAGAATTTGAAAGCGGTTTTAAAAGCAGCTAATATGACTTTTAACCACGTTGTAAAGTCATCAATTTTTATATCTAATATGGATGATTTTGCTTTAATAAATGAGGTTTATGGAAGTTATTTTGATGAAGCTAACGCTCCTGCACGTGAGACCGTTCAAGTTGCAAGATTGCCCAAAAATGTTAATGTGGAAATTAGCATGATAGCAGTAAAATAAGAATTTTATTTTAAGCCTTAGAATTTGTTTTAGAGTATTTTGAAAGTAGTGCTTTAAGCTTTACTACTTCTATGGGTTTTGCTAAAAAGTCATCAATTCCTGCTAATTTGGCTTTAATTAAATCCTTTTCAAAAGCACTAGCTGAAACCGCAATGATAGGCGTGTGTTTTAGAGCATACTTATCAGCCTCTTTTATGAACTTAGTGGCTTGGTAACCATCCATATCTGGCATATAAATATCCATAAATATCAAATCAAAATCTAATATTTTATAAAGTTCAACGGCCTCCAAACCGTTTTTTGCAAATGTACATTGTGCGCCTTGTTGCTCTAACAGAAACTTAATAACCTTTTGGTTCATTTTATTATCTTCGGCTACTAACACATTAAACTTATCGAATATAACTGGTCTAAGAACCTCTTCCGTAGTTTTAACATTCAAGGTCTTTTTTAGTTGTAAACTAAAATAAAATGTAGAACCCTCATTTACTTTACTTTCTAGTTTCAAACTTCCACCCATAAGTTTAACTATTTGGTCTGAAACAGAAAGGCCAACACCCCAACCTTTAAATTCTTTTAAAATGGACTTTTTAGTCCTTTTATCTAAGGAATTATCAAAAAAATGTTTTATTTCATCTGGTTTCATGCCTGAACCTGTATCTTTAATGTAAAAGGTAACAATTTGACTGTCATCAATTTCTACAGTTTGGTCAACTATTATGGATATTTTGCCGTCTTCTGTAAATTTTATGGCGTTATTAATTAAATTAATCAATACCAGTTGAATCCTTTCTGAATCGGCAAAGACCATAAATCGGTCCTTTTTTGGATCTGATAAAAATTTATGTTCAAATTCTAAGTCCTTTTCCCAAGCTTGATATTCAAAAACCTTGAATAGTTTTTGTAAATCAGATTTTAAATCCACTGCAGAAAGATTCAATTTAAACTCATTAGCTTCAATTTGTGCATTGTTAATGACCATATTAAATAACTGCAACAAATGTTTTGAAGAATATTCAGCTATATCTAATTTTAAGTTTTGTGCATGATCTAAATCTGTATCCTTCAACATCTTTATCATTCCTAAAACCGTGTTGAGAGGTGTTCTAACTTCATAACTCATATTAGCCAAATAAACCGACTTATCATCAATTACTGTATCAGAATCTTTTAGACTGTCGTTCAAAGTATTAATTCTAAGCCTTAAATTCTTTTCAATAACTTCATTTTTTAATTGGTTTTTAAAAAAATATTGGAGTGCAAAAACCTGAATTATGGCGAGTACAAATAAAAAAATAGCAGCACTCTCTATGAAGATATGTTTTTCAAGAAATGCATAACCAATAATGAGTATGGCTATTATTGAAATGAGAATAGAAAAGGATAATTTTCTCCTTATTTTTATAGAATTAAGAGACTTTAAGGTAAAACTCATTTAAAAGGACATTTTAACAAACATATCCATAAAAAAGTTAATTAACAAAAGTATCGTACTTAATTAACTTTTATAAATCATTTGATCATTTTACACTGAAATAATGTAATTTTAGATCTAAATTAATAACTGAAAATGCGAATAGAAAACGATATAAAATTAGGATTTAAAGATGTTATGATTCGTCCAAAACGTTCTACCTTAAAAAGCAGATCAGAGGTGACACTGGAACGTGAATTTAAATTTTTACATAGCCCTATTATATGGTCTGGTATACCAATAATGTCTGCAAACATGGACACTGTAGGCACTTTTGAAATGGCTAAGGCTTTATCTGAAAAAAAATTATTTACCAGCATACATAAACATTACTCGGTTGCACAATGGAATAATTTTTTGTCCTCATCGTCAGAAACTACTAAAAAGAATATAGCTGTAAGTACTGGCATTAGTAAACAGGATTCTGAAAAACTAGCTGCAATTATAAAAGCTTACCCGTTTTTAAACTTTATTTGCATTGATGTAGCCAATGGATATTCTGAATATTTTGCGGATTTTGTTAAACACACTCGAAGATTGTATCCAGAAAAGGTAATTATTGCTGGCAATGTTGTTACAGGTGAAATGGTTGAAGAACTTTTAATATCTGGAGCCGATATTGTGAAAGTAGGTATTGGTCCGGGTTCTGTTTGTACTACCCGAATTAAAACTGGTGTTGGTTATCCTCAATTATCGGCTATCATAGAATGTGCCGATGCAGCGCATGGTTTAGGTGGACAAATAATTAGTGATGGAGGTTGCACAACACCAGGAGACATTGCTAAGGCCTTTGGTGCTGGAGCTGATTTTGTAATGCTAGGTGGTATGTTGGCAGGACATGCCGAAAGCGGTGGTGAAATTATAGAAAGGGAAGGTAAATTATTTAAGAAATTTTATGGTATGAGTTCTTCCACAGCCATGGAAAAACATATTGGAGGTGTAGCAGAATATAGAGCTAGTGAAGGAAAAACAGTAGAAATTCCTTATAAAGGAAGTGTTGAAAACACCCTTCAAGATATTTTGGGAGGTCTGAGAAGTACCTGTACCTATGTGGGTGCATCACGCTTAAAAGAGCTTACAAAACGTACAACTTTTATTAGGGTTAATGAGCAAGAAAATAGATTTTACACCTCATAATACGGTATAAAAAATACATGTTTATCAATCAATAAAAAAATTATCAATTTTAAAAAAAATAAAGGCATAATTCATAAAATTCACATTTAAAATAATCTATTATCTGATACTTATTAATAATTATTCACTTTTAAAATATATAACTACATATTGCTTATAAATAGTTTATATTTAGTATATTTTTTAAGTAATTAATTTCAAAACCACCTTCACTTTCATGGCGTTAAAAATTGTTATTTCACACAAAACTCTTTACAAATACGATCGTTCAGTTTCTTTATCGCCACATATTTTTAGATTACGTCCGGCACCACACAGTAGAACACCTATTGAAGCTTATTCTATTAAAATAAAACCTGAAAATCATTTTTTTAATTGGCAACAAGACCCTTTTGGAAATTATTTAGCTCGTTTAACATTCCCTGAAAAAACGAAAGAACTTTCCATTGATGTTGAAATTATAGCCGATTTAAAAACCATAAATCCATTTGACTTTTTTGTTGAAAAATATGCTGAGGATTATCCTTTTAAATACCTAGAAACCACCAAAAAAGAACTTCTACCCTATCTGGAAATTACGGATAATGGCCCTGTTTTAAACGAATTTTTAAAGACAATAGATCTCTCGCCCAGAAAAACTATTTTCTTTTTAATAGATATCAATAGAAAAATATATGAGTACTTAAACTACAACATCAGGATGGATCCTGGTGTACAAACCTGTGAAGAAACACTGGTTCAAAAAAATGGTTCTTGTAGAGATTATGCTTGGTTATTTGTACAAGTTATGCGGCATTTAGGTTTTGGAGCGCGTTTTGTTTCAGGTTATTTGGTACAATTAAAATCGGATGAAAAATCGTTAGATGGTCCTTCGGGTCCTGAAGAAGATTTTACCGATTTACATGCTTGGGCTGAAGTTTACATTCCTGGTGCTGGTTGGATTGGGTTTGATGCTACATCTGGTTTATTGGCTGGAGAGGGGCATATCCCCTTGGCATGTACACCTTCCTTTGAAAGTGCAGCCCCAGTAAGTGGAATGACCGATATTTGTGAAACTGAATTCTTTTTTGAAAATTCAGTTAAACGCATTTTAGAATCACCTAGAGTAACCAAACCCTACACCGAAGAACAGTGGAATGCTATTTACAGTTTGGGGTTTAAGGTTGAAGATGAATTGGAGAAAGGTGATGTGCGATTAACTATGGGCGGCGAGCCTACCTTTGTATCCATTGATGACATGGAATCTCCTGAATGGAATACTGATGCCGATGGCAAACACAAACGTGAATTGGCTAAAAACCTTTCAACTAGACTTTATGACGAATTTGGTAAAGGTGGCGTATTGCATCAAGCCCAAGGCAAATGGTACCCGGGAGAACCACTTCCACGCTGGTCTATTGAGATTTGTTGGCGAAAAGATGGAAACCCAATTTGGAACAATAAGTCGTTATTATCCTTGTATTCTGACAACCCAAAACTTCCAAAAGACACCGATAAAAAATTCCTAAAAACGCTTACAAAATATTTAGGGCTTTCTGATAAAACCATCAAACCAACTTACGAGGATAGTTTTTATTTCCTTTGGCAAGAAGGTCAAATGCCGATTGATATTGACCCAACGAAGGAAAACGGTAATTTGTTGGTAAAAGATAAACTCAAAGAAATTTTAAAAGACGGTACTTCAAAACCTGTGGGTTACGTATTACCGTTAAATAATTCTGGAGGTACATGGTATAGTTGCGACTGGGAGTTTAGACGAAAAAACATCTTTTTAGTACCAGGTAACTCCCCTATTGGGTTGCGTTTACCACTTAATTCGCTAATTCAAAAACCAAAACAGCAAGAGTTTCCAAAGTTTGAACCCGATCAATTTTCAAAACAAGATGCTTTACCTGTGTTTTCTGATTTGGTAGCTAAAAGGCATAAAAAACCTATTGAAAACCAAAAAACTGAATATTTTGTTCGAACTGCTCTTTGTGCTGAAGTCAGAGATAATAAGTTATACTTGTTCTTGCCGCCCCTAGATGCTGCTGAATTCTATTTGGATTTAATAGCCTCCATTGAAGCTACTTCCAATGAACTCAATATTCCAGTGGTTTTTGAGGGTTACGATCCACCACATGATAATCGTCTCGAATCGATGAAAATTACGCCAGACCCAGGTGTGATTGAGGTAAATGTTCAACCTGCAAAGAATTGGAAGGAGCTCACACATAATACATTGGTATTATACGAACATGCCAAACAGTCGCGTTTAGGTACCGAAAAATTTATGCTTGATGGTAAGCACACGGGTACCGGCGGTGGTAACCACGTTACCCTTGGTGGTATTACACCTGCCGATAGCCCTTTATTACGCAAACCGAGTTTATTACGAAGTTTACTTACTTTTTGGCAACATCATCCTGGATTGTCTTATTTGTTTTCTGGAGCTTTTATTGGTGCCACCAGTCAAGCACCCCGAATTGATGAGGCAAGAATGGAAAATTTGTATGAGTTGGAAATTGCTTTCAGTAAAATCCCGAAGAATGGTGACGTGCCTTTTTGGTTAACCGATAGATTATTTCGTCATTTATTAACCGATTTAACAGGAAATACGCACCGGGCAGAATTTTGTATCGATAAACTATATTCACCTGATTCATCCTCAGGTCGCCTTGGTATATTGGAACTGCGGGCTTTCGATATGCCACCACATCCACAAATGAGTTTAATGCAAAACTTATTGGTTAGAACCTTAGTAGCATGGTTTTGGAAAACACCATATGAGCATGATTTGGTGAGATGGGGTACGGAGTTGCATGATAAATTTTTGATAGAACACTTCGTAAGGGAAGATATAAATGATGTAGTGAAACAACTCAATAAAGCTGGGTACGAATTCAAAGAAGACTGGTTTGATCCGTTTTTTGAATTTAGATTTCCACTACATGGTATGGTGGATATTAATGGAATGCATCTAGAATTAAGAGCAGCGATCGAGCCCTGGAATGTATTAGGTGAGGAAATGACTGGAGGAGGTACTGCCAGATATGTAGATTCATCGCTTGAACGGGTTCAAATAAAAGTTTCAAACTTTGTTAATGAAAGATATATTGTAACTTGCAACGGTGTTAGAGTCCCTTTAAGAAATACAGGCGTGAAAGGCGAATATGTTGCTGGGATCCGTTATAAAGCTTGGAACCCTTATTCCGCTTTACACCCTACTATTGGAGTAGACGCACCTTTGGTCTTTGATGTTGTCGATACTTGGAATAAACATTCCATTGGAGGCTGTACTTATTTTGTAGCACATCCAGGTGGTCGTTCCTATGAAACCTACCCTATAAATAGTTTGGAGGCAGAATCGAGGAGAATTAATCGTTTTTGGAGTTTCAATCATACCCAAGGCGACCTTGTACCCGATATGGATGATATCATTACCAAAAAAGAATTTCAAAAAATAAAGAAACAAACCAGTTCGAAGAAGTTTAAATATAAAGAGCTCCCTATAAATTTTGAATTTCCAAATACACTTGATTTAAGAAAAAAATAATATCCCAATGGCATTAAATTCCAATACTCTGTTTCATAATTACTTTTCCGACTTCAGGAATTATGATGAAGTATTGAAATCTAATATGTCCATAAACCCAAACTGGGAAAAGTTACTCAACAACTTAACTCAAATGGGAACCGAAAAATTGCTAGCCAAACAAGATGAAATCAATTGGCTAATGGACGAAAACGGGGTTACTTATAATGTTTATAACGACCCCAAGGGCATGCAACGATCTTGGGATTTAAATATCGTGCCTTTTCTTATTCATCAAAATGAGTGGCAAACTGTTGAAAAAGGTATTACCCAAAGAGCAGAATTATTAAATCTTATTTTAAAGGATATTTATGGTGAAAAAGAACTCATAAAAAATGGAATTATTCCTCAAGAAGTTATTTTTGCTCATCGAGGATTTTTAAGACAGTGTGACCAAATTCAATATAAAACATCCAAGCATCTATTAATCCATTCAGCAGATTTAGCAAGAGGTCCAGATGGACGCATGTGGGTTGTAAACGATCGCACACAAGCACCTTCAGGTATGGGATATGCTTTGGAAAACAGATATTCTATAAGTCGAGTATTACCAGACATTTTTAGAGACATCAATGTAAAGCAACCTTCTCAATTCTTCTATGAATTTAACCAAATGCTTTTAGATTGTGCGCCTCAAAATAAAAACAACCCAAACATCGTAATATTAACTCCTGGTCCATTAAACGAAACCTATTTTGAACATGCTTACATGGCTTCTTTTTTAGGTTATCCGTTAGTTACTGGTAATGATTTGGTAGTACGAAATGGTAAGCTTTGGATGAAAACTTTAAAAGAACTTAAACAAGTTGATGTGGTTTTAAAACGCGTCGACGATGCCTTTATGGATCCTTTGGAGCTCCGGGAAGATTCCTATTTAGGGGTGGCAGGATTATTAAATGTTATTAGGGACCAGCAAGTAGCTATTGTAAACCCTATTGGTAGCGGTGTTTTGGAAAATTCAGGTTTAATTCCTTTTATGAATGCCATTTGCAACTATTTCTTTAATGAAGATTTAATTTTACCCCAAATTGCTTCCTGGTGGTGCGGACAAGAAAAAGAATGTCAATATGTACTAAATAACTTAAATGATTTAGTAGTAAAACGCATAGACCGCTCCAATAGAGAGTACATATTTTTTTGTGAGTTTTTGGATACCCAAGCTTTAGAAACTTTAAGAAAGGAAATTTTAGCAGCTCCCTATAAATTTGTTGCCCAAGAAAAAATATCATTCTCAACGGCTCCCGATTTTATTCAAGGAACATTAGAACCCAGAAAAGTGATGTGCAGGACGTTTGCCATAGCAAAAGACAAAACTTATAGGGTTATGCCAGGTGGCTTAGTTCGAGTGGCTGCTGAAAGGGAAAATTTATTTGTATCGAACCAGCGAGGTGGGGTAAGTAAAGACTTTTGGATAATTACAGACCACCCACAAACTAACATTCAAAACTATTCCTGGGATAGCTCATGTAGAATTTCAATTTCAGATATTAACGATTTACCTAGTAATACTGCCGAAAATTTATATTGGTCTGGTCGTTATTTAGGCAGGGCCTTGGTGACGGCACGATACTTACGAATGGTTTTAAATAGGATGAATCAAATACAATACAACACCAGAAAATCTGATTCTGAAAGTTTAATCTATTTGTATCAATCCATTACCAATATTACCTCAACATTTCCTGGTTTTGTAGGCAAAGGCGCTTCGTTAACTTTACAAAATCCATTAAAGGAAATCGTATCCTTAATGATGGACGAAACCAGAATGGGAAGTTTTGCACAAACCATGAGCAGTTTTAATAATTCGTATTACTCTCTAAGGAGTTTGTGGTCCAAAGATATGTGGCGAGTATTTGATAGTATCAAAAAGCAATGGAAAAACTTTAAAGAAGATAAAAATTATACGGTTGTTGAGCTATCAAAATTGTTAGATCGCATCATTACGCGTTTAATCGCATTTATGGGTTTAATTGAGGAAAGTATTTTGGTTAACCAAGGTTTACTACTCTATTTTATTGGTCTTCAAAGCGAACAAGCTATGATGAATATAGCCAAATGCCGGTCGTTACTTGTTTTTAATTATGATGAAGATTTGCAGTATGACATTTTAGAATCACTTTTAACCAGTCATGAAAGTTTAAATATTTACAGGTATAGCTACCGCTCCTATTTAAGTTTGGAAAATGTTATCAACCTAATTTTATTAGATAAAGATTATGCAAAATCGCTTACCTACCAAATAAAGCGTATTAAAAAAGATATTGATAGATTACCGAAAACAGAGGTAATGAATGCTAATTCTCAATGTAAGGAAAAAATAGCTTTAGCAATTTCGAAAGTAGAAATATTGAACATTACGAACCTAATAGAGTTAAACAAAGAAGGGTCATTAAGGCAAAATTTAGATAGTGCCCTAGCAGAATTGAGTGACTTACTCCATGAAACATCGTTGGCCATATCCGACACCTATTTCAATCACTCCTACCAACAAAAGCAATTAGTAAATCAAGATTTCCCATTACAATAAAATGATGTATCAAGTATCCCATTCAACAAGCTATAATTATGAAAGTGGAGTAACTTTTTGCCATAATATAGCAACGTTAAAACCCAAAAACATGTTAGGACAAACCTTGATAGATTATCACTTGGAAATTAGCCCAACACCCACAGAAATATCAGAAAAGTTGGATTTCTTCGGGAATACCGTTACTCGATTTTCAATACAAAAACATCATAGCAAGTTAAAGGTCACGGCATATAGTAAAATATTGAAAGATGTAACCTTAACGCCCAATATTTATAACGATTATCAGGCGCAAAACCTAACGTTGCAGGACGCATTAATAATTTTAAAACACTTTAATCCAGAGTTGGTAGATGTAAAACAGTTTGTATTGGAATCCATTCTCATTGCCAACATCACTACAGAAATTAAGGCTTATGCCGAGGTATCATTTAAACCTAACCGTTCGGTTTTTGAAGCTGCCTATGAGTTGATGCAACGTATTTATACCGATTTTGAGTTTAATACTAAAGTGACTAATGTGGCTACGCCTATTCATGAGGTCATGAAGGAGAAAAAAGGTGTGTGTCAAGATTTTGCACAAATAGCCATTGCTTGTGTGCGTTCGGTTGGGTTGCCAGCAAGATATGTAAGTGGTTACATTGAAACCTTGCCACCACCTGGAAAAGAAAAACTTATAGGTACCGATGCTTCTCATGCGTGGTTTTCAGTTTATATACCTAATTTTGGGTGGATAGATTTTGACCCAACAAACAACCAAATACCACAAAACCAGCATATTATTGTGTCTTATGGCCGTGATTATTACGATGTACCACCACTAAAAGGTGTGATTTATAGTACTGGTAAAAATAAAATGAAAGTAGCCGTAGATATTAGACCTGTGTTTTAAATATTTATTTATTTGTTAAATACTCTAACACATTCGCTTCAATTCGCTTTTGTATGTTACTAACATCAGCTTTAAAAAAGGTATCTCCAGTTATGTTTTCGTAAAGCTCAATATAGCGTTCACTAACAGTTTCAATATATTCGTCACTCATAAATGGCACCGTTTGGCCTTCAAGTCCTTGGAAATTATTAGCTATTAGCCATTGCCGAACAAACTCTTTACTAAGTTGTTTTTGAGGTTCTCCCTTTTGCTGGCGTTCTTCATAACCATCTGCATAAAAATAACGTGAGGAATCTGGGGTGTGTATTTCGTCAATCAATACAATTTTACCATCTTTGGTTTTGCCAAATTCATATTTGGTATCCACTAAAATAAGTCCGCGAGATGCTGCTATTTCAGTACCTCTATTAAATAACTTACGGGTGTAATCCTCCAAAACCAAATAATCTTGTTCAGAAACAATGCAGCGTCTTAAAATGTCTTCACGAGAGATATCCTCATCATGGTTTCCCATTTCTGCCTTAGTTGCTGGCGTAATAATTGGTTCTGGAAACTTATCATTTTCTTTCATGCCTTCAGGCATAATTATACCACAAAGCAACCGCTTACCAGCTTTATACTCACGTGCTGCATGGCCAGACATATATCCTCGAATAACCATTTCCACCTTATACGGTTCACATAAATGTCCAACGGCTACATTAGGGTCTGGTGTTGCCGTTAACCAATTGGGCACCAAATCTTCCGTAGCTGCCATCATTTTAGTGGCTATTTGGTTAAGTATTTGACCTTTATAAGGAATACCCTTTGGCATTACTACATCAAACGCTGACAGTCTATCTGTGGCAATCATGATGAGTTCTTCATCATTTATATTATAAACTTCCCTAACCTTTCCTTTATAAACACTTTTCTGTCCTGGAAAATTAAAATTGGTATCTATAATCGTATTACTCATTACTCTCTATTTTCAATACTTTTATAAGCTTCTATTACCTTTTTAACAAGGCTGTGACGAATGACATCCTTATCATCTAAAAATATCATGCCTACCCCTTCTACATTTTTTAATATCAATAGTGCTTCTTTTAATCCTGAAATGGTACGTCGTGGCAAATCTATTTGCCCAGGATCGCCTGTTAGTAAAAATTTAGCGTTTTTTCCCATACGGGTTAAAAACATTTTCATTTGAGCATGTGTGGTATTTTGGCCTTCATCTAAAATCACAAAAGCATTATCTAGGGTTCTTCCTCGCATGAATGCTAATGGAGCAATTTGAATAGTCCCATTTTCTATATACATAGCCAACTTTTCTGGAGCTATCATATCGCGCAAAGCATCATATAGGGGTTGCATATAAGGGTCTAGTTTTTCTTTTAAATCACCAGGTAAAAACCCTAGATTTTCTCCGGCCTCTACAGCTGGACGCGTTAAAATAATACGCTTTACTTCCTTATTTTTTAGTGCTTGAACCGCTAAAGCCACCCCAGTATAAGTTTTACCTGTACCTGCTGGTCCAATGGCAAATACCATATCATTTTTTCGCATCAACTCCACCAACTTTCGTTGGTTAGCAGTTTGGGCTTTTATCAGTTTACCGCCAACTCCATGAACAATAACCTGACCACTTTCTTTTGATGTTGTATAATCATCACTACTTTGGCTAGTTAAGACCCGTTCTATGGTATTTTCGTCTATTTTATTGTATTTACCAAAGTGTTTTAAAAGCATGGTAATTCTACGATCAAATTCTTCTAGTAATTCTTCGTCACCAAAGGCTTTTACTTTGTTTCCACGGGCTACAATTTTAAGTTTTGGGAAGTGTTTTTTAAGTAGTTCAATGTTAATGTTGTGGGCTCCAAAAAATTCTTTAGGAGAAATCTCTTCAAGTTCAATTATAATTTCGTTCAAAGGCGTAATTTTAATTTAAATGTTTCGTTTTATTAATTGAAATTTTTGATAAATCAGACCAAATGATTTATTAGTTTTGCGTCATGATCAAAAATACATAAATTTGAGAGATACTCTCATAAAAACATATCAACAATTTTGCCAATGGCAATCATAACATTAACGACCGATTTTGGTGAAAAAGATTACTTTGCTGGCGCAACAAAAGGCGCCATATATAGTGAATTACCTAATGTTAAAATTGTTGATATCTCACATTCCATTTCACCATTCAATATTCCTGAAGCGTCATATATCATTCAGAATGCTTATCCTAGTTTTCCCAAGGGTACTATCCATATCATTGGTGTTGATTCAGAAATAAATCCTGAAAATAAACATATTGCCATTAAGTTGGACGACCATTATTTTATATGTGCTAATAATGGGATTATGAGTATGATTTGCGCTGAAATAGCCCCAGAAAAAATTGTTGAAATTAATATACACGATAAAATACAAAGTAGTTTTCCTGTTTTAGATGTATTTGTAAAAGTGGCTTGCCACATTGCAAGGGGTGGCACTTTGGATGTGGTTGGAAAAACAATACCGAAAATTAAGCCTATAAAAAATATTGTGCCTTACGTCAATGATGATAAAACACAAATTATAGGAAGTGTTGTTTATATTGATAATTATGGAAATGTTGTAACTAATATTAAACGAAGTTTTTTTGAAAGTATTCAAAAAGGACGTGATTTTGAAATATCGGCACGTAACTATACCTTTAAAAAAATATACAATAAATATAGTGACTTTGTTAATTTTGATATTCCCGAAAACCAAAGAAATGATGAAGGCAGAAAATTAGTAGTTTTCAACTCGGGTGATTTTCTTGAAATAGCGGTTTATAAGAGTAATAGTGATACTGTAGGAAGTGCATCAACTCTTTTAGGATTGGGATTAATGGATGCGGTTAGTGTTCATTTTATTCCAACACAAATCATTCCTAAAGGAATGGAAATTTCGCAAAATGTTACGAAAGCCAATGATTTTTAATAAAAAAACAGATGTATGCTTGTAAGAATAGTAAAGATGGGATTTTATAAACAAAACGTTCAATCATTTCTCCTAAATTTTAATGACACCAAAAAACAAATTAGAAATTTTGAGGGCTGTAAATTTTTAGAACTTTACAGAGATGCCCACGATCCAACTGTCTTTTTTACTTATAGTTATTGGGAGAATGAAGAAGCATTAGAACGGTATAGAAAATCTGAATTGTTTAACACGGTTTGGTCTAAAACCAAACCACTTTTTAGTAAACCTGCTAAAGCTTGGAGTGTTGAAAAATTAGAAACCTTAGAATAATGGTATTTGATTTTAGGAAATAATGCCATATTTAACTTTTAACTTTTAACTTTTAACTTTTAACTTTTACTAAATAAATGTTAGCCATTTTAAAAAAAGAAATAAATTCATTTTTTTCATCGCCTATTGGTTATTTAGTTATCGCCATCTTTTTAGTACTAAACAGCTTGTTTTTATGGCTTTTTAAGGGAGAGTTTAATATTCTAGATTACGGTTTTGCCGATTTATCATCCTTTTTTTTACTGGCACCTTGGATTTTAATTTTTCTAATTCCTGCCGTTACCATGCGCAGTTTTTCAGATGAGAAAAAACAAGGTACTTTAGAGCTTTTACTAACAAAACCAATTTCACACTTAAATATTGTTTTGGGGAAATATTTTGGAGCTTTTATTTTAATATTAATAGCTCTTTTACCAACCTTAATATACGTGTATACGGTTTACGAATTGGGAAATCCCGTTGGAAATTTGGATATGGGAACCGTATTAGGTTCTTATTTTGGTCTTTTATTTTTAGTGGCGGCATATACAGCTATTGGTGTTTTTGCATCTACATTGTCCGACAATCAAATTGTGGCCTTTATATCAGCAGTGTTTATTTGTTTTGTATTTTACATTGGTTTTGAGGGTGTTGCAGATTTTACTTCAAGTAATTTTATAGATCAATTAGGGATGAGTACACATTTTAAAAGTATGGGTAGAGGTGTATTGGATACACGGGATATTATTTATTTTTTAAGCATCACGATTCTATTTCTAGTATTAACAAAACTCAATATCAATAAGGAAGAAAAATGATATATACACCTTTATATCTTGTTTTTTTAGTGCTAGTTTTTATACTAGTTTGGTTATTTACTAACACCATAGATAAACGTAAATGGTTGAGTTTTTTAATAAGCCTAGTGTTAACCCCTATCGTTTATTTTTATGTGTTTTATCCGCTTCTAAATATTTTCAGTAGTTACCATCACCAAAAGTATTTTGATGGTGAAGCATGGAGAGATAAACCCGCTTTACGTTATGAAATGAGTGGCAATATGATTAAAGACAGTCTCTTTATTGGAAAAACAAAAACCGAAGTTGAAACCCTTTTGGGAACAGCCGAATGGTATGGATGGGATGATTCCCTTAAAGCAAATTCACCAGATAAATGGAATTATAATTTAGGCTTTAAACCAGGTGCTTTAAATTACATGCAAGAATGTATCGAACTTGAATTTAATAATAATACCGTAAAAAAAGTACATCAATACCAATTAGAACAAAAGTTTGAATAAAAATTTAAAATATATATCCATCTTAATAATCGCCTTAATTGCCATAAATTTTATTGGTAATAAGGTTTATAAACGTTTCGATTTAACTTCAGACAAGCGCTATACGTTAAGTGAATCTGCTATAAATATTATAAATAATGTGGAATCGCCTATAGTGGTCGATGTATTTTTAGATGGTGATGATTTCCCTTCGGAATTTAGACGACTTCAAAATGAAACCAAACAATTACTCGAAGAATTTTCGGCAATTAACAACAACATCATTTTCAATTTTATCAATCCATTACAAGATGAGGCCACACGCGAACGCAATATTCAGCAACTAACACAGCGCGGATTAACACCCATGCAGTTAAGTGTTCAGGAAAACGGTAAATCGTCTCAAGCTATTATTTTTCCTTGGGCATTAGCAAGTTATAATGAGCAAACGGTTATTATCCCATTGGTTAAAAACAAAATTGGTGCTTCCCAACAAGAACTGGTTTCAAATTCCGTGCAACATTTGGAGTACGCTTTTGCAGATGGATTTAATAAACTTACCAAACCTAAGTCTCGAAAAATAGCCATTTTAAAAGGTAACAAACAGCTAGTAGATAAATACATAGTAGATTTCGTGAAGAAAATTGGTGAGTACTATTTTATAGCTCCTTTTACTTTAGATAGTGTTTCTACTAACCCACAAAAAACCCTGAACGACTTAGAGAAATTCGATTTAATCATATCGGCAAAGCCAACGGAAGCATTTACCGAGGAAGAAAAACTAGTACTCGATCAATACACCATGAACGGCGGAAAAAGTCTTTGGTTAATTGATGCAGTGATTATGGAAAAGGACAGCCTTTATAACGATGCAGGTAGAAATTTTGCCGTATCCAGAGATTTAAACCTAACCGATTTTTTCTTTAAATATGGGGTTCGAATAAATCCGGTTATTGTTAGTTCCCTATACTCTGCCCCCATTACTTTGGCAATGGGAAGTGGCAGCGAATCGCAGTTTCAAAATTTAAGATGGCCTTATTCGCCATTGGCATCATCTAGTGGAAAACACCCGATAGTGACCAATTTAAATTTAGTAAAGTTTGATTTTGCTAACCAGATTGATACACTTAAAAATAATATCAAAAAAACCATTCTTTTAGAGACTGCACCATTAACAAAACTAGAAGGTACACCTCGAGAAATTAGTTTAGAATTGGTTACTAAAGAGCAAGACCCTTCAACCTTCAATAAGGGTAACCTAACCCTTGCTGTGCTTTTAGAAGGTGAATTTAATTCAGTATATAGCAACCGAATTAAACCTTTCAAACTTTCTAACGAAAAAAACAAAAGCATATCCACAAAAATGGTAGTAATTGCAGATGGTAATATCATAAAAAATGATGTGGTTAGAAACGTGCCTCAAGAATTGGGATTTGATAGATGGACAGGTCAAACTTACGGAAACAAAGAATTTTTACTGAATACCGTTAATTACTTATTAGATGATGATGGACTTATAAACATTCGAACCAAAGAAATAGCTGTAGCGTTTTTAGATCAACAAAAAATAGCAAAAGAAAAAACCAAGTGGCAACTTATAAACATGGGGCTTCCTCTAGCACTATTGGGTATATTAGGATTTGTTTTTAATTACATCAGAAAGAAAAAATACGCATCTTAAATGTTAATAAGTTTGTTTCCAAATATAGACTGTATGGGATATATTTGTAATTGGCATATTTATAATAAAAACTAAGCTAAACGCATGAAATTTATAGTATCAAGTACCTATTTATTAAAACAATTACAAGTTTTAGGAGGCGTTATAAACAACTCGAACACCTTACCTATTTTAGATAATTTCTTATTTGAATTAGACCAAAATAAATTAACCGTATCGGCGAGTGATTTAGAAACCACTATGGCATCCAAATTAGATGTTGAAAGTGAAAGCAAAGGGAGTGTTGCTTTACCAGCACGTTTGTTGCTCGATACCTTAAAAACCTTCCCTGAACAGCCCTTAACTTTTGTTGTTGAAGACAACAATACTGTTGAAATAAGTTCTAACCATGGTAAATATGCTTTGGCTTATGCGGATGGTAATGAATTTCCAAAAGCGGTTGCACTAGAAGATCCTAGCAAAACTATTGTAACAGGGGACGTTTTAGCTACGGCCATTAGCAAAACCATATTTGCTGCTGGAAATGATGATTTGCGTCCAGTAATGAGTGGTGTGTTTTTTCAGTTCTCTACAGAAGGATTGACCTTTGTAGCTACTGATGCTCACAAATTGGTTAAATATACGCGTGAAGATGTAAAGGCTAATCAGTCTGCTGAGTTTATCATGCCTAAAAAACCTCTCAATCTTTTAAAAGGCATTTTAGCTGCCAGTGAAGAAGATGTCACAATTGAATATAATGATAGTAACGCTAAATTCACTTTTGAAAATTCAGAGCTTATTTGCCGCTTAATTGATGGGAAATATCCTAATTATGAAGCGGTTATCCCAAAAGAAAATCCAAATAAATTAGTGATTGACAGAAATCAATTTTTAAATTCAGTTCGTCGTGTGAGTATTTTTTCAAACAAAACAACCCATCAAATACGTTTAAAAATTGCAGGAGCTGAATTAAATATTTCTGCTGAAGATATCGATTATAGCAACAAAGCGGAAGAACGTTTAACTTGTGATTATCAAGGAGATGATATCCAAATAGGGTTTAATTCTCGTTTCTTAACTGAAATGTTGAATAACTTAAGTTCAGATGAAGTTCAACTTGAAATGAGCATGCCCAATAGAGCTGGTATTTTAACACCCATTGATGGCCTAGATAGAGGAGAACAAGTTACCATGTTGGTAATGCCAGTGATGTTGAATAACTAATTTTTTCTGCTAAAGTAAAATCTTTTTAACACATTATACCAACTAAACCAAAATCATAGATTACTGCTTTAGCAAAATTAAAAGCTCACCAAAAGGTGAGCTTTTGTTTTATCTCGAACTAAACTAACTAATAAAATTAAGAGATAAAGGGTATGTTGGGTTTTCGCCTCTACTAGCTTTAATAGCGTTAATAATAGGGAATATCACAGATATTATCCCAAGGATTATAAATCCTAAAATGCCCAATCCAAAGAATAGAATTAAAGGGATACACAGCAAACAATATACTATTAAACTCAATTGGAAGTTTACTATGTTTTTACCATGTTCATCCATTTGGTACACTTTATCTTTTTGTGTAAGCCAGAGAATTAATGGTAATATTAAGCTTCCAAAACCTGTGATTAACGTTATTAATTGACTAAGATGAGTAATGACTAAAAGTTGATTATCTTGTCTCATGATGGTTATTTTTTGATTGATACTTATATGACGCATCAATAAAAAAAATGTTACAAAAATTCGAGATAAAGTACCTTCAAGTTACTTTGCAAAAACATACAATAACAGTAGTTTACTATTCAAGGAAATATTTAAAACCCTAAGAAATTAAAAACACAACCTAGTCACTGTCTATTAAATCAACTACCTGGATTTTCCATTTTTCAGCAATATTTAGTAATTGCTTAGTAAAAACAAGCATGAATAAGGTATTACCAACCATTTCAAAAATTTCTTCAATTAATTTAGAAAAATGTTGCACAGGATGCAGCCCTGTATCAAAAAGAGCCATTATTGGATCATAAATGCTTTCATCCATGCCTTCAAAAAAATCTAATACTACTGAGGCTACATAACATCCAAAAGCTAAGACTATATAAATAATTTGTCTTTTAGACTCCAGATTTTTATACAAGAAATACAATATAAACAAAGCTATTGCACCAAATATTGGTACAAACACAAACTGCCATCCATAACTGGGAAAAACATCATAAATTCCAGATAAAAATCCAGGATTGTAAGTTTGTAAAAATTCCATTTTGTCACTAAAATAAGTGCCAATGCGCTCATGCATTTTAGAACCATCATCAACAGCTAAATACATAAAAAACAAGGCAATTATTAACCATCCCCAGCCATGAATGCCTTTTTTCATCAAATTAGGTTTTGAATATTTTAAACTTAAAAATATACACCAAACAACAATACTGATAAAAAGTAATTGAATACTCGAAAACCAATTAGGCAAACCATCATCACGTGTTATATTAACTAACCTTTGAATAGCTCCACTTGATATCCATTCAAAATGGTTAATAAAAACATCTGCTAATGCTAAAAAAATTATAATGGCGCCCCATATAATAATAATACTTTTAGAAATTTGTTTTTTATTAATTATTAAGCTTTGAGACGATTTACTTTGATTATAGGACATCAGATTATTTTATATTAATCTATATTACTGCAAAAATTTATTTAAACAGTAATTTTTAGATAAAATATAAGATTTATTCTTCAATATGAATCATCAAGACTTAAGCCAAATCTTTAGACCTATGCATGACTAAAAATGGAATATCGATATTAAAAGCTAAAGTTTCCACTGAATGTCTAGTAAACAATCTGTTTATGAAAGAATGCTTTTTACCGACCATGGCAATCATTTTCACTTCATTTTTTACAATATAATCTTGAATTACATTATAAATATCTTTATCATCAGACATGATACGGTCAAAAATAACCTGAGGAAAATTATTTTCAAAAAATTCAATATTCTCCTCCAATTTTTCTTGAAAATTATAATCTTCAACAACATGCAAAATTTTAAGTTTTGAATTGTTTGAGAAAACTAATTCTTTTAATGGCAATAAATCATCAATACAATAAGATGATCTAAAACTGCTAGTAAAAGCTATGGTATCTAATTTTTTAAACTTACACCCTGTTGGAATTGCTAAAACTGGTATGTCACAACGTTGTAAAACATGAACGGTATTACTGCCGAAAACTACTTTTTCTAAACCAGATGCCCCCTTTGTTCCCATAATAATTAAATCTACTCCATAAATTTTTGAAGTTTGATTTATGGCATCTATAAAATTATCATAATCTACTATCGAATGGAAGGTGTGGTTTTTGTTTTGAGAACGTTTATTTATTTGGGAAATAATATTTATAATTGATTTTTTTGCTGCATCAACCAATGTATTATAAATAGTAGCCGATGTTGAGACAGACATTAAATCATCTGAAATAAACGAGGAAGCCTTTTGCACATTAAGTATATAAAAATTACAATCAATACTTTCAAATAACTTTACAGCATAATTAATCGCATTGATTGAATTCTTTGAAAAATCTGTGGGTAATAAAATATTTTTCACGAGTTAATATTTTAGTAATTATTATTTTTTTAGCTAATTTTAAAATTCAGAACATATATAACCATAACGTTCTCTCATTAAAAATTTTAAATATTCCTTATTTAATACATCGTTTTTTAAAAACTTGTTAAATGTCATTTCATCAAAAAAATCTAAACGATTTTAAAGTAAAAATACCATACCCTGATTGCCTAAACTATGATAAATGTCATCTATAAAATAAGTTGCCTTCTATATCCTAAAAAAATTAGTATAATAATTTAAAGCATTGTATTTTCGGCACAATAAATGCCAATTGGTAAGTTAAAACCTAAAATTAATATTCATGCTACGAATATCTTTTTTGTACATATTCTTTTTCTTATTTCAAACATCCATTTACGCTCAAAATAATGCCATTGGTTCTGGCGAGAAACTAGTGTTTACAGCTTCTTATAATATGTCTGGAGTTTTGACAGATATTGCTCAAGTAATCATGGAAACTTCTGATGTAAAAACATCTAAAGCAACACTTTTAAGGTTGAAATGTACTGCTACAACCTATAGTAAATGGGATAATTTTTTTAAGATAAGAGATTTATATGAGAGCTATGTAAACCCAAAAAATCTATCTCCATATCTATACAATAGAGATATAAATGAAGGTAACTATTATAAAAACATGAAATATACTTATGACTATAAAACCAATACTGTTAAAACGGTTCAGAAAAAAAAGAATAACAATGTTGAAGATAAAATCGTTAGTCTAAATTCTGGAACAAAAGATATCGTTTCAACGATATATTATATAAGATTATATGATTTTGAAGATATGGTAATTGGAACGAGCAAAACCCTACCTATTATTTTTGATAGGGAAGAAATAATTGGAAAAATTACCTATTTAGGCAAAGAATCCATATCAACAGCTCTTGGAAAAAAGGAGTGCTATAAATTGGCCATAGGATCGAGCCAAACAGATGTGCTTCAAGGAAAAAACAATAATTTTTTGTGGCTAACAGCCGATTTAAACAAAATACCTGTTTATGGCAAGTTTAAAATACCCGTGGGTAATGGAGAATTAAAAATAAAATCGGCTTCGGGGTTAAAAAATTAGAAGATAATATAATGAAAAAAGTATTTACAATCTTAGCATTAATTGCCGCTATCTTAGCAATCATATTTTCTGTATTGCCAATATCAAACTTAGCTATCTTTCCTTCTGTAATAGGACTTTTGTTTGTTATTATAGCATTTTACCTATCAAAAAAATCTGGAGACATTAAAAAAATAATTCAGTTCATATTTTTGTTAATTATTATGGCCCTCGGAATCACCACCTATAAAGCTATTTTTATGGAAACAAAAGTAGCTAGCACAAAGGTTTTAGAAGCCACTGAGACCAAACTTGAGGAAGAAGCCATTGAAGAATTGGAAGATTTAGACATTGAAGATATCGAAATTGAGAATACTAATATTGAAAATATTTCTACCGACAAATAAGCTTTTTCTTCATAATGATTATATTTGTTTTTAAGATTATAATATAACTATAAATAAAAGATTTTCTAGCCACAGGGAATGATTTTATTTAAAATTACAAGGGATAAAAACCTATTAAATTAATTCATGAAAACCTTTTTTATTCTCTCATTCTTTATTCTAGTAGGTACTTGCGCAACTCCCAAATACACCGTAAAAATTCAAAATTTAAAAGACAACATTGAGCTCGTTGACAGTACTTTAATTGTTAAATATTCTAACACCATTTCATCGGAAGAATTAAAAAAGCATTTATACAAATTCGCATCTATGGATTTCGAAGGAAGAAAAGTTGGTGAGCCTGGTCAAAAGTTAGCTTCAGAATTTTTAAAAACATACTATATAAAAGAAGGTATTGAATCCCCCTTTGGTGGTGATAACTATTATCAAACCATACCTGCCAGCATTTTTCCTAAAATCAATAAAAGTACTGAAAATGTATTGGCATTTATTGAAGGTATTGAAAAACCAGATGAAGTGATTATAATTTCTGCGCATTTAGATCACTTAGGGGTTAACGAAAATGGTGAAATTTATAGAGGTGCGGATGATGATGGCTCTGGAACCGTTGCACTTATGGAAATGGCTCAAGCCTTTAAAATTGCTAAAATGGATGGGGTTGGGCCTAAAAGAAGCATTCTATTTCTTCATTTAACTGCGGAAGAAATTGGCAAGCTTGGTTCTGAATTTTATGTAAAACATCCCGTGTTTCCCTTAAACAGTACGCTATGTAATTTAAACATCGATATGATTGGTCGGGTAGATGACCTACATGAAAATAACAAGGATTATATTTATTTGATTGGATCCAATATGTTAAGCAAAGAACTTCATTATGTGTCAGAAAAAGTTAATCATTCTTTATTTAATATAAACATTGATTATAGATACAATAAAGTAAAAGATGGGCACAATTATTATTCACGTTCTGATCACTTTAATTTTGCAAAAGAAAACATTCCTGTTATTTTCTATTTCAACGGTGAACACGAAGACTATCACAAAATATCAGATACTCCAGACAAAATAGACTATCCCTTGCTCGAAAGACGAACTAAACTCATTTTCGCTACGGCTTGGCAAATTGCCAATCAAGATCATCGACTAGTCATTGATGAGTACCATGAATTGTTAAAATAAGGTCAACATATCCATTCTGTAAATACATTTTCGTAATATCGTAGTTTAACAACTAATTTTTAAAACTTGAAACATCCAATAATTCTTATCAGTTTTGCTTTTTTACTATTATTCTGTAAATCTTATCAAAAAGAAAATAAATCTGAAATAACAGCAAATCCAGAAACTTATGCGAGCACTATAACCGCTGCAGAACTTAAGGACATGCTATATACTTATGCGTCTGATGAATTCGAAGGACGAAGAACAGGTGAACCAGGACAAAAAAAAGCAGTAGAGTTTTTAAAAAACTATTATGAATCAAATAATATTTCTTCTCCCATTGCTGAAGGTAATTATTTTCAAGAAATCCCGGAAGATTATTTTAAGGGAGACACTAAAGCCTCCGAAAATGTAGTGGCTTATATTAAAGGTTCTGTAAAACCGGATGAAGTCATTGTAATTTCCGCACATTTAGACCATATTGGTGTTTCAAAAAATGGCGATATCAATAATGGTGCTGATGATGATGGTTCGGGAACAGTGGCTATTTTAGAAATTGCTGAGGCTTTTAAAACTGCAGAAAAAGAAGGAAATGGACCAAAACGTTCCATCCTATTCTTGCATGTAACAGGTGAGGAAATAGGACTTTATGGTTCGCGTTACTATACGGATGAAGATCCTATTTTTCCTTTAGCCAATACGGTAGCAGATTTGAATATTGATATGATTGGGCGTGTAGATCCAAAACATGAAGGTAAAGGCAACTATTTATACTTAATTGGTTCAGATAAATTAAGTAAAGAATTGCACAAAATTTCTGAAGATATTAATAAAAAATATTTCAATTTAGAATTCGATTATACCTATAATGATGATAAGGACCCAAATCGTTTTTATTACAGATCGGACCATTACAATTTTGCAAAAAACAATATTCCAGTAATCTTTTATTTTAACGGCACCCATGCCGATTACCACAGACCAAGTGACACACCCGATAAAATTAATTATGAATTTTTGGAAACCCGTTCGCGTTTAATATTCCATACTGCCTGGGAATTGGCAAATAGAGAAGAACGCATTAAATTAGATTGATAAATGTTAATGATATAATCAATAGCTTTTCAGGGTAAATCCAAAGGTCAATACCTTATCTTCTTGTTTTTGATTTACAATGACAACACTTTCAAATGTGTGGAGATAATTCACTTTAAAGCTTAAAAATTTCACAAGGGGAAGTTCTAAACCAATATCCGCTTGCCATCTATAATTATTGCTTCGCTCAAGAGAAGGTTGAAAATAACTTTCATGGTTTATGATAAGTTTATTTTTAAATAGTTGGTATTTACCATTTAACCAAATAGTACCCCGAAAGGTATTGATAGATTCATTTCCGTTAAACTCAGAACGGTTAAAATTGCTTTTTTTAAAATCCGTTTGTTCGTATTCACTTGATAGGGCAACTTTAAGCCAATTATCGTTTTTGTTCAAAATTTGAAATGTTACTCCTGCTCCAAACATACTGCGCAAATCAATTTCTCTCCTGAAATTAGTGCTCACAAAGCCCAAAAGCAAAGGGTATACTTTACGCTCTGGATTTAAATAAAGAAAATTCAAGCTTAAGATATCCTCATCGGCCTTTTTTCTGCCAAATTCTTGATATATATACGAATTTTGAGTCTTAAATACCCATTTTTTCCAAGGTATAAAACTTAAATCTGATTTTGCTCTAAAAATAAGGGTCTCTACATTTCCGCCTTGCCAAAATCCAGTTAAAGCAAGTTTAGCTTTTAAATTAAGGGTATCGCTTTCATTAATTTGAGCAAAAAGAACAATAGGTGAAAATAGAAAATAATATAAAATCCTTTTCATATTACAAATTTGCATTTTAATTCTCTAAAAATATAAATTGTATAGTACTTATTAAAACAAAAAAACCTTTCAATTTCTTGAAAGGCTTCTCATTTTGGGTGGAAGACCGGGCTCGAACCGGCGACCCTTGGTACCACAAACCAATGCTCTAACCAACTGAGCTACAACCACCGTGTTTGGCATTTTGTAATGCGTGTGCAAATGTAATTGATTTCAATCTTTTCTACAAAGACTTTTTTAATATTTTATTTAAATGTAGGGAGATGTAATTCTTAAAACTCATAATTACTTTAAATCAAATAAACTATCCACAGCTACGTAACGTTCTACATTAAAGCCTTCAGCATATTCCACTCCAATTATTCGGCCTAAATCCCTGGCTCTGTACTTTATACTATCCGTAAAATTTTTACTGGAAATAGGGGTTTCAGGTTCTTTACTGTTTTCATTATAAAACTGTGTTTTATAGGCCAAAACAGAATCCATTTTTTTATCCATAAATCCCGTAATATCAACTACAAAATCTGGCTCAAGATTTTTCCATTGTATAAAATGATATACTTGTTTAGGTCGCCATGGGTTTTGTAATACACCAGAATTATCTTTTGTTTCTATTTTCACCAAACCACTTAAAAAACATGCATCACTTACCAATTTACTGCCTTTACCATGATCTATATGCCTGTCTTCTAAAGCATTACAAATAACGATTTCTGGTTGATATGTTCTTATCTTTTTAATAACTTCTAATTGATGTGCTTTATCATTAATAAAAAACCCGTCAGCAAACTGCATGTTTTCCCTTATTGAAACCCCCAATATGTTAGCCGAACTTTTGGCTTCTTCATATCTGGTTTTAATGGTGCCTCTAGTCCCTAATTCACCTTGGGTTAAATCTATAATGCCTATTTTTTTTCCATTGGCTATTTCTTTTGCTAGCGTACCTGCACACCCTAACTCCACATCATCTGGGTGTGCTCCGAAAGCCATAATATCTAATTTCATAGTTTATTTTTAAATTTTAAATCAATTTTATTATCTACATAAGTCGGTATCCTCAACAAAAATTCATAATCATTCAAAACACAATATCACGCAAACGTATTCGTAAATGATATTATCATTTTTAATATCCCAAATTTAATAATAATTGAAAAATACAATACACAGACAAAGTATGACATTAGTCATAATTAATAGCTTCTATCCATTGTAATTTTACTTTGTAATTAATAAGTAGCTTTCATAGGAATTTAATTAACTTATAAACTGTAAAACTAAGAAACAATTACAAGATATGATCTATTTAATGCTCCTCATTTTAGTTGTGACCATCATCCTTTTCATTTGGGGAAAATTTCCGCCCGATGTTATTGCTTTAATATCCATGATTAGCTTGTTTCTAACGGGTATTTTAGATATGACGGAAACCCTTAGCGGGTTTAGTAATCCTACAGTTATTATGATTGCTGCGCTTTTTATCATAGGTGAAGGTATTGCACAAACAGGATGGACAGCCATGGCGGGTAAAAAATTTATTGAATGGGCAGGAAAAAGTATTCCAAAATTGTTGGTTATAGTAACCCTTGGAGCTGGTGTGTTATCTGGTTTTGTAAGTAATACGGGAACAGTTGCTACATTAATGCCTCTCACTATATCTTCTGCTTGGGGCATAGGCACTTTACCTTCCAAAATGTTAATGCCTGTGGCCTTTGGATCAAATACTGGCGGTTTATTAACTTTAACTGGAACACCCCCAAATATTATCGCAAGTAATGCATTATTAGATGGTGGTTATGAAGGATTTTCATTTTTTGAATTTGGTTTAATTGGATTGCCATTATTGATAATTGCGCTGTTATATTTTAGATATATTGGCTACAAATTATTGCCTAAAAACAAAACCAACAACAAACCAATAAATATAGAATCTACGTTACACAATTGGATTGAAGCTTATAAAATTGACAGTGGTTATTACCGATTACGGGTTCGTTCCATATCTCCTTTACTTAATACTAAAATTGAGGATTGGCAATTTGAAAAAAATTACAATGTATCCATTATTAGAATAAAAAGAAGACATCCTAATGTATTAAAAGGAATCCCATCCTTTGAGGAGTTTCCAAATCCGAGCACTATGTTTCTGTATCATGATATCATAACCGTAAAAGGGGAAACAGAAGCTATAAACAAGATCATGATTACTTTTAGATTAGGTTTATTACCTCTAGAACCCATTACGGATGAATTAAAACACAATTTAATAAACCAAGAGGTAGGCATGACAGAGGTTATCGTAAACCCAAACTCTATTTTAGTTGGAAGAAAGTATAAATTAGGGGAATACTTTAAACGATTTGGAATTCAACTTTTAGCCGCTTCCAGAAACAATAAACCCTTAGAGCTAAAAGAAATCACTGTTAAGGTTGGAGACGCCTTTTTAATCCGTGGTACTTGGGAACATATAGACGATTTGAAAAAACAACATGAAAATCTGGTTATTATAGGTAGTCCAGAAGGGATGGCTAAAAATGTAGAAAGCTTAAATTTGAAATCATACATAGCTCTAGGTGCATTATTACTTATGATTGTGTTTATGGTCTTTAATGTGGTACCAGGATCTATAGCTGCTTTAATTTCAGCGGGAATAGTTTTACTTACTGGTTGCGTTCCCATTTCAAAAGCATATAAGGGTATCAGTTGGACGAGTGTTGTTATGATTGCTGCTATGATTCCTATGGGTATAGCGTTACAGAAAACGGGAACTGCCCAAATTATTGCTAACGGATTGGTAAATTATTTAGGAGCCATTCATCCCATAGTATTATTAGGCGGTGTATTTTTATTAACGACCACCTTTAGCCAAGTAATCAATAACTCGGCAACAGCTGTTTTAATGGCACCTATAGCCATTTTAGCAGCCAGTTCTCTAAGTTTATCACCAGAGCCATTCATGATAGTGGTAGCTATTAGCGCTTCTACGGCATTTTTAACTCCCATAGGAACCACTACCAACGCTATGGTAATGACAGCTGGTGGGTATAAATTTATAGATTACTTAAAAGTGGGAGCCCCCCTCCTATTTTTATTTTTAATTATTACACTCATATTAGTGCCATTATTATGGCCATTTTAAATAAAATTAATAAGAACCTTAAAAATTAAATCAAAATGGAAACAGTAACAAAAAGACATCCCAGTTTAAAAAAATATGGAATTAATGATGTGAAAGTAAACTGGAATTTATCACCAGAAGAACTTCAAAAAATCACTATTGAAAAAGGCATGGGAAAAGAAACAGTAAACGGTACTCTTGCTATAAATACTGGAAAATTCACTGGTCGTTCTCCACAAGATAGATTTTTGGTAAAAGATGACTATACAGCAGATAAAGTTTGGTGGGGAAAAACCAACAAAGCCATATCTCCTGAAAACTTTGATAAGTTAAAAAATGAGGTTACCAAATATCTTTCTGGCAAAGAAATCTATGCCAGAGATGGTTATGTTTGTGCAGAACCAGATTTTAGAACAAATATAAGAACCATAACAGAACTACCATGGTCTAACCTATTTGTTTACAATATGTTTTTAAGACCTAGCGAAAAGGAGCTTGAAAACTTCAAAGAAGATTGGCTAATTCTCTGTGCCCCTGGGTATGTTTGTCCAGATCCGGCAGCTTATGGTATTCGTCAAGGTAATTTTTCAATCATCAATTTTACTCAAAAAATTGCTTTGGTAGGGGGATCTGCATACACTGGTGAAATGAAAAAAGGCATCTTTTCTGCACTAAACTTAATATTACCTGTTGAAAAAAATGTGTTACCAATGCACTGTTCAGCTAACGTTGGAAAAAAAGGTGATACCGCAATTTTCTTCGGATTATCTGGTACGGGAAAAACAACCTTATCTGCAGACCCTGATAGAAAATTAATTGGTGATGATGAACATGGTTGGACAAAAGATAATATTATTTTTAACTTTGAAGGTGGTTGCTATGCGAAAGTAATCGATCTAACTGAAGAAAAGGAACCAGATATTTTTAGAGCTGTTAAACCTGGAGCTCTTCTTGAAAACATTATTATAAAAGATAATGGTGAACCTGATTATGAAGATAGTAGCATCACACAAAACACACGTGTTAGTTATCCAATTTATCATATAGACAATTACCAAGAAACGCTTTATGCAAGCAACCCTAAAAATATTTTCTTTTTAACCTGTGATGCTTTTGGTGTATTGCCTCCTGTATCAAAATTAACGCCAGGTCAAGCTGCGTATCATTTTATCTCTGGCTATACAGCTAAAGTAGCTGGAACCGAAGCTGGTATTACTGAACCTGTGCCATCATTCTCTGCATGTTTCGGAGAGCCCTTTATGCCATTGCACCCAACTGTTTATGGTGAAATGTTAAGTGAAAAAATGAAAGAAGCAGGGGTTAATGTTTGGTTAATCAATACAGGATGGAGTGCTGGACCTTACGGTGTCGGTTCTCGAATTAAATTAAAATATACCAGAGCCATGATTACTGCTATTTTAAATGGGGAATTAGATGATGTAGACTATGAACAAAACTTTATTTTCGGTTTATTTATGCCAAAATATTGTCCAGGTGTTCCAACCGAGATTTTAGACCCTATGAATACTTGGTTACAAAAAGGAGCTTATGTTGGTAAGGCTATTCAACTAGCACATTCATTCCACTTAAACTTTGAGAAATTTGCATCTCAAGCTTCTGAACAAATTATTGAAGGCGGTCCGTTAATTGATGAACACCATCATTTAAACGAACACTTTTAATTGGGTTCTTTATTCATGTAAAAGGAGTTCAATTATGAACTCCTTTTATTTCCTATCCATTATAAAAAATCAGTATAGTTAAGTACTATACCTAATACATTATTGCAATTAAACAAAGCTATGAAGTACTTTTTAATGTTCATAGTGCTTACTTTCAGCATATCTATCTATTCACAACCTACCCCTGAAAAGAAATTGGGTGCTTGGTATATGCTAGATGCCAATCATAAAGTTTCAGAGGCATTTAGTATAAAGACGGGTTTTCAATTACGTACTTTTGAAGTGTTTGATAATATGAATGTTTTATTTTATTACACTGGTATTAACTACCATCTAAATAAAAAAACCACGCTCACATTCGCCTATTGCTATTTGGATATTGATAGGACATTTATCATCTCAGGTGAGAATCATTTATACGAAAACAGACCCTATGAACAAATTAGTTATAGACACAAAATTTCAAATTTACCAATATATCACCGATTGAGATTGGAACATAGGTTCTTAAATTTCAAACGCACTAATTCTTTAAACAATAGATTTCGCTATAAATTGGGTACAAAAATTGAATTGAATAAAACCTTTTTTATGAACGTAAACAATGAATTTTTTGCAAATTTAGAGGGTAAGGTTTTTACTGAGAATAGATTTTACGCCGCTTTGGGCATTAATATTTTTGATGATGACAATATTCAAATCGGTTATTTAAATCATGAAATAAATAAACAAAACCTAAATCGAATACAGGTTGGTTTGTTTTTTAAAACAGATTTAAGAAAAGGTAAATAACTAGTCAGAAGTTTCTTGATTTAATGCCTTCTCAATTCTAGAATCTGGAATTAACCAAATTATAGCAACCAAAATAAAAATAATACCTGAAATCCAAACGTTAAAAAAAGCGCCTATAATTCCTACTATATATAAAATTGGTGAAGCCTTCCCCTTTAAATCCTTTCCTAAAGCTCTCGCTAAAATAGATTCTTTTCCATTACTTTTAATGATAAGTTTCTGTAAAAGGAAATAAGCAAACGCTGCAAATAACAATACCATGCCATACAAAAATACGGATGCGGTTGTAAAATCATTTTCCCCCATCCAACCGGTCACAAAGGGGATTAATGACAACCAAAAAAGTAAATGCATATTGGCCCACAAAATACTACCCGTATCATGCCTAACCGTTTGCATCATGTGATGGTGGTTGTTCCAGTAAATTGCCAAATAAATGAAACTCAGTATGTAACTCCCAAATACAGGTAATAAAGGTTTTAAATCCTCAAATTCACCGCCGTGTGGTACTTTTAGTTCCAATACCATGATGGTTATTATAATGGCCAATACCCCATCGGTAAATGCTTCTATTCTGCCTTTTGTCATCACACTAAATTAATTACCCAAGTTACAATTATTGTATTAAACTTCCACTTTTTTCCAGTCACCTTTTTTAAACCAAATAATGGCTACGATAGCAATGAGAATCTCTGTTAAAGTTATAGCCCAAAATACACCTGATGGCCCAAAACCCAAACTTATGGCCATTACATACGCGAAAGGTAATTGCAACAACCAAAAACATACAAAATTAATATACGTAGGTGTTTTAGTATCACCTGCCCCATTAAAGGCATTAATAACCACCATACCATACCCGTAAAATATATATCCAGCGGCTATGATGCGTAAGCACAAACTGCCATATTTTACAACCTCTGGAGTAGCATTAAATAATACAATAATTTGAGGCGCAAATACCAAATATAATATAGAGACCAATCCCATAAAAATAGCACTGTACTTTCCAGTTTTCCAAACCGATTGTTCTGCGCGATCTGGCTTTTTGGCTCCTAAATTTTGTCCAACCAAAGTAGCCGCAGCATTACTCATACCCCAAGCTGGCATTAATGTAAACATCATAACACGAATGGCAATGGTATATCCTGCTAAAACTTCACTACCAAATTCACTCATGATACGCATTAAAAATACCCAAGATGACGTTCCTATTAAAAACTGGCCTATACCGCCCAGGGATATCTTAATTAAATTAAACATAACCCCTAGTTGCAACACCAAATCATGGACGGCTATTTTAATTTTACTATACCCAAAAAATAAAACCCCTAATTGAAATAATACCGCCGTTCCTCGACCTATGGTAGTAGCAATAGCAGCCCCTTCAACACCAAAAGCGGGAATGGGACCAAACCCAAAAATAAAAATAGGATCCAGTATAATATTTAATCCATTTGATACAATTAGCGTCCACATCGCTACCGATGCATTACCAGCACCTCTAAAAATGGCGTTGATTAAAAACAATAACATAATAGTAACATTACCACCCATAAGTACTTTAGTGTAACCATACCCTTCTTCAATTAAATCAGGCTCGCCTCCCATTAAACCCAAAATTTCTTTAGGGTAAATCATGCCAACAGCACTAATAATAATAGCCACAAAAATTCCTAGAAAAATAACTTGAACGGCTGCATTTGATGCGCCTTTTAAATCTTTTTCACCTACGCGTCTTGCCACTATAGCCGTGGCAGCCATACTCAAACCAATAGCAACGGCATAAACAAGAGTTATTACAGATTCTGTTAAACCAATAGTAGCTACCGCATTAACACTTACTTTTGAAACATAAAAAATATCCACTAAAGCAAAAATAGATTCCATGAGCATTTCTAAAATCATGGGTACGGAAAGCATAAAAACGGCTTTTCGGATACTACCCGAAGTAAATTCTTGTTCTTTGCCTGAAACTGCTATTTTAAAATATTGAATGACTTGTTTTAAGGTAATTTTATTTGATTCCATTTTGAAATGATAATATGTAAGACATAGCTAAACGTCAAAACATTCAGCTTATAATTTGCCCGATGGGGATATCGGTTCAGGACGGAAGTCAAATTAAACAATCATAAGTGACAAATATTGAAAAAAATATTGAAAACTGCAACCCTGATTTTTATGGAGTTCTTAGCAATTCTTATATATTCGCAAAAAAAATCAGTATGCTAAAAGCGGTTATTTTTGATATGGATGGGGTTATAATTGATAGTGAACCTATGCATTATAAGGCCTATAATGATATGTTTGATGAAGTTGGTATTGAAGTTTCCAACGACCTTTATGAATCTTTTACAGGACAATCTACTATTAATATTTGCAAACGTTTATGTAACCATTTTAATCTAAAAGAATCACCAGAAACCTTGGTGGCCATAAAACGTAAACACTACAAACAATTTTTTCAAAGTAATTCCCAGCTATCACTCATTGATGGGGTTTTTGATTTAATAAAGGATTACCACAACAACGGATTAAAATTGGTTTTAGCATCTTCGGCGGCCATGACCAGTATCGATCAAATTTTTGATCGTTTTGATTTACATAAATATTTTGTAGCAAAATTTAGTGGCGGCGATTTAAAGGAAAGCAAACCGCATCCAGAAATTTTTATCAAAGCAGTTGAAGCTACCGGTTTTAAAAATGAAGAATGTATGGTTATTGAAGACTCTACCAATGGTATTGAAGCTGCAAAAGCTGCCCAAGTTTTTTGCGTGGGATATGATAGTTTTCACTCCAAAAACCAAGATTATAGTAAAGCTGATTTGGTAATTAAGGATTTTAAAGACATTACTTTTAACAAAATATCTTTAATTCTAAATTAAAAAGGCTATTTCTTCTTTAATAAGGTATTTTGTTCCTCCATCAACTCGGTAAGTTTTGATAACAATTCAATATCTTTAGGTGTTGCAACGGTTTCATCTTTAGTGTCTTGGGCACGATTACGTAATTTGTTCATAAATTTTACCACAATGAAAACTGTAAAACCCACAATAAAAAAATCTAAAAAAGCTTCCCCTAAAGCACCATAACCTATGGCCACCTCTTCTGTTTTTACAGTGCCATCCAAATTATTAATAGCTTCTTTTAAAATGATTTTTTTATTTTCAAAATTAACACCGTCAGTCAATAATGATAAAGGTGGAAGTAATACTTTTTTAACCAAAATATCAATCACTTTATTAAATGCAGCACCAATTATAATACCGATAGCCATATCCATCATATTACCTTTTACTGCAAACTCTTTAAACTCCTTGAATAATTTCATATTTGTAATTTATTAATAATTCGGGTAAAGATAATTAGTTTGTGATTTATTATGAAAAACCTTCATCGCGCTATTTTATAGCCTTTGAATAATCGGGGTTTATTTATTATTAATTTTAATGCTATTTTTAAAGATGCTTGTATTAGAATGCAGGAACATTAGTTTTTATTCCTGTTTATAGAACCAATCCATGGGAAGTTGTCAGTTCTTAATTGCCGCCAAACCGGTACTTTGTTTTGGGGATTTACCAAAAACTAAACGCAGAAAACTAACCGAATACATTTTAGCTGGTACGTTGCTTAGTTTTGGTTTAGCTATTTTATTCGAAATAACGTTTGATTGTGTTTTTGGTTTGATTTAAAAATTAATATCACTTAACATGATACTTTTTATAGCCTCGATATCCAAAAAACGCTATAATAGCTACTATTGCGCAAGCAATTCCAATAAATTGAAGACTCACAATTTGATCGCCACTGGCATAACTGTGTAACCCAGCTAAGTAGAAATTTACACCAAAATACGTCATCATAATACTTGCAAAAGCAATGATAGACATTAAGTTGAAAAACCAACGCCCACGAAGTCCAGGAACCAATCGCATATGTATCACAAAGGCATATACCATAATACTGATAAGCGCCCATGTTTCCTTTGGATCCCAACCCCAGTAACGTCCCCAGCTTTCATTGGCCCACATACCACCTAAAAAATTTCCGATGGTTAGCATAACCAAACCTACGGTTAAGGCCATTTCATTTATGATGGTAAGTTCTTTAATATTCAAATCCATTTTGGTTTTATTCTTTTTATTTGTGAAAATCATCAATAATAATGAGACCACGCCTAAAATCATCCCTAAAGTAAATGGACCATAACTCGCAACAATCACAGCCACATGAATCATTAACCAATAACTATTTAAAACGGGTTGTAGGTTCGCAATCGCAGGATCCATCCAATTCCAATGGGCAATCATTAAAATCATGGAGGTTACAAAAGCTGTTGAAGCGATGGTTAAATCACTTTTTCTACCAAAGGCCAATCCAAAAAACATGGTTGCCCAAGCCACATAAATCATGGACTCGTAAGCATCACTCCAGGGAGCATGCCCAGAAATGTACCAACGCACTATTAAACCTAAAGTGTGCAATATGAATAAGCCAACTACAATCCATTTGAAAGCCGTTACCGCTACATTCACAAACGTACTATGGTCTTTAAATATTTGAATTATTAAAAATACGAACAACAAGGTACCTGCGTATAAATACCAACTGAACAACTTTTTAAAGATGTCGTACTTATTGTAAAGCACTTCTGTTTTTACTTTATCGTCACTCAACATGACTGCACTTCCATACTTATGTTGTGTTTTCGTGAAGGCTTCCAAAAGCTTGTCAGATTGGGAAAAATCCCCTGTTTGTTTCGCTCTATTTAAAGTGTATAAATACGTTTTAAATCCATTTTTTATAAAATTACTGTAGAGTGAATCCTGTATTTTGGAAGGGTCATTTGAGTAATCAAAAGTGGAAATCCAGGTGTTGTTATCATCATTGGGAACAGGAAATATTTTTAAAGACCTCCCTTCAATGGTGTTATACAACAAATTTACTCGTTGATCGGTTTCCTTGAATTCTTTTTGAAAACCATTCGGAACCTGAGCTTTATAGGCTTCATCTAAATATGGGGCTAAAATATACTCTCCCCTATCTGAAAAGAAATCAGCCAAGGCTACATATTTTTCGGTTTTAGAAACTCCAATTAAATTTCTTATGGAATCCCCCTTTTTGGGTTTTAGATAAATAATAGGTACGTTGTACCAAAGCATGGGGCTTTCTTGTATAGATAGAAATACCTGGTTGGCGTCAAACTCCTCATAAGTATCGTGTTTACTTAACTTGCGAAGCATTTCGGATGCATAGGTGTTCACTGGCATCATTCGACCACTAAGGTCTTGAATCACTAAATGTCCGAATTCATCAGCATGCGCCTTTGGGGTGATATTCGCCCTTAAAATAGAATCCATTTGTGCTTTTGATGGCTTTGAATGATCATGGTCATCGTTTGCAGTATGAGTTTGCGAAAAACCAAATAAACCAAAACAAAGCATTAAAATTGTAAGTATTTTGGCTTTTTTAGTCTTCACTTTTTCAAGTTGCTTTTTTAAATCCCCAAAGCGGGAATATTTGCTAAATAAAATGGCCATCAAGCCAAAATATAGCATCATATAGCCAATATACGTGAGTAAAGTACCCCAAAAATCATGATTGACGGATAGAATGGTGCCTTTTTCATCGGGATCAAAACTGGATTGGAAAAACCGATATCCACGATGATCCAAAATATTGTTCATATAAATTTTATAATCATAATCGCCTTCTTGTTGATCTAAAACGGTCACTTCGCTGGAATATGCCGAAAAACCCCGTTCGGTGCCTGGATAACGTTCAGCTTCGAAATCATTCAATTTTATGGAGAAAGGCAATTCCAATATTTTAGAACCATATTTAAGTGCAAACTCTAAACCTCCAACTTCTATTTCCTTAAAACTGCTAGCTCGTCCCTTACCTCCAAGTAATCCAATTTTTTTGGTCTCACCATTGGTGGTTATTTTTAGTACCACACCATCCTCATCGTTCTTTAAAATTCTAGATTTTTGAACCACATCAAAAACCCCTTTAACGACTGGTTTTGGGAATACTAATTGCATATTTCCAATAACATATCTGGAACGCAGATAAAGTGGCTGAATACTATCCTTTACCAGTTTTCCTTGAGCCATGGTAGCCATAGTCATATACTCCCCTTCGAAAGGTGAATTAACCGTGAGCGAATCGCCTTGATACGTAATATTGATGGCCCCCTCAGTTGGATTATTCAATGAAAAAAGGACGTTGTGAATACTTTGGGTCTCACCCATTTTTAAAAAATGATTGTGTGGCCCACTTTCTCCAGCTTCAACTACTTTTAAATAGGCTTCTCCATTTTCATAGGGAACAATGTCTTCTTCAGCTCCTACAATAAATTTATCCAATTCAATGGTTACTGGTTGTCGATTGTATTCTGTTTCAATTTTGAAATCGTTATCCAATCGGCCTGAAAAATCTACTTCTTCTTCAATAACTCGCATTTGATTCACACCATCAATGGTATAATCGCCATAAATATTTCCCGAAATGTATGTTTTTTGTGAAAGAAAGGTATTTTCGGTAGCCCCTTCACGAATGGCCATCATACCTTCAAAACTAATATAACGTGTTATGAAAGCTCCTAAAAGGATAAAAATAAAAGCTAAATGCAAAATTAAAGTGGCCCATTTTTCCTTTTTGAAAAGTTTAAACCTAAAAATGTTTCCAACAAAATTGATTACAAAAAATACCATGATAGCCTCAAACCACCAAGCATTGTAAATTAGGTTTCTGGTATACGGTGTGGGTGATGTATCTTGGCCCGCATCCATAAAAGTTCCAACGGCCATAGCGGCAGCAAAAACAATGAATAAAATGGCAGTAAGTCTGGTTGAGAAAAGAATTTTGGCGAGTTTTTCTTGCATAATCATAGCCCTTTTTAAGGTCTAGCAAATTTAAGGATTAAAGTTTATTTTGAAGTGTTAAAGTATTCAAAAAAAGTCTATGGTTTTCGCGCTTCAAAAATCTTTAAATATAGAAATGTACCCATTTTTCTGGCACGCCTTTTGGCATTTTCAGCATAATCGCCCTCAAAAAGTTCATCAATGGTTTTAAACCATAGGTTTAACCACAAACCAAAATGCAACTCAGTAATTGTATTATTATTTTCATGATCAACTTTTACATGGACGTCAAGTGGGTTTCCCAAGTACTTTGTTTTTAAAAACAGACTTGATTCCCAAAACGAAGTTAACCTCCCTAAATGGCCGTCCCAATCCTTAATAGTGTCATTAAAAAAGGGTCCTAAAACAGGGTCTTTTCTAACCTTTTTATAGAAGGAAGACACGAGTAAAAATACATCGTCTCTATTTTGAATATCTTTTTTAATCATGGTAAACAAAGATATGATAATAGGTTTCGAATTATAGTATTATTAACTATTTTAGCAATATGATTTCAGTAGTAATTCTTGGTGCTGGGAATGTAGCGACCCATTTATTCAAAGCTTTTAATAAAGCTGACAGTGTATCCGTTATTCAATGGTACAACAGGAATTTAGAATCCATAAAACAATTCAAACATCATGTTGACATAACGGATGACTTAAGCCATTTGAAACATGCGGATGTTTATATTATCGCCGTGAGTGATGATGCCATTAAAGCCCTCTCCCGTTTGCTTCCTTTTGAAAATAAGTTGGTGGTGCATACCTCTGGTAGCGTGAACATTAATGATTTAGACAAAAAACACAAACGTGGTGTTTTGTATCCGCTCCAAACTTTTAGTAAACATGCCGATTTGGATTTTTCTAACGTCCCCATATGTATAGAAACTTTGGATAAAAAAAGCTACCCACTTTTAAAACAATTGTCTAAAAGCATTAGTAATATTACTAAAAAAGTGAATAGCGACCAACGACGCGTTTTACATCTTGCCGCTGTTTACGTTAATAATTTCACGAATCAGTTATACAGAATTGGTCATGAAATTACCGAAAGCAAGGGTGCAGAATTTGATTTGCTCAAACCCCTTATCATGGAAACCGCAAAAAAAGTTCAAGACATATCGCCTTACAGAGCCCAAACCGGTCCTGCCAAACGCCATGATAAAAAAACCATCAATAAACACCTCAAGCTTTTAGAAAACGAACATCACAAGGATGTTTATAAACTTTTAACAAAATCGATACAGCTTACACATGGAAGAAAAAAGCTATAAAGAATATTTAAGGCACATTACCACTTTTATTTTTGATATTGACGGGGTTTTTACTGATGGCTCTGTGGTTGTTACTGCTGATGGTGACATGCTTCGCAGTATGAACATGAAAGATGGTTACGCATTAAAAACGGCCATAAGCAAGGGTTTTAATGTTTGCATTATTTCTGGTGGCACCAATCAAGGGGTGAAATTACGCTTGGAGGGTTTGGGAGTTACCCATGTGTATTTGGGATCCCACAATAAAATAGAGCAACTACATGATTACTTGAATAAAATTAACATAAAACCTGAAAACGTTTTGTATATGGGTGATGATATTCCAGATTACCCCGTTATGAAAGTGATTGGTTTACCATGTTGCCCGCAGGATGCGGTGCCAGAAATAAAAAGTGTATCAAAGTACATTTCACACAAAAAAGGCGGCAAAGGTGCGGTTCGTGATGTTATTGAACAAGTATTGAAAGTACAAGATAAATGGTATGACAACGTCCATACTAAATATGACTCATAATACATTTTGGAGAGAAAAAGTAGAAGACATAGCCCAGGGTTTGGATACATTGGTTTTGGGAACAGCCAAAGTGTATTCAATCAAAGTTCTAAAAAAGCATTTTCTGAAATAAAAGAAAAGTTGAACAGTGAAACGCATTTACGTTATCAACTAGATTTTCTTCATAAAAAACTAACCAAAGAAGAAAAGCTACTCATTAAAAATAAGATACGAAAAGCTGAAAAACGCAAAACCATAAAAACCATAGCGGTAACACTTATTTTATTAATGGGCGTCCTTTTTTCAATCAATATGTTAATTGTCAATATGATGTCATGATTATAACTAAAAATTCATGCTGGCCTTTTTAAATCTTATCCGTTGCAAAAACTTACTCATGATTGCCCTTGTGCAATTACTCATTAAATATGCCCTATTAGAGCCTTTTGGAGTTCAAACAAGTTTAGGCACTTTCGGTATTTCACTATTAATTTTATCAACGATTAGCATTGCAGCCGCTGGAAATATTATTAACGACATCCATGATATTGAAACCGATTTTGTAAACAAACCAAGAAAAGTAATTGTTGGAAATGCCATTTCGGAAAAAACATCCTACCAACTATTTATTATTTTAAACGTCGTTGGTGTTGGTTTAGGGTACTACTTATCACTTCGGGTAAATAGAGCGTCATTTTTCTCCATTTTTGTAATGATTTCAGTGTTATTATACATCTATGCCACCTATTTAAAACGCACCTTCATAGTTGGGAATGTTGTTATTTCGGTATTAGTGGCTTTAAGTATCATTATAGTGGGCGTTTTTGAACTACTTCCCTCCATAACGCCCTTTAACCAAAAAATTCAGCTTACATTTTTTAAAATTATTTTTGATTACGCCCTCTTTGCTTTCATTATAAATTTACTTAGAGAAATAGCCAAAGATATTGAGGATATCAATGGCGACTATAAGGCTCAAATGAATACTTTACCCATAGTTATAGGTAGAGAACGTGCCAAAAATGTATTAAAATTTTTAAATTTTATACCGTTGGTAGGTTTCGTTTTTTACATAATCTCCAATTTATACAAACATCCTATGGCTGTAAGTTATTTTTTAGTATTTGTTTTGGGTCCCCTAATCTTCATATGTATAAAAACATTTGGTGCGGAAACCAAAAAAGACTTTCATCAACTAAGCCAGATGTATAAATGGGTAATGCTCTTCGGGATGCTTTCGCTACTTTTATACAAGTTTATAATTCTAAATTAATGTTAAACGAAAAACTAAAAAACCATCATCTCATTTTAGCTTCAGGATCCCCCAGAAGGCAAGCCTTTTTTAAAGATTTAGGGTTGGATTTTGAAGTGCGTTTAAAACCTGTAAAAGAAACATACCCAGAAGACTTGACGCATTTTGAAATTAGCAATTTCCTAGCCGAATTAAAGGCTTTACCCTTTAAGGACGCATTAAAACCCCAAGATATTTTAATTACCAGTGACACCATCGTTTGGCATGAAAATAAAGCACTTGGTAAGCCAATGGATGCTCACGACGCTTTTCAAATTTTAAAATCGCTAAGCGGCAAAACCCATGAAGTGATTACATCGGTTTGCTTTACAACCCAAAACTTTAAAAAAACGGAGTACGACATTACAAAAGTGACCTTTAAAGAACTTTTGGACGACGAAATTTCATACTACATAAACACTTGTAAACCTTTTGATAAAGCGGGAGCTTATGGTATACAAGAATGGATTGGGCAAATAGGGGTAACCAACATAGAAGGCTCCTATTTTAACGTTATGGGGTTACCTGTTCATCTTGTTTACAAAACGTTAAATGCCTTTGTGGATGCTTCATAAGTTTGTAATTTTAAAAACAAAACCCATGTTATTAAAAAGACTTCATACAAAAACGCTATCGTTTTTGGCTTTTATAAGTATGCTGGCAGTGCTGATGGCCTGCAAAAATGATAGTAAAGAGCTCGCTTACAATAGTGAAAACAAAGTAGAACCTCTTAAAACAAAAGAAACCCCATCTCCAGAATTTAAAGCCTATTGGTATGGTGGAGAAGCTGAAATTACGTCTTATAAATTGGAACAGGCACGATATGGCGAAATACGCGAAGGAAAAGCCGTTTTGGTGTATGTAACCGAGGATTTTTTACCCGAAAAACAAGTAAAATCAGATACCAAAAACCCCAGTACCATTCCTGTTTTAAAACTAAATGCTACTAAAAATTTCCTAACTGGAATTTATCCGTATTCTATTATGCAAAGTACCTTTTACCCTATTTATAACAATGCGCATGCTGTAAAAGTGTCTGCTTCGGTACAAGAATGGTGCGGGCATGTATACACCCAACTTAACAATAAAGAGCAATTTGAAGTAACTTCACACTCCTATTTTGAAAGTGAAGCCGATGAGCATTTCAGTCTGGAGAAAACCATTTTAGAAAATGAATTATGGGTTCAGTTGCGTGTCAATCCGCAATCGTTACCAACGGGTACTATCAACGTCATTCCTTCCTTTGAGTTTACAAGATTGCGCCATGTACCCATTAAGGCTTATAGCGCCGTGGCTGTATTAGAAGGAAATATTTATAAAATTGAATACCCAGAATTAAACAGAAGCCTCACCATTCAATTCCATCCAAACTTCCCCTATGACATTTTGGAATGGGAAGAATCTTTTAACAGTGGTTTTGGTAATTCTGCCAAAATTTTAACCACCAAGGCAACTAAACTACAAACCATCAAATCGGCTTATTGGCAAAAGAATGGTAATGAAGATGAAATTCTAAGAGAAACTCTTCAATTAAACTAAAACAGTTTCATTTAGACCTGTATCTTTGTATAAATTTTAATGCAAAATTATGTTTTTAAGTAACTACCAAAATGAATTGATTGCCAGTGGCATTATACTTTTTTCGCTACTTATTATAAGATACATCACACATTTTACAGTAACGAAGCTAGCCAGAAAAAATGATATAAACGATGCCAGAATTAGGCTCATAAGGCGGTACATTACTGTAACCCTTTTTTTAATTGCACTATTATTTGAAGCCTTTATTTTTGGCACAGAGTTTCATGAATTAACGGTGATATTCTCCTCGGTTTTTGCTATCATAGGAATTGGTTTGTTTGCCGTTTGGTCTATTTTAAGTAACATTACTTCGGGTATCATCATGTTTTTTAATTTTCCATATAAAGTGGGCGATAAAATTGAAATACACGATAAAGACTTTCCAATAACGGCAATTATAGAAGATATTAGGGCGTTCCAACTACATTTAAGATTGGAAAATGGTGATTTGGTTACCTACCCTAATAATTTAATGCTACAAAAGGCCGTGACCCTCATTAAAAAAGATGCCATTGAGGATATAAGCGATGATGATGCTGAAGCTGTATAAATAATTCTTATCTTTATTTGACGTATGCTAAAAATGGCAAAAAAAATAAGAACCCAATTATCAAAAAAGAAGGTTGGTCAAATTCCGGGAAGTGTTATTTACACCGGGGTAAAATCCAATCAAAAGCTATTTATTGAAGCTTTTGATTACACTAAAGACCACTACGAAGAAAGAGAATTGACCAATGTGGAGGAATGCTTTAATTTTGAGGAAGGATCGATTACCTGGATCAATATAAATGGTTTAAACCATGTAGATGCCATTGAAAAAATTGGGGAGCATTACGAACTGCATCCCTTGGTGCGGGAAGATATCGTTAACATAGCACAACGCCCCAAAATTGATGAGTATGATGATTACTTGTTTGTGGTTTTGAAAATGCTTTATTACGATTCCAATGAAAAAATTGTTTCTGAACAAGTCAGTTTTATTCTGGGCAAAGAATACGTTTTAACGTTTCAAGAAGCCGAAGGCGATGTATTTGATACGGTGCGAGACCGAATAAGGCAAGGCAAAGGACGTATTCGAAATATGCAGGCCGATTATTTACTTTACACGTTAATGGATGCGGTGGTAGACCATTATTTTACTGTGATAGAGATTTTGGGCGATAAAATAGAAGATTTTGAAACCGCCATTTTCTCGGGTAAAGTTGATAACGATGTAAGCAAAAATATTCAAGATTTAAAGCGCGAAATTTTAAAAGTACGTCGCGCCATTTTTCCACTGCGAGAAGTCATCAATCGCATTGAAAAAAACGATACATCACTCATACTTAAGAAAACCATTACCTATTACAGAGATATTTACGACCATTTAATTCAAGTAACAGAAAACATCGATATTTACCGCGAAATGATTTGGAGTTTAATGGATATGTACATGACTACCATTAGTAACAAAATGAACGAAGTCATGAAAGTATTAACCATCATGGCTTCCATATTTATTCCTTTAACATTTATTGCAGGTATTTATGGTATGAATTTCGAGTACATCCCAGAACTTAAATACAAGTATGGCTATTTTGTAGTTTGGGGTGTTATGATAACACTTTTTTTAGGTATGATATATTACTTTAGAAAAAAGAAGTGGTTGTAATTTACGTTTACCTACCCCATTTAAATATTTGTTTTTATAAAAAAATGTAATTTATTTATAAGATTTTTCTTATATTTAAAACATAAAATTGATAAAAAATATNCGTTACCACACATTTGAGAAACACGATGGAGAAAAAAATAGTCGGAATAATAAATAAACATACTGAATCCCAAAAGCGGATTTGTAAAAAGTATAATTCTGACTTTACTCAAACTGATGAAAAACTCTTCATCGGAATTGCGACTGACCTTGAACTTGAACCGATAAATGGATTACGTCATCCCGAACACGGAAAAATGAACGGATGGTATATTTGGAGTGGAGAATGGTCAAATGCTGACGCCTTTTTCAAGCCCTTATGCTTAGAGCATTTGATTGAAAAAAAACCTGATATAATTAAATATCTCGGACTTGATGTTGGATTTCGCTTTTTGATTGACAAAAAAGGATATGAAGACGTTTGGTTTGACCAAAATATTACTGAATTAAAATAAAAACGTGTGGTAACATTGTATATAAAAAATTGCTGTTTTGTGCCTAACCAATGTGAGTTGCTTTGTTTGCTTGCATCTGATTTTCCTTCGGAAAATCCTCGCACACAAACACGCAACATTTCATATACGTAACCGTTGGGCTTAATTATAACGACACCTACAAAAGAATGGAATTATTAGTTTTATCTGATTATGGTTCAAAAGAAAATCTGAAAAAGAAGAACCCATCTGAATCAGACATCATTGAAACTATGAATTCTATCAACTGGAATTTATTTCATCAAGTATGTCTAAGTAAGAATGACTGCGATTGGATTGAGGTTGGAGGAAGCTTGCAGGAAGATGGACTTTCTGTTATATATGAAAAGAATAATGAGCAATTTGTTATTGACAAGGTTCCTACATCCATAAATCAATTAACTGAAATTTTATTATCATATTTCAGAAACGATAATAAATTCATTAAGAAATACAAATTCAACGGAGAAAATAACAATTCAGACGCAACTTATGATGCGGAAAAAGTTTACAAACAACTTTTAGAAGATGAACGAAAAGCCTCTATTGAGATAAATAAAATAGAAAAATATGGAATAACGGAAATAATTCAATTATTCATATTTGCGCCATATTATTTTATAAGAGGTAGTTATAAATTTGAATCTTTTAAACATCTAAAAGACGAAAACTATATCCTAAAACTAAAACAGAAAACAATAATTTATTTATTGAGTTTTTTAGCTTGGTTTCTTTTTATTAGTTATCAAATAAATAGTTATGAGAAAAAGCGATTAGAGGAAATTGAAAAAATTGACATCTCTGATTGGAAGAAAAAACACGGATATGAATAACAAAATAACTAAGCCCAACAATGCATAACCGCAATTACGGCGGATTCGACTACGTCCGAATCCACTCGGAATTGCGAGCGTCAGTGCTTAACCGAAAAGTCCTCGTATATTTACCCGTAACTGACGGTTATACGAGACCGTTGGCAATAATATAAACGAACCCAAGAAAATTGAGAAAATATCTGAAATTTTTGATTCTAATTATACTCTTGACAAGTTATAGTTGTGCGTACGAATCACAAAACAGAGAAAAACTCGAATCATCTTTTGAGGATAATTTTGGATTTAAGCCACCTGAATCTGTAAAAAAAATTAAACTTAAAAATCGAGGATATTTTGATTTTCAAGTTCATTATATGTCGTTCACTTATGACTCAATTGTTTTGGAAAAAATTATTGCCCACGACCAACCTCTGAATGTTGCCGAAAGCAACGATGTGAAATTTGAAACTATAATAGAGGAATTGGAAAAAGACGAGAATCCACCAAGTTGGTTAGATTTACCTAATAAAAATGTTGACCGAATTTATTATAAGAATGATTTTTTAGACCATACTTTTAGCGAATATTATTTGTGGACTAATAGAGAAACTGAAATGACTTATTTGTATGTTCATTTCTTTGATTGAAAAAAATACTATTGCCAACACCGTATATAAAAAATTGCTGATGTTTGGCTTAAACAAAGGTTGTTGCACGTTTGCTACGTCTGATTTTCCTTCGGAAAATCCTCGCACGCAAACCCGCAACTTTCCATATACAAACACGTTGGCAATAATTATGAAAAACCCGATAATCATTACAATATTCATTCTGATTTTTTCAGCAAACAAGGTTTATTCTTGTTCTTGCGAAAAGTCAAGTGTAAAATACGGTTTTGAACATTCGGACTTGATTTTTACTGGAAAAGTTGTGGAAATTAACGAAGGAAAAGTTTATGACTCAATCCCAAGCTCTACTGAAAAAGGAAAATATTTCGTTCGAGAAATTAACAGAATTGAATTTGTTTTTAAAGTTAAGGAACTGATTAAGGGAAAAGAAAAATCAGATTTCATAACTATTGTGACTTCTGGTGGAGGAGGGGATTGTGGAAATTATTTTGACCTGAACTCTGAACATTTGATTTACTCATACGAAACGGATTTACAAGTTAATACTTTCGACGAGAATAATAAAGTTGAACCTTATTTTTCGACTGACCTTTGTACTCGGACTAAAAATATGAACCGAACAAAGAAATCGGAAATAAATCGACTGAAAAGATTGAATAAACGGAATAAAAAATAACTATTGCCAACACCGTGTATAATTAATGGCTAGTTCTCGCCTACTTACGAAAATCCTTGCGGATTTTCTATTTGGTTTGTATTTGCTAAATTAGGTGCTTAAACACGCCACTAATCATACACAAAACCGTTGTGGTTAATTATGAGAAACATACTCCTAACATTAATAATCTTAACTTTTCTGAATTGTAAAAACGATTCGGACAAAATTATTTCGAAAAACTCGAATGACACAGAAATTCATTATAAAAACCAATATAAAAGAGGTTGGATAAAGGATTCCATTGCTTCCGTGACTTTTGACCTTGCATCTGAACAAGACGCAAAAGGAAACTATAAAAAGGCAAAAAAATTATATAAAAAAGCAAATCAAATAGAGCCTAATAATAAAATTATCCTTAATGCTTTAGGCGATGTTTCTGCTGACTTAAAAGACTTAAACGAAAGTGTAAAGTATTTCGAGAAATCACTTAAAATCGACAGTACATACTCTATAACTTATATAAATTTCGGAACTGCATACAATAAACTTCTGAAATTTGACAAATCAATCGGAATTTTAAAAAAAGGACTTGAATTTGAAAATGACCACGAAAGAAAAGGATATTTTTATTACAATTTAGCGAACTCATATTATAAAATAAAAGATTATAGAACGTCATATGAATTTACAAATAAGGCTCTTTCTCTAGTGAAAGAATCTGCTGTACGGGAAGATATTATTGAATTGAAAGATGTTCTGTCGGATTTAAATAACTAACCACAACAAAGTATATAAAAAATTGCTATTTTGTGCTTAACCCATGTGAGTTGCTTTGTTTGCTTGCATCTGATTTTCCTTCGGAAAATCCTCGCACACAAACACGCAACTTTCCTTATACAAACANGAGTTGCTTTGTTTGCTTGCATCTGATTTTCCTTCGGAAAATCCTCGCACACAAACACGCAACATTTCATATACGTAACCGTTGTAAAACATTTTGAAAAAACGAATGACAAAACAAATAATATTTATAATTCTGACTTTTTTAAGCATTAATGTTTTCGGACAAAATGCGGACGAATTAAATGAACAATCAAAGAAATTAATTGAACAGCAGAAATTTGAAGAGGCAATCCCGATTTTAAAAAAGTCGGCTGAATTAGGAAATGCTGAAGCGCAATATAATTTAGGTTACTGTTATCGTGCAGGAGCTGGCGTTGAGCAAAATACTGAAAAGGGAATTGAATGGTTTGCCAAATCTGCAGAACAAGGATTTAACGATGGACTTTATCAAATGATGATGGCTTATGGAAATGGAGACGGAGTTGAACAAGATTATAAAAAAGCTTTTGAATTTGGACTAAAGTGTGCCGAAAACGGAGATGGAACTTGTATGTGGAATATTATCAACTGCTATTATTCAGGAATGGGAGTTGAAAAAAATATGGACAAAATGTTGGAATGGGCAACTCGACTTGGCAAACTTGAAAATCCAGAGAATTTGACAAAAAGCGGTTACATAACTTCAGTCAGATTACAACTTGCTCAAATGTACAGAGATGGTGGAGAATTAGAGAAAGACTTGTTTAAAAGTTACCAATGGTTTTTAATATTCAATGAATTCAAAAAAGATTTCTCTTACATTCAACAGCAACAGATTGTAAAAGAAATAAAAGAATTAGAAACTAAACTGACTTCTGACCAAAAAGCAAACGGACAAAAAGAAGCAGAAAGATTATTAGGAAGACCATTGAAAAATATGGAAAACCTATACAAAGCTGAATTATAAAAAACGTTTTACAACAATGGCTATAAATAATTGCTTGTTATCGCCTACTTCTGAAAATCCGCGAGGATTTTCAGTTGGGTGCGTACTTGCAAAGTTAAGTGCTAAACCACGCAACTACTCATAGCCGAGACCGTTGGCAGTAATATGGAGAAACCCGAAATCAAATGAAAATAGACTATTACAAAATTATATTTCTGATTCTTGTTTCAACATTTGCTTATTCCCAAAATACCGAAAAAAATATGAGTGATAAAGTGCCTAATAGTGTTGAAATTGTTGACAGTCATTTAGACCAATTTTTTGACGAAAATGCAGACATCGTTGTATTTGACGAAAAAAAATCTGAAATAATTCATCGAGACATTTTTTTTATAAAAGCAACAGAAGATAGACCATATCATATTCTATTAAGTTGTGGAATGAGTGCATTACCAATGACAATTCCTGAAGATGTTGAATCATCGGAATTTGTTGAAATAATGATTTTACTTCCAAAAGAGTGGAATTTGGAATACGAATCTTTCAGCGATGAAAAAAATTATTGGCCGATTAGAATTATGAAAGAAATAATGATGTTGCCTCACGAGAATGAAACTTGGTTTGGATATGGGCATACTTATGGACACGAAGAAGGCGAGGAATTTGCTGAAGGAGTTGGATTTATTTCTATGATGTTGGCTTATTCAATGGAATTGTCTGACGATTTTACTCAAATAGATTTAGAAAATGAAAAAGTAGTTGACATTTATACATTAATTCCACTTTATAAAGAAGAACTAGAGTTTAAGAAAAAAAATGGAGCGAGCGCTCTACTTGAAAGATTTGACAAATTTGGAATTGAAGAAATAGTAAAAGTTGGAAGAAAAAATGTATGTAAATAAAATACTACTGGCAACACCGTGTATAATTAATTGCTTGGTTATAGCCTACTTACGAAAATCCTTGCGGATTTTCTATTCGGTTTTTATTTGCTAAATTAGGTGCTTAACCACGCAACTAACCATACACAAAACCGTTGTGCTTCATTATGACAAACCTTTAACCAATGATAAAATTCTTTAGAAAAATTAGACAAAAATTACTCTCGGAGGGCAACACTGGAAAGTATCTCAAATATGCCATTGGAGAAATAGTTCTTGTCGTAATTGGAATTTTGATTGCACTCTCAATTAATAATTGGAACGAAGATAGAAAGGAGCATTTACAAGAACAGGAATTGCTGACACAATTACTATCCGAATTTAAAAGTAACCTTGAACAATTAGACCAAAAAATAGCAATGAGAGAAACGATGATTTCATCATCTTTAAAACTTTTGAATTACATAGATAAATTAGAAAATCGTAATAATGACAGTATCTTAAAACATGTTGGACAGATTGTAATTGCACCTACTTTTGATCCTATAGTTAATGATATTGTGAGCTCTGGTAGAATTCAATTGTTGCAAAATGGAAACTTGAAGGAAAAATTATCACGCTGGACAAGTGAAATAGTTCAGGTTACCGAAGAAGAACAAGTATGGCTAAATCATAGAACCAAGCATTATATTCCCATTTTAATGAAATCATATTCTTTTCGAAATGTGATTAATAGTTACTGGAAAAATGATGTTGTTACCCAATTCCATTTAGACCAAGGAACCAAAACCAAATTTGAGCTTGGTAATTCAAAAAAGGGAATTGAATTCACTGAACTATTAGAAAATTCAAATTTTGAAGATGTCGTTGCTAATTGCGCTTCTATGGCAAAACTTACAAATAGCCAATCTTTTAGTTTGAGAAACAGAATTGTAGAAATATTAAATTTAATCGAACAAGAATTAAAAAAATAACGAAAGCACAACAACGGCTATAATTCAGCAGGTCTGAATCGCAAGCTTGATAATTATTGCTACATTTAGACTTATTAATTAATCGGAATGATTTCGGGAAGCTGCTCCTCCATCCGACTTGTCCGCTGCCCTTCGACTCCGCTCAGGGATCAGCGGTCGCCTCGGGGTCGCGCCAGTCCTGCCGAAATCATAGCCAAACCCGTTGTACACAATTTGCCAATGAGAGAATCCGAATTACTTCTAAAGAAAATTATTCCACCAAAAACTAGAGAGGAAAGAGATTGTTTTTCAAATGAAGATATAATTGCGGAATTAAATCAAGAGCAAATAAAATATATAGAAAAACGACTAATTGAATTATTAGAAACTGATAATGACTATTTAATTGCAGAAACATTAGTTCACATAAAGTCTGAAAAATCTATACCAGCAATTTTCAAACAATTAAAAAAATCATCTTCATCATTTGAAAAAATAAAATGGGCTAGTTTTATTAACGAGATAAGGAATGGTGATAAAGAAATGGAATTGATAGCATACAATGAATGCAAAAAAATGGAATTTATTTATGAAATACAGGGAATCGTTTTTTGTGATTTGATAAAATTCAAAAGCCCTAGAATTGAAAAAGAAATTGAAAAATATGTTGAACATAAATATTTTCTAGTCAATCATTACGCAAAATTAGTATTAAACTATAACGGTTATTCTGATAATAAGAACCAAACAGATGACTCAAAAAAATGGTGGGAGTTTTGGAAATAAAAACTGACTAATAATATAAAGTATGAAAGCACTTTTAGAATCCAAATACGATTACGAAATGAACAAATGTGTTCTTGTTCAAGGAGACATCCATTCTGTTTGGGCATATGTAATTGACATAACCGACAATAGAGATGAAATTGAATTTGACGGATTTATATGTTCTCGTGGAACTTTAATTGATGATAGTAACGAAATAGAGGCTTATATAAATCACGACCAAGGTTATGCACCACCATTATTATGTGAATATAAAAATGAGTATTCTATTATAAATGACCTTGTTGAAAGCGATATAAAAATCGACTGGAAAGACAACATTGTCCGAATTTTAATTAAAGGAACTGAATATTTAAAAATGGATTTGGAAACCAAAACGTCCTATTCTAAAGGAATTTCGAAAAGCGGAGCGTATGGAATTCCTTTAAAAAAATAAAAAAACTGTGTACAACACCGTATATAATTCATTGCTAGTACTCGCCTACTTGGAAATTCCTGCGGAATTTCCTCTGGTTCGTTTTAGTTTACTAATTTAGTTGCTGAAACACGCAACGAAATCATACACAAAACCGTTGGCAATAATTATGACTAAATGAGAAACTTCCTGATATTATTATTGTTTTTCACTTTCAACAAACTGATTTCACAGGAAGTAATTGAAATGAAAGGAGTTTACATCGACAACAATTTGGTATATAAAGTTGTCGATAACGGACTTTTTACTGGAACTGCTCAAGTCAAACGGACAAATGGACACCTAATTTATGAGGAAGAATTTAAAAACGGTGTTGTTTTATTTAGCTACGTATATTTTAACGGGAAAGAAAAAAGACTTTCCTCAAAAACTATATTCAATCCTGACAAACCTTATGTACTTTCAAAACGATACGAATATGACCTTCAAGGCGATATTTTTGAAATTTACACTTATAATAATGATGGAATTAAAATACTTAAAGAACAATATACAAACGGAAAAGTTTCTTATAGTTGTCAATATCTAGGAAATAAAAAACACGGAATTGAATTAGGTTATCGTGATGGCGGAGAAAAAATGACTTTTCGTTGTGAGTATATTAACGGAAAGAAAAACGGGACAGAATATTGCCTAACTGAAAAAGGAATTGAAACAAAAAAAGAATATAGAAACGGAAAGAAAATAAAATAACTATTGCCAACACCGTGTAAAAAACATTGCTTATTTTAGTTAAGCCGTTTGGTCGTTGCTTTGTTTGCTAGCATCTGATTTTCCTTCGGAAAATCCTCGCACACAAACACGCAACGTTCCTTACACAAACACGTTGTACCACATATGACCAAACTGCCTCAAATACTGATTTTAATACTGATTTCTGTCACACTCTTTAATTGTGAACAGAAAACGGAACTTACCGATTTGGAATTTGAGCAAAAGGTATTCTATGAATTATTCCCTGAACTTTCGGACAAAATGTACAATGACATTCGTCTAATCCCAACACCGCCACCGCCACCACCAAATTATCTGACCGAAAAAGGATTTGATGCCAAATCTGATTACAATAAAGCACTCGAAAGTTGGGAAAAATCAGATGACTATAAAAATAGGTTAAATGAGTGGCAAAAAAGACGAGACTCAATTATCAATGACACAACCGAAATTTACATAGCTTTCCCTGATTCAATCAACCAATTCGAAAGAGAAGATATGTACGAATTGATTAACCATTTTAATGACCAAAAACTTGTTGTTGACTCTAAAGACTTTGAATAGGAAAGCGGATTTAAAGTGGACTTTGAAAAACTAAAATCAAACAATGAGAAATTAAAATTTAAACCGATGTCCGAATTCCCAGAAAGGCGGGAATTTTGGACAACTGAATATGATTTTAACTTTCAAGGTTCAATGTCATTTACACGAATTTTATTTGACCAAACAAAATCTTTTGGAGTGCTGAATGCAGGTTTTACAAAGGGACGTCTGAATGGTAGTGGTTGTCGAATTTTTATTAAAAAAGACGAAAACGGAAATTGGAAAATTGACAAAATAGAAGGAACATGGGTTTCGTAAAAAATACGTGGTACAACACCGGCTATAGTTCATTGCTTCTAACTTTCCTCGCGGAAAGTCCTCGCAAATTTGCTATCTTCGGTTTACGGCGGAAAATCCTAGCGGATTTTCACGCAACGAAACCATAGCCAAACACGTTGTAGCCAATATGAGAAAACGCACTTTCCAAATATCAATCATCGGATTTTTACTCTTGATTTCTTGCCAAAAAGAAAAAGAAATCACGATTGAAAATGATGATTTTAAATGGACTATTAATATTCCGAAAAACTTTAGAGAAGTTTCGGAAAAGAATTGGGATAAGGTTAAATTTAACGGAATAGAAACTTTTGAAAAAGTATCTGACCAAAATGTGAAAAAGAATGATATTGAGAACACTCTATTCGCATACAAAAACGGAAAATTTCATACGCTGGAATCGAATTATAAGATTTTCGATACAACTAAAAATTATTCAAAGAGCAATAAGGAATTGAATACTGTAACGTATGAATCTTTAAAAAAGGCAATTTCAAACACGGAATTAGATTCTCTATCATCAAAACAAATGATAAGCGGAATGGAATTTGGCACTTTTGAAATTAATTTTAACTATCCGAATGGAGAAATACTTACAACCAAGAGTTTCAGAAAATTGTTCGGAAATAAAAGATTTACGATTAATATACTTTACAAAGATGAGACAATTGGAAAAGAACTGATTAACTCAATTGTAAACTCGAAATTTGAATAAATACTGGCTACAACACCGTATATAATTTATTGCTAGTTCTAGCCTACTTACGAAAATCCTCGCGGATTTTCTATTCGGTTTGTATTTGCTAAATTAGTTGCTTAAGCCACGCAACTAATCTTATAACAACACGTTAGCCCCAATTTTGGGCTTCAAGACTCGATAATGATTTATGTATTATAAATTTATCTTAACCGAACGACTATGAGAACTCTAATGATTATGATTTTTGTTTGTTTTTCCCTTTTTGTCTATTCTCAAAAAGATATGCAGAAATATCTAATAGATACTAGAGACATAGTTAAAGCTAAAAATTACCAAGAAGCTCTTGAACGATTTATTTGGTTTCATGAACACGTATTAGAATATGATAAATCTATGGCTGGAGTTAGACTTTCTTTTGCTTTGTCTGATTGGAAATCTCTTGCCAAAGTTTATCCACCAGCAATGACTTCTCTTATTGATATTCGTGATAAAAACACCAATCAGATTATTAACAATTTAGATGTAGCTAAATTATTTCAAGATGTTAGAGCAATTAATAGGGTCTTAAATCAAAATTCAAAGACAATAGAACTTTTTCAATTTCTTGTAAAGAACAAATTTGATGTAGCTACAGAATGTTGGCCTTATGTTAAAGACGCTTTGTTTGAAGCTAAACAATATGATTTGATAAGTAAATTAATTGAAAATCCTTTACAGGAATATTCAATTATAAAAGAACGGTATGACCGCAATTTAGAGTCATACAAGAATGAGAAAATAGAAGTAGAACACATGATATCTTATGACAAAAAGCGTTTTACTGAAAAATGCATTCAACTTATCCAGTATTCACATTCTATTAATGACCCAAAATCATCTACAGAAATTTATGATAAAGCAATTTCGGTAATTGATAGTGACTTGCTGAGAGAGGCTCTTAAAGCTGAATTAAATAAACAATCAGGAACAAACTTTTTAAAGCTATACCATCAAAAACAAGTATTTAATGTTATGATTGAAAATAATGCAAGTGAGAAAGCTCGCTTAGATTCAATTGCAAATATCGAGAAAGTAAAACAAGATTCAATTGCAGTGATAAAATATAAAAGCAAAAATAAATAAAAACTGGGGCTAACAATGCATAAACGCAATTACGGCGGATTCGACTGCGTCCGAATCCACTCGGAATTGCTAAAGTCAGTGCCAAACCGAAAATTAACGCATATAAACCCGTAACTGACGGTTATACGAGACCGTTGTGCTTCATTATGACAAACCTTTAACCAATGATAAAATTCTTTAGAAAAATTAGACAAAACTTGCTTTCAGAAGGAAAAACCGGAAAGTATTTGAAATATGCAATTGGAGAAATTATCCTTGTGGTTATTGGAATTTTGATTGCACTTCAAATTAATAATTGGAATAATAATAGAACCAACACAATTGAATCTAATGAATTCAATAAAAGACTTTTAGCAGAAGTAAATGGCAATATTGATTTAGCAATTGATAAAATTGAAATAATAAAAAGCACGTTAAATAGTTCAAAAAAAATTCTAGATTTATTCAACGAGCCATCTAACGATAAAAATTTGAAATCACTTGATAGTTTAATTTATAATATTATTGAGGGCGTAGAAATCGAGTTTTTAGCAGGAACATTAAGTGAAGGTTTAAACACAGGGAAAGTTGCTCTAATAGAATCTGATATTCTTAAAAGTAAACTATATGGTTTACCTGCAAATATTGAATATGTTGGAAAGTGGGATAATAATTTCTCTACCTATCTTTATGAGATTTTTCAACCATTCTTATATAAAAATTTTAACTACAGAAAAATGGACAATGTATATTCCAATTATGATGTTGGTCCATCTAAATTTAAAAATCAGCATAATAAAGCGCTACTCGAAAACGAACAATTTGAAAACCTTATAAATAACCAATTTTTTCAATCAAACTCTCAATTGGAGTTTCATACAAATCTGAAAAACGAATTTGAAACAATAAAAAAATTAATCGAGGTGGAATTGGAAATTGGAAAATAACAAAAACACAACACAGTGTATAATTAATTCCTATGGTTAGTGCGTATCACGAAAATTCCTTCGGAATTTCCTCTGGCAAGTATTTGTTTACTAAATTAGTTGCGAACCACGCAACTATCCTTACACCAAACGTTAGAGCACATTCAGCTGAAGCTGACTTGTGTTGCTACGTGCAAAGCACTCCCACCCCACAAGTAAATGTGCTCTAACGACCTGCTAAACCAAATTGCTCAAGGCATTTAAGCCAAAAACAGCTCCAGCTGACGCACTCAAGTGCTTAACGTGCCATAACAATAGCTAAATGCAATTTGGTTCTCTTTCTTGAACTCCCAATCTAATAAATTTAACAACTTACGGTAGCTGCGCTAACTTTTCGGTAAACAATGATTTGAGATACATCAACTTACTTCTGGCTAATTCGCAAATCATTGTTACTTAAATTTATTATCTTTTCATTCGCAAAACAGAACTGCGTTTAGCAGGTCGTTGTGCTACTATATTACAAACCTCTAACCAATGATAAAATTTTTTAGAAGAATACGATACGACCTTATGGAAAAAAATAAAACTGGAAAGTATTTCAAATATGCAATTGGCGAAATCATACTTGTAGTTATCGGAATTTTAATTGCTTTATGGCTAAATAATCTAAATCAACAAAGAATTGAATTACGGGATAGTTCAAACTTAAAGCTAGCTCTTAAAGAAGAATTACTTGAAAATAAAAAATCTTTCAAAAGTTATAAAAGCTACGTAGAACAATGTCACGGAAAAATCATAACAGTTTTAAATGTATCTGCAGGTGATAACGATGAGATTACTATAGATACATTAAAAAAGTTAGTTATTGAGATGATGCCAGCTGGAGCAATTGACATCAATGAATCAAGGCTTAATGCCGCAAAAACTTCTGGACAATTTAGACTATTAACTTCTGAAGAAAGTACTGCATTGACTAGTTATGAAACTATCTTAGATGGATTTAAAGAAGCTCGTAAATTGAATAATATTTTTAATAATGAGAATAGGCCTTTATTTTTATATTTCTCTTTAATCGACGACTATAATAAAAGACTATATCCAAATGTAGTTTTAACAAAGCATCCGGATTATAATTTATCTGATGAAGATTTTCTGTCTTTTTTAAAAAAGAGAGAGACTTATTTACAGCTTAGTTCCATATTGACAAGTGTCCTTGTAGATATTCAATGGTTAGGTGGATTAGATAAAAATATTGATGAAACAATCGAGGCATTAAATTGAGAAACTTAAAATAAATAACGAAAGCACAACAATGTATAAAAATAATTGCTTGGTCATTGCTTACTCGGAAAATCCTGCGGATTTTCCTCTGGCTAGTTTTTGTTTGCTAAATTAGTAACTTAACCACGCAACTATTCTTATACGTAACCGTTGTACTACATATGACCAAACTGCCTCAAATCCTGATTTTAATACTGATTTCTGTCACATTCTTTAATTGTGAACAGAAAACTGAACTAACCGATTTGGAATTTGAGCAAAAGGCATTCTACGAATTATTTCCTGAACTTTCGGACAAAATGTATAATGACATTCGTCTAATCCCAACACCGCCACCGCCACCACCAAATTATCTGACCGAAAAAGGATTTGATGCCAAATCTGATTACAATAAAGCACTCGAAAGTTGGAAAAAATCAGATGACTATAAAAATAGGTTAAATGAGTGGGAAAATAGACGAGACTCAATTATCAATGACACAACTGAAATTTACATAGCTTTCCCTGATTCAATCAACCAATTCGAAAAAGAAGATATGTCTGAACTGATTAATCATTTCAAAAACCAAAAACTTGTGGTTGACTCTAAATACTTTGAGTTGGAAAGCGGATTTAAAGTGGACTTTGACAAACTAAAGTCGGACAATAAAAAATTAAGATTTAAACCATTATCTGAATTCCCTGAAAGACGTGAATTTTGGACAACTAAATATGATTTTAATTTTCAAGGTTCGCTATCATTTACCCGAATTCTATTTGACAAAACAAAATCGTTTGGAGTACTGAATGCAGGTTTTACAAAGGGACGTCTGAATGGTAGTGGTTGTCGAATTTTTATCAAAAAAGACGAAAAAGGAAATTGGATTGTGGAAAAAATAAAAGGAACTTGGGTATCGTAAAAAATACGTGGTACAACACCGGCTATAGTTCATTGCTTCTAACTTTCCTCGCGGAAAGTCCTCGCAAATTTGCTATCTTCGGTTTACGGCGGAAAATCCTAGCGGATTTTCACGCAACGAAACCATAGCCAAACACGTTACCCACAATATGAAAAAACCTATGCTGACATACATTTTAATCGGAATAGTTTCAATCGTAGGAATTGGAATTCTAATTAGCTGCAACAACAAACCGAAAAAAGAAACTACCGAAAAAACAGAGCAAACGGAAATGACTGTTGAACAGAATCCATATATGGATATGCGAAAAATGGCATTAACTGTAACAGCTGAACAACTTGGATTTCAAATTCCAGGTGACTCTATAAAAGTTTACGGAATTGTATCTGATTTAGATATGGGTGGCGGAACTGCAACTGTGGTTACGTATTTGACTGGAGATGCAAGTATCTATTTAAGTTCTGGTGGTGGATTTATCGGAGCTGGACAACACGAAAGTGTTCAAAAAGTAACTAAAGAATTTGTAGAAAACGGACATTTGATTTCTTTCAAAGGGAAACAATTTGAGAATCCTGATTTACCGACAAACGGAAATGCGAATTTTTATTTTTTGTCAAATATGGGACAAACCCGAATTACTGAAAATATATCAAAAATGGAAAGTGGCGAATCGGAATTTTCCAAACTGTTCGCTGATTTGAATAACGTAATGACCGAAATCCGACTGAAAAGCGAATAATGAAAATAAATACTGTGGGTAACAATGTATATAATTCATTGCTAGTTAGAGCCTACTTACGAAAGTCCTTGCGGACTTTCTATCTGTGATTTATTTGCTAACTTTAATGCTTAAACACGCAACGAAACCATAGCCAAGACCGTTGTAAGTAATTGACCAAACAATTCTGGAATAATAAGATGAACTCAATATTTAGAGAAAAAAGAGAATATAATTTGGATTCAAACCCAGGTCAGAATTGGAATCCTGACAAAGTGAACTATATTCATAAAACGCACGATGATGGAATTCCGAGAGCTAGAACTTATTCATTGGACTCTATATTGCATTTTACCCAATACGAAGGCTTTACAATAAAAAAATTGATTGAAACGAACTTTAATTACTTTACTTGGCTTCCTAGAAATATAAAAAATTTCAGATATACAGATGAAGTTCTAAAGTATGCGGAAAATTGTCTCGAAGAATTAGAAAAAATTGAAAGTTATCCTATAAATAAAACCGGAACTGAATTAGGAAAAGCGATTAATCAAGTAAAAGCGATGATTGACTATGAACATACTCTTGACTTTGGAAATGACAAGTATATGTTGATGGCTCGAAAAATGTTCGTGAATGTAGACTTCTACAGAACAATAATTAACACTCGAATTGAACGATTAATAAGACAAACTTTTGAAATTGAACAAAATAGTTCTGAATATCGAAGAAAGTATTTTAATGAAATAATAAATTAAAACAACTACTTACAACAATGGCTATAAGTAATTGCTTGTTCTCGTCTACTTCTGAAAATCCTCGCGGATTTTCTATTCGGTTTTTATTTGCTAAATTAGGTGCTAAGCACGCCACTAATCATACACAAACCGTTGTACCACATATAAATGAAGAAACTTATGAGAAAAATAATTTCAATTATCGCAGTGACAGTTTTATTATTTTCGTGCAATGAGAATAAAAAAGAGTCTAACACTATTGACATTAAAGAAATAAGTCAAACAGAAATTGAACAAGAAGTTTGGAAAGCGATTGAAGGTCGTTTTGCATCTTGGAAAAACAACGATTTCGAAACTTATATGGATTATCATCATCCAGATTGGAAGAAATGGGAGTCAAAAAAAAATGAATTGACTACAAAGGAAGGAATGGCGAAGTTTTGGGAAATTATGAAGGCAGAAGAAGAGTGTTTAGAAATGGAGGTTACTCCCATAGAAATTCAAATATTAGATGATGGTAAATCAGCTATTGCGCATTATACACATACTGAAACATTCACTTATTATGGTGAGGATATGCCCGATGGACCAACAAAGGGGAATACCTTTAGAGGTACTTTAAGATGGAGTGATTTTATGGTCAAAAAAGATGGCAAGTGGCTTGTAATTGGCGGACATCGAGATATGAGTATGCCAGAAGGAAAGTTAGTTCAATTAAATGACTGAAAAAATACGTGGTACAACAATGTATAACCGCAATTACGGCGGATTCGACTACGTCCGAATCCACTCGGAATTTCTAAAGTCGTTTTTTAACCCGAAATTTAGGCTTGCCAAACCGTAACTGACGGTTATACGAGACCGTTGTGCTTCATTATCAGAAACCGTTAACCAAATGATAAAATTCTTTAGGAAAATCAGACAAAATTTACTTTCAGAAGGAAAAACTGCGAAGTATTTTAAATATGCAATTGGAGAAATTGTACTTGTTGTTATAGGAATTTTAATTGCGCTTCAAATTAATAATTGGAATGAGAGTAGAAAAATCAATAAAAAAGAATCTCTCATTTTAAATGAACTTCTTAATTCAATAAATAAAGATTTACAGGCATACGAAGATTTCCTAGTACCAAGAATTGAAAAAAAACAGAGTGGATTAGATAGTTTGCTGACCTATATATTTGATAAAAAAATAATTCAAGATTCTCTTTTTTTAGATTTTTATACAAATTTAGGGCAAGACGTTTATATGCGTTTTGATAACGGACCTTTTGAAGCTCTAAAATCAAATGGTTTAGATATAATTAGCAACGATTCTTTAAGAACAGCAATTAATAATGCTTATACAGCTGAACTACCAATTTACACTTTCTTTTCTAATGATTTTTACAATCAAAAAAAAACCAAAATTTCTGAATTGCAACATAAATTTTTGAAGTTGAAACGAGTAATCCATAAAGATGGAAGGAAACACATACATTTTGATTTAAAAGTAGACGATATTTTGAACAATCAAGATTTTCTTTGGGTTTTTGATTTAGAACGTCAAAAGTATCAGGAGTTTAAATCCCGATTAAAACAAATAAAAACTACTTTATTAGAATTAAAAATAATGATAGAAAGCGAATTAGAAAATTAACGAAAGCACAACAATGGCTATAAGTAATTGCTTGTTCTCGCCTACTTCTGAAAATCCTTGCGGATTTTCAACTTGGTGCGTACTTGCAAAGTTAAGTACTAACCCACGCAACTACTCATAGCCGAGACCGTTGTGCGTCATATAAGTAAAACCCGAAATGAACAGAAAAATAGAATTGATTTACTTAATATTCATATTGACACTAAACTTTTCCTGCGTTGAAAAGAAATCAACGGGAAAAGAGGCTAACAACCTTGAATTGTTCGTAACTTCACAAACCGATACCTTAAAATTCACTTCTCGAATACGAGCTATCTTTCAAGACAGCAAAGGCAATTATTGGTTTGGAAGTCATAATGAAGGTGTAAGTTTTTATAATGGAAAATCTTTTGAATATTTTACAACTAACGAAGGATTAGCAGATAATCAAATTCGTTCCATTCAGGAAGATGAGAATGGAACTATTTGGTTTGGAACGGCTAATGGCGTGAGTAGTTACGATAGGATAAGTATTAAAACCCACCCAGTAAATGGAAATTCAGAAACCGAATGGGCAAAAACTGACAACGACCAATGGTTTAATGCAGGGACTCAGCAGGGTGTTTATAGATATGATGGGCAAAAATTAAATTATTTAGCATTTCCAAATCCTAAAGTCATTAGTTCAGGTAACTTATATGCCGTAACTGATATCTCAAAAGGGAAAAACAACATGCTATGGTTAGGCACTTATGCAGGTGTTTTTGGTTACAACGGCAGTGAGTTAACGACAATTAATGATGAAACACTAAGACTTACAAAGGACTCTGAAAAAATGCACGTAAGAAGTATTCTCGAAGACTCACAAGGAAGATTGTGGATTGGAAATAACGGAATTGGCGTTATGCTTAAAAGTGGAAACTCAATCATTAACTTTTCCAAAGAGCAGGGTTTATTAATACCAATGAATGAGTTTGAAGCGAACGCGCTAAGTAAACAGTTTGTTAAAAACACAGGACTACAAGCAGTTTTTGCCATTGTAGAAGATAGTCAAGGAAATATTTGGTTTGGAGATAGAGATTCAGGAGCTTGGAAATATGACGGTAAAACGTTGACAAATTATAAAATTGACCCAAAATTGAAATCTCAAATGGTATATGACATTTATGAAGACCAAAACAAAAACTTGCTTTTTGGAATGGCAGAAGGTGGGGTTTATAAATTCAACGGGAAAACATTTGATAAATGGCATTGAAAAGAAATACGAACGCACAACTAGGTTTATAGTGCATACCCTTCGGGACACGCACTATACTAAATGTAACCTTCATTATAACTAAATACTAACCAATGATAAAATTCTTTAGAAAAATTAGACAAAAATTACTCTCTAAAAACAAGTTCACCAAATACCTTCTTTATGCAATTGGTGAAATTATTCTTGTTGTTATTGGAATATTGATTGCGCTACAAATTAATAATCAAAATGAAACGAAAAAAGATAAAGCATATGAAACAAAAATGCTTTCCGAAATAAACAAAGCTTTAGATTATGATTTAAAACACTTTGAAAGAATGATTGATAGATTAGACCGTTTGGATAGTGTCTCAACAACTTTCATTGATGATATTCACAATTCCAAAACAGAATTCAACGATACACTTTATGATAAGGGATATTCCAGATGGTATGGATTACGGATAGGTATTTTATATCAATATAATCCAGGACCATTTGAAGCATTAAAATCTTCTGGATTGGACAAATTATCTAATGATAGCCTTCGAAATAGTTTAATAGAATTTTATGATTTTCATTTTCCTTATAACAAAGAACTGGTTGCATTTGCAGATAGACAATATGATGAAGATATAGATGATTTAGAAGCATTCTTAAGTCCTCCTTTTACAGAAGAGATTAATGGAAAAGTGGAAGTTTTAAAAAAGTTTCCTAAAGACCTTTATAGTAATATTGATTTCTTGGAATTATTAAGAAATATAAGAGCTAGAGCTCAAATAACCAAAAATTACCTGAATACACATACAAAACGCATGAAGAAAGTTAGTGCCCAACTTAAAAAAGAGCTTAGTAATTAATTTATTAAAATAACTTAAGCACAACATCGTGTATAGCTCATTCTGGCTGAATTCGTAATCGGAATTCATTGCAATTTGCTATCTTTCGGTTTCGGCGGAAAATCAAAGCGGATTTTCACGCAACGAAACCATAGCCAACCACGTTATGGTTCATTAAATAAAACACTAACCAAAATAAATACAGTCATGAAATATTTAACATTTTCTGCGCTTATTATTCTACTTCTCATTATGAGCTGTGTTGATAAGCAAAATAAAAATGAAACAACAGACAAGGGAAGTTACTTTGATTATTCCAATAATGATGACCAGGTTACTGGTGGAATTAAAATGATTCCTATCGAAACGCCAAAAGGCACTTTTAATGTTTATACAAAACGTATGGGAAATAATCCCAAAATGCGTGTATTACTGCTTCACGGTGGTCCTGGTGGAACTCATGAAGAATTTGGAAATTTTGATGGTTACTTACCAAATGAAGAAATTGAATATATTTATTACGACCAACTCGATTCCTATTATAGTGACAAACCTAATGATTCAACACTATGGACTACAGAACACTTTGTGGAAGAAGTTGAACAAGTTAGAAAAGCTTTAAATCTAAATAAAGACAACTTTTATTTACTTGGACAGTCTTGGGGTGGAATATTGGCTATGGAATACGCCTTAAAATATCAGGAGAATCTAAAAGGACTTATCATTTCAAATATGATGGCTAGTGCACCAGCCTATACCAAATATGCTAATGAGGTTTTAGGCCCAAAAATGGACCCTGAAGTTTTTAAAGAAATTATGGAAATGGAAAAAAACAATGATTTTGAAAATCCAAAATATAGCGAGCTTTTAATGAATAATTATTATACCGAACATATTTTGAGAATGCCTTTAGAAAAATGGCCGAAATCAATAAACTTACTTTTTGAACATTTAAATACAAATATTTACATTTTTATGCAAGGCCACAGTGAATTTGGAATGACAGGTAATGCATCATTAAAGAATTGGGATGTGTCCAATAGACTAAAAGAAATTAAAGTGCCAACCTTAATACTTGGTGCTAAATATGACACCATGGACCCAAAATATATGGAGTGGATGGCATCTCAAGTACAAAATGGTCGCAGTATTACCACCAATGGTAGCCATCTATCTCAATTTGATGACCCTGAAACTTTTTTCCCCGCGGTAATAAGATTTATTAAAGATGTAGATCATGGAGAATTCAATTAAAACGAAAGCACAACAATGGCTATAAGTGATTGCTTGTTCTCGCCTACTTCTGAAAATCCTCGCGGATTTTAAGTTTGGTACATACTTGCAAAATTAATGGCTAACCTTCGCTACTCCTCTTATACGAGACCGTTGGCAATAATATAAACTAAACATAAATGAAAAGAATACATTTTGATAATATCAGTAAAAGTTGGTTTTTAATAACGATTCTTATTCTATCAATTATTTTTTTACTTTTTGGTGTATTGGAACTTATTCCATTTGAAAACCCGAAAATAAATAAAGGATTAAGCGCAATTGGATTTTTGCTTCAAGGTCTATTTTTCAGCAGAATGTTTTGGTATAATAATTACGTACAATGGAATAAAAAAGGTATGACTATCCGAATTAATTCCTTTTTGGGAAAATCAATAATGTTTGACAATATTAAAAAGACAGAATTGGACGACCAAAAGTTGGTAATAACACAAAATAATGGGAAAATCTTTACGTTTGACTTAAAAGAAATTGCGGAATCTGATTATCAAAAGCTGAATGAAATCATAATAAAAAATACTATTGCCAACCATGTATAACCGCAATTACGGCGTATTCGAATACGTCCGAATCCACTCGGAATTTCAAGTGTCAGAGCTTAGCCAATAATTAGTAAATCAAAACCCGTAACTGATGATTATAAGAGAACGTTATGCATAATTACAAAAAGGTTTAGAATACCAGATTAAAAATTGATGGAACTTATAAAACACAATAATATTACTTATGGATTTGCTAGAGATTTTAAACATGATCAAAAATTAAGAGCAAGTTTCAATAGTTTAACAGAAGCCGTCTTTGGCTTCAGTTTAGAAAATTGGTACCATGATGGTTTCTGGAGTGACTATTATATTCCCTATTCGCTGATACATAATGACAAGATTGTATCCAATGTTTCAATTAACAAGATTGAATTTGTTATTGAAGGTGCGCGAAAGTTGGGAATTCAAATTGGTACCGTAATGACCGACGAAAAATACAGGAATAGAGGACTTAACAAGTACTTGATGGAAAGGATATTGCCTGAATGGAAAGATAGGTCTGATTTTGTTTATCTCTTCGCAAATGACAGTGTGCTTGATTTTTATCCAAAGTTCGGTTTCAAGGTTGCAGAAGAATATCAACACTCGAAAATCATAGATAAACACAGCGATTCATCAGCCTGGAAAAAACTGAACATGGAAGACCCGGCTGATGTCACTTTTTTAGTGGGAAAAATTAAAGATTCTAACCCGATTGCTAAGATATCTATGAGAAATAATGTTTCTCTGATTATGTTTTATTGTAATTGGTTTAAAAAAAATAGCATCTATTATATAGAAGAACTTGATGCAATCGCCATCGCAGACTTTGAAAATGACACTGTGTATCTCGATGATATTTTCTCAATTAACCCAGTAAATATCAATAAGGTGATTCAGAGCATCTCTGACAAAAGAATTCTGCGGGTAATTTTAGGGTTTACACCTTTAAATGATGAGGGGTTTGAAAAACATGTATTAAAGGGAACAGACACGCTTTTTATGCTGAAAAATACATTTGAATTTTCTACAAATAAACACTGGATGTTTCCCGTTTTATCTCACGCTTGAAATTTTTTTTTAGAATTATAAGAAATAACTATGCATAACAATGCATATAAAAAATAGGGGAAATAGCAGTGTGCTGACAGATTTTGGCCCTTATCAAACCTTGTACTTAGTCGAAATATTTATGATTCGTAATAGCCTACTTTTCATACAGTAACCCTTGACACACATTAAAAAAAAATGAACTTTCCTAAAACAGCCTGATTAAAAATAGATTACCTTTAGTTGTTTTCAAGTTTATACCATGAAGCTCATCTCTTCCCTCTTTGGTTTTTCGCTATTCTTTAACTTTTCGTTATATGCTCAATCTTTAAAAAATCTGGAAGGCACTTATTTAGTTGAACAAGATTCTATTGTTCACTTGTATAATTTTAACAACGGTAAGTTAATTATTAATCTTAATATTAAGGATTCCTATAAATTAAATTTCACTTATAAATACAATTATATTTACAATGAAGATGACACTTTAAAGGTTATTTTAATTGGTATCGAATCTGAAGAAATTGAACCTTTAGGTAAAAAAAAGAAGAAGAAAAAACATTCATATATTCCTGATCTCTATATGATGTCGGGCTATTTCTTTTCGGTATGGACATTAGAAAAAAATGAAGATAATACCCTTTTTATAAAAGTGATACCAAGCTCTATTAAATGGCCTGCCTCAAAAGGCCATTTAGCAAATTATTATTCAGGTTTTGAAGACCATATTGTTTTACAACCCCTATTAAAGCAATGATATTATGAAGATTAGAAGTTTTAAACTATTGTTTTTGTCATTTACACTATCCATTTTTATCTCATTGAAGATTAATGCTCAAAAAGTTAGTTCAGAATTAAAAGTTCAAGCCGAAAATGGAGATACAGAAGCACAATTTAAAATGGGCAAGGCATACTTTGGTTATCAGTATGGTAGTCCAAAAAAAAGAGCCGAAGCCGAAAAATGGCTTTTAATGGCCGCAGAGCAAGGTCATGATAAAGCAACCTTTCTTTTAAGTCAGTTGAGATATAGTAAATACGAGTGTCCAATTGAGGTATTGAAAAAATTAGCTTTAGAAGGTTATTCTGAAGCTCAATTTTCTTTAGGCGCAGAATACCAAAACTATTTAAATGACTCGCTTAATGATCTATCAATTGCATATAAATGGATGCTTTTGTCAGCTCAAGATCCTGATGAGCGCTATCGTAGATCTTGGAATCTTATCAATCATTTTAATATCTCGCATTTAGAAATTAGTAAAGGGCAAAAAATGGCCAAAGAGCACACTGAAAAATATGGCCCTTCAAAAAGCATCTACGCTGAAAAATAAAAAATACCAGGATAAAATGAAAACAAACACTAAACAATTATATTAAAATTGTGTTGTTAATTATATTCATTGCTGGTTTGTTTGTGCCTTATGTATCTTGAACTTAACTCATAGAATATTTATTTGATTATAAAAACGATTTAATCGATTATTTACCCCTTACTGTTCTGGTATTGGTAATTGCACCTTACCTATTGTTTTTGATTTTTAAATACATCTCCAAGGATTCATTCCTAAAAACGTATGCCTACATCGTGTATAATCCATTGCTAGTCCTAGCCTACTAATAAAATTCCTCGCGGATTTTCTATTTGGTTAGTATTTGCTAAATTAGGTGCTTAAAACACGCCACTAACCATATACAAGCACGTTGTTCTTCATTACTGAAATCGCTAACCAATGATAAAATTCTTTAGATTATCGAAACACAATTTTGTAAAGCAAAATCAAAGGTCTGGTAGACCTTTGGTTGAGATAGCCGCTTGCGGAAAAATTAAAAAACTAGGAGTATGATTAAGTTCTTCAGAAACATTAGACAGCGACTACTTTCGGAAGGTAAAACTGGAAAATATTTAAAGTATGCTGTTGGAGAAATTGTACTTGTAGTTATTGGGATTTTAATCGCGTTGGGAATTAATAATTGGAATGAAAACCGTAAAACTGATATAAGATTAAAAGATTCATTGGTTGCTTTAAAAAATGACTTGTCACAAGACACTCTATTAATTAAGAAAAGACTTCCCTTTATTAATGAACAGTTTGATTTAAATGAATCTTTAAGAACAAGAGTTGCTGATTCTAAAGCCACAGTAGACACTTTAATTCAAATAATGAGATTTGAGTTCAATCCAAATTGGGTCGTTCAAATTCCATACAACACAAATACCTATAATAGCTTAATCCAAACAGGACTACTTGAAAATCTGTCTGACCCATTAAAAACGAACATAAAAAATTTCTATAATGAGAAAGCCTCTCTCATGAACAGAGTTGAAAAAACCACTACCGATTATCAAGGTAAAGTAACTTCTTATGTTGATAATTATACATTTGGAGTTACGAAAATACATGACCAAGGTGCTTTAATTGATTCGCTGGTTTGGGAAAATGTTAATTATGGACATATAGCTGCCACTTTTCAAGGTATAAGTAATTTTAAAAGAATTCTATTTACCGAAACTAAACAAGAATTGGAATTTTCATTAGAAAATTCGAGACATTTAATTGAACAAATTAACGAATTCCTAAATGAGAATTAAAAATAACGAAAGCACAACAATGTATAACCGCAATTACGGCCGATTCGGCTACGTTCGAATCCACTCAGATTTGCTAACGTCAGTGCCAAACCGAAAATCATTAACTTTAATCCTTTAACTGACGGTTATACCAGACCGTTGCCAGTAATGTAAAACACCTCGCTAAAATTCAACAGATGAGCAATAAACTGAACATCTTTTGTAACATTAAATAGAAATTCTACACTAATTGTTTAATGATAAAAGACATAATATTTCAAATTAAATACACTTTTTCTCAAATAAAATTCAATAGAAAAAAAGAGTTAAATCAAAGGTTAAAAGAATCATTTGGAAAACTGAAAGATGATTCCTTTGACTTTGACAGCATTGAAAAATACTTTAGAAATAAAGACAATTCAAATACATATCAAGTATTATCAGACAAAACTTGTAACGACTTGGATTTTGATGACTTGTTTATGTTTCTCGACCGAACTAATTCAAAAGTTGGTCAACAATACTTTTACAATCATCTTCGCACGATAAAATTAAACGAAAAACAAACCAAGCTCAACGAAGAAATATTAACTGAATTATCAAAAAATCCCGAATTAAGAATTTCGGTTCAAAAAAAGCTTGAAAAACTAAACCATAAAGATGCATACTACATAAACACATTATTTCAAGAAGAGCATCTTAATCCGCCAAAATGGTTTTTTGTAATAAAATTATTGTCTTTTGCTAATTTAATGTCACTGATTTTAGGGTTTTTCAACCCTATATTTTTCATAGTTCTATTAGGGATTTTTTGCGTGAATTTTGTGCTTCACTATTGGAATAAAAATAATTTAGTTCAATACGTAGGTTCAATTCCACAACTTTTAAGACTAAATAATATCGCTTCTTATTTCTTTACCATCCCGTTATTTAAAAAAATAAATCCTGACTTACCAAAGTCAGTGAAATTAATAAATGATGTTAAAAATAGAATGTCATTTTTTTCACTCGAAGCCAAACTTCAGGGAGAATTTGAAATCATAGCTTGGTTTGTATTTGAGATTTTTAAAACCATGTTTTTGCTTGAGCCATTATTGTTATTTGGTGTTCTAAAAAGACTAAATACCAAACGAGGCGACATAGAAAGTGTTTTTAAGTTTGTTGGGCATATTGATATGCTAATTTCAATAGCATCTTTAAGAAAAGGACTTGAAATGTATTGTTTACCAATTATTAATGATGAAGATAAAATCATTGCAAAAGACATCAGTCACCCCTTAATTTTTAATTGCACACCTAACAGCATTGAAATTGCGGAAAAATCCATACTTCTTACAGGTTCAAATATGTCTGGAAAAACTTCTTTTATTCGTGCCATTGGGCTAAATGTAATAACTGGATTAACCATTAATACTTGTTTTGCAAAATCAATAACTTTTCCCTTGTTAAAAGTATTTTCGGCTATTAGAATAAGTGATGATTTGATGAACGATAAAAGCTACTATTTTGAAGAAGTACTTACCATTAAGGAAATGCTGAAAGAGAGTGAAAACGGAAATAAAAACCTCTTTCTATTAGATGAAATATTTAAAGGCACAAATACAGTGGAGCGAATTTCTGCTGGAAAATCTATTTTATCCGCTTTAACAAAGAATAATAATAAAATATTAGTTTCAACTCACGACATAGAATTAACAGATATGCTTTCGAGTGAATATGAACTGTATCATTTTAGTGAAACAGTAAACGACAAAACCGTCGGATTTGATTACAAACTAAAAGGCGGAAAACTAAAAAACAGGAATGCTATTAGAATACTAGAAATTAACGATTACCCAAAAGAAGTTGTGAAAGAAGCAATCGAAATAGCAAAAGCATTAGATAAAACCTATTTAGAAAAAAACACTATTGGCAACAACTTGTATAAGTAATTGCTTTGGCAAGTGTTTATTTGGAAAATTCCTTATGAATTTTCTCGCATTCGTTTTTGTTTACTAATTTAGTTGCTAAAACACGCAACGAAACCATAGCCAAACACGTTGACAAAATTGAGATGAGAAATAAATTATTGACTTTTATATTTGGATTTAGTGCTGTCTTGACATTCGCTCAGAAAAAAGAAATATATCTGAATGACGACTTATTTCAAATTACGCAAGCTGAATTTAAAAAAACATACGAACCATATAAATTTTACAATCTTCGATTTGAATTAGATACTTTGATTGCTAATGTTAAGGTTCAAAGAATTAGAAAAGGAAAAATTTCAAATGAATTATTAAATTCAATAAAATCCGAACTTTCAACAATTTCTGGAGATACAATACCTAACAATAATTTTATTATCATTAATTATTATCACGGATTGGATAGATGTAACTCATCAGGAGACAAATCTTATGCTCGTGCTGCTTACAAACGGTTCTTGAAAAAGTTAAAAAAAGTAAAAAATATAAGTCAATTCTTTATGTATAAATCACTTGAAGGCACTAAAGAATACGGAAAGCAACTGAATTGGATTAAAGATGAATTTGGAACAATAGAAAAAATATTCCTTCCTCTTCAGTATCCTTGTGGAAGTTATGTTTTAATCGATTTGGATGGGAATTATTATGTTCAAAAAGGTGAGTACAATTTAGAAGAAATAATTGATTTATTAATAGATACAAAAACAACTTTTGCCAACCATGAATAACCGCAATTACAGCGGATTCGACTACGTTCGAATCCAACAAGAATTGCTAACTTAAGTACTTAATCGAAAATTAGTAACTTTAATCCTTTAACTGACGGTTATACGAGACCGTTGCCAGTAATGCAAGAGTAAGTATTCGTGTATACAAAAGCAAGTAATATATTCTGCTAAATTTTGTAAAATTTGAACAATCAAAAATCCATAGCAGTCCTTCCTTTCGTCAATATGAGCAGTGATATTGAAAACGAATATTTTTGCGATGGAATTACTGAAGAAATTATTAATGCACTCACAAAAGTAAAAGGCTTAAAAGTAATTGCAAGAACCTCATCTTTTGCCTTTAAAGGAAAGGATGTTGATATCAGGGAAATTGGTAAGCAATTAAGTGTAAATACAATTCTTGAAGGGAGTATAAAAAAAGCACAAGATAAGGTTAGAATAACAGCACAGTTAATAGATGTTGTGGACGGTATACATTATTGGTCTAAAAAATACGATAGAGAACTGCTTAACATTTTTGAATTAGAAGACGAAATTAGTTTGGCTATAGCAGACGAGGTCAGAAACAATTTCGGTCATTTTGAATTGCAAGAGCATCTCATTAAACAACCCACAAACAATATTGATGCTTATCAATTGTTTTTAAAAGGGCGTTCATTACAATTAAAATGGACACCCGAAAGCATAAAAGAGGCTATTACATTTTACAACCAAGCCATTGCACTCGATAAGAATTATGCAAAAGCTTACTATGCCAATTTGCAATGTTATGGCTTATTAGCAATGTGGGGCTATATGCCCTATCAAGAAGCGATGGACTTGGCAATAAGTAATTTATTAATCGCCAAAGAAATTGATACCTCTTTACCAGAATACCCATTATCTTATGTAGGTAAATTTTTCTGGGAAGAATGGGATTTTAAAAATGCTTATCTACATATAAACAAAGTATTAGAAATAAATTCAAATCACATAGATGGTTTAGAAGCTATGGCAGAACTGTTCATTGCGCTTGGCTTTTTTGATAATGCTTTACAATATGCCAACAAATTATTGGAGGTAGATCCGCTTTCGGCTAACAATTATTACACCTTAGCACATATTTATTACTATCAAGGTAAATATGAGAAAGCTTTAGAAAAAGTAAATTACGCCTTAACACTGAATCCTCAATTAGAATTAGCACATCATTTAAAATGCTTTTGTTTGATATGGCTCAACAAAAAGCAAGCGTTTATTTCCCATATACTCAACACTACACTCATCGAAGAAAAAAAATTATTGTTTAGCCTTATTAATGAAAATGCAGTTACAGTTCCGCAACAAATTATTGATAAATGGAATATAAATAGTCCTAATCAAACAATGCTGGTCCCATATGATGCGTTTATTTTAAGCAATTCAAATCATAGTGATAAAGGATTTTTACGTTTAAAGGAAATGATTAATCATAGGCGAGGTCAAGTCATCAACTTTAGGCAAGAACCTTTTTTTAAACCCTTGCATAATTTTAATGGCTTTTTAGACTTACATCAGTCAAATTTAGTTTTAAAAGATTTTAAACCCCTTCAAATAGAGCAAGAAGAATCACATTCAATTCTTTTGGATAATCAACAAATAAATACTCTAAAAGAAGAATTACTTTCTTATTTTAAGGAAGACGAACCGTATTTAAATCCGCAATTAACATTAAAGTTTGTAGCAGATGTTTTAGGGTTAAATACAAATAAAATGTCTTATTTAGTTAACCAAGCATTTGACGTTAATTTCAATGACTTTGTTAATTCGTATCGCTTAAAACATTTCAAAACTATAGCTTTAGACCCCAAAAATTCACACCTCACCATTCTTGGATTAGCCTATGATAGTGGCTTTAATTCTAAAAGTGTATTTAATACTTACTTCAAAAAAACAGAGGGCATTACCCCTAAGGCTTGGTTAAAAGCCAATTCGTAGCACATCTTATTTAGTTCGTTTCAAATTAAAATTCAGAACGATTGCTTTAACTATCTGATGAATCTTTGCATCATCATTTAATTAATTAATAATCAAAAAACGAACAGTTATGAGTAGATATAAAAACATTTTATTAGCAGGTGCCACAGGTTATTTAGGGTATTATGTATTAAACGCCTTAATTGAAAACCAAAATCAAGTTCTTGCCATTGTACGAAATCCAAATAAACTAAAAAATAATAACGAAAATTTTTTAGAGGTTAAACAAGCAGAAGTAACAAAATCTGACACCTTACGTGATATTTGCAAAGGAATAGATACAGTAATATCTACAGTAGGTATAACAAGGCAAAAAGATGGGTTGACATATTTAGATGTAGATTATAAAGCCAATATGAATCTGCTGGAAGAAGCAAAAAAAGCAGGTGTAAAGCATTTTGTTTACGTTTCAGCAATCAATGGTAATAAATATCGGAATTTAAAAATATTTGAAGCCAAGGAAAAGTTTGTTGATGCCTTAAAATCTTCAGGACTAAACTATACCATAATTAGACCCAACGGTTTTTTTTCAGATATGAAAGATTTTTTGCAAATGGCAAAATCGGGTCGGGTTTATTTGTTTGGCTCGGGTAATCAAAAATTCAACCCAATTCACGGTAAAGATTTGGCAACATTTATTGTGGATAATCTAGAGGAAACCAATAAAGAATTTACCATTGGTGGACCCGATGTGTTAAGTCTTAACGATATTAGTAAATTGGCTTTAAATGCTTTGAACAAACCTATAAAAATCATTCATTTACCAGATTGGATGAGAAAACTAACTATTTGGAGTTTAAGAACCTTTACTAGTGTAAAAACCTATGGGCCCATTGAGTTTTTCTTAACCCTTATGGCAGAGGATAATATAGCACCAACATATGGAGAGCACCATTTAAAGGATTTTTATGTTCAAGAAGTTAAAACGATTTGAGTATAGTAAAAACATCACAATGAAATTATCTCAGAAAATCGCTCTGATTATTATTGTTGCCTACTGCATATTTCACGTACTGATTTTACTTCAAATCATTTCATACACTATAGTTTGGGGTGGTAAAATAAAATCTATTTCAGAAATGTATATTTTGGAAGGCGTGTCATTAATTATAATGCTGTTTATAGGTTTAATTCTTTCTATGAAAAGCAGACTGGTAAAACCAATTTTTACAGCTAAAACCATAAAAAGAATACTATTGTTTTTTGCTTTCTTTTTTATGTTAAACACTATTGGTAATCTTTTAGCAGAAACCATAATTGAAAAATGTCAGGCTATCATAACCATATATTTAGCCGTAGTATTTTATAAATTATCAAAATAAATGAAGTCTCTATGAAAGCACCCAACCCAAACACCCTATTTCCGTTACCCAATTATAAAAAACTTTGTTTTTTAAAGAATCATATTAACAATCAGAATATTATAGTGGGTGACTATACTTATTATGATGATTTTGAAGACGTTTCAAACTTTGAGAAAAATGTAAAATATCATTTTGATTTTATTGGAGACAAACTCATTATAGGTAAGTTTTGTATGATTGCTTCAGGTGCAACATTTATTATGAATGGTGGTAATCATTTAACAGAAGCCTCAACAGCATATCCATTTGCCATTTTTGGTGGTGCTTGGCAAGATGCTATGGAAGGTAAAACCTATCCAACCAAAGGTGATACCATAATCGGTAATGATGTTTGGATTGGTCACGATGCTACCATTATGCCAGGTGTTTATATTGGTGATGGTGCAATAATAGCATCAAAAGCAGTGGTGACAAAAAACGTAGAACCTTACACTATTGTTGGGGGTAATCCTGCTAAACTAATTAAAAAGCGGTTTTCTGAAGATACCATTTCAAAACTATTACAGTTAAAATGGTGGGATTGGGAGATTAAAAAAATTACTGAAAATGTAGAAAAGCTTACCTCTAATCCTGAAGCCTTGCTATAAGATAATAACCTTAGAACTAATAAAAGACTTAACAATCAAAATGTTAGGTCTTTTTTATTTACAAATGGAATAGCAACTAAAAGTACTGAATTGTAAAAAGGTTTCAAATTATAATTCAAAACGATTGCCTCTAGAATCTAACGAATCTTTGCAGTGTAAATTTTGTATTCATAAAAACTAAAAACAAATTAAAATGAAAAAACTAGTATTTATCGGATTAACACTTTGCACACTAAGTGTTTTTGCACAAAACAACAAGAAATTAGTATCAGACAATGCTAAGGAATTCAAATACAGAGTCAGCTTTCCAGCAATTATCTTAGGAAACATTGGTAAGGGTGGAGAAAGAACCAATACCCAACATATCGAACTTCATGTAAAGCGTGAATTAGATTCAAAAAATATTGTTGGTGTAAAATTTGCTACTTGGCGATTGTTTCAACCCATGGGCATTCAATGGCGGGATGGACTTCTTGATAAAATAGATTCTGAAACTGAATTTTATCCTGGCTACTTGCATGAAACGGGAGTTGGTATCTCGTATCAACGTATGCTTTGGAAAGGACTATTTGCAACTGTAGAAGTCTTACCGCTTTATAAAACCTATAAAGATTTAAACAATAAAAAAATCACAAATGGTTTTAAACTCTACAACTCATATCATTTGGGCTATCATTTTGCTTTTGGTAAAAAGAAACAATTTTTTATAGAACCACAGTTTCATTGTAATGTATGGCATTTTGATTCAAAAACACCACAAGCTTTTAAAGAACTAGATAAGAAATGGAAAAACTACTTCCTTTTTGAACCAAACCTTTACATAGGATTTAAATTTTAAAAAAAATAATTAATAGAAAAAAAGTAATAAAAATGAGAACAAGAAATAAACAAATAAGATTTACAATACTACTTATATCATTAACATTATGCACTATGGTAGTAACTGCACAAAACAATTCAATAAATGAAACAATTTTTAAACCCGATGGCTTTATGTTTGAGTTTAGTTTAGGTGGTGGTGTAATTGGTGTAGAAGACAGCCAAGGCATTCAAACTTTCGACAAATCTCAAGGTGCGTTAAGTTTTCCTGAATTAAAGTTTGGGTATATGTTAAACGATAACTTAGCAATAACTGCTTCTATGCCAGGTATGATTTATGAATTTAATAACAACGACAGGCATTTTGGAGGTTTCATTCCCTCAATACAATATTGGGTAAAGGATCGTTGGTGGATACACGGAGGTGTTGGATTGGCGATTGACTCACCTGCACTTTACGATATAAAAGACAATGTTAATGATGATTGGAATTTTGGCTGTGCAGTTATGGCCAGTACAGGATATGAGTTTTACAAAAAGAAAAACTTTGCATTGAATGTGCAATCCAAAGTAGTAATGGGTAGAACCTTTTTAGATGGTGATGTACATAGAGATGCGGTAACATTCAATATAGGTTTGGGCTTCAGTTGGTTCTAATATTTAGGTGTAACTTTATAGCTAATTCTATCAAATTAAAATGATATGCGAAATATAGTAACTATTACATTCCTGTTTAGTTTCTTAATAACAGTTTCTGGGCAACAATCTATAGATAATGATATTGCGCAACGATTTAGAACAGAGTTAGAAAAAGAATCTATAAAAAGTGCATTTCTTCATATATACTCAAAATCTAAAGAGATAAATATCCAGTTGGTACAAAGTAAAAATGCTGACGAAGATGCTTTAAGTATCAATAGTCCCTTTTACACAGCCAGTATTACCAAAATGTTAACGGCTACTTCAATTGGGATTCTAAAGGATATGGGGAAATTAGATTTTGATGATAAGATAAGTAAGTATTTGCCAAAATCTCTACTCAAAAAAATGCACTTTTTTAATGGTAAAGATTACACCAATGCAATTACAATTGCTAATTTATTACAGCATTCTTCGGGTTTACCCGATTATTTTACTGACGTAACAATTGATGGTAGCCCAAATATTATCAATCAATTACTAGTAGATACCAATAGGCTTTGGACGCCTTATGAAATGATTGAATTTACTAAAGAAAAAATGAAACCTCATTTCATACCTGGTCAAAGTTATCAGTATACAGATACGGAATATGTGCTTTTAGCTTTAATAATTGAAAAAGCAAGTGGTCTATCCTATAATGCGTTTTTAAAAAAACATATTTTTCAACCTCTTGGGATGAATGATTCTTACATTAATTTAAAATCTTCAGCTATAAAAAATCAATTACCCATAGCTAAGTTTTATGTAGGTGACATTGAACTATCATCCATCAAAAGTTTAAGTGCAGATTGGGGTGGTGGTGGATTGGTATCTACAACAAAAGACCTTATAACTTTTTTAGAAGCTTTCAATGCAGATAAAATTGTAAAAAATAATACACGTCTAGCAATGCAAAGTTGGATTGATGAAACTGTTGGAATGGAATACGGATATGGGATTAGAAAAGTATCATTCAATGACTTATATAAATTAAACACGGACCTTCAGCTTATTGGTCATACAGGAAGTACCGCCTCTTTCTTATGGTATTGCCCAGAAATAGATACGTATATAGCAGGTACTCTAAATCAGTTAGAGGCTTCAAAAAGTACAATCCGGTTAGTATATGACGTACTTAACATCATGCAAAACAATTAGTATTATGAGATTATTGAATAAAAAAACCATTTACTTTAGCATTATTATATGCCTATTGTGTACTAGTTTAGTTGCACAAATATCAAAAAAAAATGATTGGAAAAATAATCTTGAAATTTATAAAAAAGGCAGAATAGTAGATAACAAAAACTAATAGTAGAAAACGACTGTATATACTCAAGCCCTTATTATTATATATGATTTTAAATTAATAAGGGAACACTATTGCCAACACCGTATATAATTTATTGCTTTGTTCTCGCCTACTTCTGAAAATCCTCCCAAACTTTCAATTCGGTTTTTATTTGCTAAATTACGTGCTTAACCACACATCTAAACATATAAAATCCCGCTATAGGTAATCAAAAAAATGAACACAGAAACAATCACGAAATACTTTTCCAATATTCTACCTCTTGAAAATGAGGAAATAGATGCTATAAAAAAAGTGTTTAAAGAACGTCGAGTTAAACGAAGACAATTTATTCTTCAAGAAGGTGATGTTTGCACACTAAACACATTTGTGGTTGAAGGTTGTTTTAGAATGTATTTTGTTGATGAAAAAGGTAAAGAACATAACATTCAATTTGCAGTGGAGAATTGGTGGATTGGTGATATTGGAAGTTTCCATTCAGAGGAACCAAGTAAATTATATATAGCGGCTATTGAGAATTCCGTTATTCTTCAAATAAAAAAACAAGACCAATTAGACTTGTTTGTCAATCATCCAAAATTCAATCAAATATTCAGAGTCTTTACAGAAAATGCTTTGGTAACATACCAAAGACGTGTTTTACAAAATATTAGTTCGACTGCCGAAGAACGCTACCTCGATTTTTTGAAACGTTATCCCTTTTTCTTTAACCGTATTTCGAATGTTCAAATCGCATCTTTCTTAGGTGTAACGCCAGAATTCTTAAGTACAATTCGAAAAAAAATTGCAAAATCTTAAGATACATTAAGAGTCTTTCTTTAAGTACCTTATAGGTAAATCTTACCATTCCATCCCATCTTTGTAATATTAATAATCAATACTATAAATGATGAAACAATTAGCAATTATTTTAATGGCAATTACCATTTTAAGTGCTTGTCAAAACAAATCAGAAAATTTAACTAAAAACTCAAGAGCCATGGAAAAATTAGCAAAACAAGAAATCGAAAGTTTATTAATGACCTACAAAGGAACACTGAATACTTCAAACGCAGAAAAAGCAACGTCACTATATACAAAAGATGGAATTTTTATGCCAAGTGGTGCGCCTTCTGCTATTGGCACTGAACAAATAAAAGGTGCATATAACTTCGTGTTCTCGCAAATACAATTGAACATAGAATTTTACATAGAAGAAATCACAATAGAGAACTCACTTGCATATGCAGTGACAAGCTCAAAAGGGTCGACCTTAATTCATGCAACAGGTGAAACAGTAACAAAAGAAAACAGAGAGTTATTTGTTTTTGAAAAAGAAAATGGAACTTGGAAAATAGCGCGTTATATGTTCAATAAAACAAAATAATCGAATCAACAATTTTAAAACCTTAAAAATGAAAAAAATAATTTTTAATATAAGTGAAATCGCTAAATATCTATATGCAACACCATTGGTAATTTTCGGACTGTTCCACTTTTTGAATGCCAGTGCATTGGTAGGAATGGTTCCAATACCCGGAGGAGTATTTTGGATATACCTGACAGGATTATCATTAATTTTAGCGGGAGTTAGCATCATAATCCAAAAACTGGATGAGTGGTCTAGTTTTTTACTAGCAGTATTACTTTTGGTGTTCGTGTTAACGATTCACTTACCAGATGTAGTTGCAGGTGGAGAAATGGCACAAATGTATATGACAAATTTATTAAAAGACCTTGCTTTAGCAGGTGGTGCATTAATATATTGGAACTCGAAAAAATTAAATATATAATCTCTTTAAAGTCGCTATATAACAGAATTATTTTAAATTGGATAGCTAAATCTGAAAAGACTACCTACAACAATGTATATAAAAAATAGCAGTTAAGAGCTAAACCGAAGTTTGGTTCTTTTCTGTTATCTTTGTTTCAAACCGAAAAATAGAGCAAATAAATCTGCTACTTTTCATATAAAATACCTTTGAAGCCAAAAAATCCAAAAACATTAAATGAAAAGATGCCTGAAAATTATATCACTCACAGTACTTTCATTTGTACTAATCCTCTTAGTGATTCTATCTATTCAATTTACACCTACCTATGTTTATCGACTTATAAGGATGAATGTTCCTGATGTTTATGATTATAAGAACTTTGAAAATCACGAGATTCAGGGAGCAAAAAGCACCAATACATTCATTTTTCAGCATAAGGATAAATATGTTGAATCACTATTTAGTGAGCTGGTTACTAAAACCGGATTTAATAGCTTTGAAGAGTGGGCTATTGAGTCGCAAACCACTGCACTAATTGTTATAAAAAAAGATACCATTATTTATGAGAATTACTTTAATGGCTTTAACCGAGATTCCTATTTCCACTCTCAATCTATGGCCAAGTCATTTATTTCATTTTTAATTGGAGCTGCTATTGATGATGGTCTTATAACAAGCATAGATGACCCAATAACAAAATATGTTCCTGAGCTTTTGGAAAGGGATGAGCGCTTTAGAAAAATAACCATCAAAAATTTACTTGAAATGCGTTCTGGACTTGAATACAATACAAGTCTTATTCCTTTCACTAACATTCATTCTCCTTGGCATGATGAAGCGGTTGGCTACTACCACCCTAATGTGCGAAAGCTGCTGCTTGACAACGTAGAAATTTCATCCGAACCGGGAAGAGATTTTCAATATGCCAATTATAATACAAGCTATTTGGGATTGATTATTGAAAGAGCTACCAATCAATCTGTTTCCAAATATCTTGAACAGAAATTGTGGTCAAAAATAATGGAGTATGATGCCCTTTTCTCTATCGATAGTAAAGAGTCCAACTTTGAATATATGCCAAGTCGATTAATTGCACGGGCAATTGATTATGCACGATTTGGTAAGCTTATGCTCAATGAAGGAAATTGGTATGGTAATCAAATAATATCAAAAGATTGGGTTTTAGAATCTACCCGAGAAAACAAATCTATTCCCCGTGATATCTATCCAAGATGGTTTGGAAGAAGCGACAAAAGAATTTTTTATAAGTATCAATGGTGGGGTCATGTTAATAAAGACAGTACTTACCATTTCTATGCAAACGGAAACCTTGGACAGAATATTTACATTATACCTCATAAAGAAACTGTAATCGTTCATTGTGGCAATTCACTTCAATATTATAGTAGTGATTTTGATTTATGGCATGTTGCTTTACTATTGGATTAGAAATAAATAGAAGCAATGACTTGAAACAAAAACTGGCTGTAACAATGGCTGTAGGTAATAACTTGTTCTAAATCACTTCTGAAAATCCTAGCGGATTTTCTATTCGGTTTGTATTTGCTACATTAGGGGTTTAAGCACGCAACTAATCTTATACAAACGTGTTGCGAGCAATGTGAACCAAACGAGAAAAAATGAATTTGAACCAAATAACAGTTCCTTCATTGGATTTAACAAAATCAATCCCCTTTTATGAAAAATTGGGACTTAAATTAATTGTGAAATCTCTACCACATTACGTTCGATTTGAATGTCCAAATGGAAACTCGACCTTTTCAATTCATCAAACGGACGAATTGCCAAAGGGAGATGGTATCTATGTGTATTTTGAATGCGATAATCTTGACGAGGTAGTTGACAATTTAAAAAGAAAAGGAATTGAATTCGACCAAGAACCAACCGACCAAAGTTGGTTATGGAGAGAGGCTAGACTAAAAGACGTTGACGGAAATCAACTCATATTATTTTATGGTGGAGAAAACCGACTAAACCCGCCTTGGCGAATCGAAAAATGAAAATGAATAAAAAACTTCGTACAACAATATGTAACAGCAAGGTTTTAAACAAAATATGTAACTTTAATCCCGTAGCATCCTTATTCACATATAGGTTGGCAATAATTTTGAATAATCTAAAAAATTTTAAAATATGAGAATGTCTATAATTCTTTTGTTTGTCCTGATTCTTTTTTCCTGTAACGATATGAACAATACAGGTAAACCAGAATCGTCTAATGTCAATACCATTGATATTAAAGCAGAATTAGCATCCATAGAAAAAACTCGTCAGACATTTATGAAAGCTGTTAAAGAAAGTGATGGCGAAACCGTTGGTAAAATGGTGACAAAGGATGTTAAGACTATTTCACCTGGAAGCAGTGATTGGAGTGAAATGTATAAGATTAGTAAAAATCAAGGTCCATTCCCCTACGACAGTATCAATATGTTCCCTAAAGAAACAATAATTGCTTCCGATAGTATTGCTTATGACTTTGGCGTTAGTCATGTATACTACACGAATAGTGAAGGAAAGGTTGTTGAATTGAAAGATAACTTTTTGGCCATATTAAAAAAAGGTAAGGATGGCATTTGGAGACTTCATCGAGAGGTTGCATCATCAAATGTTACCGAATGATATTAGTTTAATCAAATAACAACTTTTACAAAAAATGATTATAAGTAACTGCTTTTTTAATAGTGACTTACGTACATTCTTAAAGCATATTCTATCTTTGATTTAATTGCTAAATTAGGCGCTTAACCATGACACTAACTATGTATAAGGTCGTTACCCTTCATTACAACCAATCGCCATCCCATGATAGAACTCTTTAGATTATCGATACTCAATTTTTTGCGACAAAATCGAATATCCATTGGATATTTCATTGAGATAACCGCTTGCGGACAAACTAAATGCTTAAATTAGATTTATGATTAAGTTTTTTAGAAAGATTAGATACGACCTTATGGAGAAAAATAAAATTGGAAAATATCTAAAATATGCTATTGGAGAAATTATTCTTGTCGTTCTTGGAATTTTAATCGCTCTACAGATTAATAATTGGAATGAGACAAGAAAAGATAGAATAAAAGAACAATTGTTTTTACATAAATTAAGTCTAAACTTGATTGATGACATATCTTCACTTAAAAATATTTTACACTCCGATAGCTTATTACTTCAAGACTTAAATATTTTATCTAATGAAATTCTAACAGTTAGTAATCCAAAGGAATTGTCATTTGTTAATAATTCTAGATATAAGTACTTTAAGTTTTCTGCCAATACATCTTTATATGATAATATGGTTTCAACAGGACAAATTGGATTATTTAGAAATGATTCTATTTTCGATGAGTTAACCAATTATTATAAAAAGGCAACACAAATGAATAATGGAATTGATGAGTCATTAAAAAATTACTCAAGAGAAATTGAATCGTTTTATCTAAAATTTGACCATTTCAGGGATGAAAAAGAATTACCTAAAAAAAATATAGAAGATTATAGGAATGAACCATTTATATTAAATTCTCTTTATGGAAAATATAATCTTTTGACCTTTCAAATTAGAAATTACAATTCTCTGTTGACTGACTGCAAATCGCTTCTGACAATTGTGGAATCAGAAATTGAGAAAAAATAACGAAAACACGACAATATTTATAATTCATTGCTAGTAATGGCCCATATACAAAAATCCTTGCGACCTCATGTTGACAAACCAATAACCCATGATAAAATTCTTTAGATTATCTAAACTTAATTTTGTGTAACAAAATCGAATGTCTTTTGGATATTTCATTGAGATAACCGCTTGCGGACAAACTAAATGCTTAAATTAGATTTATGATTAAGTTTTTTAGAAAAATTAGATACGACCTTATGGAGAAAAATAAAACTGGAAAGTATCTCAAATATGCCATTGGAGAAATAATTCTTGTTGTTATTGGAATTTTGATAGCACTTCAAATTAACAATGCGAATGAAAATAGAAAGTCAGTGGTTCAAGAGCATTTGTACCTAGAACGTCTGCTATCAGAAAACAAAGAAGATATTAATACTTTTAAAAATAATATTTCTGATTTAGAAAAAGGGATTAAAACAATTGAAAATTTATCCATTAAATTAAATTCTTCTAAAGCAACTGATAGTTCAATTGTTTCTGCAGCGAATGATTTTCTTGTTTATGGGAGTATCTATCCCATTTTTTCGTCATCCACATCGACTTTTGACGACCTTTCAAGTACAGGAAATTTAAAAGTGATTCAAAACACAATACTTCGTGACAAATTAGTCAAACATTATGCTTTACATAAAGAAATAGCAGAATCAGTTAGAATTAGCACAGAATGGGCTTTGCCTAACGATGCGCCATTTACCTATAACAATAATGTAATGAGATTTGAACCTACATCAGCATTTCTTTTTGGAGAACAAAATTTATTGGAACATGCAAATCATTTAAGAAATAAAAAGATTGAATATATTAATAATGCTGCTATACATTTCTGGATTAACAAAGATGCAATAGCAAAACTTAAAAGACTAATTTCAGAAACTAATAAAATTATTTACTTGATTGAGGATGAACTTAAAAAATAATGAAAGCACAACACCGATTATAATTAATTACTTGTTTATTAACGACTTACGAAAATTCCGCTTGAATTTTCTACCCGTGATTCGTTTACTAAATTAGGTGCTTAAAAAACGCAACTAAACCATGGTCAAACACCATGTGGGTCATCCAGTAAAAACATAAAACTAACATCAATGAGCAATATTATAGATAGCCTAATAAGTATCAACACAGATAAAATGTTCGTGGTATTACTTGCAATTTTCTTTACTATCGAGCAATTATTAGAAAAGGGAACGGCTATTAAGAAAAATAGCATACATCTTTTTCATAGTATTATTTTGCAGGCAGGATACATCATTTTGAACGTACTGATTGCATCTATTTTTGTCTTTATATTTGACTGGGTTACTGTTAATAATATGGGTTTACTCAATCAAATTGAATTACCATACATAATAAAAATTATTGCGGGAATTATCGCCATTGATTTTATAGGTTATTGGGCACATCGCCTTAATCATACATGGCATTTGTTTTGGCGCTTACATAGAGTACATCATAGCGATACAAAAATGGACAGTTCAACTTCATTTAGAGCACATCCTTTTGATGTCGTGCTTGATAATGCTTCCGTTTTAGTAGCTGGAATTTTTTTTGGTTTAGATATAAAAATAATTATTTTTCGTTGGATTCTTTATATGCCATTATTCGTATTGCATCATGTTAGTTTTGGTTTTCCGAAATGGGTTGACTCATTTTTTGGAAAAATATTCGTGACACCAAATTTTCATAAAGTACATCATCATCAATACCAAGAATACACAGATTCCAATTACGGAAATATGTTTATTATTTGGGATAAACTATTTGGCACTTTTAAAGAATTACCTGTTGATAAAATCAAATATGGATTGATTGAATTTGAAGGCCCCAATAAACAAAGCTTTTGGTATTTATTGGTTAGTCCATTTATAAATATTAAACGTCTTGATAAATAAAATACTGAATTAATTAAAAAACACGAACACATAATGCCATGCATAATAAACGGCTAGTCCTCGCCTCCTTATGAAAATCCTCAGGGATTTTTAGTTTGGTGTGGCCTTACAAAGTTATGTGATAACCCGCGCAACTACTCTTAACCGAGACCGTTGTTGTATATTTTGATGCTATCATTTACATATTATAGCATGCTATCAAAAAATATCTTTTTTATGAAAAAACTATTTATACTAATTATTAGCTCATTCTGTTTCAATGTAATCGTAGCTCAAACTAATGCTATAAAAATTACAAATTTAAACACACACAAAGAGAAAATTATTAAAGAAAATAAAAGAATAAAACTAAAAACTATAGATGGAAAAATAATTAAAGGTCGTTTTAAATTAGAAAATGATATCATTATTATTGATGATATTCAAATCAATTTAACTGAAATTGATGAATTAAAACGGAATCCTCTTTTGACGTCTATCCTGACCTCTGGATTTCTCATTTATGCCGGAGCTTTAACAGCTGGTTTTGGTGTTCTAATTGGAGTATTAATTGATTCAACGGCATTTTGGTTGACTATCCCAGCAGCTGGAATGATATATGCTGGAATAAAATCACCAAATCTGAATAAAAATCACAAAATAGAAAAGGGTTGGAAATTTGAAAAAATATCGATACCTAAATAAAAAGTGCTGCAAAAAGGCGTATAATTAATTCCTTTAGCCCTTGTTTATTTGAAAATTCCTTCGGAATTTTCAAGTGTTCGTTTTTGTTTACAAAACAAGTTGTTATAACACGCAACTTTAAGGGAATCTGTATATCCCTTTCACCAAAAAGCCAAAGATGATATTGCAGTATTGACATATGATAAACGTGGGGTTGGACAATCTGCTGTAGTTTATGCTGGCCCAGAGGTAGGAACTAATAATATTAGTGTTGAAAATCTAAATCTATTACAAATTTTAGCAGTTTAGCCATAGTTTGTTTTATAGCGAAGTACCAATTCCTACCCCGAAATCAATACGAATTCCTCGCAACTAAGGACATACGAAAATGTTATACATAATGGCTTACAACACATGTAATTCATTAAAAATTAAGTACTTTCATTAAAATGTAACCAAATTCGAAATTTCATCGTCATATCCTTAAAACAATATCATGAAAACATATTTCCTTTTTAGTGTCGCTTTTTTAATTAATTTATCATTTTCCTACAGCCAGCCGGAAATTTTCAATCAAGATAAACCAACAATAGCTATACTTGGATCGTTTCACTTCGCCGGATCTTCTGATTTAATCGCTTTAAAAGTTGATGATTTAAAATCGGAAAAAAGACAAAAAGAGATTTTGGATCTTGTTGAGGCTCTTGCAAAGTTTAAGCCCACTAAGGTGATTTTAGAGTATCCATATGGTAATAACAAATTGGACTCTTTATATCAGCAATATATCAAAGCAGAGCATGATTTATCCATAAATGAAAGACAACAAATAGGATTTAGATTAGCCCATAAAATGAACCATATAAATATTTATTATGCCGATCATCAAATGAATTTACCTTTCAATGAATTAATGACATTCCTTCAAGAAAATGGAAGAATGCAAGAATTTCAAAAGTTACTGGATTTCATGAAAACTGAAGTTCTAAGTTCGATGCAGAATACTTATGACAATTCTACTTTAAAAGAATACTTTATTTGGTTAAATAGTGATAAACAAGACAAAATGAATAAAAATTTATATTTAAAAAATGTAAATATTATGGGATCTGCAAATAATTATATAGGAACGGATGTGGTCACCAAATGGTGGGAAAGGAATTTTAGGATTATGAGAAATATAGATGAAATAGCAGAACCAAATGATAGAATTTTAATTCTTTTCGGACAAGGCCATACCGCTTTACTTAAAGATTTTTACAAAGATAGAGATGATATCGTATTTGTAGATATCCTGAATTACTTAAAAAATTAGTTTAAAATATTTTGTCATGTTAATTGTAATGGCTCTAGTATTCATAACCTGTATGATTCTTGCTTACCTCCTACTTCAATTTAAATTTATATATTTAAACAACTGATTGGCTAAAATGGGAAATCCTGTAGATTCTCAATCACACAAATTAAACGCAATCAAATTAGCAACAATTAAATCAAAAAATAATGAAAGTTACAGCTGAAAAAAACAAACAAGTTGCCCAAATGACATTTGCATCTGTTTACCCTCATTATATAAGCAGGTTAGAGAAGAATGGCAGAACAAAAGAAGAATTTCACCAGGTTATAGAATGGCTAACAGGATTTGATGAAGATAAAATACAAGAATTAATAGATGAAAAAGCAACTTTTGAAACCTTTTTTCAAAAAGCAGAATTGAATCCCAAAGCACACCTCATTAAAGGGGTAATATGTGGTTATCGTATTGAAGAAATACCCGATGAATTTGAATTATATAGAAAATGTAGATATTTGGATAAGCTATATGATGAATTAGCAAAAGGTCGTAAAATGGAGAAAATTTTACGAACATAATTGAAATAAATACGGGTGCTAACAACGTGTATAATGGATAGCAATAGATATGAGAAACACAAAAAGAAATGCAGTTTTAAAGTTTTGGCAAGAAATCGTTTTTATCTTATTTATTGGTTTGCTGTTATATGAAATCACAGAATATGCATTACTTGGTCAAACAATAGATAGATGGGATGTATTTCTAATTTGTTTACTTATTCCACTGTTTATAGGTCTAATCGGTCAATTCTTTTGGATAAAAAGGACATTGGCCATCGCCTTATCCTTCCTTTTGGGATTTGGCTCAATAGTTTTTATTTTTATGGCTCTATATTCATTGGCCTTAACAAGCACGAAAATTACACAAGCCATTTCAATGTTGATTTTGGGAATATTCTTGTTTTTTGCGGCGATTACAATGCCTAATAAAAGTATATACAATCTGAATTTAGACAAAACCAAAAGCTGATTACACACCATATTTTGGTAGGCTAAAGTGTGTAAAAGCCTACGAATAAACTTTCTTTTAAAATATTCTAGTTATGATTTATTTGTTAAATTAGTTGTGTAACCATGTAACCAACCATATAACAAAGCTTTGTCAATAAATTAAATAACCAATTAATAACAATGATTTGCAAAAATTGTGATTTCGATTTTAATGGGAAGTATTGCCCCAATTGTTCACAAAGTGCAAAAGCAAATTCAAGGCTAACATTTAAAAATATAATTGGTGATTTTTTAGATACCGTTTTTAATTTAGACAAAGGGTTTATTTATACATTTTGGAACTTACTCAAAAAACCTGGTTTTGTTACACGAAGTTTTATAAATAGCAAACGCAAAAATTTCACGAACCCTGCCAAATACCTCATAATAACAACAGCGATACAAGCACTTTCCGAATATATCATAATGTATGAAGATCAAGGTGTGCCTTTTACAAGATTCTTCTTTCTTCCCAGTGAAATCAACGAAAGTATGCATTTGTGGAATGAAACTCTGACTCTTGACTACCCAATTCTTTTTGGAATTATAAATCTAATGGTTTGGCCCATTCCACTTTATTTTCTATTTAAAAAATTGAAGAACAACATTCCCGAACTCATAGCAACCATGATGTATTTCTATGGCACGATTGTAATTCTTATTCAGATAATGGCTTTTGTATACGTTCCTACAGCGGGGAAAAATCTACCTATCGAGCTAGTTAGTTTATTGGCTACAATTTATATGTTATATGCCTTGATGTCATTTTATAAGAAAGGTAGCATTTCCTGGCGAATACCGAGAATAATCATAGCGATGCTGTTTCTTTTAACCTTTCGGTTGTTCATCTTGCCATTTATGTTGGCTTTCTTTTTCCCATTAAATTAAAAAACTATTGTTAACGGGGTGCATAGTTAATTGCTTCGGTATGGGCTTATTTTGAAAATTCCTTATAAATTTTCTCGAGTTCGAATTTGTTCACTACATTAGTCGCTTAACCACACAACAAATAATAAACAAACGCATTGGCAACAAACTAAAAAACAAGAACTTAAAAAAAATATGGAGAAAGCTTTGCCCTGGATTGTCCTAATTTCTTATGTGATCCTTCTATTACTAATTGATTTTTTCGTTTTGCATAAAAAAAACCGAATCACTTCGGTTAAAAAAGCCATATTTGAAACTATTTTCTTTGTCGCAAATGCATTGATTTTCGTCTTCTTTATTTATTGGTTTTATGAGAATAATATTGTCGACAATAAAAACAACCTTGAACCAATACAAGCTGTAGTAAAATACTTAACAGGATATATTATTGAACTATCTTTGAGTGTTGATAATCTATTCGTAATAGCTATGATCTTTACATCATTTAAAATACCCTTACAATATCAACACAAATTACTTTTTCTTGGCATTCTTGGAGCTATATTATTTAGAGCTATTTTAATAAGTGTTGGCATAATTCTGATTAACAAAGTTCACGGAATGAACATTATATTTGGTTTATTTTTATTGTTCACAGCTCTAAAAATGCTAAAAAAAGAAGCTGAACATAAAGAAGTTGAGGAGCCTAAAGGTATCGCAAAATTATTGCGATTTAGTAAGGAATTATACGGAGGAAAATATATAGTAAAAGTAAATGGTAAATTAATTTTTACCGCACTTTTTGGAGCTTTAATCACAATTGAATTTACAGATTTGCTTTTTGCTTTGGACAGTATTCCTGCCATTTTTGCGGTTACCACTGATCCTTTTATAGTTTATAGTTCTAATATATTTGCGATAATGGGTTTAAGGTCACTTTATTTTTTCCTTTCTAATATGTTAGAGAAATTTATTTATCTAAAATATAGTGTATTTTCAATTTTAGTCTTTGTGTCACTCAAATTAATTACAGCAAATTGGGTTGATATTCCAGAATGGTTCTCATTACTTTTTATTGGAATTTCTCTCGCAATTGGAATTTATATATCTACTTTGAAAATAAAAAAGGAATAAAGCCAATAGCCCATAACGTGCATATTTAATTGCTAGTCAAGTGTTAACTTAGAAAAATTTATGAATTGACATTTGATTAATTTTCTTTTGTTAACTTAGTTCTTACCAACGCAAACTAATCGCACGCAAAACCGTTTTACTTCATTATAACTAACTACAAACCAATGATAAAACTCTTTAGAAATATTCGTAAAACACTAATTAATGAGGGCAAAACATACAACTACATTAAATACGCTATTGGTGAAATTATTTTAGTGATGATTGGTATCCTACTGGCTTTACAAATAAATAATTGGAATGAAAACAGAAAAGATACTCTAAAAGAAGTTGCGAATCTTAAAAGTCTAAAATCTGAATTAGAAATTTCTCTTGAAGAATTGAAATCAGATTACAAGGCCACTGAATTATATCATAATTCAGCATTAAAAGTCCAAAATTACATAAGGAATATACCACAAATATCTGATTCGATGCACTTAGATTTCTATTTAAGTTTCCAAATATCTAATTTTTACCCAAAAACATCAACATATGAAACTTTTAAAAATGGTAATTTAGAATTGATTAAATCTGATTCCTTGAAGATTCTCATTACGGATATTTATGAGGCTGGTTATAAGCGAATATTGTCCAGATATAATACGACAAGAATCTCATCCAGAATGAATTACTATCAAGAACATTTTAGAATCACTTCAAACGCTAAACCTAATGAAGGCCTCTTACAATTACGAAGATCGTTCAAAGCTATCCCAAATAACTACGAATTTTTAATGAATGACCCTAAATTTGAATCAATAATTTCCGAAACAATTTATGTTGGAAGTCTTCTATTGAGAGATTTTGAAAATACCATTGAGGTTGTAAAAAAAGGAATTTCTGAAATTGAAGATTATTTAAAAACAAAATAGAAAATAAAATAACTAATGACAGTAATACCATGGCTTCAAGTTATTGTTGGTTCTACCTTACTTCTTAAAATCCTTATGGATTTTTGTTTCATGTGTATTATAAGAACTGAACTTAACCCCAAAAAACTATAAACAAAAGCCTTTTTAATCATTTAAAAATATGACATTGAAATATCTATACTTTACCATTATGATGTTACTTATTTCCTGTAAACAAGAAAATAAAACATCTGATTTTGATAAATTCTCTGGAAGATGGACTCTGGATATTGTAGAAACCCAAGCGGATTCAACTTCAATCTGGGAGCCTAGAGAAGATCATTACAAAAACCGAAATGGATTTATTATTTATGATGGTAAAGGTGGTATGGGGGTGCATCACGTGACTGAAAATTACGACGAATACGAATTTGAGGGAAGTGGCGGTCTCGATAGCCTCACTGTTAAAGACTTAAGACATTTAGCTGACAACTTTGTATATTTTGGAAAGTATCGGGTTAATGATTCACTAAAAATTATTGAACATCATATTGAATCAGCCAATTTTCAAACCATAATAGGGACTATTGCTAGAAGAGAATATGCTTTTTCAGGCGACACATTAATTCTTTCGCCAATTACTAAAAAATATCCTAAGTCCAGACTCAAATGGATAATTCTAAAGGACAATTAGAAATTTTCAAACAACAAAAGCTCGCTTTGAAAACCCTTTTATTAATAGCCATATCGTAAAAGATAATTCACCCGCAACTCCAGTTAATATAACAATCGCTTCATAATAAGATTGAAAATCGCTATAGTTAGCTACATATAACTTCGCAAAACCATCTACAAAATAACCCACAGCGGCTAGTATTAATAAAAAACTCATCCATGTTGGTATAACATGGGATTTGAAAGCCAAAAAGCCAAGTAGTAATAAATGGACACCAAAAAATAACAAACCAATAGTCCATTGTTTATTAAATTCAACCAACAAATTAATAACAGTGCTTTGCAATTCAAGAGCATATGTTGTTGCCATAGTAACTTGATAAACCTGAATTAATTTAACCATAGCAATTGCAAAGAATACAGCATGAAATCCTCGAAATAAGGATGCTAAATATGATATCGTTTTATGGGTTGATTTTGTAAATTTAAATAATGACCAAATCAAAAATATATCTGAAATCAGCATAACACAAAATCCAAACAATCCATTTCTAAACTGGATGGAATTATCAAATATATTGAGGGTTGTTTCGGCACTATTATTAATATCAACCAATGTTTCTAGAATAGCAAAATTTGCATAAAACCCAAAAATGAATATTAATAGATATGCGATTCCTGAAATTCTTGCATATGTTCTCATAGTGTCATCCTTTAAAAAACAACACAAAAATATTAATGTTTAGGAGACTATAAATTGATTTTAGTTAAGAACTGAAAAAAATGGCCGTAAAAAATGGTAAAACTAGATACAGTGCTTATAATTATTTGCTTCAGACAACCTCTCGGGAAATTCTTCTTCAGTATATTATCTTTGAGCTACATCAGAAAATCTTTAAGGCTTTTAACAACCAAACGAGAACAACTCGTGAACAATTGTAAAAATGTATAAAAGGAAGATATTTTTTTATAGCGCTCTGGTTTTGACTTTAACCATTATTACACTTTTGGGTACTGGTTCTTCTTTACTCACGATAACTTTAGATAAAGACCATTTAATTCCCTATGGAACTCTAACAACTTGGACTGGAATGATTTCATTACCCTTAACAATTTATTGGGGTGTTAAAGAGCTGAGAAAGCCCACTAAAAAATTGAATAGAACTCTCTCTTATGTGCTCAAAATAATTGTCATTTTAGGGATTCTTTGGGTGCCAATATCGTATTTACTGGCGGGAAACCTTTCCTTCTCATTTTCAGAAAAAGAAACCTTTCAGGGTGGACAGTTAGCCATGCAATGGTTTTGGCGATTAAGCTATGTTATTGGAATTGGAGCCATTCTAACGTTAATTATATACTGGATTTCTCTAATTTTCAAAAAGAAGAAAGGTTAGCCAATAAGTGATAACCGAAAACCAAGGTTATTCTTATTAATTGACCATAGTTCACAATACTTACCTTCCAGAATACATAAAATACAAATTAAATATGACAAAAAAATCTCAGAAAACTCTTCCTTTCTGAGATTTTTTTGTCATTAAGTATTACCAAAGGAAAGCTCTTATTTCATGGTTACTCGAACATCAGTTGGATTTAAGATTGTGTTATAAATAGGAGATTGCATTGCTAAACCAAGCAATTCTTGTTTTTGTTCTTCGCTAACACCTTCAACCTCAAACGCTACTCTAATTTGTTGGCTTCCTTTTTCAATAGATGGATCTAAACCTAAAAATCCTTGTAAGTCAAAATCACCTTCAACACTAGATGAAACGCTTGAAACTTCAATACCATGAGCAGATGCTAATAATATCATTGACGTAGTCATACATCCTAACAATCCGTGTAAAATAACCTCCGCAGGATTTGCACCTTTATTCTCACCTAATAAAATTGGAGGCTCATCATTATCATACACAAATGGTACTTCGCGAGAAGTATCTTCTTGACAGGCTCCATAAAAACCTTGTATAGTACTTCTGTTGTGTCCTCCTGTTATCCAATTGTTCTTTGCACGTAATTTAAATTTTGCAATTTCTGGGTTTTGTTGAATGGCACTTACTGTGTTAGAAATACCTTCTAAACTAAATCCGTTAAGTTTTTTTGCTAATGTTTCCATTTTTAAAGTTTTAAAATTAATAATGATGCAAATCTATAGCGTCTTAAACTCTTAAGTTTTTCTTAAAAGGCCATTTTTTTTGTTTAAAAGTTCAAATGAAAAAAAAAGGGAAATATGTAATTTTTAAACCTTTATGAAGAGCTTTCGATATTGGTTTGGAGGATATTTATAGTGTTTTTTGAAACTACTGTTAAAGTGTGAAATATTTTTAAACCCACTCTCAAAACAAACATCATTGATGTTTAAATCCAAATTATTAAGTAAGGTTCTTGCATATTCTAATCTTTTATTATTTAACCATTTCCCCGGCGTTAATTTAAAATATTGCTGAAAATCTCTTTTGAAAGTTGATAGGCTTCTTCCACATAACCTGGCATATTCTTCAATTTTAAGGTCATAATGGAAATTTTTAAGCATTGTTTCTTCAACATTTATTTTCTGCTCTTGTTTTAAAGATTTGAAAAAAGAAAGTAAATTTTTATTGGCTGGATTCAATAGTACATTGTAAAGCAACTCATTAAATTTTATCTCAACCAATTCTTTAGGAATATTATTTTGATTTAAATAACTGAAAATTGAGAGAATTAATGCTTTTAGCGAATCAGTAACGTTAATATTAAAAATTTGAGTTTCTACGTTATGAATATCATTTTGTTTAAACATCTCTGGATTTCTATCCATGAAGCGTTTAATAAAGTCCTCCGTTATAAAAAATACGATGGTGCAGTAATCTTCTTCAAAATACTGTTTCGTGTTGTAAAGTCCTCTTTTAAAAAAAAGAGCCTCTCCTGCTCTTATAGTATAGGTTTTATTAATTGATGTCCAGTCTTTTTTACCGCTTATAACATAACTTAAAAAAGGTGTGTCTGTCCACATTTTAAATTTGTCAGAATCGAGCGGACATTTATATTCAACAAACAAATAATCATCCCCAATAAGTTTACTATTTGTTGGATACTTTAAGAAAAAATCGTGTAACTCGAGAGACATACTTACAAATTTAGAAATTTATATTAAAATTTTTATAATTATTTGATTTTAATGATATTAAGCATATTAGAATGAAAATACTATGCGTAGCAATAGCTATTACTAATTGCTTACTCCATCCTACTTTTGAAAATCTTGTGGATTTTCTATTTGGTTTGTATTTGTTATATTAGTTGCTGAAACACACCACTAATCCAATACTAAGACCGTTCAAAAGTGTTAAAGAAATACACCATATGAAAAAAACAACGCTTTATTTGATTATTACCTTAATAACTAACAACCTCACTTATGGTCAACAGCATGGCTGCTTTGATTTTACTTGGGAGGGAGCTACCATTTCAGGACGATATATTCCCAAAGCCGCAATGAATATTTCTGTAACTGTTGATAACATGCCACATGAATTTACCATGCAGTTGGATCTTGGGGCTGTAACCACCGAATTGTATGGAAATTCACTCCAACCTTATATGGATGCCTATCCTACACTCAAAGAGAAAATTGATTCGACTAAGACCTTTATGATAAATAATGAAGAACATATTATGTTCGGAGATATGACACTTAAGATGGGCGATTTAGAATTTAAAAATAAAGACATAGGCCTATTTGCAGGATATGGAACTCCAATGACTGCAGACTCTTTAAAAACTAAAACTTCCAAACATATTGGTACAATAGCCCCAGATTTGTTTCAAAATAAAGTATTAATAATTGACTATCCAAATAATAAAATTTGCCTCAATGAAGAGCTTCCCGATGAATATAGGTATTTAGATTTTCAGGACTTAATATTAGAGAGCGGACGTATTATGCTTCCTTTTAACATAAACAATCGCAGAGAAATGCTCATGTTCGATACGGGATCCAGCATTTTTTCACTGCTAACAACAAAAAATAATGCAGAGCAAATATCGGATGGAATAATTACAGATTCGCTTAGCGTAAATAGTTGGGGAACTGATATATCGGTTTATGGAAGCGAAATAACAAGCGAAGTAAAATTTGGTGATGAATCATTGCCAGATACACTAGTTTATTTTGTTGATAATCCGCAATTTGATGCTGGCTTTAAACAAATGGGTATTTGGGGAATAACTGGTAACGCCTATTTTTCGAATAACACTATTATTATTGATTATAAGAATAAAAAAATAGCTGTTAAATAATATAGAGAATACAGTATATGACTTTCAGACTCGGCTAAAGTTTGTTAGGTCGCATGCATAAACCGCTCGTATTAATCAAGACACTCCTCAGTAGGTGAAAAATTAGTTAGGTTCGTACATTGTATAAGAACATAGCAATAAAACAAAATTGTGGAAATCTATAAAATGGATTTAAAACTTTTTCACTACCCCGACTTTTATATTTTAAACAGATGAAAAGACTAATTTTACTCACATTATTACTAATTACACTCATTGTTTCTTGTAGCTCGTCTAAAAAATCTGTACTAAACAAAAAACAAACCTCGACACTTTTCGACATGATGATTTCAGACATTGAATTCTATGATGCAGAAATGATTGCAACAAGAAATAATAATAAAGAGGTCTCTTGGCAAGATTACAAAGGATTTCATAATGAAAAATGGAATAAAAGTGTCTCGCCTAAAGAGCTCAAGCAACTGTTTAATGAATTTAGACGCGGTTATCTTAACGGTCATTCACATCTGGAATTTTTGCATCCAATAGAAAAGACGAACAAAACATATACGGATCTTGAGAGCACCATTAAAATAGGGTATACCTACCCTGAGATTAGTTTCTATAATGTAGAAAATGGGAATAAAATAGTTTCAATTAACAACATACCTATAGATGAAATATTCTGGAATTTCTCGAACTACGAAACCACAAAGATTAGACCCAATGCCGTGCTAAAAAACTTCAGCTCATCTTTCAATCAACGTAATTTACGAGTGGATGGTGAAATGCCTAAAGTGATTTCTTACGAAGATCAAAAAAAGGACTCCGTTTTTTATAACCCTGTTGAGCCATCCAGTGAGGATATATTCTTTGATGGTATAGACCTTGTTGGTTATGAAGATTGGGAAACAATTGAAAAGGGCTATAAAGTCGCTCTTTTGAAAAAAAATGGTGTAGCACTTATCAAAATTAAGAACTTTGTATACATGAAAGGGTTTGGAGGAGATGTCGATTGTGATGAACCGATAGAAGAAATTGCAGATTCAACCATGTGCAAAGACGTAAAAGTTTTAATGCGTGGCTTGCAATCTGTTAAGGATAACACAGATTGCTTAATTTTTGACTTACAGGACAATCTTGGGGGAAACGAAAACACACCATTTGTAAAAATGTTCTGTCCAGCGCCATTTACTGACACGCGGGTGCAGTATCGTAAAACTAAACTTTTCGAAGACCCCGAAACTCGAGATGCACTAAATTATTTCAACCCAAAAGCTGAAAACTGGTATAATTCACTACGTGAAAGCGGTATATATCAACAAGTTTCATACGGTGATTTTTTACCTGTGCGAGGAGACTTTTGCCAAGGAGATGATGAATGCGGTCTTGGAATAATAAAACCGAACAATAATTTGACCTCTATGTTTAACAAAATTATCATACTCACGAATCATGATACAGGTAGTTCAGCTGATGATTTTGCATTTCGGTTTAAGGAGTTTGGAGGCGCATTCATAGCTGGACAACCTCAATCTGCGGATTTAACTTATGCCTTAATCTCTGTTCTATACTACGTTGATGAACAAGGGAATCTAGACCGAGTTTTCTATGGTAATGCTCAAAAAAAGCCAAGTATTTCTGGAAAAGAGCTATTTAAAATTAATATCCCGTATTCAAAAACTATAGATAAGCATGGAAATATGCTACAGGGGAATCCAATGCCTATGGATTTATTAGTCCCCATAACGCCTGAAAACTTTGATAATGTAAAAAGAGATGTTCTTAACCGCGCTATTGAGTATTACTGCAACTAATTCGAACAAGAAGAATTAGTAATTGGAAGCAATAAATGAATCTGAGGTATTAGAACATAAAAAAGAATTAAATTATACCGAAAAGTTAGAATACAAAAAACTGACTACTCAAATGCTAAACCATGATAGATTATTCCTCTATGAGAAACTTTAATAACTACATGCTGTGAATACTCTCTCCCTAAAGTAAAAGCACTATCCCTTAGGACTAAACCAAGTAATTTTATTTCAAAATCCAAGTATACATTTGCAAATATCGAGCTAAAACGCGCGACATCGTTACCTAAAAATAACTTTGTGTAGCTATTCAAACTCCTTAAATATAAAATAATAATGGACGATAATGACATTATCTCTTTATTAAACCTCGACATTATATTTTTTAAATCACCATCATATTTTGGTGGTTCTTTTTATATTATCTTCGTGAACATAGCTAAAAATACGCTTAACATCTACTTTTATAGCATTGAGAAAACTAAAATAGATTATGATTAAAGGACTTTATGAAACCCATTTATATGTTGAAAATTTAGAAGATTCAATTGAGTTTTATACTACAGTTCTGGGACTAAAACTTTGTCGTTTTGAAACGCAAAGAAAAGCTGCCTTTTTCTGGATAGGAAAAGATAAACAAGCGATGCTTGGATTATGGGAAAAACCTAAAGAAGAAATTGATTTAAGACATTTCGCTTTTGAATGTGACCCTGAATGGATTTTAAATGAATCCGTAGCGTTTTTAAAATCTCACAACTTAAATTATTGGAACTTTCTACAGGATAACAATGAAAAGCCAATGGTTTTTTGTTGGATGCCAGCAGTTTCTATATATTTTAGCGACCCAGACGGACATTATCTTGAGTTTATAGGCATTTTACCCGGAAAGACTAAAGGAAATGACGATAAACGAGTCGTTACTTATGAGCAATGGCTTGAAATAAAAGATGAATAAAAACCATTATGCACCAATGTTTACCCACTATTATGAGAATAAAACGAACTCATAAAATACTTTTCGCCTTTTTGACTATCTAGGTTAATGGGTTTACACAAGACGTATCATGTTTTAATGCAAATGGGATCTTTTCAATTGAAACATAATCAAATCGAACTGCATCCATTACATTGCTTGATATTAACAATAATGGATTCCCAGATATTGTTGAATCAAATTCTGGAACTTGGAACTTATATTACCTAACCCGAAAAAAATAATTATGTGCAATAATTCCAAAAATAATTAATTGCATGACCATAGAAACTTGCGAGCATTTCAGTAAAATATTCTATAAATTTTAAGTAATAAAACCAGGCTAAGTTTTAAAAACAATTAAAACGTATAACGAATAGAAATCCCAGAATATTTGATGTCTCTATTGAATCCAACCGCTCCATTTTGTAATTGTATTTTGGCTTTCTTTTTGTGATTCCCAGCTTTTTCAAAAAAAACAAAACTAGAAAGTCCTATCCCTAAGCCAGAATATACCAGAACCATACCGTCATCACAGCCACTAAACAAACAATTATCAATATTAATAGCAGTGCCACCGGCAATCATTGCTACTCCACCAAATAGAGCAATCCAAGCTGCAGTTAAATTATCCTTTTTTTTCTGAATATGAAATTCATATAGTTCCTGAGGTGTTTGATTTAAATCTTTAGTTAATATTTGCCCTAAGGTGTTGTTGAATAACCCTAAACAAAAAATCAGAATAACAAATCTCGTTTTCATAACTAATTTATTTAATGAAAATAAGTTACAACTAAATACTATTTATAAAAATGATATTAATCAGATTAGGTTCATATTTGACAAAACTATAGTTTAGAAGAAAATCAATAATCATTCTTAAAATTAAAAAACTAAATACTTTTTGAATAATAAAAGGTCATTAAAAACATGCTGCAAAACCATGTATAATTGATTGTTAGCACAAACCTAATTAAGAAAATCCTCGCCGATTTTCTATACAGTTTTTATTTACTAAATTAGGGGCTTAAACACGCCATTAATCTTACAAAAAACCATTGTATTCGATTATGATCAACAATTAACAAATGATAAAAATCTTTAGTTTATCGAAACAAAATTTTGCAAAGCAAAATCAAAAGTCTGGTAAAACTTTGGTGGAGATAGCAGCTTGTGTAAAACTCAAAAGCTTACATCATGATCAAGTTCTTTAGAAGAATCCGCCAACGACTACTGTCTGAAAATAAGTTTAGCAAATATGTTATTTATGCGCTTGGAGAAATTATTCTTGTTGTTATTGGAATTCTGATTGCGTTGCAGATAAATAACTGGAATGAGCAAAGAAAACAAAATCAATTAGAAATAGTATATATTGATAGATTACATAATGAATTAAGTAAAGACATCATTACATTTTCAAATGAAATCCAACGACTTGAAAGAAACAACGAGAAAATAATAAAATTTACCAATGCGCTAAAAGATGACATTCAAAATGATTCTCTTTTTGTCACTCTCACTAACGAGTTTATGATATTTGGCACCACCTACCCTATGTTTAATCCGTCAACATCTACATTTGAAGACTTATCAAGCACTGGAAATTTAAGTGTTATTTCAAATACAGAAATAAGAGATAGCATTGTTAAGCACTATGAAGATTATCAATTCGTAGAACTCAATTTTAAATTGGATTATGACTGGGCTACACCTATTGACGCTCCTCTTTTCACCCAAACCGATGCATTAAAATTTGATACTGATTATACGTCAATTCTTTTTCCAAATACCACTAAAGAAAATTTGGCAAATGAAATAATCAAGAACAAAAATATATTTTTGAGAAATGCAGCACTTCACTTTTGGATGAATAAGGATTGCATAATAGAATTAAGACGTATAAAGGAAAAAACAAAAGAGATTTGCGCTCTATTGAAAATAAAAAAACAAAAACAATAGCGATGAGTAGTTACTTGCTCTCGCCTGCCTCTGAAAGTCATCAAGAATTTCCTATTCGGTTTTTCATACTGGACATTAGATATTGAAGTTCTTTAACTAATCTTACAAAAACTAGTGGCTTCAAACACATAAAACCAAATTAATGATGAAATCAGATAGAAAAAAACATTGGGAAACAGTTTATGAAACTAAAAATCCAGATCAAGTAAGTTGGACACAAGAAATACCTCAAACCTCGCTTGAATTCATTCATTCATTCGGACTAAAAAAAACTGCAAAAATAATAGATGTTGGTGGTGGTGATAGCAAACTTGTGGATTTCCTACTTGATGAGGGGTTTGAAAATATAAGTGTCCTAGACATTTCCTCGGCTGCACTTGAAAAAGCAAAAAACAGGCTTGGAGAAAAAGCAAATAAAGTAAATTGGATTGTTAGCGATATTTTAGAATTTGAGCCAAATAACACTTTTGATGTTTGGCATGACAGAGCAACCTTTCATTTTCTCACTGCAACTGACCAAATAAAAAAATATATGAAAACGGTTAGAAAATCAGTGAACGGATTCTTGATAATTGGAACCTTTTCACAAAATGGTCCTAAAAAATGTAGCGGACTCGAAATAAAACAATACGATGAAGAGATGCTAACGGCCGAATTGAAAGATGGTTTTGACAAAATTAAGTGTGCAACAGAAAACCATTTAACACCTTTTGGAACCTCGCAGAATTTCTTGTTTTGTAGTTTTAAAAGACAAATTTTAACCTGTAAATAAATTCTTGGGCTGAAACCATTTGAAACTAAGGGTTTGGTACAATCAAAATTGAAAATTTCACTAATTTTCAACTATTACTAAGTATTTTTAGTAAGTTAGTACTTCACCACGCGCAACTAGCCATAAACAAGCATGTTGGAAATTATAAAAAATCATGAAATTAGTTACGCATTCAATATTATTGATAGTTGTTTCCATCCTTAATTTACAATCCCAGATTCGGTCAAATGATATCCTAATTGAAGTGAACGAGATCGATAATTCCATTTTCACTGCTGATAAATTTTGGAGAGGTGCAGATGGTGCTGCTTCCATTGATTTAGAGAATGGAAATATTCTATGGTTATTTAGTGATACATTTATTGACCCTAAAGGAACAGGTAAGAGAAGTAATTCCAGGATGATCAACAATAGTTTAGCCATTCAAGAGGGTTATTCTTTAGAAAAAGGAAAAATTTCATTTTACCATAAAGGAAGGCAAAGAAAACCAAAATCATTCTTTGAGTTGCCTGGTAAGACCTGGTTTTGGACTGGACATGGAATTCTTGCGAATGATACGCTTATCATTTTCCTATTTGAAGAAAAGAGCTTAAAAGAAGACCCAGGATTTGAAGCCATAGGATGGTACATAGCTTTAATTGACAATCCATTTGAAAATCCTCTTAATTGGAATATCAAGTATATCAAAGGTTCAGACACTTTTGGCGTTATTGTCGGATCTTCCGCTGTTCTAAAAGATAATGAATTTATTTATGCTTATGGGGTTACAGAACCTGCTTCACATGAAGTTTATCTTTTAAGATTCCCTATTGATAAAATAGTGAAAGGCGATATTGCTGGGTTAGAGTGGTGGAATGAAGATCATTGGACCACAAGAACGGAGAAAAAAATAGCTCCATCCCCACTATTTATTGGGCAGACTGAATTTTCTGTTCATTATCAGGAAAATATTCATCAATATGTTCAAATTCAAACTTATGGCTTTGGGGCTGCATCAATAGGATATAGGCTGGCTGAACAACCTGAGGGCCCTTGGTCGCAGCCTGTGATTTTTTACCAGACCCAATTGAAAAACCCGAGGGATTTTGTCTATTCAGCAAATGCACATCCAGAAATACAAAATAATGGATTTTTGGTTACTTACAATGTTAATAACGGAAATTTTAATTCGTTGATGAAAAATGAAAACCTATATTTCCCAAAATTGTTAAGTGTTAAAATTTCTAAATAAAAATTTAATTAAGGTTACCTACGATGGGTATTATAATAAACGTGAAAATATTAATTTCAAGAGTTGTAATTCACAATTCTCTTCAGCTCTTTCTAAAACCCTTTGTGCTTCATTAAGATAAACTATTAACCCATGATAAAATTTTTTAGAAAAATTAGACAAAACCTACTTTCAGAAGGTAAAACTGGAAAGTATATCAAATATGCTTTAGGAGAGATTATGCTTGTGGTAATTGGAATTTTAATTGCACTTTCATTAAATAATTGGAATTCTCAGCGCTTATCTAATGAACGAAATGACGCGTTATTAATAAAATTATCTAAAGAATTGGATTTAAATATTGAACGTGCCGCAGGCCTTGATTCGTTGGATTTAAATAGTGGTTTTAGAAATAAATTTAAATTCACAGACAGTATTTTGAATCTATTAGATAATAACAAAGCAATAAATCATTTGGATTATATAGTAAGTGAACTAATATTTTTTGTAAATACCTTTAACTTAAATACCTCTATATTTCAAGAATTAAAGAATACAGGAAGTTTGTATTCAATAGGCTCAGATAGTCTAGTCGCACAAATTCAAAAGTATTACCAACTTTGTGATAGAGAATCATTCTATAATTTAGAATACAGCAAAAATGTAAATACCCTTAAGTTTAAATGCTCTGATGGATGGTACGATTTTAAGTACCTGTATCAAAAAGATTCAGATGAGGCACTAAAACTACATCCTTGGATTCGCAATCCAAGGTCTCTGGAGTACATTCATTTCAGACAATTCGTAAATGCAGCAAGAAATCACAACAGGTTGATGTCTTATAAATTGAATGGTATAATTCAGGAATCGGAAAAATTAAAAAATCAAATAGCCGAAGAACAAAATAAGAAAAGGATTTAAAGAAAACGAATAGTAATGATGTTGCATTCATAATGACATAGAAGAAAAAGTGAGCAGGCTAAAATTCATCTAGTTTAGGGAGGGAGAAGCAGTATTAATTCCTGCTTAAGTAGGACACTAATTTTAAAAAAAAAAAATGAAGAACCTTAAGAATCTATCTTGCTAATTTTTGCCCAAAGTTCTTAAAGCTATTAAAATTTATTAAGACTATATATGAGATCTTAAAACAAATGACTTAGGTTAACGTATGCTGCACTTTATAACTATAACCTAAGCTAAACTTTTCCTAACGCCAAGGATTACAACTGCATATTCTACGAGTTTTTTTTCTTCACTTGTAGTATTTTCACTAAATTGTACTTGCTCAATATCTAACTTCGAATATAGTTAAGATGCGTCTTACGCCTATTTTGGCTTATAGCAGCTAGTTACCATAAACAATGCAACAAATATGCTTGACGTAACTATTAATATAACAAATCCTTAAATGAATAATCAAAATAAAGATCATTTGGAAATAAAATCAAACAATAAATCTGATTTTGGTTCAAAACAAAAAAACTCCTTATCTCCTAAAAAATTATATAGAAATACCAATAAGAAAGTCTTTGGAGGTGTTTGCTCTGGATTAGCACATTATATTGATATTCCAGTAATATTAATTCGTATTGTTTGGTTAATTTTATCTATCTTTTTTTGTATTGGAATTATTATTTATTTCATTTTGTGGATAGCTATTCCAGACAAAAAACATGTAGAATCTACAGTTGATTCTAAAATTGACAAAACCAATGGAACCAATGTAGTTGTTAAAAATTCGTTTTCCTTTCTTGGAATTATTATACTAGGCTGTGTTATAGGGTTTTTGATCGGATGGGAATATGGTAAATCATTAGGTTATACAGGTAGCGATTCCATTGGAACTTTGATGATTGCAATAACTGGCTTTGTAATTGGTGGAGTTTTAGCCTCAATTATCGGGGTAATAGTTGTAAGTAAAAATAAATAACTAACCGCTAAAAGGATCTCAGAATTTGCTCCTTCTCGCCTTTTTCTATAAATTCTTCGGAATTTCAGACTTGTTACCTACTCTTAAAGTTAATTATTAGAACACATAACTCATGTTATATAAAGACTTTGTAACAGATTAAATAATTTAAGTATGAAAACAAGAATTATATTTAAAATTGGGATTATAATAGTAATCTTTGGAGCACTTTCATTTTCAAGTATAACTAATGAGAAAACAAATTCCTCATCAAGAATAGAGGCTTTTACCTTCTCATCCAATGGCACAAAAACTAAGGGTAAAATCTATTTACCTGATTCCTTCGAAACTAATAAAAATTTGCCGGCTATTTATTTAATAGATTTTACCGAACAACATTTTAAACTGGCAACTGATGAATTTGAGAGAGTTATTGCTGGTGTTCAACAAATTGAAGGGTTTGATGCGTTGGTCGTAAGCTTAGAAAACATACCAGACATAGACGCCGAACCCGATACATTCCAAGAGCAATATGAAGTTTATAAAAACATGGCGTCATTTGTTGACAGCAAATACACCAATAATTCTTCTAGAACATTTATTGGAAAAGGAAGTGAGGGTGGTTTAGTTCTTATGGCTCTCTTCATTGAAAATAAGGAAACTAAAATATTTGATAATTTTATAGTCACTGATCCTTCGCCCAAATACGCATCTGCTATAATAGAATTAATTGAAAATAATAATATTTCGGAAAATCAATCGAACAAAAAGCTACATTATTCTTTCTCCATAAGTAATGATCGTGCAAAATGCATAAAATTAATCAATCTGATTAAAGACGCAGATTTTCCATGGTTACAAGTTCAATCAATTGAATACACAAAAAGTAACTACGAAAACACATACCCTATTTCTTATGCAGCTGGCATAAAATATGTTTTCAATAAATAACATTTGAAATTTAAAATAGCTAAAGCAACTTGTATAATTCCTTAGATTTGATTTTCCAAAAGTAAAATCAATCCCAAGGACATATGAGCTTCTGATTATTTGCTATATTAGATTTATTGTAGCCAAAACATTCAAAAAAATTTAGATCCAATTTGATAAAAAATATTATGATAATTAAATTTAAGACCCTAACAACATTTTTTATAATTATTATCGCCATGACGGGATGTAAATCTGATAAGTCCGAATTCGATAAAATTTTGATATTCGGCCAAAAATATACGGATGCTTGGAATAGTAAAGTCCCTGAAAAAATGGCTTCATTTTACGCAGAAAATGGAATATTAATTGTAAATAAGGGTACCCCTGCAATAGGAAGAAAACAACTAGCTGAAACTGCCCAATCTTATATGGAAGCATTTCCGGATTTGGAACTGACAATGGACAGTTTAACTAAAAAAAATGGAACCTACAGATATTATTGGACTTTTAGAGGAACAAATACGGGATCAAACGGAACAGGAAATAAAGTTAATTTCAGTGGATTTGAGGAATGGACAATGAATGAACAAGGTCTTGTTCAAAAATCATTGGGAACTTATAACGCGGAGGAATATCAAAAACAATTAGAAGGAATATAAAAACGGGGCGCGACAAGGTTTATAGTTCGTTACTTTATATTATGGTTAGGAATATCCTTGTTGCTCAATTGATGTTTTGCTTTTTTAACTAACTTCGTATAAAAAGCAACTAACTCAAGAACAAACACCCTAGGCTTTATCTTACTAACAGTTAACCTATGATAAAATTCTTTAAATTATCGAAACAAAATTTTGCCAAGCAACATCAAATGTTTGGTAGACCTTTGGTTGAGAAAGCAGTTTGTGGAAAAACTCAAAAGTATACCTCATGATTAAGTTCTTTAGAAGAATCCGCCAGCGACTACTCTCTGAAAATAAATTCAGTAAGTATTTGATTTATGCAATTGGAGAAACAATCCTTGTAGTTATTGGGATTTTAATTGCCCTTTCTATAAATAATTGGAATGAAGATAAAAAAGCAAGAATTTATGAAGAGAAAATGTTGACTGAAATTAGAAATGTATTAATAAAGGACGTTTATTTTTTCGAAAACCATTTAATCGGGAGGCGCATAGCCCGAATTCAACGCGCAAGTCAGTTTTTTGAAAATTATATTTTAACAGATTCTATCAGTAGGGACAGTATTAATTATCATTATATTGGCTTAAGTACTGGTTTACAAGTTACTTATAACAGAGGTCCTTTTGAAGCTTTAAAATCAACTGGTATAGACAGAATAATCAATGACTCATTGAGAAATATGATTGTAGACCTTTATGAATTTGAGTTGCCCAGGACTGCAGGACTTATCAAAATTTATATGGATGAATATATGACAAACGCCAAAAAGTATGAAGATTCCTTAAGGGATGATATGCAAATAGATATTCAAAACAAACAAGTATTCTATTACTATAATAAAATGAAGGAAGTGGACCTTAAAACAAATCAATCTTTTTTATCATTATTGTCCTGGGGTTCAAATAGTTCAAAACAGATATTACACCTTTTCAATTCTATCTTACCGAAAATGAAGGCGCTAACAGTTCAAATTGATAAGGAATTAAATCATCATAAAAAGTAAAGACAGCACAAGTGTCTGTATAGTTAATTACTTTTTCTCAGCTTCTTATGTTTTTTATTTCCTAAATTAGGTGACTAATATTATCCTAAACATTTAAAAACACGTCACAAAATAATTTTCACTAAAAAAACCAATAGAAAAATTAACTATAAATAGTCTATCATGAGAAAAATGTTACTTTTTATTTTATTTCAACTAGCCATATTTTCAACTTATTCCCAACATAATCACAGTAACCATTCGGAAGAAATAAATCATGTTATGGCATGTAGAAGTGGCGTAAATTATATTGAAAATCTTCCCACACCAGAACTCATGAATGGTGTTGGATCATCAACATTAAAAATAAAAACGTCATCAGAACTAGCCCAAAAGTATTTTAACCAAGGTGTAAGTCTATTGCATTGCTTTTGGGACTTTGAAGCCTACAGATCCTTTAAAGAAGCTGTAAAGATTGATTCTACCGCAACAATGCCATATTGGGGTATTCTTCACACCATTTTGTTCATTAATAATGAAGAATTTGATGAAGAAAAAAAAATAGCCACGGAAAAACTTAAGGAATTAAGTAAAACTGCCGAAGGATATGAAGCTCTTTACAGCAAAGGTATTTTGGACTTTGTTGAAACGAAAAACCCAGAAGGTTACTTGAAGCAATTAGAAAATATTGTTCATCAATATCCGCAGGATGTAGATGCAAAACTTTTTTTAGCGCTTTTTAATATGTCTGGATATGATGAAAATATGGATCCCAGAAAAGGGACCATCTACAGTGAATATTTGTTACGAGACCTTCTTATCACAAATCCAGAAAATCATGGTGTTCATCATTACTGGATTCATCAAATGGAAAACTGTTGCCCTGAGGAGGCTTTAGAGAGCGCTGAAAAATTAGCAGATTTGGCTCCAGAATCAGGACACATTGTCCATATGCCTGGACATATCTATTATAAATTAGGGGATTACAAAAAGGCACACGATCAATTCATAAACGCCATGAAAGTAGATTCGACTTACATGACCAATCAAAATATTAAAGAGATTGATAACTGGAATTATATACACAATCTCAATTATTTATTAGCCAATTGTGCACAGGATGGACGATATAGAGAAGGGCTACACTATGCTGAGAGATTAGAGAAAATGGTAGCTGTCGCAGACAGAATCGATATGCATCGAGGAGCTTACTTTTATCAAGGAATAATAACGCCTGCCATTATGGAAATGCGCTTTGGCTTTTGGGACAAAGCAGTAGAAAAGTTTAATAAAATAGAAGATCTAGATTCAATGTATGGAAGGAAAGCTATGGATTACAAAACCGCTTTTTCTACTTTTTCCTCTGGAATGTCCGCTTTAAAAGCAAATGATATCCCCAAGGCAAAATCAAAATTAGATCAACTAGATGCTTTGTTTTGGAGAAATTCACAACTAGAAAATAAAAAGGATATATTCGATCCATTCCAATTGAAAACATTATTGGTTACTTCTAAAGAACTAAAAGGAAATATTTTAATTGCTGAAAAAGCATATGATAAAGGAATTGAAATACTAAAAAAAGCTGTAGAAATGGAAAAAAATTTAGGTTATTCAGAACCTCCTTATTATCCAAGACCTACCTTATTAAGTTTAGGTAATGCGTATGAGAAAAAAGGCGATTACCAGAATGCGGAATCCTGTTACATTAAAATACTGGACAAACATCCTAATAGTTCCATAGCTTATTGGGAATTAATGAAAGTTTATAAAAAGATGAAGGATCAGAATAAATATGATGAAGTTCAATTAAAATTTGAGAGCATCATTCAATATGGAGATAAAGATATTTTTAAATAAGATTAAGGGTCTTAATTGGCCATCAAAATACAGATTTTTAGATGAGTTTAAAATAGAGAAAATAACTTATTTTATATTTAGTAAGAAGCGCTACCAGTAAATAATAGTAATTAAACAATTGGTTAAATCTCTTTATCCTAAATTATTGAAATACTTATAACTAAATACAAAATAAAGGGAACATTTTAAATGTTAGTTATGAATCCAATTAAAATTTTTAGATTATTATTCTTCGTTACATTTTTTTTTGGCAATGCCCAAAAAGATAATTTTAATAACCTTGAAATAGAAGTTTTAGAAGCTCAATCTACCCGGATAACAGCAATGATTAATGCTGATATTGAGAAGTTAAATAATATTCTAGACGATGACCTCACCTATTCGCACACAACTGGATGGACAGAAACAAAATCTGGATATCTAGAAACCATAAAGTCTGGAAGAATTAATTACGAAAAATTTATCCCAAGAAACGTAGAAGTAAGAATTTATGGAGAAATCGCTGTATTAACTGGAAAGGTAGATGTTAATTTAGGTAGAACGGATTTTACCATTCGTTTTTTAGAAGTTCAACGGAAAATGGATGGCATCTGGAAATTAACGGCTTGGCAATCTGTTTTAAATAAAGTAGATTAAATATTCTATTTTAACAAAATCTTAAAATGACAGTTTGACGGCATGGTACATTTTTTGCCGGATGATTCATGACTATTTTTTAATTTAAAAAAACTAATCATGAAAACATTAAAAATCATTCCCATTTTATTTTTTTCATTGGTTTTCAATTGTTATGGTCAAAACAAACAAAAAGACAATCCAAACAAAATCAAACCAGATGAAAACATTCAAGTAAACAAAGAATATGATGAACAAGGTAATCTCATAAAGTACGATTCCATTTATTCTTACAGCTATTCATCGAGTAGCAAACTTAATGACAGCATTAAAATGCAATTTCAGCGTCATTTTAAAAACCATTCTTTTTTTAATGATGCTTTTTTTGACAATTTCTTTAAAAACGATTCTTTAATTGACCCATTTGATCAAAGAAATTTCTTCTTCGATGGTTTTATAAACCAAGACGACGATATTAAAAACATGATGAGACGTATGGATTCCATCCAACAAATGTTCTTCAACCTTCAAACTGGTCCAATGATTCCAGCAGAACCTGAAAAAATCAAACCAAATACCGAAAAAACCAGTTTTAAACAGATTTAGCTTAAAGAGCTACAAAGCGTTAAATAAAAATTAAAACCAGCACTAATGCTGGTTTCTTTTTTATATTTGGCTGTTAGTAAACCAACCGTACTTATGCAAAAGTCTATTTCTTTAAGCCTTTTATTATTATTCTCCATTGTTTATTTACAAGCACAAAAACCTAAGACACCCTCTTCCTTACATATTTACGAATCCATACAAAAACTTAATTTTTTGGGTTCGGTATTGTATATTGCTGCTCATCCAGATGATGAAAACACACGATTGATTTCCTACATGGCTAATCAAGAAAAAGCGCGCACAGCTTATTTATCGTTAACGCGCGGTGATGGTGGTCAAAACCTGATTGGTCCAGAAATAAGGGAGCTTTTAGGCGTTATAAGAACCCAAGAATTATTAGCTGCCAGACGTATTGATGGCGGTGAGCAACTATTTACCAGAGCTAATGATTTTGGATACTCCAAGCACCCAGACGAGACTTTGGAAATATGGGATAAAAACCAAGTTTTAAGCGATGTAGTTTTAGCCATAAGAAAATTTAAACCCGATGTGATTATTAACCGTTTTGACCATAGAACTCCGGGCTCAACTCACGGGCACCACACCAGTTCTGCCATGTTAAGTTTTGAAGCTTTTGATTTATCTGGCGACAGAAATGCATATCCAAATTTGGCTGAAGAATTTGGCGTTTGGCAACCCAAACGTTTATTTTTCAATACAGGTTGGTGGTTTTACGGCAGTCAGGAAAACTTTGAAAAAGCCGACAAAACTAATTTAGTAAGCTTAGATATTGGCACTTATTATCCATTGAAAGGATTATCAAACAATGAAATTGCCTCATTGGCTAGTAGCCAGCATTTATGCCAAGGTTTTGGGAGGTTAGCGCAAAGAGGCTCGCAGGAAGAATACATTGAGTTTCTAAAAGGAGAACCATTAACAGAAAACAAGGATGTTTTTGCAGGAATTGACACCTCCTGGAACCGAGTAAAAGGAGGCAAAGCGGTAGGTGATATTTTATATAATGTTGAAAAGAATTTCAATTTTAAAAATCCTTCACAACATTTGCCTCAACTTTTAGAGGCGTATAAATTGATACTTAGTATTAATGATGAACATTGGAAAACGCAAAAAATAAAGGAACTAAAGTCTATTATTGAAATGTGTGCTGGATTATATCTAGAAGCTTCGGCTGAAACCAATTGGGGTACACCAAACGAAATCATTAATTTAAGCATAGAAGTACTAAAGAGAAGTGATGTTGCCGCATCACTTTTGAGTTTAAAAAACTCAAACAGTAAGGTAATTGAAAAAAACCTAATCCTTCAAAATAATGTTAAATACGATTTTAAAGAAACTTTAGAGGTTGATGACGATGCAAAACCTACTACACCTTATTGGTTGACCAACAAAGGAAGCTTAGGGATGTACCAGGTAGATAATAAAAGTTTAATTGGCTTACCAGAAACACCCAGAACTTACCAAGTGGATTTTAACCTTTTAATAAATAATGTTCCAATTACAGTAACCAAAGAAATCGTACAACGCTACTCAAAACCTGATAAGGGAGAGCTCTATCGACCGTTTGAAATAATTACTGAGGCTTCGGCTAAAATTACTGAAAAAGTCATCATTTTTAACACGGATAACCAGCGTGATATTTCTGTAGTTGTAAAAGCAGGCCGTGATAATTTAGAAGGTCATGTAAAAATTGCACACCCAAAGGATTGGAAAGTATTTCCAGAAAAGCAAAAAGTTGAGATAAAAAATAAAGGCGAGGAACAAACTTTGGTTTTTACGGTTGTGCCACCAAAAAGTCAAAGTGAAGGGTTCATTACCCCAATGGTAGATATAGGTGGAAAAATTTACAACAAAGAGCTTATAGAAATAGCTTATGAACATATCCCCTTTCAAACCGTATCATTACCTAGTGAAAGTAAACTTGTACGTTTGGATATTAAAAAGAAAGGTGAAAACATCGCTTACATTCAAGGCGCTGGTGATGTGGTACCTGAAAGTTTACAACAAATTGGGTATAATGTTCGTATATTATCACTTGAAGAAATAAACACAGAAACACTTAGTAGGTTTGATGCTGTTGTTGTTGGTATAAGAGCATATAACACCTTGGATGAATTAAAATTCAAACAACAACAACTGTTTGATTTTGTAGCTAGCGGCGGCAATATGATTGTACAATACAACACCAGTTATAGATTGACTGTAGAAAATTTAGCTCCCTATAATTTAAAATTATCTAGAGATAGAGTTACAGATGAAAAGGCTGAAGTTCGTTTTTTAAACCCTGAACACGAATTACTGAACACTCCAAATAAAATTACTCATAAGGATTTTGAAGGATGGACTCAGGAACGGGGTCTATATTTCCCTGAAGATTGGAGCGACGAGTTTACGCCAATCCTATCCATGAATGATAAAGGCGAAACACCTAAAGATGGCAGTATTTTAGTAGCCAAATATGGCAAAGGTTACTACATTTACACGGCACTAAGCTTTTTTAGGGAGTTTCCAGAAGGTATTTCTGGTGCCTACAGATTGTTTGCTAATATGCTTTCCATTGGGAAAGAAAACTTAAAACTTGAGGACAAGTTAAATGATTAAATATGTCTGAAGAAAAAGAACCTAAACAGCCTTGGTTAAAGCTTTACTCTTTAGTTTTAATAGCCAATGCGGTTTACATCGTTATTTTTTACCTAATCATGCAAGCCTTTTAAACCATGCAAACTTTAAATTGGATAGACTGGGTTGTACTTATAGCTACATTAGTAATCATTGTCGGTTATGGGACCTGGAAAACCCGAGGCAGTAAAAGTGTAAATGACTATGTAAGAGGAGGCAATACTGCACAATGGTGGACCATTGGCTTGTCCGTTATGGCCACTCAAGCTAGTGCCATTACATTCCTGTCTACAACCGGACAAGCATTTTCTGACGGTATGGGTTTTGTCCAATTCTATTTTGGTTTACCTATCGCCATGGTTATTATTTGTTTGGTTTTCATTCCTTTATATCATCGGTTAAAAGTATATACTGCTTACCAATTTTTAGAAAATCGCTTCGATTCTAAAACCCGAATTCTAACTGCAGTCCTATTCTTAATACAACGTGGTTTAGCCGCCGGAATAACCATTTTTGCGCCTGCCATAATACTATCTGTTGTTTTAGGATGGAATATTATTACATTAAATATTATCATTGGGTTACTGGTTATCATTTACACCGTTTCGGGAGGTACGAAAGCAGTTACAGTTACCCAAAAACAACAAATGTTTGTCATTTTCGCAGGGATGATTGCTGCTTTGGTTATCATTCTGGATTTGATACCCAAAGATGTATCTTTTACGAAAGCACTAGATATAGCTGGTGCCAGTGGTCGAATGGACATTTTAGATTTTTCATTTGATTTAGAAAATCGATATACTGTTTGGTCAGGTTTAATTGGTGGAACTTTTCTGATGCTTTCCTATTTTGGAACAGACCAAAGTCAGGTACAACGTTACTTATCTGGACGTTCTATGAAAGGTATGCAGATGGGATTAATTTTTAATGGTTTGCTAAAAGTACCTATGCAATTTTTCATTTTGTTGGTAGGTGTTATGGTGTTTGTTTTCTATCAATTTAATCCAGCGCCTTTAAATTTCATTGATGCATCTACCGAAAAAGTGTTGGCTTCAGAATATTCGCAACAATATCAAAACCTTCAAGAGGAACAAAACAAGTTGTTCAAGAAAAAAAAAGAACTCAGCATACTATTAGCCAAAAGTGAAGATGAAAGTCTACGACAAAGTATCTTCAAACTAGATAGTATTGAAAAAAAACACAGATTACATTCTAAATACCTCATCAAAAAAGCTATCGATTCTACCTATGCGAACGAATATGATAAACTAAATTCCGAACTCAGTAATTTATCCATTGATAGTTATGCTTACAAAGAAAAACAGGCACAAATAAAGGCGCTTTACGACGAAGCTGCAAAAGACACAGAAACCAATGATAGAGATTATATGTTCATCACATTTGTATTAAACCATCTACCTAAAGGTCTTATAGGGCTGCTATTGGCTGTTATTTTGAGTGCCGCCATGTCATCAACCGCATCAGAAATTAATGCATTAGCTACCATAACATCCATAGACTTATACGGTAAAAATACAAAGCGCGACATAGATGAAAAGCATATGGTAAAAGCGACAAAAATTTTCACTTTAATTTGGGGTTTAATCGCCATAATTATAGCTTGTTTTGCTAATCTTGCTGAAAATTTAATTCAACTTGTAAATATTATAGGCTCTATTTTTTATGGTAACGTTTTGGGTATTTTTTTACTAGCATTCTTTTTCAAGTTTGTAAAGGCCAATGCCGTTTTTGTTTCGGCAATTATTACTCAAGCCATTGTAATTATTGGGTGGTGGCTTGATTGGATGCCATATTTATGGCTAAATTTGTTTGGATGTGTATTAGTTATTATCATATCACTACTAATTCAATTAATACAAAAAACTAATGTCGCTTCACAATAAACCGATCCGTTGGGGAATTATAGGCTTGGGAAATATTGCCCATAAATTTGCCAAGGATATATTAACTATAAAGGATGCCCAATTGTATGCAGTGGCATCTCGCTCTCAAGAAAAAGCCAATAGTTTTGCCAAAGAATACCAAGTAATTAAAGCCTATAATACTTACGAAGCATTAGCAAACGATTCCAATATAGATGCGGTTTACATAGCGACACCACATGCCCTACATAAAGAAAACACACTTTTATGTCTTAAAAAAGGAATAGCTGTATTATGCGAAAAACCTTTTGCAATGAATTTTGAGGAAGTGGAAGAAATGATAGCCTGCGCAAAGGCAAATAACACGCTATTGATGGAAGCTTTGTGGACCTATTTTTTACCACATTACCAATACGTATTAAGCTTGCTTAAAGATAAAACTTATGGTAATATTTTAAAAATTGAAAGTGACTTTGGTTTTTACAGAGATTTTAATGATGATGCTAGACTTTTTAAAAAAGCACTTGGTGGGGGTAGTTTGTTGGATATTGGTATTTATCCCATTTTTACTGCTTTATCCACCATTGGGGAACCTGAAAGTATAAAAGCCAACGCAACATTTTTTGATAATGGTGTTGACTCTTCTTGCCAGATGGTTTTTAATTATGAAAATAACACAAAAGCCCATTTAAAAAGTTCCTTAGTTGAAGATTTACCTACCGAAGCTATTTTTTATTGTGAAAAGGCAACTATTAAAATTAATAGAATGTTTCACATGCCAACAACAGTATCCATTATAGTTAATGAGAAGGAAATCATAAAAGATTTTGGTTATTCAACAATTGGGTACAATTTTGAAACCATACATTTTAATAACCTTATTAGAGAAGGTAAAAAAGAAAGTGATATTATGACTTTTGATTTTAGTAAAATTCTGATAAGAACTCTTGATAAGGTTAGAAAAATCATTCATTTACATTATTAATTGTATAAATAAGTATGTTTTTTTTTACTTTAAGTTAATTATATTTGTCTATATGTAAAGTTTGTTTTACTTTTGAAGTATCAATTAAAAAACGAACGAATGAAAACAAATTATTTATTACCTCACAAGTACAAAAAATTAGGTTGGTTATTATTTTTAATAGGATTAATAGGAGGCATTGTTGTTAGTGCTTCCAATTTTGAAAGCACAGGCCCTTCCATAAAAGTATTGGCGATTTACAGTGAATCCTTTTTGAATAGTAAAAGTCATTTTTTTCAAATTATTGAAAATGAAATATTTGATGAAATAGTTTCTCTGTTTATTATCATAGGTGGACTAGTGGTAGGATTTACAAAGGAAAAAATTGAAGATGAATTTATTCATAAACTAAGACATGAATCATTAGTTTGGGCTTTTATTGTAAATTATATTGTGTTGTTGTTTACGATCATCTTTATTTATGATATGGCTTTCTTTGATGTGTTGGTTTATAATATGTTCACACCTTTAATATTTTTCATTATCCGGTTTAATTTTTTAAAACTAAAATCTGGAGACGATGAAGAATAATATAAAAGTACAACGTGCCATACACGATATGACACAGGCCGACTTAGCAGACAAAATTGGTGTGAGCAGGCAAACCATAAATGCCATGGAAAAGAATAAATATGTACCATCTACAGTACTTTCATTAAAAATTGCCAAACTTTTTAAAAAACCTTTAGAAGAGATTTTCTTCCTTGAGGATGACGATTAATAAAAAAAGCGCAACTTAAATGTTGCGCTTTTTTTATTATCTAAAATCAGAGGTATCCAATTACATGGCTCCCCATTCTTTTAACGATTCTTTATTCATTTTTACATAATCAGCATTTCCTGCAGCCTCCGCACCAGCTAACGATTTTTTAGCAGCAGCAATAGCCCCAGCCTTATCTCCGGCTTTAGCATGAATTAAGGACTGTAATCTTAAAAACCAAAAACGCGGTTGATCTTTTGTCATTTCTACGGCAGCTCCAATCCATTTTTTGGCTTCGTTAATATCTTTTCCTTCTTGTAAATAATACTGGGCCGCAGCAAAATAATCATTGGCACTTGGTCCATTCATAACACTTTTAATGCTAGCTACTACAGCAGCATCCGTTGGTACGGTAAACGGAACACCTACATAGGTTTTCTCCCAGATAAATTCTAATGTAGCACTACTATTGGTAATGTTGTTAACATCCATAGTAAAAGATTCTACGTTAAAAGGTATAGGATAAACAGGCACAGTAACTCTCGCAGCTACTTTACTTTCATCCAACTCGGCAGGCGCTCCACCACCAGCATAATCGGTGTAAAAAATAACATCCCAGGACTCAGCAGTTGGAATAGAAAAAATAGCATAGGTACCAGCTTTTAGTTCTTTACCATCAACAGCAACATCGGTACTAAACGTCACTTTGGTTCTGGCATTAGCCCCGGTTCTCCATAGCTTACCGTAAGGAACTAAATCGCCAAAAACAGTCCTTCCCTTAACTCCTGGTCGTGAATAATCTAAAGTAACAGTGGTTAGTCCAACCATTTGCTCCATTTTGCTGGAGGGACTAGGAGCTGGAGTTTTAATCTGAGCATTTACGTTATAAAAAGCAGCAAATGCAAATAATAATAATAATAATTTTTTCATCGTAATGTGTATTAATAATTTTGGTTTAATATGACCCTAAATTTACACATCAAAAATTCGATAAATGTTAACAAAACCTTAAAATAAGGTATTGTATATTTGCTATTAATTTATGCGTTACCTAAAAGAAAGAGTTAATGCTATGTTTTTGTAGAAGTAGGCTTTTTCAAATAGCACAACAAAGTCTGTATCTCGAACATAATTAAAATCAATATGAAACAATTTTACTCCGAAACTATAGGCACATTTACAATGATATTTTGTGGATGTGGTGCGATGACCATAAATGAGATAACGAATGGAAGTATTTCTCATGTTGGTGTTGCTATCACCTGGGGACTCATAGTGATGGCCATGATTTATGCTTTTGGAGAAATAAGTGGCGCACATTTTAATCCTGCTGTTACTATAGGTTTTGCTTTTTCAAAAAAATTTCCTTGGAAAAAAGTACCTCTTTACATTGTGGCGCAAGGTGTGGGTGCTATTTTCGCGGTTTTTTTATTGTGGTTTTTATTTCCTGAAAGTCAGTTTTTAGGTGAAACTACACCTGCATTGGGTTTTCCGCCATACAAAGCTGCTATTTTGGAATTTCTACTAACCTTTTTTCTCATGCTAGTAATAATAAATGTCTCAACCGGCAGTAGAGAAATTGGTACTATGGCAGCTATTGCCATTGGCGGTGTTATTCTATTGGAGGCCATGTTTGCAGGACCTATGACCAAAGCTTCTATGAATCCTATTCGCTCCATAGCTCCTGCCCTATTTACAGGCAATTTTCAATATCTATGGCTTTACATTTTGGCTCCAATTTTGGGGGCAATTAGTGCGGTTTCAAGTTGTAAATTGGTAAAAGATGACAAGTGCTGTTAACTACTTATTTCCTATTACTCAACCATTTATCTAAAGGTTCAATTACAGAATTGACAATGACTACAAGTGCTGTACAAATTAACGTTTCTAAAAAATAACCTGTAGCCGCTATACATCCAATGGCGGCACTACACCAAACCGTAGCAGCCGATGTTAATCCATGAACACTAGTGCCTTCCCTAAAAATCACACCAGCTCCTAAAAAACCAATTCCAGTAACCACTTGAGCAATAATTCTTGTAATATCTGTATTGGGATCCTGGTGATTAATCATAATGGATAACAACACAAAAATAGCGGCACCTGTGGCTACCAGCATATTGGTTTTTAAACCTGTAGGTTTGTTATGCCATTGACGTTCAAATCCAATAATCAAACCCGCAAATAATGCGACTCCCAAACGTAAAACAAAATCAAGTATGTCCATAAAAAAGTATTATTTAAAGATAAGAAAGTTTGAAAACAAATAAAACATGTATTTTGTTTAACTTTTTATATTTTTTGTTAAACATTTTTGTATCTTTGTTACAAATCTCATTATCATGGCAAAAAAGAAAACAATTACAAAAAATGATATCATAAGTTTTTATATGGATTATGTCTTAGAGCATGACCAAAACCCAAAATCGATTTACGCATTTGCTAAATCTAACCATTTTGAAGAAGCTACATTCTACAAATATTTCCCGTCTTTTGAAGCCATAGAAAAGGGTATCTTCGAATCGTTCTTTTCAAACTCACTAGAAGCATTAAATAAAAGTGAAGATTACCTAATGTTTGATGCTAGAAATAAGTTATTGAGTTTTTATTATACCTTTTTCGAAAACTTAACGGCTAACAGAAGTTATGTTAAGCATGTGCTTTACAAATATAAAAACGACTTAAAAGGCTTAAAAGTACTTTCAGGTTTAAAACAACACTTCACCAACTATATTCATGATTTGGGTATTCAAATGTTGGATATCAAACAAGAACAACTCGAAAAAATTCAACAAAAAACTTTAAAAGAATCTGCCTGGTTGCAATTATTATTAACCATGAAATTTTGGTTGGATGATACGTCGGCCTCATTTGAAAAAACAGATATTTTCATCGAAAAATCAGTAAATACGAGTTTCGATGTTTTAGATATTGCTCCTTTAAAAAGCGTTATAGACTTTGGAAAATTTCTATTTAAAGAAAAATTTCAAATGAACTAATTCAATTGTATGAAAACCATAGATAAAATACCTACTTCAAAGATTCAAAGAGCTACAAAATTGGTTTCTACAGGCGCCAAAGTGGGCGTTAATTACCTTAAATATTACGGTGATAAGATTGTTAATACCGAAGAAGAAGCCAAAGAACGATTGAATAAAAATAATGCTTCTGACATTTATGACGGATTAAAGCAACTGAAAGGGAGTGCTTTAAAAGTGGCACAAATGCTCAGCATGGAAAAGAGCATTTTACCACAAGCTTTCGTTGAAAAATTTTCGTTGGCACAATTCTCGGTGCCACCATTATCACCCCCTTTAGTCATCAAAACTTTTAAAAAATATTTTGGGAAACATCCCAATGACATATTCGATACTTTTAACGCAACTTCTGTAAACGCAGCTAGCATCGGCCAAGTGCATCTAGCTGAAAAAAACGGGAGAAAACTTGCTGTGAAAATCCAATATCCAGGAGTTGCGGAGAGTATTGCTTCCGATTTGGCAATGGTAAAACCCATAGCTATGAGTATGTTTAACATCAAAGGGAAAGATTCCGACAAATACTTCAAAGAGGTTGAAAATAAACTCGTTGAAGAAACCAATTATATTTTGGAAGTGGAACAAAGTAAGGAGATTGCCTCCGCTTGTAATCACATCCCAAATTTAAAGTTTCCCAATTATTACGAAGATTTGTCCTCTGAAAGAATCATTACTATGGATTACATGGTTGGTGAGCATCTTTCTGAATTTACAGCACATAACACCAATAAAGAAAAAGCAAACAGGATTGGGCAAGCACTTTGGGACTTTTACATGTTTCAAATACATTCACTTAAAAAAGTACATGCAGACCCCCATCCGGGAAATTTTTTAATATCAGAAAAAGGAGAATTAATAGCGTTAGATTTCGGGTGTATGAAAATCATTCCTATGGAATTTTATACACCCTATTTTGAATTAGCAAAAAAGGAAAGTATTGAAGACAAGAAAGTTTTTGTGCAAAAAATGTATGAATTGGAAATACTTCGTGATGACGACACCAAAGAAGAATTAGACTTTTTTACCGAAATGTTCCATGACATGCTGAGCGTGTTTACTAAGCCGTTTCATGCTGAAATTTTTGACTTTTCGAATGCAGATTTCTTTGGGAAAATAGCAGAATTGGGTGAACGCTATTCAAAAAGTACCGACTTGAAAAAGATGAATGGCAATCGGGGTTCGAAACATTTCATTTATATAAATAGAACATTTTTTGGTTTGTATAATTTGATGTTTGATTTAAAAGCCGAAAACATTAAAATAAATAACTTTAACACCTTATGATGAAGTATTTTGATGAAAATACTATTGAAAACCTCAATCATATCTATAAAATCAACTTAATAAATAGTTGCTCCGGATATAAATCTGCTAATTTAATTGGTACAAGGTCAGGGAATGGTATTGAAAATGTTGCTGTTTTTAGCTCTGTAACCCATATTGGCTCAAGCCCTGCGATGTTAGGTTTTTTTCTAAGACCTACCACTGTAATAAGAAACACCTATGAAAACCTGAAGGAAACTGGTTATTACACCCTTAACCATATTCATAAAAATATCCTTGAAGATGCACATCATACTTCCGCAAAATATGATGCATCTATTTCTGAATTCGATGTCACCAATTTAAACTCTGAATACAGAAATAATTTTCAAGCACCTTTTGTAAAAGATGCCCCCATACAAATGGCTATGAAATTTGTTGAGGAGTATGATATCAAAGCTAATAATACCATTTTGGTAATCGGTAAAATAATTGGGCTCTATGTTAAAGATATTCTTATTGAAGATGATGGTTTTGTGAACCTTTCAAAAGCCAACATAGCAGCAATAAATGGTTTAGATGGGTATGCTATTCCTCAAGCCAACACACGTTTTGGTTACCAAAGACCAAAATTACAAACCCATGACTAATGACTATTCTTGTAACAGGTGCTACGGGCTACATTGGGAAACGACTCATTCCGTTTCTTATCAACGAAGGTCATCATGTAGTTTGCGCAGTTAGAGATAAATTACGTGCAGATAAAAGTTATCTAGAGGAAGAATTAATTAATATTGTTGAAGCCGATTTTTTAAAACCAGAGACACTTAAAAACATCCCTAAAGATATTGATGTAGCCTATTATTTGATACATTCCATGTCCAATTCTTCAAATAATTTTGAAACACTGGAAGAAACATGTGCCATCAATTTTAAGAATTATATTGAAACCACCAATACGCAACAGGTTATCTATTTAAGTGGTATTACCAACGAAAAAGAACTCTCCAAACATTTACGCTCCAGAAAAAATGTGGAAGAAATTTTACATTCAAAAAAATACGCTACTACCATTTTTAAAGCTGGTATTATTGTAGGCTCAGGAAGTTCTTCCTTTGAAATCATAAGAGATTTGGTTGAAAAACTCCCTTTTATGATTGCCCCAAAATGGTTGAACACAAAAACGCAGCCATTGGCCGTAAGAGATGTTTTATCGTTTTTATATGGCGCCGCTGGAAATAAAGATTTATATAACAAATCGTATGATGTTTTCGGTCCTGAAATTCTAACATATAAACAGTTGTTGCTTCAATTTGCAGAGGTTCGAAATTTAAAGCGTTATATTTTAACGGTTCCTGTTATGACGCCAAAATTATCATCCTACTGGCTGTATTTTGTTACATCAACCTCCTATAAATTAGCATCTTCGTTAGTTGACAGCATGGGTATTCAAATTATAGGAAAACCGAGTGATATCAATGAGAAATTAGGCGTGAATCCGTTAACATACAAACAAGCGGTTAAACTCGCTTTTGAAAAAATAGAACAAAACAGTATTATTTCCAGTTGGAAAGATTCCATGATTAGTAGTGGTAGGTTACGAAACAATTTTCACAAATATATCAATGTTCCAAAATACGGTTGTTTTAAGGATTATAAAGAAAGACAAATAAAAGACACCGAAAAAACCTTGGATAAAATTTGGCGAATTGGTGGTACGACCGGTTGGTACTACGGGACATTTTTATGGAAAATAAGAGGATACATGGATAAAATGGTTGGTGGTATAGGCTTGAGACGTGGAAGAACGCATGTATCGCAACTCGATACAGGAGATGCACTTGATTTTTGGCGGGTTATTTTTGCAGATAAAACCCAAAAAAAACTGTTGTTATACGCCGAAATGCGATTACCTGGAGAAGCATGGTTAGAGTTTAAAATTGAGGATGGTTTGCTTAAACAAACGGCCACTTTTAGGCCACGAGGACTTTGGGGTCGATTGTATTGGTATAGTGTATTGCCGTTCCATGGGTTTATCTTCAGGGGTATGATTAACAAATTGGTAGATGTCTAAACCAAAGAAACAACATTTACCAACCAAAATATGTAATACTTGTGGTTTACCATTTAGTTGGCGTAAAAAGTGGGAAAAGAATTGGGAACATGTAAAATATTGCAGTGAAAAATGCAGGAGAAACAAAACGACATAGCTTTAGTTTGGTTTAGAAACGATTTAAGAGTTCAAGATAATAGCGTTTTAAACCAAGCTATTACCCGGCACAAATCAGTTATCGCTTGTTATTATTTTGATCCGAGACATTTTAAAATAGGGAAATTCGGATTTAAGAAAACCGAGAAGTTTAGAGCAAAATTTTTAATAGAAACGGTTGGGGTTTTAAAAGAAAATCTTAAAAAACTCAATATTGAATTGTTTGTATTTTACGAAAAACCAGAAAACCATATCAAAGATTTAGTAGAAACTCATGATATTAAATCAATCTACCTGCAAAAAGAATGGACTAGTGAAGAAGTTAACGTTTTGAATAATGTAAAATCTTCTGTTTCAAGTGATGTAAAATTCCATGAAATTTATGACCAGTTTCTATACCATCCTGAAGATATCCACATGTCATTTTCTGATATTCCACAGGTATTCACGAATTTCAGAAAACAGGTTGAAAAAAACAGTAAAGTTAAAGTTTCCCAACAAAATCATCCAGTAGAAAAAATTATTGGCATTGAAAATAACACCAAAATTCCATCACTCGAAGATTTAGATTTTGAGCCCTTTGAAACTCCTAAAAATTCTGCTTTTCCTTTTAAAGGTGGTGAAATAACGGCGTTAAAAAGATTGGAAGACTATTTTTTCGAAACCAAAAAATTAGGGGTTTATAAAAAAACAAGAAACGGACTTGTAGGTACTGATTATAGTTCAAAATTTTCACCGTGGTTGGCTAATGGTAGTATGTCCGCCAGAACAATTTATTGGCAGGTAAAGCAGTTTGAAAAAGAATATTATAAAAACGATTCCACTTACTGGCTCATTTTTGAGCTCATTTGGCGCGATTATTTTAAATACATCTCATTAAAACATGGAAATGATATTTTTAAAATTGGCGGTATTCTTTACAAAAACTACGATTGGGAAACCGATAAAAAACTGGTTCACAAATGGATTGATGGTGAAACAAAATCGAGTTTTGTGAATGCCAACATGATTGAACTTAAAAAAACAGGCTGGATGAGCAACCGGGGAAGACAAAACGTAGCCTCATTTTTTGCCAAAGACTTGTTGTTGGATTGGAGGATTGGTGCTGCCTATTTTGAATCATTACTTATTGATTATGATGTGCATAGCAATTACGGAAATTGGATGTACGTTGCAGGTGTTGGAAACGATCCCAGAGACAGAAAATTTAATGTGGATTTACAGGCTGAACGCTATGATACCAATGGAAAGTTTCAAAAATTATGGCTTCAGGAAACTTTATTTTAAATGAAAACACTCAGACTCATATTAGGCGATCAACTCAATATCAAACACACCTGGTTCAAAGAAACCAATGATGAAGTGCTGTATTGCCTTTTTGAGATGCGACAAGAAACCGACTATGTGAAACATCACATTCAAAAAGTGATAGGTTTTTTTGCAGCCATGCGCCAGTTTGCTCATGATTTAAAATCTCAAGGTCATCAAGTGGTTTATTATAAAATAAATGATGAAAATAACACCCGAAATTTAGCTAAAAATCTATCAAATTTAATCAAAGAACATAGTATTGAAGCTTTTGAATATATGTTGCCAGATGAATATCGTTTGGATTTACAATTAGCCAATTTTTGTAAAGAATTAAATATTAAATCCAGTACGGTTTCTTCAGAACATTTTTATACTAAGCGCAACGATTTAGAGCAATTCTTTAAAGGCAAAAAGCAATATCTCATGGAAAATTTCTATAGAGACATGCGCAAAAAACACGATATATTGATGGTTGGCGATCAACCCGAAGGTGGTAAATGGAATTACGATAAAAGCAATAGAAACAAATGGAAAGGCGATGTAGAAATTCCACCTTATAAATTATTTAAAAATGACGTTAGTGAAATTGTAAAAGACATTGAGAAAGCCCAAATTAAAACCATTGGCAGATTTATTACCAAAACCTTTAACTACCCCAAAACTAGGGTTCAGGCTTTAGAGCAACTCAAGTATTTTTGCGAACATTTGCTCATCCATTTTGGCGATTATCAAGACGCTATGCACACCGATGAGGAATATCTTTTTCATTCAAGGTTATCATTTGCTATGAATTTGAAATTAATTTCACCCAAAGATATTGTCAAGACTGTAATGAACTTCTACCGCAAGCATGGAGATGATATAGATATTTCGCAAGTAGAAGGCTTTATAAGACAAATTATAGGTTGGCGCGAATATATGCGCGGTATGTATTGGGCGTTCATGCCAGATTATAAACAAAAAAACGAGCTTGATAACCATACCAAACTCCCTGAATTTTTCTGGACAGGAAACACGAAAATGAATTGCCTAAAAAATGCCATAAATAATTCATTGGATAATGGGTACGCGCATCACATACAACGTCTTATGATTACTGGTAATTATGCCCTTTTAACGCAAACGAATCCTGATGAAGTGGACGACTGGTACCTTGGCATTTACATAGATGCTATTGAATGGGTACAACTTACCAATACCAGAGGCATGAGCCAGTTTGCCGATGGTGGCATCATTGCAACCAAGCCATACGTTTCTTCTGGGTCTTACATCAATAAAATGAGTAATTATTGTTCCGATTGCTATTACAATAAAAATAAAAAAACCGAGGATGATGCTTGTCCGTTTAATAGCCTGTATTGGAACTTTTTAGATGATAAACGCCCACAACTGGGTAATAATTTTAGAATGGGCATGATGTATAGCCTATTGGACAAAATGGACAAGGAAGAACTGAACAACTTAAAAGAAAAAGCAAAACACATAATAGAAAATCCCCATGAATACTAAACCTAATTTACATGTAGTTTGGCTAAAACGCGACCTGCGCTTGCAAGATAATGAGGCTATTTTTAATGCTTTGGCCTCAGGAAAACGTGTGTTATTGCTTTATGTTTTTGAACAACTCCTAATAAACGATCCTCATTACAGCCAACGCCATTGGGATTTTGTTAAACAATCGATAGTTGACTTAAATAATGAATTGAAACCTTATAACTCAAAAGTTTTAGCGGTTAATTCTGATATTATTGCAACTGTAAATCAGTTATTATCACAATATCATATTAAGGATGTCTATTCCCATCAAGAAACAGGTATTCTAGTAACCTTTAATAGAGACAAATCCTTTAAGCGATTCTGCAAAAACAACTTAATAAATTGGCATGAAAATATTAACAATGGTGTGCAACGTGGTTTAAAAGACAGAGAACAATGGATGGCATGGTGTGACACTTTTTTTGAAATAGAGCCACTACCCTTTACACCAGAATCAAACCAATTATTAACCATTGATGAGATTGAAAAGCTAGAAGAAAATTTTAAAGTCACTGATTTAAATACGAAGATAGATACACCATTTCAAAAAGGTGGTCGCACAACAGCCTTAAAATATTTATCATCCTTTTTCAATGAGCGTCACAAAGATTATATGTTCAATATTTCAAAACCAGAATTGGCTAGAACCAGTTGCAGCAGAATTTCTCCATATCTTTCATGGGGCAACCTGTCAGTTAGAGAAGTATATAATCAAGCTAATCATTTAAAAAAAACATCTAAATATAAAAAAGCTTTAGATGCTTTTATGTCGCGCTTACGCTGGCAATCCCATTTTGTACAAAAATTCGAAATGGAACACACCATGGAAGAAGCCAGTATCAATAAGGGGTTTCATAAACTTAAAAAAAGTGTATCAAAAACCTATCAAAAAGCTTGGGAAACTGGTTATACAGGATATCCTTTGGTAGATGCATGCATGCGTTGCTTAAATGAAACAGGGTACTTAAACTTTAGAATGCGTGCTTTGGTAGTATCATTTTTCACTCATAATCTATGGCAACCCTGGCAAGAAGCCACCACGCATTTATCTCAAATGTTTTTAGATTTTGAACCCGGTATTCATTTTCCACAATTGCAAATGCAGGCTGGGGAAACAGGTATAAATATGCTAAGAATTTACAATCCGGTTAAAAATAGTTTAGAATATGACCCTAAAGCAACTTTCATAAAAAAATGGGTGCCGGAACTTAAAGATTTAGACATACCTTTTGCACATCAACCCTATTTGATGACAGAGTTAGAACAAGAATTCTATAACTTTAAATTAGGCATTCATTATCCCAAACCTATTGTAGATATTGACTCCACAAGAAAAAATGCTTCCGATATTTTATGGAACATGCGTAACGATAAATTGGTGAAAGCCGAAAGTTTACGCATTTTGAAAACACATACGGTTAGAAAAAATACTTCAAAAACATAAATTCATAAATAAAACTTATACACAAATAAGATATTTTGTTTAACTTTATTTAATTATTGTTAAACATTTTGTATATTTGATTAAGATATAAGTTTTATGATACTAGACTCGACATATACAAATAAAGAAAACAAATCACTAATAAATGATTTGGTGGGTAAACCATTTTCTATTCTTGAATCATTTAAATTGAATGGTATAGGCAGTAAGCGGATGATTATAGATGAAGTCAGTCCAAATCTACAACCCTATTTAAACTCAGTATCTGATATTAATTATGCCAATATAGAGTTACGAACAGGTGGTATTTTGGTTTACATCAATAAAGGCCTTAAAAACTTTACGTGGGCTATCCCATACTATCACTTGGTTCTTTATAAAACAAATGGCGCAAGTATTCATGCACAAGGTCGTTTCATTCACTTTAAGGATACCAAAACTTTTAGAGAAAATAAGGGCTTTTTTAGCAAACTATTAGACGAAAAAATTAAATATGATATGCAATACGATTTTCAATATTCATGAATTTAACTATTGAGGAAAAAGATAGAATTATTGAAATGGCCTGGGAAGACCGGACTACTTTTGAATCCATTGAATATCAATTTGGTTTAAAAGAGCAAGATGTCATCACGCTTATGAGAACTGAAATGAAACCCAACAGTTTTAAAATGTGGAGAAAGCGTGTTCAAGGTAGAAAAACAAAACATGAAAAACTAAGGGCTTTTGAAAAAGGACGTTTTAAATGTAGCAGACAAAAACAAATAACACACAATAAAATTTCTAAACGATAACGTGCTTTGATTACTATTAAGACAGCACATAAAAAAGACAAAATGAATACAGAAACACTTAAAATTAAAAAAAACGGACACAAACTTAACGGCTTCTCTTTTGACGATATTGGAGACGAGCATTTATATACAGGTCTTGAAACACCCATGAGAAAAGATGCTTTTAAATTGAGTGATTCTGAAAAGAAAGCACGTATTGCCATACTATTTGAAGAAATAATGGATGTAATGGGCTTAGATTTAACTGACGATTCTTTGAGAGGAACCCCACAACGTGTGGCTAAAATGTACATTGATGAAATATTTTCTGGTCTAAACCCAGCTAATAAACCAAAAGTCGCCCTTTTCGATAATAAGTATAAGTACAACCAAATGTTGGTTGAAAAAAACATTACCTTTTACTCAAATTGTGAACACCATTTTGTTCCTATTATAGGTAAAGCACATGTGGCTTATATTTCCTCTGGCAAAGTAATTGGTTTATCAAAATTAAACAGAATCGTTCAATATTATGCAAAACGTCCGCAAGTTCAAGAACGTTTAACTAATCAAATAGCTAACGAACTGAAAACCATTTTGGAAACCGATGATGTTGCGGTTATTATTGATGCCAAACATTTATGTGTGTCCTCACGAGGTATTAAAGATGATACGTCTGCCACGGTAACAACCTTCTACGGCGGGAAATTTGATTCACCCGAAAAAATTAGAGAATTACAAAACTATATAAACAATTAAGTTATGGATTTAATAGACAAAGCCTTAGAATTTGAAAAAAGAAAAATGAAATCTTTATCAACTAGCGACCGTGTTAAAATATCTCGTGAAGCTAAAGCCTTAATCTTAGATTTAAACCAAATTTATAAACAAAAAAAAGATCAAAAGATTATGGATATCATGAAACGATTAACGGCCATAAAAAGAAAGGTTGAAAAACGTTTAAATGGGTTACCTTCTAAAGCAGAACTTATTTAACTAAGCAAAATTAATCGAAATATTAAATTTAACTTAAAAACAGCTATTATCCTTAATAAAACCATAGTTTTTTTTATATTGTGACTTATGGGAAAAATAAAAAAATCCCTTATCACGATTAAAGATCAAAATTATGAAGATTATAGACAAGGCTCTAGAATTCGAACAACGCAAACACACGTTTAAAACAACAAGCGAACGCATTGAATCGTCTAGGGAAGTAAAGGATTTAATATTAAGTTTAAACTCCGTATACAAAGAAGAAAAAAATCCTGAAATAATGGATTTAATGAAACGCTTAACGGCTATTAAACAAAAAATAGAAAAACGGCTAAAGGGCAGGCCATAAACATAAAATGCCCTGAAACCATATGAAAACAATTATTGTAATAGGTGGAAGTAAGGGTATTGGAAATGCCTTAATAACAAAATTACTCGATCACTCCAAAGTAATTAACATTAGTAGAACTTCACCAGAAAAAACACATTCTAATCTAATACATTATTCCTGTGACGTCACTCAAGACGAATTACCAGAAATTGAATCTGCAGACGGATTGATTTATTGCCCTGGGAGTATCAACTTAAAACCCATTTCAAGATTAAGTATTGAGGATTTTAAAGAGGATTTTGAAATTAATGTTCTGGGGGCAGTAAAAGCCATTCAAAAATATTTACCTGTTTTAAAAAATGGAAATAAACCAGCTGTTGTGCTATTCAGTACAGTTGCCGCCAAATTAGGTATGCCTTTTCATGCGAGTATCGCTACATCAAAAGCGGGCGTGGAAGGTTTAGTAAAATCTTTGGGAGCCGAATTAGCACCAACCATTCGTGTGAACGCTATAGCGCCAACAGTTACCAATACAGATTTGGCATCTAAACTCCTGAGAAATGATAAAATGATTGAAAACATCACAGATCGTCATCCTCTCAAAAAGTTCTTAAATCCAGAAGAAGTTGCAGGCATGGCAGAATTTTTATTATCTGATAAAGCCGCTTCGCTTTCTGGTCAAATTTTTGAAATGGATTGTGGTATAGTAAGTTTTAAAATATAATTATGAATCCCATTTTGGCCTTTTTATCCACTTTATTTTCTAAGCAAAGTATTCCACAAAAAAAAATGACTGTAGACTCAGTATACAACATTAAAATTAATGCATTAAACGGAAATCCCATAAATCTTTCGGATTATAAGGGAAAATATATCCTATTTGTAAATGTAGCATCAAAATGTGGGTTTACACCCCAATACAAAGAACTACAAAAACTTTACGAAACATATCAAGACAAACTTCAAATTATAGGTGTGCCCTGTAATCAATTTGGCGGACAGGAGCCTGGTGATGCGAAAGCCATCGAATCGTTTTGTGAGGTAAACTACGGTGTCACTTTTTTAATCACTCAAAAAGTGGATGTAAAAGGGAAAAATCAGCATCCACTATATACATGGTTAACCCAAAAAATTAACAATGGAAAGATAGATTCTTCCGTGAAGTGGAACTTCCAAAAATATTTGGTTAACCCCGAAGGTCATTTAGTTGATTATTACTTATCAACCACTGGCCCCTTAAGTTCCAAAATAACAAATCACTTAAAATAAAAGCGATGTTCGGATTATTCAAAAAGAAAACTGAGTTAGAAAAACTTCAAGATAAATACAAATCGCTCATGAAAGAATGGCACGCATTATCTAGTGTGAATAGAGCTGAAAGTGATAAAAAATATGCTGAGGCTGAAGATATAGCTAAACAAATTGAAGCACTCAATTCATGACATTAGCAAAGTACATTATTATCTTTCTAATTATTAATTTTGGTGCTTTGGCCATAGGTACTTTATTGATGAATGACGGACCACAAACTAATTGGTACGTTAATCTTAATAAGGCACCATGGACACCACCTGGTTGGGTTTTTGGTGTAGCTTGGACTACTATTATGATTTGTTTTTCTGTATACATGGTCTATTTATACAAACTACTTCCTAGCAAAAATGTATTGTTTTTGTTCGGAATCCAGTTTGTTTTTAATGTCATTTGGAACTACATTTTTTTCAATCAGCATATGATTGGTTTAGGATTAATTGTCATCATGATATTAACATTACTAGTAGCCACATTTTTATTTTCATACCAAAAAACAATGAAAATTAAAAGTGCATTGATACTCCCCTATTTCATTTGGTTGTGCATAGCCACATCACTAAACGCCTATATTTTAATCTATAACTAAAAAATGAAGATTTACAGACTGCACAAAAAGCAAAATTTGCCCATTACCATTAACGAGGCTTGGGATTTTCTATCCGATCCAAAAAATTTAAAAACCATAACACCTGATTATATGGGCTTTCATATTTTATCTGGAGCCGATAGACCCATGTTTGCAGGACAAATAATACAGTACATTGTAACCCCTGTTTTAGGAATTAAGACCAAATGGGTAACTGAAATTACACATGTAATTGATAAACACTATTTTGTTGATGAACAGCGTTTTGGACCATACGCATTATGGCATCACAAGCATTTTATAAAAGAAATTGAGGGCGGTGTTGAAATGGAAGATATTATAGATTATAAAGTGCCTTTTGGTATTTTAGGACAGTTGGTTCATCCGATTTTAGTGAAGCCAAAATTAGAAGAGATTTTTAATTACAGAACCAAAAAATTGGAAGAGTTATTTGGGAAATATTAAATGAAACATCTTCTACAAAATTTGAATTACAAAACGTAATGATTTTTCAAGATGTTGCATGTGACCATAAAAAACAATCAAAATAAACACATGAAAGAACCTTTAAACATATTCTGGTTTCGACGTGATTTAAGATTAGATGATAATTTAGGGTTTTATCAGGCCTTAAAAAGTGATTACCCCGTATTGCCTATTTTTATATTTGATTCTGAAATTCTAGACAAACTTCCAAAAGATGATGCTAGAGTAACCTTCATCTTTAATACGCTTCAAAAAATGCGCTCAACACTTCAAGCTGAGCATAGCAGTAGCGTTGCTATATTTCATGGAAAACCTTTGGAAATATTTGGGCAACTGGTTAAAGATTATGATATTAATTCTGTTTACACCAATCATGATTACGAACCTTATGCCAAAAAGCGGGATGAAGAAGTAAAGGCGTTTTTAGAAAAACAGAATATCAGTTTTAAAACCTTTAAAGACCAAGTCATTTTTGAAAAAGATGAAGTCGTTAAAAACGATGGTGATCCCTATGTGGTTTACACACCATATATGAAAACATGGAAGGAGAAATTCAAAACCCATAATCTGGAAATATATGATACCAATAGCTATTTAAGCAACCTTGTAAAACACAAGCTTTTGCCCAATTTAAGTTTATTGGATATTGGTTTTACAATATCCAACCAAACTATAGCAGAATACACCGTTACCCCAACTTTAATTCAAGAATACGAAGCCACTAGAAATTTCCCCGCAAAGGATGCTACGTCTCGTTTGGGCCCTCATTTGCGTTTTGGCACTGTTAGTATTCGTAAAATGATAAAAAAAGCCATCGCTGAAAAAAATGAAATATTTTGGCAAGAGCTCATTTGGAGAGAGTTCTTTATGCAAATACTTTGGCATTTTCCACACACAGTCAATCAATCTTTCAAATCAAAATATGATAGAATTGAATGGCGAAACAATGAAACTGAATTTAAACTTTGGTGTGAAGGAAAGACAGGTTATCCTCTGGTGGATGCTGGTATGCGACAATTAAATGAAACAGGATTCATGCACAATCGTGTACGTATGTTAGTGGGAAGTTTTTTATGCAAACATTTACTCATTGATTGGCGTTGGGGCGAAGCTTATTTTGCCGAAAAATTACATGATTATGAAATGGCCAGTAATGTTGGGAATTGGCAATGGGTAGCAGGCTCTGGCGTGGATGCTGCGCCTTATTTCAGGATCTTTAACCCTACTACACAAATTGATAAGTTTGATAAAAATTTAGAGTACATCAAAAAGTGGGTGCCCGATTTTCAAGAACTTACTTACCCTTCAAAAATAGTGGACCATAAAATGGCCCGAGAGCGTTGTTTAGAAGCTTATAAAGCGGCTTTAAACTAATAGTTCTGTTTCTTCTTAAAAATTGTTATCCATAGCAGAATAAATATTTTATACATTTAGGGTGATTTAATGGAAATTTTCCTGAATAAAAATTTATGACTGACTTACAAATTGCCAAAACTGTAACACTTAAACCCATTTTAGAAATTGCTGAAAAATTTGGCATCAATACGGATGACATAGAAATGTACGGCAAGTACAAAGCCAAATTACCACTCAAATATATCGACGTTGAAAAAGCCAATAAAAGTAATCTTATTTTGGTTTCTGCAATTTCACCAACCCCGGCAGGCGAAGGAAAAACAACTATGTCCATTGGTTTATCTGAAGGATTAAATCAATTACACAAAAAAACCACAGTAGTGTTAAGAGAGCCTTCGTTAGGTCCCGTTTTTGGCATAAAAGGTGGAGCAACAGGAGGAGGTTACTCACAAGTTTTACCTATGGAAGATATTAATCTCCATTTTACTGGAGATTTTGCTGCTATTGAAAAAGCACATAATTTATTGGCTGCCATCATCGATAACAATATCCAAAGTAAAACGACATCACTGCAAATAGACCCTAGAACTATAGGCTGGAAACGTGTTATTGATATGAACGATCGATCCTTAAGACGCATTATTGTTGGTTTGGGAGGCACTACAAGTGGTGTTCCAAGGGAAACAGGATTTGATATTACTGCAGCCTCTGAAATTATGGCGATACTTTGTTTGGCAAAAAATTTAACCGATTTAAAAAACCGATTAGGTAATATTTTTATTGGTTATACTTACAATAAAGAACCTATTTATGCCAAGCATTTAAAAGCTGAAGGTGCCATGGCTGCCTTATTAAAGGAGGCCATAAAACCCAATTTAGTGCAAACTATTGAAGGTAATCCTGCTATTATTCATGGTGGTCCGTTTGCCAATATAGCCCAAGGAACCAACAGTGTGATCGCTACTTTAATGGGTATGACACATTCTGAATACACGGTTACAGAAGCAGGGTTTGGATTCGATTTGGGTGCAGAAAAGTTCTTTGATATCAAATGCCAAAGTGCCCAATTAAAACCTAAAGCTGTGGTTTTAACAACTACTATAAGAGCTTTGAAATATCATGGAGGTGCTATTTTATCTTCTTTGACGTTTCCCGATTTGGAAGCTTTAAAAAATGGTCTTCCCAATTTAGAAAAACATCTTGAAAACATCGATAAATTTAACGTGAAAGCAGTTATTGCTATTAATAAATTTACGTCGGATAGTGATGAAGAAATTGAACTTATAAAACAATTTGCCGCTTCAAAACAAGTAAAAGTTGCCGTTGCTAATGTTTGGGAAAAAGGTGGCAAGGGTGCCATTGATTTAGCAAAAGCTGTAATTGACATTGTGGAGAGTAATGCTTCAAATTTTAAACCTTTATACTCTTGGGAATCGAGTGTGAAAGATAAAATTGAAACCATAGCTACAGAAATATATGGCGCAGAATATGTTGATTATACCTTAAAGGCTAAAGAAGATTTAAACAAAATATTAAATTTAGGATTAAACCATTTACCTGTTTGTATAGCAAAAACCCAAAAATCTTTATCAGACAACCCCAAATTATTGGGTAGACCAAAAGATTTTATAATAACAATTCGAGAAATAGAAATTGCAGCAGGCGCAGGATTTCTAATTCCAATAACTGGAGATATCATGCGTATGCCAGGTTTACCTGCACATCCAGCGTCTGAAAATATTGATATTAATGAAGAGGGAGAAATTACCGGATTGTTCTAGCTAATAGGTTTAAAATTCTTTGAAGATGATAAAATACCTCTGATTACAAGGACACTTCACTATGGGCTATCAAAGACTTAATAAATCTTATTTATAAAAATATAAAATCAGAGATTTTAAATAACAAGTAAACTAGAAAAGTATCTTATAATTTTAAAATTATTAATAATAATCTAATGAGATAAGGTTATATTCTTTCAATATGTGCACCAATAGCTCGCAAACGTTCGTCTATGTTTTCATAGCCTCTATCTATCTGCTCAATATTTTGTATAGTGGATGTTCCTTTAGCTGATAAAGCAGCTATGAGTAATGAAACCCCGGCACGGATATCTGGCGATGTCATGGTAGTGGCTTTCAATGTTGATTTATAATCATGTCCTATAACGGTAGCACGATGTGGATCGCATAAAATAATTTTCGCACCCATATCTATTAATTTATCCACAAAGAATAAACGGCTTTCAAACATTTTTTGGTGTATTAAAACACTACCTCTGGCTTGGGTGGCTACTACTAAAATAATACTTAATAAATCAGGTGTAAAACCTGGCCATGGGGCATCTGCAATAGTTAAAATAGACCCATCGATAAAACTTTGTATTTCGTAACCATCGGTATGTGCTGGAATATGAATATCATCTCCTCTTTTTTCAACAGTAATGCCTAGCTTCCTAAAGGTTTCAGGTATCAATCCCAAATCGTTCCAGGATACATTGGTGATGGTCAATTCACTTTTAGTCATGGCCGCTAAACCTATCCAGCTACCTATTTCAATCATATCAGGAAGCATGGTATGCTCTGTACCACCCAAGCTTTCAACACCTTCAATAATTAACATGTTGGAGCCCACACCGCTTATTTTAGCACCCATTCTATTCAGCATTTTGCATAACTGTTGTAAGTAGGGTTCACAAGCGGCATTATAAATAGTGGTTTGCCCTTCAGCTAAAACGGCAGCCATTACAATGTTAGCAGTTCCAGTAACAGAAGCTTCTTCTAGAAGCATATAAGTCCCTTTTAATCTTTCGGCTTCTACCCCATAAAACTGCTCCTCCTTACTGTATCTGAATTTTGCTCCTAATTTTATCAAGCCTTCAAAATGGGTGTCTAATCGTCGGCGACCAATTTTATCGCCCCCAGGTTTTGGTATGTAGCCTTTACCAAAGCGCGCCAACAAAGGACCCACTATCATAATAGAACCCCGTAAACCACGGCCATCAATTTTAAACTCCTCGGATTCTAAATATTTTAAATTAAGGTCATCTGATTGAAATGTGTAAGTGCCTTTAGATAGCTTTTCAATTTTAACACCTAGCTTTTTAAGTAAACTGATGAGTTTATTAACATCAACAATATCGGGAATGTTGTGTATGGTTATCTTTTCTGGGGTTAATAAAACGGCACATAAAATTTGTAACGCTTCATTTTTCGCTCCTTGTGGCTGAATACTTCCTTTTAATTGGTGGCCACCTTCAATTTTAAATGTTCCCATGCTGGTTTAGTAGCGTTTTCTTTGGCGATTAGACTTTTTGTGATGTCCTCCTTTTTTATTATTACTAGAAAATTTACTTTTAGTTCGCATTAAGCTTGTGGCATCTGTTAAATCTTCATCAGAATTTTTTAAGTTAATTTTTCCTCCTGAAAGCTCATAAAGGTGACCATAAATAACGTCATCCTCAACCGTGTCTTTATTCCAGTTTAAAAAACACTTTTTCATATGGTTTGCAATGGTATAAGTTAAAGCTTCTTTTAGGTCGCCATCTTCCCATGTATTGGCCACATCTATCATGGTTTTAATATTGTTCCCATAAAAACGATATTTAGGATGGTTTTGCGGGTACTTTAAGGGTTCAGGGCGCTCTTCTAAAAGTTCCTTGGTAGGTTTTTCATAAGGAGAATCTACATCTAGCTCAAAATTGGCCATAATAAAAAGTTGATCCCAAAGCTTATGCTGAAAATCTGGAACGTCTCGCAAATGTGGCTGCATGTTCCCCATAACAGCTATAATGGAATTTGCAATTTTGTTGCGTTCTTCCTTAGATTCTATATTTTTAGCGTAGTTAATCATTTTCTGCATATGGCGACCATATTCCGGAATAATTAAATGTTCACGCTCTGTGTTGTATTCTAAATCGTCTATTGTCAAAATTAAATGTGTAGAGTTAAATGTTTTGCATGTAGTATTTATGCTTGCGCAAAATACAAAAAAAAACTAAAGACTAATGACGCCTTCTATTTTTTCTGCAACTTCTTGATATTTTTGAATCACAGAGTCAGGATTTCGCATCAACAAATTTACCGAGACACTGGTATATTTTCCGTTTTTAGATTCAACAGTACTAATAACAGCTCCCATGTTATCAAAAATAACTTCTAATTTTGCTATTTTAACAGCATCAGATTTCACAATAAACTTGTATAAATATTCTGCTGGCCAACTGTTGGTTTCGTGCAATTGTCCTTTTAATTTTTCGTAAAATTCGTCTGAATTTGAAGTTGTACTCATAATGTTTTTATCTAATGCAAATATAGAGTTTTGTTTCTATTTTTTTTATAGCAGTTAAATTCCGATTTTTACACCTAATATGGCGGCATTGAGCACAAAAAAAATTGTTATAACAGGTGGACCTGGAACAGGGAAATCTACTATAATCCATGATTTAAACCAAAGAGGGTTTACTTGTTTGGAAGAAATTTCGCGTCAAGTAACGTTAGAGGCAAAAAAAAAAGGTATTGACCAATTATTTTTAACCAACCCCTTATTATTTAGTGAACTACTCTTAAATGGAAGAAAAAAACAATTTCTGGATGCCGAAATGTTGAGCGATGAAATCGTTTTTTTTGATAGAGGTATCCCAGATGTGTTGGCCTATATGGATTTTATAGGAAATACATACCCTAAAACTTTTGTTGATGCCTGCCATGTTGCCATTTATGATGCCGTTTTTATTTTAAAACCATGGGAAGCTATTTATACTAGTGACAACGAACGTTATGAAAGTTTTGAACAAGCATTGGAAATTCATGATAATTTGGTAAACACTTATAAAAACTACAATTACACCCTAATAGATGTGCCCTTTAACACGGTTGAAAAACGAACAGATTTCATTCTAAAAGTATTGGGAGTGTAAATGGAACAGCCCATAAACATATTAGAGCGGTATTGGAACTTTACTAAATTTAGACCAGAACAAGAAGCCATAATTAATGCTGTTATTGCTGGTGAGGATACTTTTGTGTTACTGCCAACGGGTGGTGGAAAATCGTTATGTTTTCAAATTCCAGCATTGGTTAAAGAAGGTATTTGCATTGTTATTTCACCTTTAATTGCTTTGATGAAAGACCAAGTATCACAATTACAAGATAAAGGCATTAAAGCTATGGCAATTACTAGTGGCATCAGCTACCACCAATTAGACACCCTTTTAGATAATTGCATCTACGGAAATTATAAATTTTTATACCTCTCGCCAGAACGCTTACAGCAAGAATTGGTTCAAGACCGAATCAAACAAATGAATGTTAATTTAATTGCTGTTGATGAAGCGCATTGTATTTCACAATGGGGAAGTGATTTTAGACCTGCTTATAAAAACATCACCTTACTTAGGCAACTACAACCATCTATCAATGTAGTTGCTCTAACCGCTTCAGCTAAACCAAAAGTGGTAAATGATATTTTAAAAGAACTCGATTTTATACAACCTAAAATATTTAAGCAATCTTTTTCAAGACCTAATTTGGCATATATGGTATTTCATGAACATGATAAATATTATAGGCTAGAAACTATTTTAAAAAAACACAAAGCCCCTTCTATTGTTTATGTAAGAAACCGAAAATTAACTTTGGAGGTAAGCAAATTTTTAAAAACAAAAAAAATATCAGCGACATTCTATCATGGTGGACTTTCAAATCCAGAAAAAGAAGCGAATATGAATGCTTGGATCAATAATCAGAAACAGGTAATAGTGGCTACCAATGCTTTTGGGATGGGTATTGATAAACCCGATGTGAAAACCGTTATTCATATCAATTTACCTGAAAGTATTGAAAGTTATTTTCAAGAAGCTGGGCGTGTTGGTCGAAATGGGGAAAAAGCATTTGCCGTTATTTTAAAAAATAACAGTGACGAAGTTCTGGTTAAAAACCAATTTTTAAACGTACTTCCAACCGTTGATTTTGTAAAACAAGTTTACCGAAAACTCTGTAATTATTTTCAAATATCTTATGGGGAGGGCGAATACCAAACCTTTGATTTTAATTTTAATATCTTTTGCAAAACTTATGATTTTGGTTCCATTTTATGTTATAATGCCTTATTATTGCTGGATAGAAATAGTATCATAACCTTATCAAAACAGTTCAAAAATAAAGTAACCGTTCAATTTATTATATCCAATTCCGCTCTTTTTCATTATTTAGAAACACATCAAGAATCTGGCATCATTGTAAAATCTATTTTACGACTATATGGTGGTATTTTCGACCATACTACAAAAGTTGATTTAGGTAAAATTTCTGAAAAGGCTTCAGTCACTGAAAGTAAACTAATAAGCACCTTACAACAATTGGAAAAAGATGCCATAATAACTCTAAATCTTGCCAAAACAGATGCTCAAGTCACGTTTATTGAGCCTAGGGAAGATGAAAAAACCATCAATAGAATAGCTACCATAATTGAACAACAAAACAAACTGAAACAATATCAAGTTAAAGCAATGCTTGATTATGTTGATAATGATTCGGTTTGCAAAAGCATGCAACTTCTCGCCTATTTTGGTGAAACCGACATTAAACCTTGTGGTATTTGTTCGGTTTGTATACATTCAAAAAAACCTGAAAAACTAAAAGATATTAAAACCATAAGAAATCAGGTAATAGAATTATTGGAAAACGGAAACCAATCTTCCAGAGACATGATTTTGCAATTAAATTGCTCTGAAACCGAATTAAAAGCCGTTTTAAAACTTCTTTTAGAACATGATATTATAAGCATAACACCAACAAACACCTATAAATTAAGTCATTTATGAGTAGAAAATTAAGAATCGTTTTTATGGGAACACCTGATTTTGCGGTGGCTACCTTAAAAACTTTAGTAGAAAATAATTATAACATCGTTGGGGTTATTACAGCACCAGATAAACCAGCTGGTCGTGGACAAAAACTTCAAGAAAGTGCTGTAAAATTTTATGCAAAATCTCAAGGATTACATGTTTTACAACCTACCAATTTAAAGGATGAAACTTTTTTAAATGAGCTAAAATCACTTAATTCAAACCTTCAAATTGTGGTTGCTTTTAGAATGCTGCCACAGGTTGTATGGCAAATGCCAGAATACGGCACCTTTAATTTACATGCGTCGTTATTACCAAATTACCGTGGTGCTGCACCCATAAATTGGGCAATTATAAATGGTGAAACCAAAACTGGAGTATCCACTTTTTTTATTGATGATAAAATTGATACCGGGGATATGATTCTTCAAGAAGCTTTAGATATAGATCCCAACGAAAATGCTGGTAGTTTACATGACAAGCTCATGACCTTAGGCAGTGATTTAGTTTTAAAAACGGTGGCTTTAATTGAAAAAGGTAACGTAAAAACCATTCCACAAAGAGATACCAAGAATATAAAAACAGCCTATAAACTTGATAAGGACAATTGCAAAATTGATTGGAATGATTCTTTAGAAAAGATATACAACAAAGTAAGAGGTTTGAGCCCACATCCAGCGGCTTGGTGCACTTTAATTAATGGTGATCAATCTTTAGATACAAAACTTTATGAGGTTGAAAAGGAGTTTGCGAATCATAACTTAGAAATAGGCACTATCACTTCCACAAAAAAAGATTTAAAAGTTGCAGTAAAAAATGGTTACATCATTATTAAAGAAATAAAACTCCCTGGCAAACGAAGCATGGATGTAAAATCTTTACTAAATGGATATTCTTTTGAAGCGAATGCCAAAATGCTGTAAACCCTTATTATCATTGATATTTTAAAAAAATCGATGAAATGCATTGTCTTTATTAACAAAAATATTAAGTTATCAACAAAACCCTGCATTTCCCTTGATATTACTTGCGTGGTTGCATAATCCGTATAAATTTGTAGAGGATTTAACAAAAATGTTTAACCAATTTTATTAATAATTAAATTTTTATATTATGAACAAAACAGATTTAATCGACGCAATGGCAGAACATGCAGGAATTACTAAAGCGGCTGCAAAAAAAGCTTTAGAGTGTGCATTAATCGAAATTGAAGGAGCTTTACAAAAAGGAAACAGAGTTTCTTTAGTAGGTTTTGGTTCTTGGTCAGTTTCTAAAAGAGCTGCAAGAGAAGGAAGAAACCCACAAACCGGACAAACTATCAAAATTAAGGCAAAAAAAGTTGTTAAGTTTAAAGCTGGATCTGATTTAGCTAATGCAGTGAACTAATTATTTTTTTTAAATAACATAGAAAATGCCTTCAAAACATGAAGGCATTTTTTTTATGTTAATCACAAAACAGTTGCATTTTTGATAAATTAATGTTAGATTTAGTCGTTAATACCTCAAAACATGGTTACAACCAAACCCAAAAAAGGAGATTTATTAATCGCTAAACCTGCTATTATTGGTGATGTTTCTTTCAACCGTTCTATCGTTTTATTAGCAGACCACTCTCAAGAAGGATCTATTGGCTTTATTCTTAACAAACCTTTAGATTATACTATTAATGATTTAATACCCGAAGTGGAAGCCTCGTTTAAAGTTTATAACGGAGGTCCTGTTGAACAAGACAATTTATACTTTATTCATAAAATACCACAGTTAATTCCAGATAGTATAGAAATATCGTTAGGTATTTATTGGGGTGGTGATTTCTCTAAAGTTGCTGAACTCATTAAAAATAATACTATACAAGAAAATGATATTCGGTTTTTTCTTGGATATTCAGGTTGGGATGCTAACCAATTGGAAAATGAATTAAAAGCAAGCTCATGGGTAGTTACTGAAAACATCTATAAAAAGAATATTATAGAAAAGGACTATGAATCTTTTTGGAAAGAAAAAATGCTTGAATTTGGAGGCGAGTACAGTATTTGGTCTAATGCCCCGGAAAATCCGAGCTATAACTAACCAATTCTTATCTTAACATTCAATTTTTGAAGCAACATTTTTGAAACTTCATTTGAATACGCTTTTTTTCTATACTTAGTTATAGGTTGTATTCCGGTGATGACATTTGTTATGAACAGTTCATCTGCCTTTTGAAGTTCGAAAGGAGAAATAGTTTCCTCAATTAACTCATAATCTGGTAATGCCTTTATAATATTGATAATTTGAGTTCGCATAATGCCTTTTAAACAACCATCAGAAATTGGTGGTGTTTTGATAGTATTCGCTTTAACTAAAAAAATATTTCCGTTAAGAGCTTCAACTATACTTTTGTTGGTGTTTAAAAGCAGACAATTATCTAAACTATTTTCCTTTGCATAAATACTTCCTAGAACATTTATGGCTTTATTGTTCGTTTTTAAAGTAGAAAGTAAACTAGGAGACATGTAATGATCTTTAAACAAATCAACCTCGTAGAAAGCATCATTCAAAATATAGAAATCATCTTGAATTGGTTTAATTGAAATCACATATGAAATATCATTGGTTTCGGGGGTATATAAACCACCCTCATTTCTATGAACCATGAGCTTAATACGTGCAGATGATTTAGATACTTGATTGGCATCCAATACTTTTTGAATTTGTTCTTCTAAAAACTCCATTGTGAAATTCATAGGTATCTCCATACGCATAATTCTCATGGAAGCCATTAACCTGAAATAGTGGTCTTCCCAGAACAAAATTTTACCATAGCTGGTTCTTATGGTTTCAAAAAGAGCGTCGCCATAAGCATATCCTCTATTTTGTATGGATAATATGTTATTTCCCTCAATAAGGGTTCCGTTAAAATTAATCATAAAAAATCCCGCAATTATTAAAAGCGGGACAAATATACTTTAAATATAAATTATAATTAGGCAGAACCCAACACTTGTTTTAAACTTGAAATTTGATTTTCCCAAAGCATTTTGGCCTCATCAATTTCATCCTCCTCGGCAAAATCTGTTACTATTAATGATACATCTTTGGTTATTTCATCTACTTGTATCTTAATTTCAAAATAACATGATTGACCATCTTCTTCATCTTCAAGCCAACGAAATTTAACACGTTCGCCACTTTTTTTGTTTAATAATTTTGCTTTTTCTTGACTATCATCCCAAATAAAAGTAAATAATTCTCCACGGGAATTTACATTATCTGAAAACCATTCAGATAAACCAGACGGTGTTGATATATATTGATATAATAATTGCGGAGAGGCGTGTATTGGGAATTCAATATCAAATTTAACTTTATCGTCCATAAGTACTTTTAAAATTTATATTGCCAATATATACATAAATTGATAAGTATAACAACTATTTTTGATAATATTTTCCCGAAGTTCTGTTTGCTTACAATAATATTGTTTTTATATTTGCAGCCTTAAATTAGGCGAGGTAGCTCAGCTGGTTAGAGCGTCGGATTCATAACCCGGAGGTCGGGGGATCGTGCCCCCCTCTCGCTACAAATCAGAATCATTTCAAAATTAACGGTTTAGTTCACTCTAAACCGTTTTTTATTTTAAAAACAAATTCTACAATTAGTACCTCATTTACATGATTAATGGTTAATTTAAAAACTAGAGATTATAACCATAGTCCATTCACTATATTTTGTCAGATAATTTATTATCTTTTCTTTCTAATTTCTGAAACACGCTTGGAATTTACTTTTGGTTTAATTAAAATAAATTATCAACTAAATGATAAAATTTTTTCGTAAAATAAGATTCGACCTTATGGAGAAAAACAAAACTGGAAAGTACCTAAAATATGCTATTGGAGAGATTATTCTTGTGGTAATTGGTATTTTAATAGCTCTTCAAATAAATAACTGGAATGAACATAAAAAAGAAAAAAGCCAAGAATTAAAGCAATTAATAGCTCTAAAATTAGAATTTAAAAAAAACGTAATAACATTTGACAGCATATATAACCATCATGTAGATAATGAAGATGCTACGCAAAAACTTATAAATGCAAAAAATAAAAATTACACAATTGAAACACTTGATAGCTTATTTTTCAAGACAATTTATAATTACAATTTTGATCCATCAAGAGGTATATATAATTCACTAATAAATTCTGGACAAATAGAGTTAATATCAAATGAGTTGCTTAAATACAAAATTGCAGAAATTCAAGATATCGTTGTAGATTATATTGATGATGAAAATTTAGTAAGAAACTATGGTACAAATTATTTTATACCATTTATTGTAAAAGAAATGCCTTATAACCCACTTCGACTTTATAAAAATCGTAGTTCTGAAGAAAGTATGTTGCATCATGAACTCTTTCAAAAAATGATTAATAATAGAATATTTACTGAACATTTAGCAATACTTAGTCTTTATAGAATAGGTGTTTTTGAAGAAGGTGAAAAAGTTAAAAATGAATATCAGAAAATTATTGAATTAATAAATCAAGAAATTACCAAAGTAGAATAAAGAAAGTAGAACACCGTGTATAATTTAATACATGATTCATTGCTAGTCGCCTACTTTTGAAAATCTTCACTGATAATTTTTTCTTTATACCATAAAAAAACCTCATGAACTGAGGCTTTTTTTTGAAAATGTATAATTAATTATTTCATAATCTAGAATACGCTCTTGTTCATTTAGAATTTTACTTTTGTATCGCTCTTTAACTTTATTATTTCATATAACATTTAAGCATCTAGATTTTGCGCAAGTATATAAGAAAGATTCGATACCATTTATTTTATCAATTCCATTTTTATTCTGCCAAAGGTTTAAAAAAGCTTCTTGAGTAATACCCTTGGCTTCAGGCTTATCTTAAATAAATTGGATACAAAATCCTAAGATGTAATCATGATACTTATTAAAAAAAAACTCAAAAGCCTTTTGGTTACCTTCTTTGAAGGCATTAAAAAGTAATAATTCATTAGGATTGTTTTTCATTTATTAAAAATGAGTTTTTTACAAAAAAATAATCCAATTGGTATAATTTAAACCTAAAGATAATCCTTTTAAATAATATTATAAAAATACAATTTAAGTCGAGTGAAACAATAAAAATCTAAAGGTTTCAAAAGAATAAGAAAAAAAAATATACCTAAACTAAAGTCAATCTGTAGATTGCTAATGTAATTTACCTTGGGCATATCTAATCAAAACCACATAACTTTAAATGTATAATTAAACCCCATTTTCTTGATAATGATGCTAATTTATATAAATAATTGATTTTTAGTTACATATAAAAAATTAACTAAAAATATAATGTTATTCATCGTATTTTTTTGCATTTCATAGAGTTTTATTAAATATTATTCTATATTAGCCCCATAAATTCATGAAATCCCAAATCTGATGAAAAAAATTACTTTAGCAAGTATTATTCTTTTATTACTATCACAATTTATTTACTCCCAAAATCCAAATGAGGAAAAAGCTGAGAAGTATTTAGCTTTAAAAAAGGAACTAACATTTACTTTTAAAGTTAAAGACCG